>NZ_JAKZBV010000001.1:3776189-4464284 GCF_022539255.1 Sinomonas terrae
TGGGAGGTCCTGCTCGACGTCGATGCGCTCGCCGCCAACGAGGGGGTCGAGTGGGTCTGGGCTGGCGCGAGCTTCCTCCGGCCCGAGGACGGCAAGTCGTGGCGCCGTTGTGTCGTGCGGCTGTCGCCCGACGGCGGCGATGCCTCGGCGCTCCGGGAGTACGACGTCGAAGACCGAGCCTTCGTCTCCGCCGAGGAGGGCGGCTTCTCGCTGCCCGCGGCGAAGGGCGGTGCGGACTGGCTCGACGCCGACACGCTCATCGTCTCATCGACGCTCGGCACCGATGCTGTCACGATGTCCTCGTACCCGCGGATCGTGCGGAAGCTCCCGCGCGGCATCGCGCTCGAGGACGCCGAAGTCATCTTCGAAGTGCCCGCCGACCACCTCATGGCGAGCGGCGGCTTCGACGACACCCCCGGATTCGAGCGGCTCATCGCGAGCGACCGGATCAGCTTCTTCGATGTCCAGCATTCGGTGTGGCGCGACGGTGCGTGGCAGCAGATTCCCGTGCCGACTGATGTCGACATCGACCTTCACCGCGAGTGGCTCCTGTTCCGGCCCCAGCGCGACTGGGAGGTGGAGGGAACGGTGCATCGCGGCGGCTCCCTGCTTGCCGCCGACTTCGAGGCCTTCTTGGGTGGATCCCGGGACCTCACGCTGCTCTTCGCCCCCGATGCGCACACCTCGCTCCAGTCGTGGAGCTGGACGCGGAATCACCTGCTCGTGAATCTCCTCCGCGACGTGTCGTCGGAGATCCGCGTCCTCACGCCACCGACGCCGCCCTCGGCCGACTGGACCGCCGAGGAGCTGGACGCGTGCCCGCCACTGCACCTTGTGGAAAGCCACGCGGTCGACGATGAAGATCCCGAGGCAGGCGACGACTACTGGCTCATCGCGACCGGGTTCCTCACGCCGACGACGCTTCTCCGTGGGAGCATCGGAGGGAGTCACGAGCAGGTCAAGCAGGCGCCGTCGTTCTTTGATGAGAGCCGCTTTTTGGTTGAGCAGCACTTTGCGACATCGGAGGACGGGACGCAGGTGCCGTACTTCCAGGTGGGCCCCAAGGACCTCGAGCTCGATGGGAGTCATCCCACTCAGCTGAGCGGCTACGGCGGATTCGAGATTTCACGGACGCCGGCGTACAGCGGGGTGATCGGCCGAGCTTGGCTCGAGCGCGGCGGCGTGTACGTCGTAGCCAACATCCGCGGAGGGGGCGAGTACGGGCCGGCCTGGCACCAGGCGGCCCTCAAGGAGAACCGGCACCGCGCCTACGAGGACTTCGCCGCCGTCGCGCGCGACCTCATCCGCCGCGAGGTGACCTCGCCCGCGCACCTCGGCTGCACAGGTGGCTCGAACGGCGGCCTCCTCGTGGGGAACATGCTCGTCAACTACCCCGGCCTCTTCGGCGCCATCTCATGCGGCGTTCCGCTCCTCGATATGCGCCGTTACACGAAGCTCTCGGCTGGAACCTCGTGGATCGCTGAGTATGGCGACCCGGACGTGCCCGAACAGTGGGAGTTCATCAAAACGTTCTCGCCGTACCATCTGCTGCGCGACGGCGTCGATTATCCGGACACGTTCATTTGGACCGCGACGTCCGACGATAGGGTCGGTCCCGTCCAAGCGCGCAAGATGGCTGCACGCATGCTCGCGATGGGCATCCCGAACGTCTGGTACCACGAGGCCCTCGAAGGAGGCCACGCCGGTGCTTCGAACAACCGTCAGGCGGCGGCACTCCAGGCGCGGAGCCAGGCGTTCCTGTGGCGGTCGCTGCGGGGGTAAGACCTGTCTGGGAACTGCGCAGCCGGGCGTACGAATCGAACCGAGAGCGGTGGAGTCACGAGTGGAACTGGGTGAACATCCGGGGGTGGACACACACCCGCCCACCCTAAGAATCGGACCATCACTGATTCCGCACACTGCCGTGGACTGGAAGTCTCCGGGACTCCCCGCATCCGCGAAGGACAATTCGCAAGACCTGTCAAAATTCGGGTCTATCGTTGGGTCCGAGCGACTGTCACTCGAGCTTTCGTCGGTGGTGGCTCCCGCAGCGTTCGAGCTTTCGGTATTCCTAGGAAAGCAGTCTGAGATCGACCCGGCTGGACCTCCCAACGCGATGATCGATCTCGTCGCAAGCGATCTCGTGACGAGAGAAACGCTTTATCACGGCAGTCGGTATTCGGTCGATTGCTCCGCGCTGGGAATATCGGGAGAAGCGACTTTGGGAATCTTCGCCCAGTATCATGCCGACCCCGCCCTTGAGGGGGAGCGCTTCACCAACTCTGTCGGCTGGATAGTTGCCCTTCGCCACTCCTGATGCACGCTGCAGTTCCGGAGGGGCGACGCCGGGTCGTGTCGGACGTCTCGGCATAAAGATGGGCTCGTTTACAACTCGAGCTCGCGTCACCTACTCTGCCTCGCTGAAAAGCACGCCCGTCGCAGCCTTTTTTGCAACCGACGAGGCGCGGTGGGCGTCCGCGCAGTTACCTTGTCGCGGAGAAGTGCTCTTGAGGGTGACTTCTGTGCGAGAAGGTGACTTCCTCCGCCAGACACCACCCCGGGCGTCGGTGGGAGGAGGATACGGGCGCGGGTGGGAGGGGGATACGGGCGCGGGTGGGAGGGCCGAACGGCACCCCGGCGCGAAGGCCGAACGGGGCCGCCACGAACGCGGAACGGCACCCCGGCACACGCCGGGGGGCGACAAAGCAGAACGCCCCCGGTGCAGAACCGGGGGCGTTCACGATGCGGAGACGGGGGGATTTGAACCCCCGGTCCAAGTTTCCCCGGACCCTTCATTAGCAGTGAAGTCCATTCGGCCGCTCTGGCACGTCTCCTTGCTATCGCTAGCTCCCCAAGCGTACCTAGAACGACCGGACGGACGCAAAGCGAGCCACCCCACCCTGCGGAGGTGACGGCGCAAGGGAAGGCCGGAGGGTCACCCAGCCTGCCCGAGCGCGAGGGGCAGCACGGGCCCGGCCCCCGCAAGGCGCAGGAGCCGTCCCGCGACGGTCAGGGACCAGCGGCTGTCCACGAGGTCGTCCACGAGCAGCACGGGAGCCCCGCCCAGCCCGACGACGGCAGCGCCGAGCTCGGGGCCGACGTCGAACGCGGACCACACCGACGCGAGCCGGAACGCCGAGTTCCCGCCCGCCTGGCCCGCCCGGGCGGCGGGGGTCCGAGAGAGCGCCCCGAGATAGGGCAGCCGACCGGCCTGGGCAATGCCCCGGGCGAGCGATTCGACGAGCCGAGGTCGCGTCGCCGACGGCATCGCGATCACCCCCGCCGGCCGCCCCGCGCCGCTCCATGGCCCGTTCGCCCCGTCCCCGCGGGCCCAGCCTGCGAGGAGTTCGACGACGGCGGGCCGAAGCCCCGCGGGCACCTCGCCGTCCGAGGCGGAGGCAGCGAAGAGCTCGCGCAGCGCTCCCCCGTACCCAAGATCTGTGAGGCGTGCGAGGACGCGTCCCTCCGAAAGCTGCTCGGCAGCCGGAATGCGGCCCTTGGCAGGGACACCGAGCTTGTCCATTCCGCTCGGCCACTGGGCGCGAGGCTCGATCGGCACACCCGAGTGGCGGAGCTGTTCCCCCGCCCTCTCGAGCAGCCCGGGGTCCACCTCGGTGGGGAACCACCTCCCCGCGCAGTTGTCGCAGCGGCCGCACGGAGCAGCGGTCTCGTCGTCGAGCTGCGTCGTCACGAACTCCATCCGGCACGCGGAGGTCTCCTCGTACGCGACCATCGCGGTCTGCTCCGCCTCCCGGGCCGCGGCGATCCGGCGGTACCGCTCGTCGTCGTACTTCCAGGGCGCGCCGGTGTGCCGCCACCCGCCGCCGACCCGCTCAACCGCGCCGTCCACCGCGAGCACCTTGAGCAGGAGGTCGAGTTGCGTGCGGCGGAGTTCGACCTGTGCCTCGAGCGCCACCGTCGAGAGCGGGCCGCCAGCCGCCGCCAGCGCGTCGAGGACGGCGTGGGCCTTGGCACGGTCGGGCATCGAGGTGGTCGCGAAATAGCGCCAGATCTCGCGGTCCTCCGCGCCGGGGAGTAGGAGCACGTCTGCGTGGGCGGCGCCGCGGCCCGCGCGGCCCACCTGCTGGTAGTAGGCGACGGGCGACGACGGCGCCCCCAGGTGCACGACGAAGCCGAGGTCCGGCTTGTCGAAGCCCATGCCGAGCGCGGACGTCGCCACGAGAGCCTTGACCTCGTTGCCCTTGAGCAGGCGCTCGGCGTCCTCGCGCTCGGCCGGATCGGTCTTGCCGGTGTAGGCGAGGACGCGGTAGCCCGCGTTGGCCAAGAGCCGCGCGGTGTCCTCCGCGGCCGAGACCGTGAGCGTATAGATGATGCCGCTCCCGGGAAGGTCGCCGAGGTGCTGCAGGAGCCACGCGAGACGGTGACCCGGATCGGGCATCCGCAGGACTCCCAGGCGCAGCGAATCCCGGCCGAGGGGGCCGCGCAGCGTCAGCACGTCTGCCCCGAGCTGCTCCTCGACGTCGGCGACGACGCGTGCGTTCGCCGTCGCCGTCGTCGCGAGCACCGGAATGGACGGCGGAAGCTCGTCGATCAGCGCAGCGATTCGGCGGTAATCGGGCCGGAAGTCGTGGCCCCAGTCGGAGATGCAGTGAGCCTCGTCGACCACGAGCAGGCCGGTGCGCGCCAGGAGCTCGGGGAGTTGCTGCTCGCGGAACGCCGGATTGGTGAGCCGTTCGGGCGAGATGAGGACGACGTCGGCGGCATCCTCGGCGAGCGCGGCATGCACTTCGTCCCACTCGAGCCGGTTTGCGGAGTTGATGGCGACGGCGCGCACCCCGGCGCGCGCGGCTGCTTCGACCTGATCCCGCATGAGGGCGAGGAGCGGGGACACGATGAGGGTGGGACCGGCACCGCGGGCGCGGAGGAGCAGCGACGCGACGAAGTACACAGCCGACTTGCCCCAGCCTGTGCGCTGAACGACGAGCGTCCGCCGCCGATGCGCAACGAGCGCTTCGATGGCCTCGAACTGCCCCGGATGAAAGGCGGCGTCGTCGCGGCCCACGAGCTTCCGGAGCACCTCGAGCGCCTGCCCCCTCAGCTCGTCAGAGCCGGGAGCGTCGCTGTCAGAAAACGTCATAGAACCTCGGGCGGGGGCGATGTGACTGGAACTCCGGACCATGCTTTCAAGTATCCCCGTGACGTCTGACACTTCTGGCTCCCGCCAGTTCCGGCGGCCCGATACGGTGGAATCACACCCATTCTCAGTGCCAACAGAAGGATGTCTCTCCATGACGGCAACGGCGCCGCCCCGTTCTGAATCCAGCCTAACCGCAGAAACCAACCCCGCCACCGATGCTCAGGCTACGGCCGACAGCCCCGTGAGGAAGTCGGCTGGCCACGTCATCGTCGACTCGCTCGTAGCCCACGGCGTGACCCGCAGCTACGTGGTCCCGGGCGAATCGTTCCTTGATGTCCTCGACGGCCTCCACGGCTCGCCGATCGAGACGATCGTGTGCCGCCACGAAGGCGGCGCGGCCTACATGGCCGAGGCCGACGGCAAGATGAACCAGCTTCCGGGCGTCGCGATGGTCACCCGCGGCCCGGGCGCCGCGAACGCCCATGTGGGGCTGCATACCGCGTGGCAGGACTCGACGCCGATGGTCCTCTTCGTGGGCCTCATCCCGTTCGCCCATCGCGACCGGGAGGCGTTCCAGGAGTTCGACATCAAGTCCTGGTTCGACACCGGCGCCAAGCGCGTCATGGTCCTCGACCACGCAGAGCGCGCCTCCGAGATCGTCGCCGAGGCGATGTTCGCCGCCATGAACGGCCGGCCGGGGCCCGTCGTCGTCGGCCTGCCCGAGGACATCATCCAGCAGGAGATCGACGCCACGATCCACCCGAAGATCCCTGTCGCCCACGGCGGCATGACCGTGACGGACTGGAAGGCGCTCAAGAGCGCGCTGCTCGCCGCGGAGAAGCCGCTGTTCGTCGTCGGCGGCAACGACTGGACCCAGGAAGGCGCCAGCGCGCTGACCAACTGGCTCGAGGAGCACCACATCCCGGCCGCCGCCGAATGGCGCTGCGAGGGCACGATCCCGTTCGACTCGCCGTCCTACGTCGGCCCGATCGGCTACGGCCGCCCCAAGCCGACCTACAACCTCCTCGAGGAGACGGACCTCCTGGTCTTCGTCGGCACAGTCCCCGGCGACGTCATCACCGACGGGTTCCTCGTGCGGCAGGACTGGGCGAAGAAGAACTTCCTCGTCACGATCGACCCGTCCCTGCGCGGGCGCTCCGGCCCGGTCTCGTACCAGATCGTGGCCAAGCCGGACGTGTTCGTCCGGGATCTGGTCATGATCAACCTGCCCGTCCGCGAGGAATGGACTGCGTGGACCGAGCGGATGCGAGAGCAGCAGGAGAAGTTCGCCGAGCTCCCGCCCGCGGCCCCCACCGACGGCCCCGCCCGCATGGACACCCTCATGGCCAATCTCGTTCCGACCCTGCCCGAGGACGCGATGATCACCCTCGGCGCCGGCGAGCACACGAACTGGGCCCACCGTTACTTCCCCACCCAGCGCTACGCGTCGATGATCAGCGCGCGCAACGGCTCCATGGGGTACTCGGTGCCTTCGGCGATCGCGGCCTCGCTCGCAAACCCGGGCCGGCGCATCGTCACCATCGCCGGCGACGGCGAGTTCCTCATGAACGGCCAGGAGCTGGCGACCGCGGCCCAGTACGGCGCGACCCCGCTCGTGATCGTCATGGACAACCAGGAGTACGGCACCATCCGCTCCCACCAGGAGCGCCAGTACCCCCACCGGATCTCCGGCACCCAGCTGAAGAACCCGGACTTCGCGCTCATGGCTCAGGCGTTCGGCGGCTACGGGGTCCGCGTCGAGCGCGACGCCGACGTCCCCGCAGCGATCGACGGCGCCCTCCGCGCGATCGACGAGGACGGCACCTTCGCCCTCATCCACCTCATCGTCGAGCAGCGCGTCAAGGCGTACTGACCATCCGGCCTGAGCGGCCAACGGACGACGGCGGGCTCCCCCGGAGCGGGGATCCCGCCGTCGTCGTGTGTTGCCTGATGTACGGCGCCGGAGGGGTCAGCGCGTCAAACCGCCGGAGTTCGGCAGAGCATTTGGCAATCTGCCGCGCGCCGTTTGGCATAATCAGGCGCGTGAGCAACGTAAGCACCTCCGCAGGCCAGGCGCCCCAGATCGACCTTTCGGCATCCTTCAAGGCGTACGACGTGCGCGGGATTGTGGGCGAGACGATCGACGCGCGCATCGTCGAGGCGGTGGGGGCTGCATTCGTCGACGTCCTCGGCCTCACCGGGAAGACCGTGCTCGTGGGCGGTGACATGCGCCCTTCGTCGCCCGAGTTCATTGAGGCGTTTGCGCGCGGAGCGGCTGCGCGCGGCGGGAACGTCGAGAAGATCGGGCTCATCTCGACCGACGAGCTGTACTACGCCTGTGGCGCCCTCAAAGCAGCGGGCGCAACGTTCACGGCGAGCCACAACCCTGCCCAGTACAACGGGATCAAGCTCGCCAAGCCGGGCGCGCAGCCTGTCTCCTCCGAGACGGGCCTCAAGGAGATCCAGAAGGCAGCGGAGGCCTATCTCGCCGCGGGTTCTGTCGCCCAGAGCGAGGACCCCGGCACCGTGGCCGAGCGCGACGTCCTC
This sequence comes from Sinomonas terrae, assembly GCF_022539255.1. Lineage (NCBI taxonomy): Bacteria > Bacillati > Actinomycetota > Actinomycetes > Micrococcales > Micrococcaceae > Sinomonas > Sinomonas terrae. Next base: position 3,783,835 of record NZ_JAKZBV010000001.1, read on the forward strand.
GCGGACTACGCGGCCCACCTCCGCAGCCTCGTCGACCTCTCGGGCATTCGGCCCCTCAAGGTCGTCGTGGACGCGGGCAACGGCATGGCGGGCATGACGACGCCCGCCGTCCTGGGCGACTCGCTCCTGCCGGCACTCCCCCTCGAGATCGTGCCCCTCTACTTCGAACTCGACGGCACGTTCCCGAACCACCCCGCCAACCCCCTCGAGCCGGAGAACCTCCGCGACCTCCAGCGGGCGGTCGTCGAGCACGGCGCGGACATCGGCCTGGCGTTCGACGGCGACGCCGACCGCTGCTTTGTGATCGACGAGAACGGGAACCCGGTCTCGCCCTCAGCGATCACCGGCCTCGTGGCGCGCCGGGAGATCGCCCGCGCAAGGGCAGGCGGCGAGAACGAGCCGATCATCATCCACAACCTCATCACCTCGCGCGCCGTGCCCGAGCTCGTCGAGCACGACGGCGGCCGGCCGGTCCGCACACGCGTCGGCCACTCGTTCATCAAGGCGGTCATGGCCGAGGAAGGCGCGGTGTTCGGCGGCGAGCACTCGGCGCACTACTACTTCCGCGACTTCTGGAACGCTGACACCGGAATGCTCGCGGCGATGCACGTCCTCGCCGCGCTCGGTGGCCAGGACCAGCCGCTGTCCGAGCTCGGCGCCGAATACGAACCGTATGTCTCGTCCGGGGAGATCAACTCGGAGATCGAGGACAAGGCCGCGGCTGTTGCCCGTGTCCGGGAGGCGTACGAGGGCCCGGACGTCGCGATCGACGAGCTCGATGGCACCACCTTCTCGGCCGCCGACGGGTCGTGGTGGTTCAACCTCCGTCCGTCCAACACGGAGCCGTACCTCCGGTTCAATGGTGAGGCCAAGGACCGCGAGACCCTCGCCTCGGTGCGCGACAGCGTGCTTGCGATCGTGCGCGCATGAGCGCTGGCACCGGTTCGGACGGCGAGACGGTTCTCCGCGAGCTTCACGACGTGCTCGGGACCGCGCTGGGCATGGCCCAGGAGCATCTCGAGCAGAACGGTGGTTTCCTCCCCTTCGCGGTGACGATGGACGACGACGGCGAGTTGCGGCTCGTCCTCGTCACCCCGCCGTCGCCGGAGACTGAGGGCGACCTCGAGGGAGACTATGACGCGGAGGCCATGCTGGATGACCTCGTGGAGCTCCTCAAGCAGGGCCGCGAGAACATCCGCGCCTTGGCGATCGCAAGCGATGTGACCCTCCCCGAGAACGGCACGGACGGCATTCACGCCGCCGCCGAGCATCGGGACGGGGGCCTCCTCGCCGCGGTCCTCCCGTACGAGATGACCGCGACCGGTTACGTCTACGGAGACGTCGAGCCGGACGGGCACGAGGCTCTCGTCTTCACCGACTAGCCTCCGGGCACCTTCGGAGACGCCGATTCGGCGAACGGATGTTTGGGTATTTCGGCGTACACTGGCGAAATGCGCATGACTGCTTTCGAGGACGTCAGCCTTCGAGCCCTCATGCTCCTGAGTACCGTCGACGGCTCAGAGCCCCTCGCAACGCGTGCCATCGCCGAGGGTGTTGGCACGCCGTACAACCACGTGAGCAAGGCAGTCCTCAAGCTCCGTGAGCTCGGGCTGATCGAATCCACTCGTGGCCGTTCCGGGGGCGTCCAGCTCAGCGACGCGGGCCGTAAGGCGACCGTCGGTTCGGTTCTGCGGGCCCTCGACAAGCGCAAGGACCTCCCCGATTGCGAGGGCGGAGCGGCCGGGGACTGCCCGCTTCTGGCCCAGTGCGGCCTGCGTTCTGCCCTGCGGCGCGCCCGCGAGGCGTTCTACCGGGAACTCGATGCGGTGAAGATCACCTCGCTCCCGAACCCCCGGCAGATGGGGCCCGTCTTGGTGCAGCTCGGCCTCGCGCCTTCCTCGGGCTCGTACGAGCTTGCCGACGAGAACCCCGCGGACGCCCTCTCTGCCCCCTCGCCCCTAGCCGCCTCGTCACCCCGCGCCGTCGACCCGCAGCCGGATCCCGTCTAGCAAATTCGGCCAGCAATCGCGGACCGATCCATCTGTGTCCAAGGCCACGCGTCATCGTTTTGCTGTTTTCTACGAAGCGTAGAAGACTTGGAGCTAATCAAGTACGGAACATGCTTGATTAACCTCCAACCCTGAGGAGTCCTCATGCTCTCGGACACCGCCCGCCCCATCATCGAAGCGACCCTCCCGCTCGTCGGAAGCCGTATCGGGGAGATCACCCCGCTCTTCTACCAGAAGATGTTCGCGGCCCACCCCGAGCTCCTGGACGGAATGTTCAGCCGCGCGAACCAGGCCAACGGCGAACAGCGGAAGGCGCTCGCAGGGGCGATCGCAGCGTTCGCAACGCACCTGGTCCAGAACCCCGGGACGCTTCCCGAGGCCGTGCTGGCCCGCATCGCGCACAAGCACGCATCCCTCGGCATCACTCCGGACATGTACGAGATCGTCTACAAGTACCTGTTCGAGGCCATCGCCGAGGATCTGGGCGAGGCAGTCACCCCCGAGGTCGCCGCGGCCTGGTCCGAGGTCTACTGGCTCATGGCAGAGGCCCTCATGAAGATCGAGTCCGGCCTCTACGCACGGCAGGCGAACAACGTCATGTGGGCGCCGTGGAAGGTCGTCGAGAAGAAGGCCTCGAGCGCCACCACCGTGACCTTCGTCCTCGAGCCCGCAGACGATACGCCGGTCACGCCCGGCCAGCCCGGCCAGTTCATGAGTGTGCGCGTGCCCGTCGAGGACGGACTCCTCCAGGTCCGCCAGTACTCGCTCTCCGCAGACGCAGAGTCCACCGAGCGCCGAGTGTTCACCACGAAGTACAACGACGGCGGCGAGGTCTCCCCGATCCTGCATGAGAGGGTCAAGGTCGGCGACATCATCGAGCTCTCGAACCCGTACGGCGACGTGACGCTCGACGACAGCGACGGCCCCCTCGTGCTGGCCTCGGCCGGCATCGGCTGCACCCCGAGCGCGTCCATCCTCCGCTCCCTCGCGAATGCGGGATCCGACCGGGAGGTCCTCGTCCTCCACGCGGAGCGCAGCCTGGAAGCGTGGGCCCTGAGCGACCAGATGCTCGGTGACATCGAGAAGATCGACGACGCCGAACTCCACCTCTGGCTCCAGCAGCCGGCGAGCGGCCCGATCGAGGGCGCGACGGAGGCGCGCGAGGGCTACATGAGCCTGTCCGACGTGGACGTGCCCGCCGACGCGAACCTGTACCTGTGCGGCCCCCTCGGATTCATGCAGAAGATCCGGTCCGAGGCCATCGCGCTCGGCATCCCCGCCCAGCGCATCCACTACGAGGTCTTCGGCCCCGACCTCTGGCTCGCCTCGGCCAACTGACCCGGCCAACTGACTCGAACCAAAAAGTCACAGCTTGTCCCCATCCCGAGGGGGTATCTTGCCCTCATCGGCAGGTGCCCCCTCGGATTACAGATGATGGGAGGAGCAGGCTGTGGCAATGCGCCGCTGGTTCGCCATCAGTGCCGCTCTCGCCGTCGTCGTCCTTCTCATCGCCGCCGCCTGCAGCGCCGTCGGACGCCCTCCCGAAAGTGCTACGCCCGCGGGCATCTCCAAGATCAAGCACGTGGTGATCATCATGCAGGAGAACCGCTCGTTCGACAGCTACTTCGGCACGTTTCCTGGCGCCGACGGCATCCCGATGCAGGATGGGGTTCCCACGGTGTGTGTCCCCGACCCGGCCAAGAAGACCTGCGTGCGGCCCTACTATGACCCCTCGGACCGCAACGCCGGCGGCCCGCATAGCGTTGCGAATGCGAAGGCCGATATCAACGGCGGCAAGATGGACGGGTTCATCGCCCAGGCCGAGCACGCGTCGTCGAACTGCGCGGCCAACGATCCCAACTGCGCCGGGACGAAGGGCACAGACGTCATGGGGTACCACGACGCGCGCGACATCCCGAACTACTGGGCGTACGCCAAGGACTTCACGCTCCAGGACCACCTGTTCGAATCGGACGCCTCGTGGAGCCTGCCCTCGCACCTGTACATGGTGTCGGAGTGGTCGGCGAAGTGCAGCATCCCGGGCCACGCCGAGTCCTGCACGAACGCGCCGCAGGGCCCGCAGCTCCCGCCTGATTTCGGCAAGAAGGCCTCCACGCCGCGGCCCGCACCCGACTACGCGTGGACGGATCTCACCTATCTCCTGTACCGGCAGAAGGTTTCGTGGGGCTACTACGTGTTCAACGGGACCGAGCCGGACTGTGAAAACGACTCGGCCGTGACCTGCGCACCGGTCAAGCAGAACGCCAAGACGCCCGGCATCTGGAACCCGCTGCCGTACTTCGACACGGTGAAGCAGGACGGCCAGCTCGGCAACATCCAGTCGCTCACGAACTTCTATTCTGCCGCGAAGAACGGCACGCTCCCGGCCGTGAGCTGGATCGATCCGACGAGTGCCGTGAGCGAGCATCCGCCGGCGCTCGTGAGCTCAGGGCAGGCTTACGTGACGGGCCTCATCAATACGATCATGTCGGGCCCGGACTGGAACAGCACCGCGATCTTCCTCTCGTGGGACGACTGGGGCGGGTTCTACGACCACGTGGCGCCTCCCGTCGTCGACCAGAACGGCTACGGGCTCCGGGTCCCGGGCATCGTGATCAGCCCGTATGCCAAGAAGGGGTACATCGATCATCAGACGCTGAGCCAAGACGCATACGTGAAGTTCATCGAAGACGACTTCCTCCACGGTCAGCGCCTCGACCCAGCGACCGACGGCCGCCCCGATCCCCGCCCGGACGTGCGCGAGGACAGTCCGCTCCTGGGGAGCCTCGTGAACGACTTCGACTTCAGCCAGAAGCCGTCGCCGCCCGTCATCCTGCCGAACGCGACGACGTACTAGCGCGGATGGGCTAGTTGACCGTGTTAATTCGCGGCCGTGAAGATCTTCCCCTGGAACTGCGGCTTCTCGAGCTCGTCGATCGCGGCGACGGCGTAGTCCTGGGCGGAGATGAAGTCGCCCGCGGGGACGCCGACCGCCGTCGTGTACTTGCCCGTCCGCTCGCCGGGCTGGATGAGGGCTGCTGGCGCGTGGACCGTCACGTCGAGACCGGCGGACGAACCACGCAGCGCCTCGTACGCCCGGAACACCGTGTCTGATTCGGCCTTGTACTCCGCGGGAAAATCAGGAAGGTCCTTGATGCGCGTCCCATCCGGGCTCTGCAAACTGCCAAAGCCGCCCACAAGGTAGATGCGCGCCTCGGTCGGAATCTCGGCGATCGCGCGGTGCGCCTCGAGGTAAGGCTCCCGGGAGCCGCCGGTGCGGTCCGGCGACGTCGCGAGCACGACGGCGTCGTTCGCCTTCGCGACGGAACGGTACGTCTCGACGTCGGCCAGGTCAGCCGCGCGGACGACGGCGGCACCCTCCACAGCGGCGCCCTTCCGGCTGAGGGCGGTCACCTCGTGACCGCGGCGGGCGGCCTCGGCGACGATCTGGCTCCCCACCATGCCGGTGGCTCCGTAGACGGCGATCTTCATGAAAGCTCCTTGGTCGATGCTGTTGTCTGCGGGACCAACAGTATCTAGAAGATACTAAGTACTTCAAAGTGCTATGGTTACCTCGTGGAAAGCATCCCGTTCGATGTCATGGAGCCCGGTTGCCCGTCTCGCGTCGTGCTCCAGCGGATCGGCGACAAGTGGACCCCGCTCATCGTCCAGGCGCTCAAGAACGGGGCCCTTCGCTTCACAGAACTGCGGGTCGCCGTCGGCGGCATCACGCCGAAGGTGCTCACCCAAACGCTCCGAACCCTCGAGCGTGACGGGCTCGTGCTCCGCACCGTCTTCGCGGAAGTGCCCGTGCGCGTCGAGTACCGGCTCACCCCGCTCGGCGAAAGCCTCCTCGACCCACTCGACGCGATCCGGGAGTGGGCCGAGAGCCATGCGGGCAAGATCCTCAAGGCGCGGGACGCGTTCGACGCCGCCGTCTAATCTCGCGCCGTCACCTCCGCAGGATCCCCCCGTCGCGCCGTCACCTCCGCAGGATCCCCCCGTCGCGCCGTCACCTCCGCAGGATCCCCCCCCGTCGCGCCGTCACCTCCGCAGGATCCCCTCGTCGCGCCGTCACCTCCGCAGGGTCCCCCATCGCGCCGTCACCTCCGCAGGGTCCCCCCGTCGCGCCGTCACCTCCGCAGGGTGCACTTCACAACCGTCCCTGTTGCCGCTCGAGTGCCATGCCCCATGCCCCAGCGACGGTCACGCGGGTAGGGGAAGCCGTGCGGCGCACGGAACAGCTAACCATGCGACACCCCGCAAACCTGACGGCGCAACCCCAGAACACCCCGCAAACCTGACGGCGCAGCCCCAGAACACCCCGCAAACGTGACGGCGCAAGGCGAGAACACCCCGCAAACGTGACGGCGCGAGGCGAGGGGTGCGCGTCGAACCCAGCCAGAAGACCCTGCCAGAAGACCCAGCCAGAAGACTCTGCTAGAACACCCGGCGCCAGTTGGTCTTCGCGAGGTCGAGCACCTCGTCCCCTCGGCCAGAGAGGACAGTCCGGAGCGCGTAGAGCGTGAAGCCGCCGGCCTGCTGGGCCGTGATCGTTGGCGGCATGGCGAGCTCCTGCCGGATGGTGGCGACATCGACGAGCGCCGGCCCATCGTGCTCGAACGCCTCCTTGAGCCCCTGCTCGAGCTCCGAGGAATCGTTGATCCGGACCCCCTTGATACCAAGCGCCTCAGCCACCGCCGCGAAGTTCGGGTTGTCCAGTCCCGTCCCGAAGTTGACGAAGCCCACGGACTTCATCTCGAGCTCGATGAAGTTGAGCGAGGCGTTGTTGAACACGACGAGCTTGACGGGCAGCTTGTTCTGCACGATCGTGAGGAGCTCGCCCATGAGCATTGAGAGACCGCCATCCCCCGCGAGCGCCACGACCTGCCGCCCCGGATAGGCGGCCTGCGCACCCATCGCGTGAGGCAGGGCGTTGGCCATGGAGCCGTGCGTGAATGAGCCGACCAACCGCCGTCGTCCGTTCATGGTGAGGTAGCGCGCGGCCCAGATGACGGGCGTGCCGACGTCGGCCGTGAAGACCGCGTCCTCGGCGGCAAGCTGGTCGATGACCCGCGTGATGTACTGCGGGTGCAGCGCCTGCCCCTTCTTGGTGGGCGTGGCGAGGTCGTCGAGCTTCGCGCGCGCCTTCGCGTAGTGCTTGAGCGACGCGTCGAGATGCGCGCGGCGGTGCTTGCGCTTCAGCAGCGGCAGGAGGGCGGTCGCGGTGTCCTTGACGTCGCCGACGAGCCCGAGGTCGAGCTTGGTGCGCCGGCCGAGCTGGTCGCCGCGCAGGTCGACCTGGATGATCTTCGCGTGGTCAGGATAGAACTGCTGGTACGGGAAGTCGGTCCCCAGCATGAGCAGCGCATCGCACGTCTCCATCGCCCGGTAGCCGGAGCTGAACCCGAGCAGGCCGGTCATGCCGACGTCGAACGGGTTGTCGTACTCGATGAATTCCTTCCCGCGCAGCGCGTGCACGATCGGCGCGCCGAGCGCGTCCGCGAGCGCAATCACCTCGTCGTGCGCGCCCTCGACCCCGGCCCCGGCGAGGATCGTCACCTTCCCGGCGGCGTTGAGGATCCCAGCGGCCTCGTTGAGTTCGTCGTCGCTGGGGACGACGTGCGGCGTCGTTCGGCGCACCACGGCGATGCGCTCCGATTCGACCTGGGTGAGCCCGACGTCGCCGGAGAGGACGACGACGGCGACTCCCCGCTTCTCGACGGCGGTCCGGAGCGCGATCTCGAGGATCCGGGGCATCTGGGCCGGGTCCGTCACCTGCTCCGCGTAGACGCTGCACTCGCGGAAGACCTCCTGCGGGTGGGTCTCCTGGAAATAATTCGAGCCGATCTCGGCGCTGGGAATGTGGGCGGCAATCGCAAGGACAGGAACGCGTGATCGGTTGGCGTCGTAGAGCCCGTTGATGAGGTGGAGGTTTCCCGGGCCCGCGGAGCCCGCACACACGGCAACCTCTCCTGTCAGGGCCGCGTCGGCGGCAGCCGCGAAGGCGCCGGCCTCCTCGTGGCGGACGTGCACCCATTCGATGCTGGGTGTTGCACGGAGGGCGTCCGTGAAGCCGTTGAGCGAGTCTCCGGGTAGGCCGTAGACGCGGCGGATTCCGTTGGCGGCGAGGGTGTCGACGATGTTCTGCGCGATGGTCGTCATCCCGCAACGCTAGCCCGCCTTCGCAACTCCCGGGTAGGGCTCGGGAATATCTCGTTCCCCACAGTGTTGAACCTGAGTGACAGCCACTCAACTTTCTGGAGGATAGTTTTGCCTATCTTTTTCGGCCCGACTGCTGGCAACGGTTCGTTTGACGACTTCCTTGCCCGCTACCTGCAGGGCCAGGGGTCGCGCCGGACGGGTCGTCCCCTCGACATCACACGCCTCATGAGCCGCGGGAGCCATCAGGTCCTCACCGCTGCCAGCCGCTACGCGCTCGAACACGGGCACCGCGAGGTAGACGCTCTGCACGTGCTGCATGTGCTCGCGACAACCGAGGCCGTAGCCGGCATGATCGATTTCGCCGGTGCAGGCGCAGCCGACATCGTCGCTGCGACTGAGCAGCGCCTTCCCGAGGGATCGCCCACCCAGGACGTGCCCGCGGACGGCACAGTGCCGCCGCTCACCCAGTCAGCGCAGCACGCGCTGCTCGACGCCTACAAGGTGGCCCGCTCGCTCGGCTCGACGTACATCGATCCCGAGCACCTCTTCCTCGCCCTCGTCCTCGCCTCGGATGCGCCGGCGGCCCAGATCCTCGCGGCCCACGGCATCACCCCCCAGTCGTTCCAAGCGGACGACGGCGGCGCGGAGCCGGAGTCCGCGGACGACGGCGCAGCTGCCGCCCCCTCTGCTGGCCAGCGTGCCCGCCATGCCAGGGCCGGCGCGTCACGCGGTCGGGGTCAGGGTCAGGGCGGCCGGGGCAAGGACAGCATGCTCGGCAAGTTCGGGACCGACCTCACGGCCCTCGCCCGGGAAGGCAAGCTGGATCCCGTGATCGGCCGCGCCTCCGAGATCGAGCAGGCCATCGAGATCCTGGCCCGCCGCACGAAGAACAACCCCGTGCTCATCGGCGAGGCCGGCGTCGGCAAGACCGCGATCGTCGAGGGTCTCGCCCAGGCGATCGCGTCCGATGACGTCCCAGCACAGCTCCACGGGAAGACGGTCGTCTCGCTCGACCTCCCGGCCATGCTCGCCGGAACCCGCTACCGCGGCGACTTCGAGGAGCGCCTCACGAAGGCCATGGACGAGATCGCGGCCGACGGCAACGTCATCGCTTTCGTCGACGAGCTCCACACAGTCGTCGGCGCGGGCGGTGGCGGCGAGGGCGGCATGGACGCGAGCAACATCCTCAAGCCTCGGCTTGCGCGCGGCGAGCTGCACCTTGTCGGCGCGACCACGCTCGACGAGTACCGGAAGATCGAGAAGGATCCCGCCCTCGAGCGCCGGTTCCAGCCCGTGACAGTGGGCGAGCCGAGTGTCGAGGACGCGGTCGCGATCCTTGACGGGCTCAAGCCCCGGTACGAGGAGCACCACGGTATCACCTACACGGATGCCGCGATCCGCGCCGCCGTCGAACTCTCCCACCGCTACATCACCGACCGCTACCTGCCGGACAAGGCGATCGACCTCATCGACCAGGCAGGCGCCCGGAAGAGCCTCGCCCGCGGGCCACGGATGGATCTCGAATCGCTGAACACTGAGGCGACCCGCCTCGAGGAGCAGAAGGCCGCCGCGGTCGCCCGCGAGGACTACGAGGAGGCGTCGCGACTGCGCGACGCGATCGAGGCCGTCGCGCTCAAGATCGCGGACGCCGTCGAAGCTCCGGCTGCTCAGGCGAGTGGCGCCGTCGGCTCTGTTGTTGATGAGACGGACATTGCCGCCGTCGTCGCCCGTGCCACCGGCATCCCGGCCGCGCGCGTCACCGAAGGCGAGCGCGAGCGGCTCGCGCGCCTCGAGGACGAGCTCCACGGGCGCGTCGTCGGGCAGGAGGATGCGGTCACTGCGATCGCGAAGGCCGTGCGCCGCAACCGGACCGGTCTAGGCGACGCGGGGCGGCCCGTGGGCAGCTTCCTGTTCCTCGGCCCCACCGGCGTGGGCAAGACCGAGCTCGCGAAGTCCCTCGCGGCGTCGCTGTTCGGCGATGAGTCCGCGATGGTGCGCTTCGACATGAGCGAGTTCGGCGAGCGCCATACGGTCAGCCGGCTCGTCGGTGCCCCTCCCGGGTACGTCGGCTACTCCGAGGCGGGCCAGCTGACCGAGCGCGTGCGGCGGCACCCGTACTCCGTGGTGCTGCTCGACGAGGTCGAGAAGGCACACCCCGACGTGTTCAACCTGCTCCTGCAGGTGCTCGACGACGGGCGGCTCACCGACGGTCAGGGCCACACCGTGGACTTCCGGAACACGGTGGTGATCATGACCTCGAACCTCGGGTCCGAGTTCCTCGCGACCCGCGGCGCTTCGCTCGGCTTCGCCGCTGGCGGGGCCGACGGCGGACCCTCCGACGCTGAGCTGCGGGCGCGGATCATGGGCCGTCTTCGCGAGACGATGCGGCCCGAGTTCCTCAACCGCATCGACGAGATCGTGCTGTTCCGGAAGCTCACGCGCGAGCAGCTCCACGAGATCGTGCGGCTCCAGCTCCGCGGGACCGAGGCGCGGCTCGCGGCGCAGGGCATCGAGCTCGAGGTCGACGACTCTGCCGTCGACTGGATCGCCGACCACGGCTACGAGCCCGAGTTCGGAGCGCGTCCGCTGCGCCGCGTGATCCAGCGCGAGCTCGAGGACCGCGTTGCCGATCTCCTCGTCGCCGGCGCGGTGAGCGAGGGCGGTCGGGTCTCCGTCACGGTCGAGCAAGCGTCCGACGGCGCGGCGTCCAACAGCAGGGCGTCCGACGGCGCGGCGTCCGGCAGCGGCGAGCTCGTCGTCCGCGCGGACCAGCCGGCCGCTGCGGCTGCCTGAGCTCGCCGAGCACCCAGCACGCGCACCCAGCAAAGGTGACGGCGCGACCACCCCTCGCGCCGTCACCTCCGCAGGGTCCCCACCCCTCGCGCCGTCACCTCCGCAGGGTCCCACCCCCTCGCGCCGTCACCTCCGCAGGGTTAGACGGGAATGTTGAGGTGCTCGCGCAGCACGTATTCGGCGATCGCCATCGAGGACGTCGCGGCGGGCGAGGGCGCGTTGCGCAGGAGCGTCACGGAACCGATCTGGTCGACGGCGAAGTCGTCGACCAGAGCGCCATCGGCCGCCCACGCTTGCGCCCGGACCCCGGCCTCGGCCTTCTCCGTCAGATCGGAGGGCCGAAGCTCCGGCACGAACGCGCGCGCCTGCCGGAAGTACAGAGGCTTGAGGAGCGACGCGGAAATCTCGCGAACGCCCATGCGCCAGTGCTGGCGGAACAGCGCGGGCGCCCCCGGCCACGTGAGCGATCCGAGAGTGTCCCGTACCGAGACGTCGCCCCACCCATACCCCTCGCGCGCGAGGGCGGGCACGGCGTTGGGGCCCACGTGCACGTCGTCGTACACGCCGCGCGTGAAGTGCACCCCGAGGAACGGGAAGCGCGGATCGGGCACGGGGTAGATCATTCCGCTCACAAGATCCGTGCGGGACGGCGCGAGCGTCCAGTACTCGCCGCGAAACGGCAGGATCCGAGGCGACGGCGAGGCCCCGACCATACGTGCCAGCAGATCCGACTGCAGCCCCGCGCACACGATGAGCCGGTCGAAGGTGTGGCTGCCCGCAGTGGTGGCGACCGTCGTCGTCCGCTCCCCCGCCCGCACCCCGGTGACCTCGGTGCTCAACAGCACGCGCCCGCCGGCGCGGCGCACGTCGTCGGCCATCGCTTCGGTGATCGCGGCATAGTCGACGACGGCGGTGTGCGGCGAGTGCACGGCCGCGACCCCCGCGACGTGCGGCTCGATCTCCCGCATCTGCTCGGGCCCGATCCGGGCGAGATCCGGGACGCCGTTGGCGCGGGCCCGGCGCTCGATGTCGTCGAGCCGCGGCACCTCCTCCGGCGTGACGGCGACTACGAGCTTGCCCACCTCCCGGTATGGCAGCCCCCGATCCTGGCAGTAGTCGCGCGTGAGGGCGCGCCCGCGTGCGCACAGCACCGCCTTGAGCGAGCCGGGCTGGTAGTACAGGCCCGCATGCACGACGCCGGAGTTGTGCCCGGTCTGGTGCGCGGCGACCCGCCGCTCCTTCTCGAGGACGACGACGTCGGCGTCGCCCGTGAGCGCGAGCGCCCGCGCTATGGCCATTCCGACGATGCCGCCCCCGACCACCCCGATGCGTTCCGTCATACGGCCTCCACCCTCCCTCTGCTTCCATCCACCCGCACGCGCTGGCCGTCCTTCAGGGTGCTCGTCCCTCGCCCCGTTCCCATGACCGCCGGCACGCCGTACTCGCGCGCGACGATCGCGGCGTGCGAGCCGAGCCCACCCGTATCGACGACGACGGCGGCCGCCCGCGCAAAGAGCGGCGTCCAGGAGGGGTTCGTGTTCGGGCAGACGAGCACTTCCCCGGAACGGAGATCGCCGAACTCGGCTGGCCCTCGAATGATCCGCACGGGCCCCTCTGCGACACCGCCGCTCGCGGCAGTTCCCGTCAGCAGCGCCGCGGCGCCACCGCCCGCGCCGCCAGTCCCAGCGCCGGCGGGAAGGACGGTCGCCAGATCGAGCATTGGCACGCCCGCGTACTCGCGGCGGAGCGCCGCGCGGCGGGCGACGAGGTCGCGGACGCGGGAGCGGTCGACGTCGTCGATCGCCTCAGGCGCGGGCAGCGCGCGGAGCTCCTCGAGCCGGAGGTGGAAGACGTCCTCCGACGCTGCGATGGCCCCCACGCCGCGGAGGCGGCGCCCCAGCTCTACGAACGTGGCGCGCAGCGGGGGCATGACCTTGGTCGCGAGGGCGTGCGTGTCCTCGCGGAAGGCGAAACCGCGACGCGAGGCCTCGACGAGCCCGGTGGCCAGCCGGGCCGCCGGGCCCCGAACGAGCGGGTGCGCGAGGAGCTCGCGGAGTGCTTCCTCCCCCGGCCGCTCCATGGGCTCGGGACGCGGCGCCTGGGCAAGGGATTGGATGAGGGCCACGACCGGCGTCGGATCGTCGCGCCAGGCCGGCGCGGTCGCGATGACGACGCTCACGGACTCCCTGTGCCCGTACTCGGCGAGGAACTTCGTGAGCTCCGAGTTGAATGCCGCGAACTCGGGGCGGTTCCGGATCGCTTGGAGGAATTGGTCCGGCCCGAGCCCCCGGGCCGCCTCGCCCAAGGCCGGGTCGCCGCGCACGACGTCGGCGAGGCCCTCGAGCGCGTCGTTGCCCGCGCGCGTGCTCGTCGGGGCGCCAGCGACGAGGGCCGAGGCAAGCCGCCCGAGACCTAGGACGGCGAGGAGAGCCCGCAACGGGACAACCGGCAGGAGTGCGCCGGGCAGGTAGGCCGCACGAAGCAGGCCGACGGCGACCATGGCGCTGTTGCAGCGGTCAACGCGGTCCAGAAGATCGTGCCAGGTCAGGCTCGAGGGCGTCTCGGCGTCGAGAGCGGCGATGGCTGCTCCGAACTCCCGAACCCTCGGGTCCTCCGTCCACCGCTCGGACCGATACCGGCGAACGCGCCGAATCAGGGCGAGCGGTGCGCCGATCGTGCGGAAAGTCGGGCGCGGTTGCGGAGGAACCAGCTGGAGCGCGACGCCCTCGCGCTCCCTCAGGAGCTGCGTGAGCGGCGGGAAGCGCACGCCGACGCTGCCCGCCATGAGGTCGAGCATCCTGATCACTCCGGGCCCGAGCCAGCCTGTGACGTCCAGCGGGTAGGGGCGCACCGTGAACATCTCGAGGAAGAACGGTGCGACGATGCGCTGGATCCCGTTGAGCGTCGGGGGTTCGAGCGGGAGCGCCGTCATGGGCCGCGCCTGAAGGAGCATGACCCGCCCATCGGCTACTGCCCACTCGATGTCCTGCGGGACCCCGAAGTGCTCTTCCGCGCGGACGGCGAGCGCAGCGAGCTCCTTCGCGTCGTCCTCGGAAAGTACCTGCCCGTCGCGCCCGGAGACCCGCGAGCGGACTTCGCCGTCGCGGCCGAGGACAAGGTGTTCGGGGGTCACCTCCCCCGAGACCACGGCCTCGCCGAGGCCCCGCGCCGCGTCCACGACGAGTTCCGACCGGCGCCCTGTGAGCGGGTTGGCCGTGAAGAGCACTCCCGCGGCTTCGGCGTCGACCATGCGCTGGACGACGACGGCGATCGCCACGTCTGACGGAGCGATCCCCTGCCGTTCGCGGTACTGAACTGCACGGTCCGTCCAGAGGGACGCCCAGCAGCGGCGGATCGCATCCGCTACACCCTCGTTGCCTTCGACGTTGAGGAACGTGTCCTGCTGACCCGCGAAGGCCGCGCCCGGGAGGTCCTCGGCGGTGGCACTGGAGCGGACGGCGACGCGGGGTCCTTCGGTGCTGGCGCCCCCGGTGCCGGCGCCTCCGGCCGGGAGCTTGGCGAGCGCCGCGGCGATCGCGTCCAGCAGGGCCGGGTCGAGCGGGGTCTGCGTGATGGCCGCCCTGGCCTTCGCCGGATCCTTGGCGGCCTGTTCAGGGTCGACGCCCGGGGCCTCCGCGTGGGCGCGGTAGACCGCCGTCGGCACGACGAAGCCGGGCGGGACGGGAAGCCCAGCCGCCAGTAGTTCGCCTAGGTTCGCTCCCTTTCCTCCGGCCCTCGGCAGGTCGGCGGCACGCAGGGACTCGAGGGGCAGCGTAAGGGGCGAGGGGGCGCCCGAGGCGGAAAGGTCGCCGTCGTCCATGGCCCCCACGCTACATCGAAGGGTTACCTCCCGCGGGTGCGCGCCCCTTCGGGTGACCACGAGAGATGCGGGAGGGCCACCCCGTGTGCAGCGGGGCGGCCCTCCTAGAGTCCGACGCCGTTCAGCTCGCCGGATCTTTTAGTGCGCCTCATTGCGCACTAAAAGTCTTTAGCCGAGGCGCTTCTTGAGGCCCTCGAGCTCGTTCGTGAGGCTCAGCGGAAGCGAGCCGCCGAAGCGGGCGAACCACTCCTCGAGACCTGGGACCTCGGCGCGCCACTCATCGGCGTCGAAGTGGACGGCCTCCTCGACCTGCTCCGGGGTCATGTCCAGCCCATCGAGGTCGAGGCTCTCCGGGGTCGGAACGAACCCGATCGGGGTCTCGACAGCGTCGGCTGCGCCCTCGATGCGCTCGATCGCCCACTTGAGGACCCGCGAGTTGTCACCGAAGCCCGGCCACGCGAAGCCGCCGTCCTTCGTGCGGCGGAACCAGTTCACGAGGAAGATCTTCGGCAGCCGGGCCGCGTTGCCCTTGGCCGAGAGACGCACCCAGTGGTTGAGGTAGTCGCCTGCGTCGTAGCCGATGAAGGGGAGCATCGCCATGGGATCGCGGCGCACAACGCCGACGGCGCCAGCTGCGGCCGCCGTCGTCTCCGAGGAGAGCGTGGCCCCCATGAAGATGCCGTTCGCCCAGGTGCGGGACTGGGTCACGAGCGGGATCGTCGTCTTGCGTCGACCGCCGAACAGGATCGCGTGGACCTCGACGCCGTTCGGCGCGAAGTACTCGGGCGCGAGCATGTCGATCTGGTCGATCGGCGTGCAGAAGCGCGAGTTCGGGTGGGCGGCGGGACGGCCGGCCTCCGGCGTCCACTCGTTGCCCTGCCAGTCCGTGAGGTGCTCGGGGACCTCCTCGGTCATGCCCTCCCACCACACGCCGCCGTCGTCGGTCAGCGCGACATTCGTGAAGATGCTGTTGCCCTTCGCGATGGCGCGCATCGCGTTCGGGTTGGTGCCCCAGCCGGTGCCCGGGGCGACGCCGAAGAGGCCCGCCTCGGGGTTGACGGCGCGGAGCTCGCCTTCCTTGCCGAAGCGCATCCACGTGATGTCGTCGCCGAGGGTCTCGACCTTCCAGCCCTCGATCGTCGGGTCGAGGAGGGCGAGGTTGGTCTTGCCGCAGGCCGAGGGGAACGCGGCGGCGACGTTGTAGACCTTCTTCTCGGGGCTCGTGAGCTTGAGGATGAGCATGTGCTCGGCGAGCCAGCCCTCGTCGCGGGCCATGACCGAGGCGATGCGCAGGGCGTAGCACTTCTTGCCGAGCAGGGCGTTGCCGCCGTAGCCCGAGCCGTACGACCAGATCGACCGCTCCTCCGGGAAGTGCACGATCCACTTCTCCGGGTTGCACGGCCACGGGACGTCGGCCTGGCCCGGCTCGAGCGGTGCACCGACCGAGTGGAGCGCCGGGACGAAGAACGCGTTCGTCTCCTCGATCTTCTTGAGGACGTCGGTGCCGATGCGGGCCATGATGCGCATCGAGGCGACAACGTACGCGGAGTCGCTGATCTCGACGCCGAACTTCGGGTCCTCAGCGTCGAGGTGACCCATGACGAACGGGATGACGTACATCGTGCGGCCGCGCATCGAGCCCGAGAAGAGGCCCTTGAGCTTGGTCTTCATCTCGGACGGCTCCATCCAGTTGTTGGTGAAGCCTGCGTCGCGCTCGTTGCGTGAGCAGATGA
This sequence comes from Sinomonas terrae, assembly GCF_022539255.1. Lineage (NCBI taxonomy): Bacteria > Bacillati > Actinomycetota > Actinomycetes > Micrococcales > Micrococcaceae > Sinomonas > Sinomonas terrae. The sequence continues at coordinate 3,800,355 of NZ_JAKZBV010000001.1, forward strand.
AGGTCTGCTCCTCGACGCGTGCGACGTCTGCCGGGTCGGAGAACGCGGCGAAGGAGTTCGGGAAGAGGTCGGGGTTGAGCCGGGTCAGCGTCCCCGCGGCGACGAGCTCGTCAGTCAGCTTGCGGTATTCCGCTTCGGAACCGTCCACCCAGTGGATCCGGTCAGGCTGAGTCAGTTCGGCGACTTCCTCAACCCAGGACAGCAGGGGCTCGTAGGTGGTAGGGGCTCCTTCAAGAAGCCGAAGACGAGTTGCGCCCATGTCTTCCTCCTTCGTCTGGGTCGTGTGTTCCTCAATGGTAGGGAAGGTGGTCTGTACCACCGGCGGTCGTGAGGGGTATGAAACGAGAGTTAAACACTCGAAATCGCGAGATCTTGGGGTTTTTCGGTATCGCAGAGGGATCTTAAGTGATGAAGGTCACATAGACCGGTACAGTCACGGAAGTCATCAAGACTGGATTTGGATGTCCGTTGGTCTTCGCGTAAAGTTATTCAGGCCGCGGCGCGGAGAACGCCAAGGCCAAGCAAATGCGCCCATAGCTCAGCTGGATAGAGCGTCTGTCTACGGAACAGAAGGCCGGGGGTTCGAATCCCTCTGGGCGCACCAAGGAACACCCCTGATCAGTAGATCAGGGGTGTTCGCGTTTAAGCGTCTCTCTAGCGCCAACTACCTCGACCAGCGGCCAGCCCCTCGATCGCTCCTGTACCCGTCACAACTCGGATCCGCCGCTTCGCCCCAGACCCGCCGGTTCGCCCCAGATCCGCCAGTTCCCCCCAGACCCGCTGCTTCGCCCCAGACCAGCCGGTCCCGACCCCCTCCTTTGCGACGAACCCCCTTCCCCAAGCCAGAAGCGCCGGTGCATCTCGGATCCGCCAGTTCCCCCCACGGCCGCCGGTTCACCTCAGACCAGCCGCTTCGCCGCAGACCAGCCGGTCCCGACCCCCTCCTTTGCGGCGAACCCCCTTCCCCAAGCCAGAAGCGCCGGTTCACCCCAGATCCGCCACTTCGCCCCACGTCCGTCGGTTCGCCAGTTCGCCACAGGGGAGCCGGTTCGCCGCAGACCAGCCGGTCTCCACCCCCTCCTTTGCGGCGAACCCCCTTCCCCAAGCCAAAAGCGCCGGTTCAACCTCAGATCCGCCGCTTCACCTCGCATCCGCCAGTTCCCCCCATGTCCGTCGGTTCGCCGCAGGTCAGCCGGTCCCGACCCCCTCCTTTGCGGCGAACCCCCTTCCTCAAGCCAAAAGCGCCGGTTCGCCGCGAATCCGCCGGTCTCCTGATACACCTCAGATCCGCTGGTCCCCGGATGCACTTCAGGGCCGCGACCACACCCCAGCCAACGCGCCCGCCCCGACTGGGCTATGCACCGACTGGGCTATGCCCCGGCCAGCGCACTCACGCCGTCGAGCGTCCCTACGAAAACCCGGCCGCCCGAGAGGGTCGGTGTCACGAAATGCGGCACCGGACCGACCTGCACCTTCTGCCGGACGTGGCCGTCCCCCGGATCGAGGGCGTACAGCTCACCAGTCGCGTAGTCGGTGACCCATACCTCTCCCCCGCCGATCACGGGTGAACCGGCGGCCCCCAGTGGCAGTCGCCAGCCGAGGCTCATCGTGCCGGAGGCGCTCACCGCGACCTCCTGGAGTCCGTCCTGGCACGGGACATAGACCGTCATCCCCGCCACGGCCGGCGCCCCGAACGCGGGGCACACCGGAGTCTGCGACGCGGCACCTCCGACGCCGCCGAAGTGGCCAGCGTCGAGCACGTACCCGACGCCGTTCTTTCCGTCCGCGAACACGTACGCTCCAACCCGGACGGGCGTCATCGAGCCGAGATCGGCGTCGTCTGCGTTGTCCTGAGCCCACGAACTCGGGGCGAAGAAGTCCGTGCGCTTGAGCGATGCGTCGAGCGAGAGGACGGCGTCGGAGCCGTCGTAAGTGGTGACGGAATCGCCGTTGCCCACCGGCACGAGCAGGCGTGAACCGTCCACCGCGGATCCACCGGGCGCCCAGATGCCTCCGAGCCGGGGCGTCGGCACCACGTAGGATCCCAACGCCCCAGAGCCCGTGGTGGGCACCGAGAGCACTGTGCCGACGTAATCCGAGCAGTCGCCGTCGAGGCCGCCGAAGGCGACATAGACCCGGCCGTCCAAGACGGTGAGCGCAGCGCGCTGCTGGTACGCGATGTGATCGCCCTGCGGCGGCTCGACCTCGCGTCGCACGATGAGCGCACCGTCGCCGGCGTCCAAACCCACGAGTTCGTGCCGACCACCGGAGACCTCAGCGACCGCGAAGACCAAGCCCGTGGCCGCGTCGTAGACCGGCGTGCCCGTGATGCCCAACGGACTGATGTCCCCGCACGGAAGGGCCGATCCGGGAACCGGTGTTCCGACGTTGCGCCGCCACACGACGTGCCCGTCAGCCGGGTCGAGGGCGTACAGCGTGTCCGATTCGGTCGCCACGATCACCCGCCCACGCACGACAAGCGGCTCACCGTAGACCGCGCCGTCGAGCCGAGCCGACCATGCGCTGCTCAGCGCACCCATGGGAGGCAGGTTCAGGGCTGCACCGGTCCTGGCGGCGTCGTGGTGGTAAGTCGGCCAGTCCCCCGGCTCAAGGGCCACAGGCAGGCGGGAACTCGGAGCCTGCGTGAGGGGGCTGATCGGAGCGCCAGAGGGGGCCGGTTGCGGCACGGCCGAGCAGGCCGCGAGCAGCACGAGCACGAGGGCGGCCATCGCGCCGAGCGCCCCGCGGATCCGAGTACCCGCCATCGTCCCGTCCTCTCCGAGGCCGAGTGCTGTCCCTCAACAGTGCCACCCGCGCATCCCATCCGCACGCGGCTCATGGCATGCAACTGCTGCCCCGAGCCGCATCTCCGTGGGAAATTTCGTCAGGAGATGCGGCCAAGGGCAGCAGAAGGTGACGGACGACGGCGCGCGCCAACCCGCCGTCGTCCGTCACCGCCCGCTCGGCCGGGCTCGGTCACACGGCCTCGAGGATGCTCACGTAGTTGGCGATGCCGACGCCGCCCATGTTCTGGACCGCGGCGCGACGGGGGTTGGCCAGCTGCATCGCGCCAGATGTGCCGGTGAGCTGCTTGGCGGCGAGGACGTGCTGCGAGACACCGGTCGCGCCGACGGGGTGGCCCTTGGCCTTGAGGCCGCCGGAGACGTTCACGGGCAGCTTGCCGTCCTTGTAGACCCAGCCCTCCTCGATCGCGCGCGTGCCCTGCCCTGCCGGGGTCAGGCCCATGACCTCGTACATGACGAGTTCGGCGATCGTGAAGCAGTCGTGGACCTCGGCGAAGTCCAGGTCCTCGAGCCCGATCCCGGCCATGGCGAACGCGCGCTCCCACGAGAGCCGGGTGCCGGCGAACTCGGTCGGGTCGCGACGCTCGGCTGGCAGGAAGTCGTTCGCGTGCCCGAACCCGGCGAGCCGCACGGGGAGCGTCGCCGCGCCCGCGCGTGGGGCCAGGGAGAGCACGACGGCGGCCGCCCCGTCCGAGACCGGCGAGCAGTCCGTGCGCCGCAGCGGGTCCGCGACGATCGGGTTCTTGTCCGAGACGGTCCGGCAGAACTCCACCCCGAGGTCCTTGCGCAGCTGGGCGTAAGGATTGTCGACGCCGTTGCGGTGGTTCTTCGCAGCGATGCTGCCGAGTGCGTCGGGGAGGGAAAGACCAGACGCCGCACCGTAGCGCTTGGCGTAGTGCTTGGCGACCTCGGCGAACAGGGCGGTGAACCCGGCCGACGACGGCTGCCCGGCCATGTCGTAGTCCGCACCCAGGAGCGCCGCCCCGACCTTCTCCGCACCGGCCGGCGTCATCATCTCCGCCCCGATCACGAGCACGTTCCGGGCCGTTCCGGCCAGGAGAGCCTTGAGGCCTTGCTGGAGCGCGGCCGAGCCGGACGCGCACGCGTTCTCCACGCGGGTCGCCGGGACGCCGAGCAGGTCCGGCGAGAGCTGGAGGGCGAGCGAGGACGGGAACGCGAGCGGCATCATGCCTGCGTTGAACTGGCCGATGTAGACCTCGTCGACCTCGCCCGGCTCGAGCCCCGCGTGCGCGAGAGCCTCCCCCGCGACCTGCACAATGAGCGATTCGAGCGTCTCATCCGTCAGCTTCCCAAATCGGCTGTGCCCCCATCCCGTGATCAGGACATCCTTGCCGAACTGTTCCCTGAGGCTCATGCGAGCACCCCTTCCTGTGCAGCTTCCAGCGCGCCTTCGAGGACGACGTCGAACGGCGCCCCGGTCTTCTCCCTCACCTCGTCGAGGGCGACGCCGGGGGCGAGCCGGCGCAGCACGAGCCGGCTGCCGCCGTCGTCCGCTCCCCCGCCAGGGGCGACCACGTCGAAGACCGCCAGATCTGTCACGATGCGGTCGACGACGCCCTTCCCGGTCAGGGGGAGGGTGCACTCGGCGACGATCTTGGGCGAGCCGTCCTTCGCGACGTGCTCGGTCAGCACGACGATCCGCGGCGTACCCGCAACGAGGTCCATGGCGCCGCCCATGCCCTTGACCATCTTCCCGGGGATCTGCCAGTTCGCGAGATCGCCCTCGGCGGAGACCTGCATCGCGCCCAGCACCGCGACCTTCACGTGGCCGCCGCGGATCATGCCGAACGACTCGCTCGAGTCGAAGATGCTCCCGCCCGGCAGGACCGTCACGGTCTGCTTGCCCGCGTTGATCAGGTCGGCGTCCTCGTCCCCCTCGTACGGGAACGGGCCCATCCCGAGCAGGCCGTTCTCGCTCTGCAGGGTCACCCGCACGCCCTCTGGCAGGTTGTTGGCGACCAACGTCGGGATCCCGATCCCCAGGTTCACGTAGTCGCCGTCGTGCAGCTCCTCGGCCGCGATCGCGGCCATCTCATCCCTCGTCCACGACATCGTGGTCCTCCTTCGAGTCTTGTTGTTGTCTGCTTAGCGCTTGGGTCTTCCCAGCGCTGCGGTCTGCTCAGCGCTTGGGCCTTCTCAGCGCTGCGGTCTTCCTAGCGCTTGGGTTTTCTCTCGCGCCGTCACCTCCGCAGGGTGCGCACCCTGCGGACGTGACGGCGCGACGGTAGTCAGGCGGGGGTGGCGGCCGGGGCCGGGGTCGCTGCCGGGGCCGGGGCCGGGGCGGGGGTTGCTGCCGGGGCCGGGGCCGCCGGACGTGGCCTCACGGTGCGCTGCTCGATGTCCTTCACCCTGGCCCGGGCCTGCACGAGGTGCTGGACGAACACGCCCGGGGTCACGATGTGGTTCGGGTCGATCTCGCCGACCCCGACGATCACCTCGGCCTCCGCGACCGTGACCTTCCCGGCGGTCGCCACGACGGGGTTGAAGTTCCGCGCCGTATAGCGGTACACGAGGTTCCCCTCGAGGTCGGCAGTGTGCGCGTGCACGAGCGACACGTCCGCCACGATCCCCCGCTCCTGGACGTACAGCCCGCCGTCGAACTCCTCGTGCGGCTTGCCTTCGGCAACCACCGTGCCGACCCCGGTCCGGGTGTAGAACGCCGGGATTCCAGCTCCCCCGGCCCGCAGACGCTCGGCAAGAGTGCCCTGCGGGACGAACTCGACCTCGAGCTCACCGGCGAGGTACTGCTGCGCGAACAGCTTGTTCTCCCCCACGTAGGAGGCGATGACCTTCCGCACCTGCCCGGACTCGAGCAGGATCCCCAGACCCTTCCCATCGATGCCCATGTTGTTCGAGACCACCGTCAGATCTCGCACCCCGGTCTCCCGGACCGCCTCGATCAGGTCCACCGGAATCCCGCTCAGCCCGAAGCCTCCGACGGCGAGGAGCGCGCCGTCGTGCAGCGCCTCGGCCAGCACTCCGGCGACGTCGTCTCTCAGCTTTCCCACTTCATATCCTCCCTCGAGCCCCACCACTTTGTGGACAGTCTTGCCTTCCTGACGAACCTAGAAATTCCGCCAACCGAGAACAAGAGAAGCGGCCTCAGAACGCATACTGTGGACAGAGGCAACCAGCTCATCCACAATATGGACGACCGAAAGGACGAGGCCGAAAGGGAAGGACAGTGAACGAACGGACAGCAGTCCCGGGCGCGCAGGTGGTCGGCAGAGTCGGCCGTCTCCTGCGCCTGGTCGGCAGCAATCCGACAGGAGCCAGCACGACGTGGCTCGCGCGAGAGGCCGGCCTCACCCGTCCCACGGCGCACCGGCTCCTCACCTCGCTCGCGGCCGAAGGCCTGCTGGACACGGATGCACAGTCAGGAAACTGGGTCCTCGGCACCGAGCTGTACCTCCTCGGATCCATCGCCGCCTCGCGCTTCTCCTTCGAGGAACTCGCCCGCCCCAGCATCCGCCGGCTCGCGGAAGCCTCCGGCGAGAGCGCGTTCTACAGCATCCGCCAGGGGAGCGAGACCGTCTGCCTCCTCCGCGAAGAGGGCAGCTTCCCCATCCGCTCCTTTGTGCTGCGCGAAGGCGTCCGGTTCCCGCTCGGGGTCGCCTCCGCAGGCCTTGCCATGATGGCCTTCGTGCCCAGGGCGGAGCAGGAGTCCTATCTGAGCCGGTGGAACGAGCACGCCGGTGGCTTCGCCCAAGGGCACACGGAGGCCCTCGTCCGTCAGGAACTCGAGCAGACCCGGCTCCGCGGGTACTCGGTCAACCCCGGGCTCGTACTCGAAGGCAGCTACGGGATGGGCGCCGCCGTCTTCGACGGGAACGGGAACCCAGTGGGAGCCGTCTCCTTCACCGGCATCGAGCCGAGATTCCGCGCCGACCGCCGCGGCCTCCTCGGAAAGCTCCTCATGGAGGAGGCGCACAAGATCAGCCTCCGCCTTCAGAGAGGGCGCGAACGGTAGAAGAACCGCCAACCTGAGATCAACTCGTGAGATCAACTCGGTCCCGTAGCATCTGTGGGGTGGAGAGCGAGTACGACGTCATCGTGATCGGTGCCGGCGCCGCGGGCGAGAACGCGGCGGACCGTGTGGTGAAGGGCGGGCTGAGTGCAGCCCTCGTAGAGAGCGACCTCGTCGGCGGGGCCTGCTCGTACTGGGCGTGCGAGCCCTCGAAGGCGCTTCTCCGCCCAGGGACCGCGCTGCACGCCGCACGCAGGGTCCCGGGGTCCCGAGAGGCAGTCACAGGAACGCTCGACGTCGCCGCCGTGCTCAAGCACCGGGACGAGGCCGTCAACAGCTGGGACGACCAGTCGCAGGTCGAATGGGTCGACGGCGCGGGCATCACCCTCGTCCGCGGCCGCGCACGCCTCACCGGCGCGAAGCGGCTCACGGTCGACGACGCCAACGGCAACCATTTCGACCTGCTGGCGCGGCACGCCGTCGTACTCGCGACAGGCTCGAGGCCGTCGACGCCCAAGGTGCCCGGCCTCCAGCACACCCCGCACTGGACCACCGCAGACGCCACGAGCACCCGGGAAGTCCCCGAGAGCCTCGTCGTCCTGGGAGCGGGGGTTGCAGGCTCGGAGCTTGCGCAGGCGTTCGCGCGGCTCGGTTCGCGCGTCACGGTCCTCGCGCGCGGGAGCCTGCTCAGCGCGTTCCCGGAGGACGCGCGTGAACTCGTCGCCGGAGGCCTCCGGGCGGACGGCGTCGAGATCATCGAGGGCGTCTCGGCAGAGCTCGTCGAATCAACGGACGACGGCGGCGTGAAGGTCACGCTGTCAGGCGGCCGCACGCTCGAAGCAGCCAGGCTCCTCGTCGCGGCCGGGCGGCGGCCCGCGCTCGACGGGCTTGGGCTGCCCGCTTTCGGCATCGAGCCGACGTCGCTCCGCGTCGACGACACAGGCCTGGTCCTCGGCAACTCGTGGCTCTACGCGGTCGGCGACTGTTCTGGCCGCGCCATGCTCACCCATCAGGGCAAATACCAGGCAAGAATCACCGGCGACGCGATTGTGGCGAGGACCAAGGGTGAGCTCGACAAGCGCCCCACGCGGTGGAGCCGGTACGCCCGGACCGCGGACGAGCTCGCTGTCCCGCAGGTCGTGTTCACGGACCCTGAACTGGCAATGGTCGGCCTCAGCGAGGAGGAGGCGTGGGAGCACGGCATCCGGGTGCGCGTCGTCGACCTCCCCATCTCCGTGGCAGGCGCGTGGCAGCTCGCCGAGGACTACGAGGGCTGGGCCCGGTTCCTCGTGGACGAGGACCGCCGGACCCTCGTCGGGGCGTGCTTCGCAGGCCCGGACGTCGCGGAGCTCCTGCAGTCAGCGACGATCGCGGTCGTCGGCGAGGTCCCCCTCGATCGGCTCTGGCACGCGATCCCCTCGTTCCCGACCGTCAGCGAGATCTGGCTGCGTTTCCTCGAGGCCTACGGCCTCTAGCCTCGGGGCATGGGAACACCGCGTGCGCTGCCCGTCCGTGGTGGTTCTCGATGACAGACTGGCTGCGTGGCTCCCTCGCGTTTCCTTCCCCTGCGCCGCAGTGCGCGCGCTACCTTGTGGTGCGCCGCCGCCGCGACCGTGATCACGGGAATCACCGCCTGGTTCCTCGAAGAGTGGATGGGGTTGCTCACCATGGCGGCCATCGCTGCCTTCGTCCTCTCCGCGCTCTACGCGGTGCTGGGGATGAATCGCTACGTCGTAGCTGCCTTCGCCGCGGCAACGACGGCGACGACGGTCGGCTGCACCCTCGCATTCCTGCGGGTGCTCGGCGTCGCCTGGGACGACGCGCCCGACGCGGTCACGACCGTCTCGAGCCGGGACGCGGACCCCTACTTCTACGTGGCGGTGGCCGCCTTCATCGCGACGCTGGCACTCCTCTTGGTGGGAGCCGCCTGGCCCCAGCGCCGCCGGATGCCAGCGCGGGCGAGCCGCCGGCCGTCGTCGCGCGCGGGATCGCGGCCCGCGGCACCAAGTTCACGCGGCCCGAGCGCACGCCCCGCCGGGGGTCGGGCCCAGGGCTCACGGACATCGGAGGGCCGGCCTTCGGCCCCGCGCACGAACCCGCCCAAGCAAGCCGCGCCTCGGCCTAATGCGAGTGGTGCCCGTGCTTCCGGCTCTCGGCCCTCGGCACCGCGAAATCGGTGAGCCGCGCGTCCTGACCATCGAGCTCTGCCCACGGCTTCTCGGTCTCGAGGACCGCCAGCCCCGCGGTCGGGAAGTGGTTCGCGGCGTCGAGGTAGGCGTCCTGATCGGAGTCGCGCGCAGCGAGGTGCAGCACAAGATCCTGCACGCCCGGCATGTGGGCGATCACGAGCAGCGTCGTCACGGTGTCCGGGACATGGTTGACGACGGCGAGCATCCGCGTGGCGCTCGCCGCGTAGAGGCCCGTTTCAAGCTTGGGCGTGGGCGCGAGGTCGCCGAGGGCGCCGCACACCCACGTGCACGTCTGGCGTGTGCGCAGCGCGACGGAACACAGGATGAAGTCCGCCACCACTTTGTGGGCGAGGAGCCATTTGCCAGCCTCAGGCGCGTCCGCGTGCCCGCGCTCGGCCAGGGGCCTGTCGACGTCAGGGACGCCGACCGGCCACGCAGCCTTGGCATGGCGCAGCACGATGAGTCGCTTGAGGTGGTGCTTGCTCATGGAGCAAGCGTAGAGGCCCGAATCCGTTCGGCGGGCACGTCCCTAGATCGAGTACTCCGGGGCGGCCCAGACGATGACCTCGGGGTGCTCGTAGAAGCGGTACCCCTGCCCGCGGACGGTACGGACAGTGTTGGCCAGGCGACCGAGCTTCGAGCGCAGGCGGCGGATGTGGACGTCGATCGTGCGCTCGTTGGGGATTTCCTCGGCGTTCTTCCAGAGGTTCTCGAGCAGCTCGTCGCGGCTCACCGTCCGGGTGCCGTTCTCGACGAGGTAGTTCAGGAGCTCGAACTCCTTGAACGTGAGGTTGAGCGAATCACCGTCGAGGTGCACCTCGCGGCGGGCGAGGTCGATGAGGACGCCGCTCGGGCGGCTCTCGTTCTGCTGGGCCACGCGTGGCTCGGGCCGAGGACGGCTGCCGATGGTCGGGTCACCGAAAGTCGAGCGGACGACGTCGAGCGGGCTCCCCTGAGCGCCTGACGGGGCCACGGCGACAGCGGCGTAGCTCTCGACGCCGGGGACGAGGTTCTGCGCGTAGGCGCGGATCTCCTGGGCGATCCTCGCGATGGAGGAGCCGGCGGCCGCCGCCTGCTCCTCCGAGATCCCCACATACAGGACGAAACCGTGGGCCACCGTGTCCGCCGAGACCGAGCGCACGGGCTCGGTGCCGGGCGCGACGACGGGAGTCGGCGCCGTCATCGGAGAGTAGTCATCTGCGACGGGACGGAGGGGCCGTGCTGCGCCGTACGGCTCCTGCTGAGCGGTGGAGCGGCCGCCGAAAGGCTGACGGCCGGCCGCGGCCTGGGCGCGCTGAGCGTTGCGGACAGAGATATGGACGTATCCGGATGCAACCGACATGGAGTGCTGACCTCGTATTTAACTAGCCGACGCGGGCGGCTTCGAATGCTGAACAGGTTGAGCGAAGAGCCAAGTGCTGGGGGTGGGCAGTCAGCTATGCATTCGACAACAGCACATGGTCCGGCCGGCGGGTGGGCCGGAGCGGAAGGCTGCAGGTGCCGTTGAGTTCTTGTTCACACCAGTGAGTGTGCCCCGTAACAAAGGCTACAGGCAAGTAACAATGGGGGTCCCGTCTCGGAATGTGAGACGAAAAGCTGAATTGTGATACAACTCACCATTCGGAAAACCCTATATGTGAACCGACATCTTCACATATTCTGCGCCTAAGCCGCGTTCTGGCGAAGGATCTTCGGGAAACCGCTCCGAGCGCAACCCCCTACACCCCAAACGGTCGAAGTCTCACCATTCGGACGGCCGTCCGGCCCTCCCCCATGCCGGGCCGGCCCAAACACATTCGAGCCCTCATTCGCGCCTTGCTGGGAGCGTATCCGGCTCCCCGCGCCCCTCCGAGCATCCGCTGTTACCCAAATGTGACAGAACCGCGATCCGTACCGTAGGGTAGGTCGAGTGCACGGGACACCCCGTGCTCCTTTGGGTGCAGCCCGCCGAACTCTGCCGGCAGCCCGAGGGTTAATCAGGCAGAGACGGAGGAACCAATCGGCCGAGGAGGCCTGTGGAGAGCCGTGTGCTCAAAACGGGAGCCGGGGCCTGGGGTGAAGCCCTGCCGCAAGGCACGGCCGGATGACTCGCATCCGAACCCGGCAGCTAACTTCGTAGGCGCTAACGAGAGGTCTCTTGCGTGAGCAACACCATGCCTACGGGCGCGCCTGCGCGCCAACGCGGCCGGCATCGTGCGGCAACCCCGCCCAGCCGTCTCGCCCGCATCACCGCCGGACTCGGCACCGCAACAGGCGGCCGGTACCGCAACGCCGTCGTCGCCGCATCCCTCGGCCTCGTTGCCGTCGGCGGAGGCGCCGCTGCGAGCACCGGCCACATGACTCCCACCGGCGCCACTGAGGCCAACGGGGCGGCCGCCGCGCTGATCAGCGCCACCGCCGACGTGAAGCTCGACTTCGACCGCTCGACAGTGGCCTCGGTCTCGAAGGCGCAGGTCGACCAGCAGGCTCAGGCCGCGGCCGCCGCCGCTAAGGCGGAGATCCTCAAGACGCAGCCGGTCAACGACCCCACCGGAGCGCAGGCCTACGCGTCCAGCCAGCTGGCCAAGTACGGCTGGGGCCAGGACCAGATGCAGGCTCTCATCACCCTATGGAACCTCGAGTCCGACTGGACCACGACCGCGACGAACTCGAGCAGCGGCGCGTACGGCATCGCGCAGGCGCTCCCTGGCAACAAGATGGACTCTGCCGGGAGCGACTGGCAGACGAACTACCGCACCCAGATCGACTGGGGCCTCGGCTACATCAAGGACCGGTACGGCTCCCCCGCGAACGCCCTCACGTTCCATTACGCGAGCGGCTGGTACTGATCGGCGGCCGCTGATGCGGCCACCTTCCTGACTCGCGCGCCAAGGCACCACACGCGCCAAGACACCACAGACGACGGCGCCGCCCCCACGGTGGGAGCGGCGCCGTCGTTCTTCTCTGGACCCTTCTCTGGCCCTTCCTTCTCTGGCAAGAAGGCTTAGTCGCCCGGGTTCCTAATTACTCTGTCCCGAACTCGAGGAACCGGAGGTTCCCGAGCCCGAGTTGCCGGAGCCCGAGGTTCCTGCTGTAGAGGAAACGAGGATCGTCAAGGCGGCGTTCCCGTTCTTGAGCGCGGTGACCCGGACGGTCTGGCCGGACGCGAGGCTCGAGGCGCTCAGCGACCCGCCGCCGGACTGGCGCCGGCCGGCGAAGCTAGCGATCGTCGTGTCTGAGGAGATGGCGTAGGTCTGAACATAGCCGTCGTCGCTCTTGACTGTGACTTGGCTGCTTGAGGCAGCGGTGATCGTGCCAATCTGCTCAAGCTCGGTCACGTACTGGCCGTTGCTCTGGACCACATACTCGCCGTGCAGCGCCTGGCCGGCGGTTCCGAGACCCATGTTGCCCGGACCGCCGAAGCCGCGGCCGTTGCCTCCCTGGCTCAGGCCCTGCCCGCCGCCGGCCTGCCCCGGTGCCCCGCCGAGGCCCTGGTTCGACGACGCCGCGGAGACGCCGTTGGCCGAACTGTTCGCTGCGTAGTAGGCAGCACCTGCCCCGGCAGCGACGACGACGGCGACGCCCGCCGCCGCGAGCCCCTTCTGCATTGGTGTGAGCCGGGAGAGCACGCCCCTGTAGCGGCCCGAAGGATCTGCTGGCCGCGCGCCCCAGCCCTGGCCCGGCGTCGTCGGCCCCGGCGCACCCCAACCCTGGGCGGGCGGCGTCGAATCCGAAGCACCCCAACTCTGATAAGGCGAGGAACTATTCGGCGCACCCCAACCCTGACCGCCCTCGGACGCACCCGGCGCACCCCAGCCCTGATAGGGGGATGAGGGACCAGGAGCACCCCAGCCGTGCGCGGGACCCTCAACTCCCGGCTGGTTCGGGTACAGGGTTTCCGTCGGCTGCGAGCCCTGAGGGCCGGGCGTATGAGCGTCTGGAGCTTGGGTCTCCGGAGCCCGGGTCTCGGGCCCCTGCGGGTTCTGCTGTCCGAATGACATCGTGATCCTCCGGTGGTGGTCTGATCTCTGATACCAGAGTCGCTGTCCATCCTGTGCCGCCCCTGTGCCCACCGGCTGGACAGGCTGTGCTTCACGGCCCGAGGACGAGCCGCGGACGAGGCTCGGGACTAGGCTGAGGTCCACAGGCTCCCCACAGAATTAACTCAGGCTCGGACTATCCATCCACAGGAGGCTGGAACCATGGCAAGTCCTTACACGACGAACAACCTCCCGGCTCTGACCCACCCGGATGGATCCCCCATCCGTGCCCTCGTGGTCGATGACGAGCCCAGCCTCTCCGAGCTCATGAGCATGGGGCTGCGCATGACGGGATGGAGCGTTCAGGTCGCGGCGGACGGCCCGGCTGCGGTCAAGGCCGCACGTGACTTCCGGCCGGACGTCCTCGTGTTGGACGTCATGATTCCAGGGTTCGACGGCGTCGAGGTCCTCCAGCGGGTGCGGCAGTTCCTCCCGGAGGTGCCCGCGCTCTTCCTCACAGCCAAGGATGCGATCGAGGACCGCATCACAGGGCTTGCCGCGGGTGGCGACGACTACGTCACGAAGCCGTTCAGCATGGAGGAGGTCATGCTTCGCCTCCACCGGCTCGTGCAGCGCTCGGGCGTCGCGGCCCAGGACGACGCCGAGCTCGTCGTCGGCGACCTCGTGCTCAACACGGACACGCGGGAGGTGACCCGCGGAGGCGAGGACATCCAGCTCACCGCGACGCAGTTCGAGCTGCTCCGCTACCTCATGGAGAACCCGAAGCGCGTCATCAGCAAGGCTCAGATCCTGGATCGCGTATGGCAGTACGACTTCGGCGGCCAGGCGAACATCGTCGAACTCTACATTTCCTACCTCCGCAAGAAGATCGACGCGAACAGGGCGCCCATGATCCACACCGTCCGCGGAGCGGGCTACGTCATCAAGCCCGCCGACGGATGAGCACCCTCGCGGGCGCCGTCCCGCGGCCACGCCGACGTTGGACCGATCCGAACGCCTGGCACCTGCGCACCAAGCTCGTCCTCGCGACGATGCTCCTCCTCGTCGCGATCTGCTCCGTCGTCGGCTCCGTGTTGTACGCCTCGATGGACGGCTTCCTCACCCAGCAGCTCGACACGCAGCTGTACCAGGCGAGCCATCGGGCGGCACAGTTCGGCAGCGTCACGCAGCCCACCATTCCGGGATCCTCGCCGTCAGGGTCGGCGGCGCAGAACCCCGGTGAGGCAAGCCCCCGGCCAGATCCGCTCGAGGCGCGCGGCCAGGGCGCAGGCACCCTGAACGCGCGCCTCCGCGACAACATCCTCGAGGTCGCCGGATTCATCAGCCAGGACGGCCAGCGGGTCGCCCTCCGCAACTCGGACGCCGCCGTCCTCGTCTCGGTCGCGCAGACCGCCGTCCCGTCTGGCAGCGGCACTCAGCCGGCGCCCGTCGACAAGAACCTCTCCGTCGGTCACTACCGGCTCGTCGCAGTCCAGACCGCGACCGGCGACATCATCGTGACGGGGCTCCCGCTCGCCGCCAGGGACAGCACGCTCGGCTCTCTCGTGCTCACCACCGTGATCGTCTCGCTCGCTGGCCTCGTCTTCATCGGGCTCGTGGGCACGTACGTCATCCGAAAGACCCTCAAACCGCTCGACCAAGTCTCCTCCGTCGCGGCGAAGGTCGCCCAACTTCCGCTCGACGCCGGTGAGGTCGCCCTCGCGATGCGGGTTCCGCCGTCGGCCGCGCACCCCGGCACCGAGGTGGGGAACGTGGGGAACGCGCTGAACCGCATGCTCGACAACGTCTCGGGCGCGCTCCAGTCGCGGCAGGAGTCGGAGATGAAGGTGCGCCAGTTCGTGGCGGACGCATCGCACGAGCTCCGTACGCCGCTCACTGCGATCCGCGGCTACACGGACATGCTCAAGATGACCGAGCAGCTCTCGCCGCAGGGTTCGGAATCGCTCGGGCGGGTTGAGACGCAGTCTCTGCGGATGAGCCGGCTCGTCGAGGACCTCCTCACCCTCGCGCGCCTCGACGAGGGCCAACCGCTCAAGCTCGCCCCCGTCGACCTGACGCAGCTCGTGGTCGAGACCGTTTCGGACCAGAAGGTCATCTCCCCCGACCACCAGTGGCGGCTCGACCTGCCGGAGGAGCCGGTCGAGGTCAAGGCCGACGGCGCGCGGCTGCACCAGGTGATGGTCAACCTGCTCTCCAACGCGCGCAAGCACACCGACCCCGGGACCACCATCATCACGGGCGTGTCCCGCTCCGCGACTGGCGAGGCCGTCATCACCGTCACGGACACCGGTCCCGGCGTCCCGCCGGAGCTGCAGAAGAAGGTGTTCTCACGCTTCACGAGGGCGGACAAGGCCCGCACGGGAACCGAGGGATCGACCGGGCTCGGGCTCTCGATCGTCCAAGCGATCGTGGACGCGCACGGCGGTTCGGTCGAACTCTCGTCGCGGCCGGGGCGGACGGAGTTCGCGGTCTACCTGCCGGCTTGATCCGCGTGGTGCGCACGACCGTCCCGTGAAGGCATGACCGTCCCGCGACGGCATGACCGTCCCGCGACGGCACGACCGCTGTTTATGCGGGACGGTTATGCCTTCAAGCAACGGCTATGCGGCTTTAGCCCCGGCAACACCCTCCGACCTCACGGCCCCGTGGAGGTCGCGGCCCCGGCTTCCAGTGCAGGGGCGGCGTCATGCGCCGAGCGCCGGGTCGCGAGGAACGTGCCAGCGAGCACGAGCACCGCGCCGATGCCGATGAGCGGGGTGAACGGGTCGCCGCGCAGGCTCACCCCGAGCGCAAGGGCGACGACGGGGTTCACGTAGGCGATCGCCGTCGCCCGCGCCGGGCCTGCTTCGGCGATCAGGCGGAAGAACAGCAGGAATGCGAGGGCCGTGCAGAGGAGGCCGAGGAGTGCGAGGGAGCCCAGTGCTGTTGCCGAAGGGAGAGCCGTCGGCCACGTGACGGCCGCGAAGGGCGCGGAGAGCACGGCGGCTATGGTGAGGCAGACCGCCGTCATCGGCAGCGGGGGCACGCCGCCCAGCTTCACGGCTGCAACCTGCGGCGCGATCGCGTAGCCGACCGCCACGAGCAGCATCTCGATCACGGGCCATGGACCAGAGGCCTCCATTCCCCCTCCACCAAGTGCCGCCACGCCCCCCACGGCCACGACGAGACCCACGATCCGGACGCCGCCAATTCGCCGTTCGAGACCGATCACTCTCGCAATCACGAGCGCCAGAACCGGAGCGAACGCGATGAGCAGGCCGGCGAGGGAGCTCGAAAGGTGCCGCTCCGCGTCGCTCAGGAGGAACCACGGCCCCACCATTTCGAGCAGCGCGAACGCGAGCACGGGCCACCGGTGCTCCCACACCACGCGCAACTGGCGCCACGCGAACGGGAGGAGGACGAGGGCTCCGATAGCCGTGCGGGCAAAGACGACGACAGCGGGGCTCACCTCGGCGACGGCCTCGCTGATGAGCAGGTAGGGGACTCCCCAGATCAGACTCATGGCCGCGAAGAGCAGCCAGGTACGGCGGGTCATGGCCGATGCTGCCAAGACTGGAGAAGGGCGCTTCTGTGGATCACCCATCAACTTTAGGACCGACGCCGGGCAGGCCGAACCATTCAGTCCCGGCCGAATCCTCGCCCTTCCAGCCCATTTGTGTGGCAATGAGCCGGCAATTCGCTGGAACACGCCGCCGTTCTGAGTGATTGGGAAAGCACAACCGGGCGGGACCGCGGAGGTGCTACGGGACAGGGGCGGGGCGGCGGTCACAGGGGCGGCACAGCTTCGCTCTACTGCGGTCATAAGCCCATGCGGGAAAGTCGAATCATGACGCTCACGGATCCCGCCTCCCAAGCCCTCGAGGCTCAGGAAGAACTCGGCGAGCAGACCGCCCAGCCGGGCTCGGCCGTCGTACTCCAGACGCCAACCCGCCCCGGCGCCGCCCTCGACATCGCCGCGCTGAACCGCGCAGGCATCCCCCTTCTCGACGTGACGGTCCCCGTCTACAACGAGGAGGCCGACCTCGAGGTCTGTGTCCGCAACCTCGACGCCTACCTCTCGACCCAGTTCCTCCACACGTACCGGATCACGATCGCGGACAACGCCTCAACGGACTCGACCCTCCGCGTGGCCGAGCGGCTCGCCCGCGAACTCGAGGGGGTCCACGTGGTCCACCTCGAAGAGAAGGGGCGCGGCAACGCGCTGCGCCGAGTGTGGCTAGCCTCGGACTCCCCCGTCCTCGCGTACATGGACGTGGACCTCTCGACCGACCTCAACGCGCTCGCCCCGCTCGTGGCGCCGCTCATCTCGGGCCACTCGGACCTCTCGATCGGCACGAGGCTCTCGCGCTCATCGAGGGTGGTGCGGGGGCCGAAGCGCGAGTTCGTCTCGCGTTCGTACAACTTCCTCCTGCACTCGCTCATGGGCGCGCGTTTCAGCGACGCCCAGTGCGGCTTCAAGGCGATCCGCGCGGACGTCGCCCGGCAGCTCCTGCCGCACACGCTCGACAAGGCATGGTTCTTCGACACCGAACTGCTCGTCCTCGCCGAGCGCTGTGGCCTGCGGTGCGCAGAGGTGCCGGTGGACTGGACGGACGATCCTCACTCGAAAGTCGACATCGTCCGCACCGCGCTTGAGGACCTCCGCGCCATGTATCGGATGACGACGGACATGGCCCGCGGCCGCGTTCCCCTCGCTCAGCTTCAGGCTGCCATGGCCCGCGGCCCGCTTCCGGCCGGCGAGCGCGCGGAGGAGGCCAGCCGAGGGCAGAGCCTCTTCGGCCAGCTCGTGCGCTTCGGCGCGATTGGAGTCGCGTCGACGCTCGCGTACGCGGCGCTGTACCTCCTCGGCCGCGCGTTCATGGGCGCGCAGGCCGCCAACTTTGTGGCACTGCTCATCACGGCCATCGCCAACACGGCTGCCAACCGGCGGTTCACGTTCGGCGTCCTCGGCGCCGAAAGGCTGGCCCGCCACCATTTCGAGGGCCTCATCGTCTTCGGGATCGGCTGGGCCCTCACCGCGGGAGCCCTGGTGTGGATGAACTCGCTCCCCCACCCGGGCCAATGGCTCGAGCTCAGCGTCCTCACCGTCGCGAACCTCGCGGCAACTGCGCTGAAGTTCCTCCTCTTCCGTCTCTGGGTGTTCCGCCGCCGGGCGTGACCCACGCCGGGCGCGATCCACGCCGGGCGCGATCCACGCCGCGCAGCGCGCCACGCGCACCGCCCACATGCACCGCCCGGCAGCTAGACTTCCGACCGAAAGGCCAGAACATGACCACCTCCACTGCCCCCGGCACCACGGTTCCCACGCCGCCCGGCGCGGCGTCCGACGACGGCGCGTCCCGCCGTCGCCCGTCCCGCCCCGGCTCTCCCGAAAACAGGCTGCAGCGCCTCGCCTTCGGCAGGGACCAGGCCCGCTGGGTGCGGCCGTCGAGCTTCGGCCTCGTGCTCGCGAGCGCGTTCCTGTACCTCTGGAACCTCACGAATTCCGGGTACGCCAACTCCTTCTATGCTGCCGCGATCCAGGCCGGCAGCAAGAACTGGACCGCCTGGTTCTTCGGTTCGCTCGACGCCGGCAACGCAATCACCGTCGACAAGCCCCCGGCCGCGTTCTGGATCCCCGGCCTCCTCGGCCGCATCTTCGGGTTCAACTCGTTCACGATGCTGCTCCCCGAGGCGCTCGCGGGCGTCGCATCGGTCGCGCTTATGTACGCGGCGGTCAAGCGGGTGAGCGGCCCTGCCGCCGGTCTGCTCGCAGGCGGTGCACTCGCGGCCACTCCGGTCGCGGCCCTCATGTTCCGGTTCAACAACCCGGACGCTATGCTCACGTTCTCCCTCGTGCTCGCCGCCTACATGACCATCCGCGCCATCGAGAAGGCGGGCTGGAAGTGGCTCGTCGGGGCCGGAGCCGTGATCGGCTTAGCGTTCCTGACGAAGATGCTCCAAGGCGTCATCATCGTCCCGGCCCTCGGCCTCGCGTACCTCTGGGCCGCCCCGACGACGCTCCGCCGCCGGCTCCTGCACCTCCTCGGCGCCGTCGGCGGGATCGTCGTCGTGGCCGGTGCATACATCCTCGCGTTCACGCTCACGCCCACGAGCGTCCGCCCTTACATGGCCGGTTCCCAGACCAACAGCTTCCTCGAGCTGACCTTCGGCTACAACGGCTTCTCGCGCATCTTCGGCAATCGGGGCGGCGGCTTCGGCGGCGGGGGCGGCTTCGGCAGAGCGTCCGACGCCGGAGCTGCCGCCGGCAGCGGCGCGGGCGCCTCGGGATTCGCGGGCTTGGCGGGCGGATTCCCGGGCGGCGGCAACGGTGGCGGCCCAGGTGGCGCGAGCTTCGGTGGGTCGGCCGGCCTCCTGCGGATGTTCGGCTCGAGCTTCGGCACTGAGATCTCGTGGCTGCTTCCGGCGGCGCTCATCCTGCTCATGGCCGGCTTCTGGTTCACGCGCCGCGCAGTCCGCACCGATCGCGTCCGCGCCTCGCTCATCGTCTGGGGCGGCTGGATGATCCTGACCGCCGGTGTCTTCAGTTTCATGACCGGCACCGTGCATCCGTACTACGCGATTGCGCTGGCCCCCGGCATCGCCGGGGTGGTCGGCATCGGAGGCGCCGAGCTGTGGCGCGGCCGGGCGTATTGGCCCTCGCGTCTCGTCCTCGCGGCGACGGTGCTCGTGACGAGCATCTGGACCGCGGTGCTGCTCGGCCGCGACTCGGCGTGGCTCCCGTGGCTCAAGTTCGTCGTCGTCATCCTCGGGGTACTCACCGCTATCGCACTTCTGGTCCGCTTCGACCGGCTCCGCGTCGGCGCCGTCTCCGTCGCCCTCGCCGCGCTCCTCGCGACCGGGCTGGGGACCACGGCATTCACGGTCGCGACTGCTTCGGTCGGCCACACGGGCTCCATCCCGACCTCGGGCCCGTCCGCACAGGGCGGGTTCGGAAGCTTCGGCAACCGGGCGGGCTTCGGCGGCTTCGGCGGAGCGGGCGGTTTCGATGGCGCCGGCTTCAGCGGCGGTCCGGGCGGTGACGCGAGCACCTCGAGCGACCTCGTGGCGCTCCTCAAGGAGACCACGACCAAGTGGTCGGCCGCGACCAACGGCTCCAACTCGGCCGCGAGCCTCGAGCTCGCATCCAACACGAACGTCATCGCGATGGGCGGCTTCACGGGGAGCGACCCGTACCCGAGCGTCGACGAGTTCAAGACCATGGTCGCGAATGGCCAGATCAGCTACTACATCGCCGGCGGCGGTATCGGTGGTGGTGGCGGCTTCGGCGGCCGCGGCGGAAGCGACACCTCGGCGATCACCCAGTGGGTCGAGTCCAACTTCCAGGCAACCACGGTCGGCAACACGACGGTGTACAAACTGGTCAAGTAATGTCTTCGCTCCCACCCGTCGTCACCCCCGGCAGCTCCACAGCGGACGCCTCCGGCCGCTGGGCTCCTTCGTCGCCCTCTGACGCGGCTCTCCGGCGTCCCCTGCTCCGCCGCCTCAGCGTCGTGAGCGCCGGAGGTGCCGCACGCAACCGACTCGAGCTGACGGCGCTCCTGGTAGTCATGGGCATCCTCTACCTGTGGAACCTCGGCGCAAGCGGGTGGGCCAACGCGTTCTACAGCGCGGCGGCCCAGGCCGGGAGCCAGAACTGGGAGGCGTTCTTCTTCGGTTCGTCGGACGCCGCGAACGCCATCACGGTCGACAAGCCACCAGCGTCCCTCTGGATCATGGACCTCTCGGTCCGGATGTTCGGCCTGAGTTCGTGGTCGATCCTCGTGCCCGAGGCCCTCATGGCAGTCGCTACGGGATGGATCCTCTACCTCGCGGTGAGGCGCGCGGGCCGCCCGGCGACCGGAGGCGAACGGGCCGCACACGGCGCAGGCTTGCTCGCCGTCGTCGTGCTCGCCCTGACCCCGGTCGCGGCGCTCATGTTCCGGTTCAACAACCCGGACGCGCTGCTCGTGCTGCTCATGACGGCGGCGGGATACGGCGTCGTCCGCGCGGTGCAGGGCGGGAAGGCGCGGTGGCTTATCCTCGCCGGCGCCCTGCTCGGCCTCGGATTCCTCACGAAGCAACTGCAGGTGCTGCTCGTCGTCCCGGGGTTCGCGCTCGCTTATCTGTGGGCGGCGCCGCATGCGGTGGGCAAACGCCTCCTGCACCTGCTCGGCGCTCTCGGTGCGATGGTGGCGGCGGCGGGATGGTGGATCGTCGCGGTCATGCTCACCCCGCCGAGCGCAAGGCCGTACATCGGCGGCTCGCAGACCAACTCGATCCTCGAGCTCACGTTCGGGTACAACGGCTTCGGCAGGCTGAGCGGCGACGAGGTCGGCTCCGTGGGCGGCGCGAACGGCTGGGGCCAACCGGGCCTGCTGAGGCTCTTCTCCTCGACGTTCGGCGGCCAGATCGCGTGGCTCCTGCCCGCCGCGCTCCTTCTGGGTGCCGCGCTCCTCTGGGTCGGCCGGCGAGCGCCGCGCACGGATCCCGTCCGGGCTTCGATCGTGGCGTGGGGAGGCTGGGTTCTCGTCACGGCCCTCACGTTCAGCCTCATGCAGGGCATCATCCACGAGTACTACACCGTGGCGCTCGCCCCCGGTATTGCGGCGCTCGTGGGGCTCGGCGCGGGTGTGCTGTGGCACCGCCGATGCTGGCCGTTCGAGGCCTCGATCCTCGCGACCGCGGTCTTCTCAGCGGGTGCGATGGGAATCGTGCTCTTGCTTCGTGCCGCGGGGTTCGTCTCGTGGCTGCCGTGGGTGATCGGCGTCGCGACGCTTGCCGCAGTAGGCGGCATCCTGGCCGTCGGTTTCGCCGCCGGCGGGCTCGGCACCCTCCCCCGCGCCCTCGGGAGCACGACGGCGGCCGTCGCCCTCGTCGCTGCGCTCTCCAGCCCGCTCGCTTTCACGCTCCAGACCGTCGCAACGCCCCACACCGGCGCGATCGTCACCGCTGGCCCCGCCTCCTCCGGCGGCCGCCCCGGCTTCGGCGGCTTCCGCGCAGGCCAGGGCGGCCTCAACAGCTTCCTCGGGATCGGGCAGGGCAGGTTCGGCGGGCAGGGCACGACGCCGGGCAGCGGCTTCGGCGGCCAGGGCAGGTTCGGCGGCCAGGGCAGGTTCGGCGGCCAGGGCAGGCTCGGCGGGGCCGGCGGCCTCCTCGACGCGACAACGCCGTCGTCCGCTCTGGTGACCGCCCTCGAAACCGACGCGTCCAAGTACACGTGGGCGGCCGCCGTCGTCGGCTCCAACAACGCCGCGGGCTATCAGCTCGCGACCCAACTGCCCGTCATGGCCCTCGGCGGGTTCAACGGCACGGACCCCGCGCCCACGCTCGGCCAGTTCCAGGAGCTCGTGAAGCAGGGGAAGGTCCATTACTTCATCGCGTCGAGCCTCCTGCAGGGCAGCTCGGGTTCCGACGACGCGCAGCAGATCGCGCAGTGGGTCGCCGCGACGTTCCCGTCCCAGACGATCGGCGGTGCCACCGTCTACGTGCTCGGTTAGCGCGCCCGCTGCGCCCCTCCGAGTTGCGCCGTCCGCATCCCCCGGGTGGTTAGCGAGGCCCTGACGCCCGGGGCCCCTGTCTCGCAGAAAAGTTCACCCAACGTGGACTTCCCGGCGAGAAGAGAACTTCGTCTTTCCGAGCAAAGTCATCCTCTCGCCGACGAGTTCGCCTGAGTGGAACTTATGGGCGAGATGGTAACTGCTCGGTTAGCGCGCCTAGCCGTTCGGCCGCGACGGGATGTACTGGACGGCCCACCTGTTCCCGTCCGGGTCCTGGAAGTACACGAAGTGGCCCCAGTCGAGCACCTCGATCTCGCTGCAGTCCACGCCGTTGCCCTTGAGTTGGTCGTAGGCCTTCTGGATGTCGCTCACCACGATCTGCAGGTTCGGTGCGGTCCCGGGCGCCGCGTCGCTGAGGCCCTGGCCGATCGCGATCGAGCACGCCGAACCCGGCGGCGTCAGCTGGACGAACCTCAGGTTCTCGTTGACGCGCTGGTCGTAGTCGGCGTTGAAGCCCACCTTGTTGACGTAGAAATCCTTGGCCCGGTCGACGTCGGACACGGGCACGAACACCAGCTCAAGCTTCCAGTCCATGCTCTCAAAGGTAGGGACGGACGACGGCGAGCGGTACCCATGGCGGCGGCCTTCACCTTTGGCCCCTTCACCTTTAGCCTGAGAGCCGCTTCGGAATGTCCAATCGAAGCGGGACGAACTGGAACACGAGATGAGAGGAGATGCCAGTGAAGACCACCAAACTGTCGTCCGAGGGCGGCGCGATGTTCGTCGTAGTGGGGGGACCCGGAGAAGACGCGTACCAGCTGCTCAGTGACTTCGCCAAGAGCAACCAGCTCAGCGCCGCCCAGATCACCGGCGTCGGTGCCTTCAGACGGGCCACCGTCGGCTGGTTCGACCGGGAAGCCAAGGACTACCGCCACATTCCCGTCGACCAGCAATGTGAGCTTCTGTCGCTCATCGGGGACATCGCACTGGCCGACGACGGTCCACAGGTCCACGCGCACGTCGTCCTCGGCCTGCCCGACGGCACGACGCGCGGCGGCCACCTGCTCAGCGGCGAAGTCTGGCCCACGTTGGAGATCATCATCCGCGAAACACCCGCCGTGCTCCGGAAGACGAGCCACCCAGAGCTCGGGCTCGCCCTCATCGATCCCGACCGGACGAACGGCTGAGCGAGGCCTCCTCACCTCACTGAAAAAAAACTTTTGGAGAGCGCGTGACCTTTCGGAGGTCCCCTTCGGTTGGAAGGGAGTAGGGCCGCCCAGACGGCCCTCCCAGTTGGTCCCGAACCCTCCAGGAGTTTCCATGTCGCTCTTCACTCTTGTCGCCTCGAGCAAGGTCGCCGTGAGCGCTGCCGCCCTCGGCGCCCTCGCCCTTGGTGGCGCGGGGACTGCCGCCTACGCGAACGCCCTTCCGGCCACGGCCCAGCAGGCCGCCCACCAGCTCATCGGCGCCCCGGCCCCAGCCCTCCCGGCCGCCGCCCTTCCGGCAACGCCCGCCGTCCCCGCGACGCCAGCCCTTCCCACGGGTGCCGCATCGCAGGCAACGTCTGCCGCGTCTCACGCCGCAGCCGCCGCCAAGTCGGACGCGGCCTCCGCTTCGAACCTCCCGTCGTCGGTCGCGCCGAACGCAGGCGTGAACGCTCAGGCGGTCCTCGGCCTCTGCACCGCGTACGCGCACGGCGGCCTCGACGCGGCCTCCACTGAGTTCCACAACCTCGCGGCGGACGCGAACGGCCAGTCGAACGTCTCGGCGTTCTGCAACACCGTGATCGCGGGCCAGTCCGCTCAGGCTTCGGCGAACGCGGGAGCCAATGCGAACGCCAACGCCAACGCCGCCCTGCCCGCAACGCCGGCCGTCCCCGCGGTGCCCTCGGCTCCCGCGGTCCCGTCGCTGCCTTCGCACGTAGCCGTCCCGGCGGTCCCCGCGGTTCCGGCTGTCCCTTCGGTCGTGCCGTCGTCGCCGGTCCAGCCGTAACACGGCAGCCCGCCAACTGAGATAGTCTGGCAAGTCGTTCCGCGGGACCGGCCCACCGGCCGGCCCCGCGGCCTTGCCCGAGACCGGCGCGTGCGAGCCCCTGCGGCGTGAGCCCCAGCGGCCAGCCCTGGTGGCCAGCACGCCCGGTCCCCGCACAACCAAGGGAGACCGGTTGGAGCCCCACGAGGATCCGAGCCGCGAGATCCCCCCGATGGATCCCGGCGACCACGCTGAACTCTTCACCGCAGCCTTCCGTACCCTCTCGCCGTCTGTGCGCGGCTACTTGAGGGCACGCGGCGTCGATGACAGCGAGGCGGTGACTCAGGACGTCTTCCTTTCGCTGTACTCCCGGATAGGGAGCCTCAAGGGGGGTCTCGAGGGGGCGAAGGCCCTCGTCTTCACGATCGCCCACTCCCGCGCCGTCGACCATCATCGCCGCCGCCAGCGGACGCCCCACCTCGTTCCCCACGAGCCCGAGCTGGATTCCCGCACCACCCCGGCCACGACAGAAGACCTCGCCCTCGGGGGGGCCGGCGCGTTGAGCCTTCTGAACTCTCTGACCGATGACCACCGCGAGGTCCTCCTCCTCCGGGTCGTCGCCGATCTTTCGATCGAGCAGACCGCCGAAATCATGAGCCGCACCGCTGGCGCAGTCAAACAGCTCCAACGGCGGGCCCTCGAAGCCCTGAGAAGTCACGCAGTCATCACAGAACTGAGCCCGTCATGAACCCCATCAACGATCGCGAGATCGACGATCACAACGACCAGAGGGTCATCGATCAGGTCCTGACTGAAGTCGACCCTGACAGCGCCGAGTCTCTGAGGCCGCTGCTCGCGGAACTGCGCACGCTCGCCCACGGCGACACGGTCGAGCCCGGCCCGCTCCTCGAGACGCTCCTGCTGCCCGAGGAGACCGCTCCGGTCTCCGGAGCCGCCGCCCCCGGCGCCGCCGTCACTGCCCCTCCCACCGTGCCCGTTCTCCGGGTGATCGACGGGGACGGCGCTGGCCAGGCCGCTCGAGTGGGCCGCACCGGTCGCCCCGCCCGGCCTGCCCGCCGTCGTCGTCCGCTCGCCGCAGCGCTCGTCCTCACGGCAGCGATCGGCGCTGGAACTGCCGCGGCCGCGGCAGCGGACGAAGGCTTCCGCTCGACGCTCAACGACGGCCTCAACTCCGTCATCCGCGTCCTCGGAGGCCACGCGGCGAACGCTCCCGCATCGCCCGCCATGCCTGCCCCGACACCCGCCCCCGCGGCCCCAGCAGAGCGCGGCTCCTCCCCGGCCTCGGCTCCGGCAGCGAGCCCAAGCGCCGCGGCGACCCCTCACGCGGAGACGCCGGCGCCGTCGTCGGCCGCTACGAGCGCACCGCGGACGACGACGGGTGCCAGCACGGTGTCGCCCTCACCGAAGGCGGGCCTCCCTGGTCTCCCGACCCAGCTGCCGAGTCCGAATCTCGGCGTACCGCTCCCGAAGCTCCCGCCTGTTCCCGGAGCCCTCCCGACCGCACCGACAGGGCTCCCGGGGAGCCTGAACTAGGGGATTCTGAGCCCCTCGGCGCCTGCTTGATGCGGGCCTACTTGGGATACCGGCCTACTTGGCGAGCCCGTAGAGGCGGTCGCCTGCGTCCCCGAGGCCGGGAACGATGTACGCCTTCTCGTTGAGGCGCTCATCGATCGAGGCCAGGACGACCCTCACGTTCGCGTCGCCGAGCCCCTTCTCAAGGCGCGCGAGCCCCTCGGGCGCGGCGAGGAGGCAGATGCACGTCACGTCGCTCGCGCCGCGGCGGAACAGGAACTTGATGGCCTCGCTCAGCGTGCCGCCGGCCGCGAGCATGGGGTCGAGGACGAAGATCTGCCGGCCGGTGAGATCCTCGGGAAGCCGCTCGGCGTACGTGACGATGTTGAGGGTCTCCTCGTCCCGGGCCATGCCCAGGAAGCCGACCTCGGCCGTCGGGACCAGCTTGACCATGCCCTCGAGCATGCCGAGCCCCGCGCGCAGGATCGGGACGACGAGCGGCGTCGGTTTGGTGAACGCGGTGCCGGCCGTCGTCGTGATGGGGGTCTCGATCGTGACCGTCTCGGTGCGCACCTCCCGCGTCGCCTCGTACGCAAGGAGCGTCACGAGCTCCTCGGTGAGCTGCCGGAACACGGGGCTGGGTGTGTTCTTGTCCCGCAAGACCGTCAGCTTGTGGGCGACGAGCGGATGGTCCACGACGAGGGTGCGCATGGCTGCCAAACTATCATCCGGCTCCCTCGGCAGCGCCTCCTGCCGGGAG
Source organism: Sinomonas terrae (assembly GCF_022539255.1). Classification (NCBI taxonomy): domain Bacteria; kingdom Bacillati; phylum Actinomycetota; class Actinomycetes; order Micrococcales; family Micrococcaceae; genus Sinomonas; species Sinomonas terrae. The sequence goes on from NZ_JAKZBV010000001.1 coordinate 3,827,059, forward strand.
TACACTGGTGCCCTTCCTCGGTGAGGAGGTGACGCGTCATGAAGACGCTAATGGTCTCCTTGCTCGCATACTCCACCGCAGGGACGGGGGCCCTGTTCGGGATGTGGTTGGCTGCTCGTTGGCCGAATCCGCGGTGGAGTCATCTGGTTGCGTCCTGGGGGGTGATCATGGCCGTCGTCGCCGTCTGGGCGACGGTCCTGTGAACCCAGCATTCTGAAGCGAGTCAGGCTGCGGCGTCGGGTCATCCCGGCGCCGCAGCTCTTTTGCCTATCATGGGCACCATGGTTGCCAGCCCCCATGAGGAGTGGATGCGGCTCGCTCTCTCGGAGGCCAAGGCTGCGCTCGCCACGGGCGACGTGCCCATCGGCGCCGTCGTCGTCGATCCTGCGGGTGAGGTGATCGGCGTCGGACGCAACGAGCGCGAGGCCCTCGCCGACCCCACTGCGCACGCCGAGGTTCTCGCAATCCGGGCCGCGGCCGCCGCACTCAGGGCCAGTGAGCGCGGCGACGGCTGGCGGCTCGAGGACTGCACGCTGGTCGTCACGCTCGAACCATGCGCGATGTGTGCGGGGGCGGTCGTGCTCGCGCGCATTCCGCGCGTTGTCTTCGGCGCGTGGGACGAGAAGGCTGGCGCCGCCGGCAGCGTGTTCGACATCCTCCGGGAGCGGCGGCTCAACCACCGCGCGGAAGTCTACGGAGGCGTGCTCGGCGACGAGTGCGCCGAGCTGCTGCGGGAGTTCTTTGCGGCTCATCGGTGATTCGTTGGGCGGAGGGCTGCGCGGGCCGGCGTCGTGGTGGAATGGACGAATGCGACACAGCGAGGCGGATACCGTCCGGCGTCCGCTCACGCTTGTAGCCGACGGCGATGCGTTCGCGGCCGTCTATTTTCCGGGGCGCTGGACCCTCCCCGGCGGCCGCGATCTCACATTTGCTGCCCCCACAGCGTCTACCCAGTGATGGACATGAAACAGCCCTTCGAAAAGCTCGTGGAACTGCACGGCGCCACGGTGCTGCGCGTGTGCCGAGCTGTCGTGGGACGCGCGGAGGCGGAAGACGTGTGGCAGGAGACCTTCCTCGCCGCCCTGCGCGCGTACCCCGACCTCCCGCCGGACGCGAATACCGAGGCGTGGCTCGTGACCATCGCCCATCGCAAGAGCCTTGACGCCATGAGATCGAATGGAAGGCGGGCTGTGCCCGTAGGGGACGTGCCTGAGACTCCTTCCCCTCATGGTGTCCCGGGCTCCGGAGACGACGGCGACGGGCTCTGGAGCAGCGTGGCCAGGCTGCCCGACAAACAACGGAGGGTCATTGCGTATCGCTACCTCGCGGACTTGGCCTTCAATGACATAGCCGCCATCGTGGGCGGCACTCCTGCCGCGGCCCGACGCGCTGCTTCGGATGGCCTCAAGTCGCTCCGCACACGTCTCGCGGCCTCGCAGCTGGAAGGAGAAAGCGCATGAACCACACCGATCTGGGCCCCGTCGACATCGCATTGGCCCCTGAGCTCATCACGATCGAACCCGGAGTCCTCGACCGCCTCCATGCCGGGCTCGCCGAACGCGCCTCGCGCGAAGGCATCCTCGACGTCGCTTACCGGGTCGTGGATACGCCTGTCGGGAAGCTCCTGCTCGCGTCCACAGAACGAGGCCTGGTCCGCGTCGCGTACGAGCGTGAGGGCCATGAGGCTGTGCTCGCTTCCCTCGCAGAACGCTTGAGCCCACGAATCCTCGAAGCTCCCGCTCGGCTCGGCGAGGCCGCGCGCCAAGTCGAGGAGTACTTTTCCGGCCGACGGCACACCTTCGATCTTCCCATCGACCTCGCCCTCTCCGCGGGCTTCCGGCGCACGGTCCTCCAGCACCTCTCAGCGATCGACTTCGGCCGGACAGAGAGCTATGCGGAGGTGGCCCGCGCGGTCGGCAATCCGAGGGCTGTCAGGGCAGTCGGGACGGCGTGCGCGACGAATCCCCTGCCGGTCGTCGTGCCCTGCCATCGCGTGCTCCGCTCGGACGGGAGCCTGGGGGGATACATCGGCGGTCTGGACGCCAAGACGACCCTGCTTCGACTCGAGGCGGCGGTCGCGTGAGCGCCCTCTTCGGCGATGACCTCCTCGAACGGCCGCGCCGCGAGGTGGCGCCGGGCGCGGTCCACGTCCCGGGCTGGCTCACGCTCGAGCAGCAGGTCTGGATTGTCGAGCGTTTCCGCGAATGGACGGCGGGTCCCGTGCCGCTTCGAGGCGCGAAGATCCGGGGCCACGAGATGTCGGTCAAGACCGTGTGCCTTGGGTGGCACTGGCAGCCGTACAAGTACACGCGCGAGGCAACGGACGTGAATGGCCAGCGGGTTCTGCCGTTCCCCGACTGGATGCTCCGGGTGGGGCGTCAGGCTGTCGCTGAGGCGTACGGCCTGGACGTCTCCGCTGCGGACCTCTACACGCCGGATACCGCTCTCGTGAACTTCTACGACGCGGGTGCGCGCATGGGCATGCATCAAGACCGCGACGAGGTACCGCTCGAACCAGTCGTGTCCCTCTCGATCGGCGACAGTTGCGGGTTCCGCTTCGGTAACACCGAGAACAGGGGGCGGCCCTACGAAGACCTCGCCCTCGAATCGGGTGATCTGTTCGTCTTCGGCGGCCCGTCGCGGCTCGCGTTCCACGGCATCACCAAGGTCGTCCCCGGAACGGCGCCCGCGGCTTGCGGAATCCAGAACGGACGAATCAACATCACTCTGCGCGTCACCGGGCTGGGCGATACCGAACGAAGGGAACCTGGGAAACGATGAGCGAAGCAAGAGTTGAGTCGTCGGAGCCGAGTCCTCTGAGCGCCGTCGTCATTGGGGAGGACGGCTTGGGCCGACCCGTCTGGGCCAGCACCGACTCCCTGCTTCGGGACTACTACGACACCGAATGGGGCATGCCCATACGGGACGAGCAGGGGTTGTTCGAGCGGATCAGCCTCGAGGGTTTCCAAGCGGGGCTCTCGTGGGCGACGATCCTCCGGAAACGTCCGGCTTTCCGCGAAGCGTTCGCGCAGTTCGATCCCGAGGTAGTCGCTGCGTTCACCGAGGATGACGTCGAGCGGCTCATGCTGAACGAGAGGATCATTCGCAATCGGGCCAAGATCCGCGCGACCATCCGCAACGCCCACGCCACCCTCGCCCTGCGAGAGGAGGGCGGGCTCGTCGAATTCGTGTGGTCGTTCCAGCCGGAGTCCACTCCGGCTCCTCGTTCCCTGGCCGAAATCCCCTCGAGCTCGCCTGAGTCGATCGCGCTCTCGAAGGCACTCCGGAAGAAGGGCTTCTCGTTCGTCGGCCCGACGACCATGTTCGCCCTCATGGAGGCCGTCGGCATCATCGACACGCATTTGGTCGACAGCCATCGCCGGGGCACCTCGGGCGTCTGGGTGTGACCGGGAAGGCGGGATCCGGAGCCGGGCCCCTATCGTGTGTGCGGCTAGACGCCGTCGGCGGGCTCGAGCCTGACGCTGTTCTCGGCAGCCTCGCGGCCCACACTGTGCCCGGAGCGGAGCAGACGGACGTCGAAGCCCGCACGCATTCACGGCTGATCTCCGGCCCGCGCGGGCCGCGACGAGTCTTCCTTCGGCTCGACGAGGGCGGGATTGACCTCGAGGTCGAAGCTGATCACGGAGTCGAGGCTCCCTTGCCCGTCGGTCCTGACGAGCTGCTGGCCCTGTCAGACATCGTCCGAGCATGGTTCGATCTCGATACCGACCTCGATCCGGTCCACCGCGCCCTCGGCACCGACCCCCTGCTCGCACCGCTCATGGCATCGCGGCCGGACCTTCGAGTCATCGGCACGCCAGACCGGTTTCAGAGCGCGGTGACCACTGTCCTTGGCCAACAGGTCTCTCTGGCCGCAGGCAGGACCTTTGCCGGCCGTCTGGTCAGTGCCTATGGCGCGCCTGCGGCCGGTGGGCTTCGGCGCTTCCCCGAAGCGCAGTCGCTTGCAGAAGTTGGTGCCGAGGAACTCCGCGCCGTCGTCGGGCTCACCGGTGCCCGTGCACGGACGGTCCTCTCCCTCGCCCAAGCGTGGTTGGCCTCGGAAGACTCATCTGGCACGGCCACGCGCGAGGAACTCCTAGCGGTTCCTGGCATCGGTCCGTGGACCGTCGACTACCTCGCGGTCCGCTTCGGAGACCGCGACGCGTTCGCACCGGGAGATCTTGTCCTGCGTCGAGCCCTCGGGGGAATCACGGCGAAGCAAGCAAGCGAACGGGCCGAAGCGTGGCGCCCCTACCGCGCGTACGCCCTCATGCACCTGTGGACGCACACGGCGTACGCGCGGCGAGGTGTCAGCCCTGCCCAGCCGGTTCCCTAGCGTCCTCGCCGGCCGTTCCTTGGTCCGCGCCCTGTGCCGGACGCTCCGGGAGCTCTCCCCTGAGGGCCGCCGAGTTGATGGCCTGGAGCGCGGTAACGGGTGCGAATCCTTCGGCAAGGAGCGCGAAATCGGTGCCTTCCTCCGCGACTTCTCGGGTGTCCGAGATGGACAGGCGAACATGCTGCTGACCGCGCTCGGCCAGCACCGTCTGAACGATGCCGAACGAAGCGAGCGACGCCTCGCGGTAGGTGGGGGTTCCCTCCCGATTGGGCACGTTGAGGTTGAGTACCGTCCCCGCAGGATGCTCAAGCAGGAACTCCATCAGGCCCATCGCAGCGTCGGCTGCGACTTCCCACTCGAGACGTTCGGGGTTGATCCCGGTATCCAGCGAAACTGCGAGCGCCCGCGCGCCGTTGGAACCTGCGGTCAGTGCCGCGCCGACCGTTCCCGAGTGCAGGATGACGGTTCCGACGTTGGCTCCGCGGTTGACCCCGGAGAGGACGATTTCGGGGACCGGACCGAACGCTCCGTGGGAGGCGATCATCGAAATGAACCCGGGCGTCCCGTGGACTGCGAAGGCCTCGACACCGTCGAGACCGGGCAACTCCCGCCGCTCAATGCGGATTCTGCCCTCGTCCTCGACCGCGGTGATGGAGGCGCTGCTGCCGCTCGACTCCCGGGCGGGCGCAGCAATGGTCACTTTGAAGCCGTGATCGCGGGCGCGCCCCGCCAAGGTGTGAAGCCCCGGGGACTGGATGCCGTCGTCGTTCGTGACGAGCACGGTCCGCGCTGTATTTGCCTGGGTCATTGGACCTTCGCCTTCCGTGCCAAATCCTCGGGGCTGGCCTGCTCGATCGGCCCAGTCTGTCTCCCCTCGTCGAAGGGCGCGACCTCGATGAGGGCGGCCAGCCGGCGGATGCTGTCCGCGTCGCCGCTGCCGAGGCCGTGCCTCGTGACGTTGTTCGCTCCTGCGGAGGCGCCGAGGATCACTGCAGTCTCGACGCTTTCTCCGGCTGCAAGGGCCGCGGCGATGGCGCCGGTCATGGAATCCCCGGCGCCGTGCTCATCCACGACCTGGAGTTCGGGGACTCTGATTTCGGAGACGTTGTCCTCATCCAGGAACAGAGCAGGTTGCGCACCCCGTGTCAGGACCACGGCTTTCGCACCGTCGGCAGCCATGGAGCGCATCGCCCGGACGAGTTCGTCGGGGTCGTCGCTCTCGGCCCGGCCGCTCGCCATCATCTCGTTGTGCGCCACTTTCACGAGCTCGAGACCGCCTGAGATCGCCGCTTCGAGCCGGTCGCCGGAGAGGTCGGCGATGACGCGGCATCCTCCCGAGCGGAGATCAGAGGCGAGCCTGCGGTACATGTCGACGGGCACGGCATCGTCGCGTGGAGCTCCGCTCAGGACGGCAGTCTTGGCGAGGAGCCCTTCGCGGAGAACGAGGCCGTGGAGCTCGTCGAGTTCGTGCCGCGAGAGACGGTCCCCGGGGGCCGCTGCGATCTCGTCCCGGTGTCCCGCCCGCCGATCATGCACGTAGGCGCTGCTGGCAGCGTGACCGGAGACCGACCTGACATGGATTCCCTCGTCCTCCAGCAGGTGGCCGATCACGCGCCCGGTCTCCCCCGAGAGCAGAGCACAGTATTCGACGCTGCTGCCCAGCAACTTCGCCATCCGCGCTTGCCAGACCCCCTGCCCGCCAGCGTGCAGGTGGATGTCCGGAGCTCCTTCAACCTCCTCGATCGTGACGGTCAGCGTCGGGGTCGGGGCGAAGACGACGACGTCCACGGGCGGCGCTTCGGCGCCTGGCTGTTGGTCTTCCACGGCTCCTCCTAGGGTGAGCGCGGTGAACTGTCTCGGGGGCGTATTACCCCCGCGGCTGGGACCTACCCCATCGACGACGACGGCAATCAAGCGCGCCCGAGGAGCCCGGTTTGGACTGGAGGCGCCATCCCGGTAGAGTAGATGCCTGCTGGTGGTGTGTCCGAGCGGCCGAAGGTGCATCACTCGAAATGATGTTTGGTGTAAAAGCCAACGGGGGTTCAAATCCCTCCACCACCGCCCAGCACGAAGGCCCCTGCTTCCCAGCAACAGCAAGGAAGCAGGGGCCTTCGCCGTCTCCGCTTACGGGCCCGCCAGCACGCTTTGGGCGCACCCTGGGTGAGACGGCGTCATCCTGAGCGGGGCGGGCAAAGACAGACCCCCGAAAAATAGCCGGAGAGTTCTCAAAATTGAATTATGCCGACGCGTTGACGGAATAAATCGGCCGTTCCTACGCTGACACCGTGCATAAGCCCAACGACGTGCCGTACCTAATTCGACGCACGCATGAAGAGCGGATTCTCGCGACTCTCCGGGAGAATGGGCCGCTCACCCGATCAGAGCTCGAAAAGCGGGTCGGGCTCTCGCGCACCACTCTCTCGGACATTACCGCCGCCCTTCTGCGCCGAGGCGCGCTCGTGGAAAGGGAGCACCAAGTCGAGCGCCGGGGGCGTGGGCGCCCCGCGGCCCGGCTCGCGCTCGACCCCTCCTCGGGGCAGTTCCTAGGCGTCGATTTCGGCCATCGGCGGGTGCACATCGCGGTGGTGAACGCCTCCAACGAGATCATCGTCTCGGGCGAACGCGCCTACGCGAGCGAAACGCCTTGGAGTGAGCGGGTGGACGCGACACTCGATCTTGTCGAGGAACTCACCCGCACGGCGCGAGTCGGACTTCTCGCACTCGAGGGGATCGGCATCGGCGTTCCTGGACCGTTGAGCACTGCCTTTGGGGGACTGGAGCGGGCATCCCCACTGTGGCGGGCGCAGGGCCGAGATGAACTGCTCGACCTCATCCGCACCCAGTTCGCGGCGCGCTACGCGGCCCCGCTGACACTGGACAACAACACACGGCTCGCCGCATTGGGAGAAGCGGTATGGGGTCAGTCCTCGGAGACTGACAGCCTGCTGTTCATCCGCCTCTCCGATGGCGTGGGCGGCGGACTCGTTGTCGGAGGACGCCTGATCTCGGGCGCTTCCGCCGCTGCGGGAGAGATCGGCCACGTGACGGTAGAGCCGGAGGGGCTCCAGTGCTGGTGCGGGAAGAATGGCTGCCTCGAGACGGTGGCATCTGTCCCGGCCATCCGCGAGCGTCTCGCAGTGCTGCAACAACGTCCCGGTCTCGGAGGGCAGGCGGACGTGATCCGCAGGGCCGCCGAGGCCACGGGCCGCGTACTTGCCGCGATAGCCGTCGTGATGGATCCCCGGGACGTCGTCATCGCGGGCGACGTCCTGCGCTTCCCGGGGTTCGCCGAGGCGGCGAGCAGCGCGTTCGCACGAGAGGCCCTGCCCGTCGGCGCCGGCTCCAGGCTTCGCGTCTCGACCCTACGCGACGAAGCAGGCGCCCTTGGCGCGATCACGGCCGCCTTCCACCGCTCGCCCCTGCTCTTCGGATACCCCGGTCTCGCAGCAATCCCCAACCCCATTGACCCAGAACGCCTGCACGCATGACACGACAAGGAGAACCGATGACCACCCTCGCAAGCGAGCGTTTGCCTGTCGAGGAGGGCAACGCACCCCCAGCGCTCCCTGGCAGAAGAAGACGAATGCCGTCGTGGGCGCTCACGACCATCGCCATCGTGGTGGGCATTGGAGTGTTCTGGCTGCTCTCGAGCTTCACCATCATCCCCAGCCCGCCGGCGGTAATCGCCCAGATGTTCGCTCTCGCGGCGGATGGGACGCTCTTCGGCGACATCGGTGCAAGCCTTGCCCGTGTGCTAGTCGGCTTCCTGCTTGGGACTCTGCTCGCCATCCCCGTCGGCTTCCTCATGGGCTGGTACAGCACGGTCCGCGGATTGCTGCATCCGTGGGTCCAGTTCGTCCGGATGATTCCGCCGCTCGCGATCCTTCCACTGTCGATCGTGGTTCTCGGCACAGGCGAAACCGCGCGCGTGTTCGTCATCTTCCTCGCGTCGTTCCTGGCCGCCATCGTGGCGACCTTCCAAGGCGTCCTGAGCGTGGACCGCACGCTCATCAATGCCGCTCGGGTCCTAGGGGCCAAGGACGGAACCATCTTCCTCCGCGTCGTCGTCCCAGCCTCCTCACCCTTCATCTTCGTCGGCATGCGAGTCGGCTTGGGCTCGTCGTGGGCGACCCTCGTCGCATCAGAGCTCATCGCGGCCCAGCAGGGCCTCGGGTTCCGGATGCAGCAGGCGCAGCTCTTCTTCGACCTGCCGACCATTTTCGTCTCCATCATCTTCATCGGCCTGCTCGGTCTCCTCATGGACCGCCTGCTCATGGCCGTCGAACGGAAAGTGACCTCGTGGCAGGAACGCCGATGACCCCCAAAATCGCCGTCAACGGCCTGAAGAAGGTATTCCCCCTCGGGAAGGAGGAGTTCACCGCCCTCGGAGGTGTCGATCTCGATATCGCCGACGGGGAGTTCGTGACTCTCGTCGGCCCTTCCGGATGCGGCAAGTCGACGCTCATGAACATCGTCGCAGGGCTTGAGACCCCGACGGCCGGCTCCGTTCTCGTCGACGGGCAGCCGGTGGACGGGCCGAGCCCGGAGCGCGGCGTGATCTTCCAGCAGTACGCCCTCTTCCCGTGGTTGACCGTCCGGAAGAACGTCGAGTTCGGTCTCCAAGTCTCCGGCATCCCCGCGGCTGAGCGCCGGGAACGTGCCCAGCACTTCATCGACCTGGTCGGCCTGACCACGCACGCGGACCAGCTTCCGAAGGCACTTTCGGGCGGGATGAAGCAGCGGACCGCGCTCGCGCGCGCCTACGCTGTCGATCCGCAGCTGCTGTTGATGGACGAGCCTTTCGGCGCCCTCGACGCGCTCACCCGCGTCAACCTTCAAGATCGGCTCCTGCGAACTTGGCAGGAGGAGCGGCGAACCATCCTCTTCGTCACCCACGACGTGGAAGAGGCGGTCTACCTCGCGACCCGCGTCGTCGTCATGGCCGCGCGCCCCGGTCGAATCTTCGAGGTCATCAATGTTGACCTGCCGGCCGCCCGAAACGAAGAAACCCGTCTGTCACCGGAGTTCGCAGCTATCAAGAACAGGGTCTGGCGCGCGGTCTATCACCAGCCCGTGGGGGCGAACACGCACGACGACGCCGACCTCGCCTTGGGTGCGCACCACCCCTGAGCACTACGACGAGCATCGCACCCAAGTCCCGTTCGACCCATCACACCGAAGCTCGACCCCTCACCCCCGAGAAGGAAGCACACCACATGCGGTCTATACGAGCACGCCTGGGCATCGCCCTGGCCGCAGGAGCACTCCTCCTATCCCTGGCTGGCTGCGGCAATGGATCGGCCAATGCCGGTTCGGCCGGATCCGGTCCGGCCTGCAAGTCGATGACGAACGTCAACTTCGGCTACATCGGCGACTTCAACGGCACGAGCCTGCTCGCCATTGCCAAGGACAAGGGCATGTGGGCGCAGCACTGCCTCAACGTGAACACCGAAGTCTTCACCAATGGTCCGCTGCAGATCACTGCCATGGCTTCAGGGAGCCTCGACTTCGGGTACATCGGTCCCGGTGCGCTGTGGCTCCCGGCTTCGGGGAAGGCGAAGATCGTCGCCGTCGACACTTTCACCAACGCCGACCGCATCGTGGCCCTCCCCGGCCGCGGCATCAAGACCCTCGCCGATCTCAAGGGCAAAAAGGTCGCCTATCCGAAGGGCACCTCAGGTGAAATGATCCTGCGGCTCGGCCTCGAGAAGGCTGGCCTGACGATGAACGACATCAACGCCACACCACTGGACTACTCGACGCTCACCTCGGCGCTCGCCGCGGGACAGTTCGACGCTGCCGGCTTCGGCTACCCTCAGCTCACCACGGTGAAGGCACGGCAGCCCGGCATCCTCGAGCTGGCCCAGGACTCCGACTTCGCAAGCCAAATGAGCTTCATCACCGCGTTCGTCGCCCGGGACAACCTGCCGAGCACCAATCCGACGATGGTCGAGGCCGTCCTCGCCACTCTCAAGGAAGCCAACGACTACCGTCTGGCGCACCGTGACGAGGCCATCCAGCTCGTCTCCCAGACAACTCATGTTCCTGTGGCGCAGGTGACCACCGACGCTAGCTTCGACCAGCTGGAGTCCACGTCATCACTCGAGGTTTCGAGCAAGTCCGGCGACGTCGAAAAGTGGCTCAACGCGTTCGGCAAGTACTTCGTCTCGGTCGGAACGCTCACCCAGCCGGGCGACGCGAAGGACTACTACACCGCGGACCTCTACGACAAGGCAGGACATTGACGCGCCGCAACATCCTCTTCCTGCTCACCGATCAGCATCGGGTCGACACCCTTGGCTGCTACGGCAATGCGCAGATCAACACGCCTGCCCTCGACCGGTTGGCGGCCACCGGCACACGCTTCGACCGCTGGTACACCCCGACCGCGATCTGCACGCCTGCGCGCGCCAGCCTCCTGACGGGGTATGCGCCGTTCCGCCATCGCCTCCTCGCGAACTATGAGCGGAACGTCGGGTACTTGGAGGACCTGGGTGACGGGCAGTTCACGTTCGCCCGCGCCCTCCAAGAGGCGGGCTACCGCACGGGCTTGGTCGGCAAATGGCATGTGGGCACGAACAAATCCGCCGCGGACTACGGATTCGAGGGACCCACGCTGCCGGGGTGGCACAACCCGGTCGACAGCCCCGACTACCTCGCCTACCTAGCCGAGCGTGGGCTGCCGCCGTACGAGATCAGTGACCGGATCCGCGGGGTGCTGCCCAATGGCAGCCCCGGCAACCTTCTGGCGGCCCGACTGCACCAGCCGGAGGAAGCGACGTTCGAGCATTACCTCGCCGACCGCGCGATCGAGATGCTCCGCGATTACGCAGAGGGCCGGATGCTGGAGGGAACCCCGTTCTTCCTCGGTCTGCACTACTTCGGCCCGCACCTCCCGTATCTGCTGCCGGACGAATACTTCGACATGTATGACCCCAAGCGGATCGAACTGCCCGCCTCTGTCCAGGAGAGCTTCCTCGGCAAGCCGCCCGTACAGCAGAACTACAGCAAGCACTGGACGTTCGACACGATCCCCCTCGACGTCAGCCGCAAGCTCATCGCGATCTATTGGGGCTACGTGACGATGATCGACCGCCAGCTCGGACGCGTCCTGGATACCCTCGACGAGCTGGGGCTCGCGGACGACACGGCGGTGTTCTTCTCGAGCGACCACGGCGAGTTCACGGGTGCGCACAGGCTCCACGACAAGGGCCCCGCGATGTATGAGGACATCTACCGGACCGCGGGGATCGTCCGCGTGCCGGGGATGCCGCCGGGCCAGGTGAGCGACGAGTTCGTGACGCTCACGGACGCCACCGCGACCATCCTTGCGCTCGCCGACGTCGACCCCGCTCCCGCCGTCGACTCCCGGAATCTGCTTCCGCTGGTCGCCGGTGAGCCAGTCGTGTGGGAAGACGACGTCCTGTGCGAGTTCCACGGGCACCACTTCCCGTACCCGCAGCGGATGCTGCGGGACCGGCGGTACAAGCTCGTGGTGAACCCCGAGTCGGTGAACGAGCTCTATGATCTGGAGGCTGATCCGGACGAGCTGCACAACCGTTATGAACACCCCGAACTCGCCCCCGTCCGAGAGCGGATGATGCGGCGGCTGTATTCGGCGCTCGTGGAACGAGGGGACAATTTCTACCACTGGATGACGTCAATGTACGACGTCGGCGGGGTCGGCTACGACCCCAGCATGAGTGGGCTCGACGCCGGCAGCTACCCGGTGCTATGAGCGCAAAGCGTCCGAACGTCGTCATGATCCTCACGGACGACCACGCAGCCCACTCCATCGGAGCCTTCGGCTCCGTGGTGAACAGGACCCCGCGGATCGACGAGATCGCGCACCGCGGGGTCCTGTTCAAGAACTGCTTCGCGACGAATGCGTTGTGCTCGCCGAGTCGTGCGAGCATCCTCACCGGCACGTACAGCCACATCAACGGAGTGACGACTTTGGTCACGCCGATCGATGCCGGCCAGCCGACGTTCGTCTCGCAGCTGAAGGCCGCGGGCTACCGCACGGCGATCATCGGGAAGTGGCACATGGGCTCGGGGCCGGGGCACGACCCTGAAGGCTTCGACTACTGGGACGTACTCGTCGGTGCCGAAGGGCAGGGCGAATACTGGGATCCTCTGTTCCGATCTGCGGGGGGCGAGCGCGTCGTCGTCGGCTACGCGACGGATGTCATCACGGACCTCTCCCTAGGCTGGCTCGAGTCGCTCGACGGCGAGGATCCATGGTGTGTCCTGATCTATCACAAGGCTCCCCACCGGCCGTGGGAGCCAAAGAAGGGAAGCAGGCCGCGCTCCGAGGCCATACCGTTGCCCGCTACGTTCGACGACGACTACGCGACGCGTTCGGCGTCGGCCCGGAGGGCGGCGATGAGGCTCGCGGAGAACCTCACGTGCGAGGACCTCAAGTCCGACCCGCCAGACGGCCTGAGCTACGAGGAGACCGGAGTCTGGAAGTACCAGCGGTTCATGGAGGACTACCTCGACTGCGTGGACTCGGTCGACGAGAACGTCGGGCGCGTCATTGACTGGCTTCAGGGCCGAGGGCTGTTCGACGACACCTTGCTGATGTACGCCTCAGACCAGGGGTTCTTCCTAGGCGATCACGGCTGGTTCGACAAGCGGTTCATGTACGAGGAATCGTTGCGGATGCCCTTGGTGCTGAGCTACCCGTCTCGGGTGGCTCCGGGGCAGGTGCACGATGGGATCGTCACGAATGTCGACTGGGCCCAATCCATCCTGGAAGCGGCAGGTGTGGCCCGGCACGATCGCATGCAGGGACGAAGCTTCTGGGGCGATCTGACCGGCAACTCCATGGCAGAGCCTGCAGCGGGAATGTACTACCGCTACTGGGAACACGACGACCGCTTCCACAAGGCGCCTGCCCACTACGGGTACCGGACAGACCGGTTCAAGCTCATCTACTACTACAACGACGGACTGGGACTCCCCGGGACCGGCGCCTTCACCTACCCGCCGGAATGGGAGCTGTACGACCTAGAACTCGACCCCGCCGAGCTCGAGAACATCTACGACCGACCGGAGTATGCAACCGTCAGGGAGGAGCTCAAGGAAGCGATGTGGCGCGAGCAGGCGAGGCTCCTCGACACTCCGCATGTCAGTCAGCCCCCGCCAGAAGGGATTGGTTCAGGACCTGGGCATACGGCCACCGCTGGGGAGCGTCTCCGATGAGCGGCGGATGCTGCACTCCTCGCCGCGGGGATGCCCAGGATGGACGGCCCCTGCAGACGCTTCCTCCCGAACGCGTTCGCTCCGCGGGGCCCCGCGCACATTCGGTGGAGCAGGTAAAGGTTGCCGGAGGCATCTTCGCCATGGGCGACAGCCTCGGCGATGGGGTTCCCGCAGACGGCGAACAGCCGGTCCATCAGGTCCAGGTCTCCCCCTTCGAGATCGACGCCACGACCGTCACCAACGCCGACTTCACCGAATTCATCGAAGCAACCGGCTATTCCACCGACGCTGAGCGTCTGGGGTTCTCAGCGGTGTTCCATCTGGCGCTGGCCGCCGATGAGGGTGACATCCTCGGTCAGCCAGCGCAGACGCCTTGGTGGCTCGGAGTGCGGGGCGCGGACTGGCGGCATCCGGGAGGGCCACGGTCCGATATCAGTTCCCGCGCCGATCATCCTGTGGTGCACGTGTCGTGGAACGACGCGAATGCATACTGCGTATGGGCCGGGCGGCGCCTGCCCACGGAGGCCGAGTGGGAGTTCGCTTCCCGCGGCGGCCTGTCCGGGGCGCGGTATCCGTGGGGCGACGAGCTCATGGCCCCCGACGGGACCTGGCAGACGAATATCTGGCAGGGAACCTTCCCGACCGAGAACACAAGTGATGACGGGTTCATCACGACCGCTCCGGTGCGCACCTTCCGGCCGAACGCGTATGGGCTCTGGCAGTCAGTCGGGAATGTCTGGGAGTGGTGTGAGGACGGGTTCTCCCCCTCGACCTACTCGAAGGACGCCGCCCTCGGGCTCGTCAAGGACCCGCGAGGGGCTGCGACTGGAACGCTGCGGGTCATGCGCGGCGGCTCATACCTGTGCCACGACTCGTACTGCAACCGCTACCGCAACGCGGCCCGGACGTCCAACACCCCCGACTCGTCGATGGGCAACACAGGCTTCCGCACTGTCGCCGCATGAGCAACATCCCCACACTCCACCCTCTTTTTGCCATCCCTCGACGGTAAACAGGTGCATTTCAAGCGTCGCATTCTGTAGGGCCATGGGGCCCTCTGAAGAATTGGAGGATTAACAAATGACATTTCGCGGAGGAAGACCTGAGATCGGCAGGCGAACCCTTCTCAACGGAGCAATGCTCGTGGGCGTCACCGCAGCACTGTCCACCGGCGAGGTGCAGGCGACTCCCGCCTTTGCCGATGCGGGGACCGCGCCAGCCCCGTCTGGCCACTACCCGTCGAACTGGCCGGATCTCACGCCCTACGGTCTCGCCGATACGCGCATCGACCTCTGGCCCAGGGATGACAACTCCTTCCTCCTTCCACTCGAGCTCCGACCTCGTGACCAAGAACGCGGCAGGGTCTGGATCCGTGACCCGTACGTTAACTGCTTCAAGGTCAATGGGCGCCCCCTCTACGTGGCAACGGGAACGACCCGTGTCCCGGGCCTCGCCGCAGCCCAGCCTTGGAACGACGGCTTCTTCGTGTGGACGTCGCCGTCGCTCAACGGTCCGTGGCGGCTCGCCGACACGACGGGGATCCGGCCCAACGCTGAGAAGGGCAAGGTGTGGTCCCCTGAGTTCGCGGACGAGAACACCCCGGAGCGCACTGTCGTCGCTCCATGGCAGGAGTACTGGTACGACTCACAGTTCGGAAAGCGCGGCGAAGCCTGGGCTCCCGAGATCCACTACTTCCGCGGGCGCTGGTACATCGTCGGGTGCATGGGCGACCACTCGCAGAAGGTCGGATCCTTCCTCCTTGTCAGCGACGGAGGGGTCGAAGGCCCGTACCGCGTGGCAACCGGGAATATCGACAAGCCCTTCGGCGACTCGTTCATCGGCGGTCCAGCCTTCGTCAAGCCGGGGTCCTACTTCCACATCGACGGGAGCATGTACACCGAGGACGACGCCGCTTGGCTTGTGCTGCACAACAACCTCTACGCGCGTTTCCGGGACGACATGGAGGACATCGTTCCTAACACCCAGCTTCCGGCCTTCACGCAAACGCCCTATTCCCCCGAGCCGTACCTCGAGGGTGCGTACGTGTTCAACTACGGCGGAAAGTACTACCTGATGCAGGCGGCGTGGGACCGGGTTTCCACTGCCCCTGACGGCACGCAGCGGTACGCATACGACACGCCTGCCCCAGGACGGAGCCAATACCAGTACGACTTGGTCATGGCAGTCTCAGACCATTTCGAGGGACCCTACTCGCCCCGCTGGACAGCAGGGGTGGGCTGTGGCGGGAACAATGTCTTCGAGGACGAGAGCGGCCATCTCTGGACGACGTTCTTCCGGAACCCTGCTGCAGGCTATTGGGCTGACCCAACTCGCGCCGCCGATACCGCCGTCCCGGGGGTGGCCCGTCTGGAATGGACCGGCCCTGACGGCAACCGCCTCTACGTGAAGCGGCAGAACGTAGGCCACGCCGATCGTTCCCAGCAGTAGACAGACCGTTCCGTCTGCTATGCTTCAAGCACCATTTGTCCCCCTATACAGATGGTTTGCGAGCCGCCCCGGTCCCCCACCGGAGGCGGCTCGCTTCTTCCTGCGGAGCGGTCAGCGGACCCGGTCTCGCGGAGCGAGCCGCGCGTCACGGCGCCGCTGAGATGGCCGTCAGTCCACTTGGCTCTCGTCCGTCCGGTCGTCGTCCGGACGACGGCGCGACCACCGGAGCCCGGGCAGCGCCCCGAGCCTCAATTCCACCGGCTCCGGCAGCCTCCAACCCCGACGGCGGGCCACGAGGCTGACGGCCGAGCCGGTCACGATCGCAAGGCCAAAGCCCAGATTCTGCTGGCCGAGCGGATACAGCAGCGCCATCTCGGCGCTGCCGATGAGGGCTCCCGTGGCATAGAGCGTGTTGCCGCCGAAGATGGCAGGCAGGCGCCCGACGGCGATGTCCCGCACCATTCCGCCGCCCACGGCAGTCAGCAGACCCAGCAGCATAGCGGGCAGCCACCCCAGACCGACTCCGAGCGCTTTCGCCGTTCCAGTCGCCGACCAGCAGCCCAACGAGAGGGAGTCGACGACGAGGAGCACCCGCGTGGCCCAGACCCCGTCCAAACGCACGAGGAATGCCACGGCCGCTCCGAGCACTGCCGTCACAAGGTAGGCAGGGTTGGTCAGCGCCACCGGGAAGCCGTGCTGGAGCAGAGTGTCGCGCATCATTCCGCCGCCGAGCGCCGAGAGCACCGCGAGCACGAGGAACCCGATCGGGTCGAAGCGGAGCTGCCGCGCGACCGCACCCCCGAGGATGCCGTTGGCCAGCACGCCGACGAGGTCGACGACGTCGAACACTGCCGCCGCCTCGAACCCCACCCTTCACACCGCCTCTCACGCCCGATCAGTCTCGGGCCCCGAATCGACGTCGCGAGCCCGTCGTGCCCGAGGATACTCCCCCGCGGCTCTCACGGCCGGGCCTTCAGGACGGCGACCCTTCAAGAACGGGGAGTGCGTCCGAGCCGGATCAGTCCACGTCGCTCTCGACGGCAACCGGAGCGGGCTCGCGGCGGGCCTTAGCCCGCCGGCGGAGCGCCTCGATGCCGAGTGGGGCCACGGAGACTAGGACCAGGAGCGTGGCGAGGATGTCGATGTTCTTGGCGATGAATTCGACGTTGCCGAGCCACACTCCCACGAGGGCGACTGCGACCGTCCAAGTGGCGGCGCCGAGCACGTTCCATCCGAGGAACCGCTTGCGCGGGTACCGCGCCGCCCCTGCGACAAGGGGCGTGTAGGTCCGGGCCACCGGGACGAAGCGGGCCAAGGCGAGCGCGCGGCCGCCGTAACGGGCGAAGAAGGCCTCCGCGCTCTCGAGGTGCTTGAGCTTGAGGATGCGGGCGTCCTCGCGGAACCACCGGCGCCCGACGGCCTTTCCGATCAGGTAGCCGACCTCGTTCCCGGCGATCGCAGCCACGGCCGCGACCAGAACCAGCACCGGGAGCGGCAGCGGCAGGTGTGGGCCGAGGACACCGAGCGAGAAGAGAAGGGTGTCCCCGGGAAGGAATGGGAACAGGAGACCGGACTCGATGAACATGATGACCGCGACGATCCCGATCAGCCATGGACCCGAGCCGGACAGGAGTGAGGTCAGGTCAGGCATGGTCCGGGTCCTCCCGATAGGCGAAACGTCATCGTATCCATGGTGCACGGCGCCCTCTAAGACGGCTCTAAGAAGCCGCCGTCGCTCGTCTCAGGACTCGGCGGCAGGCTCGCCCCGTTCTTCGCGGCGCTCCCGCCGTGCCTTGCGGACCCGCCAGACGACGACGGCGATGATCGCCAGGACGACGATGACGGCGGTGACGTCGCGGCCCGCTGCTTTGGCGACGGCCTCATAGGAGGCCCCGGCGAGGAATCCGAGGAGCACGTAGCCAACACCCCAGACCAGGCCGCCGAGGGCGTTGAACGGCAGGAAGAGCAGGTAGCGCATCCGGGAGGCGCCGGCGAGAGCGGGCATGACGGCTCGGAAGAAGGCCACGAACCGGCCGAGGAACACAGCCCATCCTCCTCGTCGACGGAGGAAGTCCTGGGCGTTGTCGAGCTTGCGGCGGTGCTTGCGCAGGGGCTTCGAGTCCAAAAGGCGCGGGCCCAGGTGCTTGCCGACCTCGTACCCGACGGAGTCACCCGCGATCGCGGCGAGAACCACGAGCGGCGCCATGAGCCAGACACTGGCCTTCCCCTGAGAGGCAATCACGCCTCCCAGCACGGCAGCCGTCTCGCCCGGAATGACGAATCCGACGAACAGGGCGTCCTCCGCGAAGACGAAGACGAACACAAGCACGTATGCGAGCAGCGGAGGCATTCCCAAGATCACGTCGACGACAGCACCCATCGGCTCCTTCCTTTCTCCCCATCCCGTTTCAATACCCCGTTTCCTCCAAATTGCCCCAAGCCTGAACCCGGTTTTCAACCCCGCGAGGCAGGATGGTGCTCTGCAGCAATTCTCAGGAAGCGGGGAAGGGAAGGCGCATGACGATCGAACCCGCGAGCGCGGAACATCCCCCGAGCGAGCGGCGGAGGGGCGGCGGAGCCGTGGCGCACCTTGTGCTGGCCCTTGTGGCGCTTGTGCTGATCCTGGCGAGCCTGTACGCGGTCAGGACGCTGTCCCTGTTCGTGTCCCCGATGCTGTTCCTCGCCGCAATCTTCCTCGAAGTCGTGTTCATCGCGGTGCTCGTCTACGCGCTGCTGCGCGCCCTGACGAAGCCCTCGGCCATGCTCCGGTCCTTGGCAGCCTCGGCGTGGACGGGTCTCGAGTCGAACGAGTATGTCGTGCGCTTCCGCACGTCCCGCTCGCCGTGGGTGCGGTGGCTGAGGGACCGCTTCCGGGTCGACAGCCCCAGCGGGATCTGGCTCACTGCGACCGTCGTGGTCGCAGCAATCCCGTTCGGGAACTTCCTCAGCCTCGCGGTCCACGTGGTCACGCACGGGCCCCTCACCCAGGTGGATCAGCGGATCGCGAACCTGATGACCCTCGTCCGCACACCCGGGGAGACGTCCTTCTTCGCGGCCGCCACGATGTTCGCCAACGTCCAGACGCTGGTGCTGGCCACCGTCCTCGCCGTCGTCCTGCTGTGGTGGAAGCGCCGCCGCTTCCTCGCCGGAGCCGTCGTCGCCGTCGTGGTCGCGGACGAGGTGCTGTATTCGGTGGTCAAGGTGATCGTGCACAGGGCGCGCCCGGACGCCGCCTTGGCCCTGCTGATCGATACGTCCCCGAGCTTCCCCAGCGGCCACACGATGCGTGCCACCCTCGCCTACGGGATCATCGCCTATCTGCTGTTCAAGGCCTTCAAGTCCACGGGTGCGAAGGCGGCGACGGTTGCCTGCTACCTCTTGGCCGTGCTGCTGGTGGCCATGAGCCGGGTCTATCTCGGCGTCCATTGGGTCACCGACGTCTGGGGCAGCATGCTGCTCGGCAGCGCGATGCTCGCCGCCGCCGTCGGGACCCTCGAGATCGCCGCGCGCTTTCCTGTCATCCGAGGACGACGACGGCCGGTCGCCCCGGGGAGGCTGCTCGCCGTCGTCCCTGCTGCAGCGGTGGTCTTTGCCGTAATCAGCGCACCCCTGCTGATCCAGCCCCAAGCCCGCGCGGCTCCGTTGCACTCCCAGCCGCTGCGCTCGCTCGACGCTTCCTCGCTCGCCCGTCTGCCCGTCTACAGCGAGACCGTCACCGGGGACACGATGGAACCGGCCAGCTTCATCTTCGTCGGAACCCAAGACCAGCTCGTCCATGCGTTCGAAAGCCGCGGCTGGGACGAGGCCGACCGCTCAACCCTCGCGAACACCCTGCGGGCCTTCGCCGTCGGATTCCAGGGCGGCCAGTACCCGACAGCGCCCGTGACCCCCTCGTTCATGGCCTCCGAGCCGGAGGCGATCGCGTTCCAGAAGGCGACGGCTTCGAACACCCTGCGCCAACGCCACCACATCCGCATCTGGCGCAGCGGCTACACCGCTCCGGATGGCCGTCCCGTATGGGAAGCCACGGCGAGCTTCGACGACGGCATCGAGTTCGCGGGGGCCGCCAAGATCCCCACGCACCACATCGACCCCAACATCGATGCGGAACGGTCATTCATCATCGGGTCCCTCGGCTACCCCGACCACCTCATACCCTTCACCCATCCTCAGATGGGACACAACGGCAGCGGCGACGAGTTCTTCACGGACGGCAGAGCCGAACTCGTCACCCTCCAGTAGGCGCCCGCCCGGGCACGGTGTTTGGCGGAGGCCCAGTAGGGAACCGACATCGTTATGAGTGATAAGGAGACACTCGGCAGTCCGACGCCTGAGCCCGGAGCCGGCATCAGCCGGGATCCGGAGGAGTGGGTGACCGGAGACGAACCGATGACGGCCGCCCAGCGCAGCTATCTCGACACTCTGGCACGCGAGGCGGGCGAGGAACTTCCGGCGGACCTCACCAAGGCGCAGGCCTCGGAGCACATCGACCGGCTCCAGAACAAGAGCGGCAGACTGTCGCGGGACGCCGAGTCGTGAGATTCGACCCCAACACCCCAAAGCGGGATGGTCACAATGAGCGACGAACACAGCCTCAGCGAACTGCAGAACCTGCTGCTGGACAGCCCTGACATCAAGACATTCCTCACCAGCCTCTCTTCGGCGGCAGCGCGAAAACTCTCCTCGGACTTCCCGGTGCATTGCAGTGTCACGGTTGGCAAGGACGGGCGGCCGATGACCTTGGGCCTGAGCGATCAAGAGGCCCTCGAACTGGACAAGATCCAGTACAGCAGCCTCGAGGGCCCTTGCATGGAGGCCCTCCGCACGGGCCAGGTCTTCGACATCAGGGACATGCAGAGCGAAGAACGGTGGCCGCGATACGTGGAGGCCATGCGTGAGAGCGAGATCCGCAGCGTGCTCGGTGTCCCCATCCCTCTGAGGGGAGAGGCCAGCGCTTCGCTCAACAGCTATGCGGAAACCCCGGGCTCGTTTGGTGGCGAGACCCGGCAGGCCGCGCTCAGCTTCGCTGAATTCGCTTCGACGTCGGTGACCTTGGCGCTGCGCATTACGGCGGAATCCGAGCGGGCCTCCGACCTCGAGGCAGCCCTCGAGTCACGCACGGCGATCAACCTCGCCGCCGGCATCATCATGGCCCAGTCGCGCTGCACGTCCCAAGAGGCGATGGAGATCCTCAAACGAGCCTCCAACCAGCGCAACGTCAAGGTCCGCGACATTGCGTCATCGATCCTGCAAAGATTCGACGACCCAACCCCCGACACGCACTTCACGTAGCCGACTCCCCCGCTGCCCGATGTCTGCCCCACCCCAAGACGGGTAGTTCTCACCTAACAGCTCGGGAATGACGGGGATGGGATCACGATGGACGAGACGGCGCGCTTCGCCGAGGAATGTGCTGCGGGGCAGGTACGGAGAGATAACGGGATCAGCATGGCCGCGATCGGCGTGGTGGTCATGATGTTCGGGATTGTTGTCCCGGTGAGGCCTAACGTCACGGGTCTCATTGGCTTCGCCCTGATGGTGGCTGCCAGCTTCATGATCGCTTCGGGGAGACGGAAGATCCGCCGCGCCCTCGACGGGCTGGTCGGGGACCTGCAGCGCCACTGAACTTTCGATTCCGGCGGCGCTCCGCTTGGCACGCGAAGAATTCGGAACGGTACAGAAAAGGATTGGCATCACGATGGCCGAAACACCTGAGGGTCTCGACCTCAAACCCGGCCAGACCCTCGCCGTCACCGGAGCCGCCGGCACGCTGGGTCGTCAGGCCAGCTATTTCGCAGGCCCGGCTATTTCGCTGGTTCCTCCCGGAGATGTGCCTCCACGACGAGCCTGCCCAAACGGCGCCCGAGCTCGGCGGCGTCCTCGTCCCCTTCGGTGGACGAGACGATGGTGCCCTTGATGAGGGTCTGGAGCTCCGCGGCGAATTCCACGGGGTCTGAGATGCCCCGCTCGGCGGCAAAGCGGGCGAGGTCCTCGCGCAGCAGGGCTGAGTAGTGGATGCAGGCCTTCCCGAGCCGGTGCTCCGGCCCGAGTTCCATCAGCACGTGGATGAAGGACCTTGCCTCGGGGACGCGCGTGCGGAAGAGCTGGGCGTAGATGTCGAAGACCGCCAAGAGCGCCATGGGCCCGTCCCCCGCCGCCCGGACGGCTTCGGCAAGTTCGATCCGACGCTCTTGATACAGCCGTTCCAGATAGACCAGACCGAGCTCATCCTTCGAGGCAAAGTGCCGGTAGAAGCTCGCCTTCGCCACCTCCGAGCGGGCAAGAAGCTCCTCAATTCCCGTGTCCCGGACACCGTGCGCGGCATACAGCTCAAAGGCCGCGGCGAGAATCCGTTCCCGGACACTAGGCCGATCTTTGCGCCTTTGCTCGGCATTCATTCCGTCATCGTACGATACAGACCTGTCTGTCTACTTTCTATTTCCAAACGTCTGGCCACCCGCTTCGCGTTCGGCGGTCTGGCCGCACCGCTTGTTGGACGCGGGGGCGCTTACACCGTGCCCCCTCTGGGTATTGTTTCGGTTGTCTCCGTCGCGCTGGCGGTCGTTGCGATGGCCTCACTCGCCCTAGCCGCCAGCAAGACCAACGAAACAAGGAGAATCCTTTGCTCAACGTCAATGCCTACGCTGCCCCCACCTCTGATGCCCCGCTCGAGCCGGTGAGGATCACCCGCCGCGACGTGGGCCCCAAGGACGTGCTGATCGAGATCAAGTACGCCGGCATCTGCCACTCCGACATCCACACGGTCCGCGAGGAATGGGGTCCCATCCAGCACCCGCTCGTCGTCGGACACGAGATCGTGGGCCTGGTAGCCGAGGTCGGCTCTGAGGTGACGAAGCACGCCGTCGGCGACCGCGTCGGCGTCGGCTGCCTCGTCAACTCCTGCCGCGAATGCGAGAACTGCCTCGCCGGCGAGGAGCAGTACTGCCTCAACGGCAACGTCGGCACTTACGGCAGCGTCGACCGCGATGGCACCATCACTCAGGGCGGCTACTCGACGCATGTGGTGGTGGACGAGGACTTCGTCCTGCGCGTCCCCGAGTCCCTCGACTTTGCCGCCGCGGCCCCGCTCCTCTGCGCCGGGATCACGACCTACTCTCCCCTGCGCCACTGGGAGGCCGGGCCCGGGAAGCGGGTCGCCGTCGTCGGAATGGGCGGTCTCGGCCACATGGCCGTCAAGCTCGCCCACGCCATGGGCGCCGAGGTCACGGTGCTCTCGCGGAGCCTGTCGAAGAAGGACGACGGCCTGCGCCTTGGCGCGGACCACTACTTCGCGACCGAGGACGCGAAGACCTTCGAGGAGCTCAAGAACAGCTTCGACCTGATCGTCAACACCGTCTCGGCCCCGATCGACCTCGCCGCGTATCTCGGTCTCCTGCGCCGCAACGGCACCATGGTCAACGTCGGTGCCCCGGCCGAGCCGCTCCCCCTCACGGTCTTCACGCTCTTCCGCAACCGCCGCTCCTTCGCCGGTTCGAGCATCGGCGGGATCCGCGAGACCCAGGAGATGCTCGACTTCTGCGCCGAGCACGGCATCATCCCGGACACCGAGCTCATCGAGGCCTCCTACATCAATGAGGCCTGGAAGCGCGTCCTCTCCTCGGACGTCCGCTACCGCTTCGTCATCGACGCGGCGACGTTCGCCTAGAAGCGCCCCGAACGACGACGGCGGCCCCGCCAGAAGGCTCGGGCCGCCGTCGTCGTTTTCCGGTTTCCCCGCGAAAGCGCACGTTTCTTACGAGAACGCACCTTTGAACGCGGTGCAACGTGCGCTTTCGCAGCAAACGTGCGCCCTCGCGTGGGTGGGGCTCAGCCTCGGAACACCTTCTTCGCGACGCCCATCGCGGACATTGCCTTGGGCCACCCTGCATAGAACGCGAGGTGGGTGATCGCCTCGATGAGCTCCTCCTCGCTGACCCCGTTCTCCTTGGCCCGGGCGAGGTGGAACGTGAGCTGCTCGGTGTTGCCGCCGGCCAGGAGGGCGGCGACGGTGACGAGGCTCCGGTCGCGCGGAGACAGTTCGGGCCGCTCCCACACTTGGCCGAACAGGACGTCGTCGGTGTAGGAGACGAGGGCCGGAGCGAAGTCGCCGAACATCTTCTCGGCCCCCGAGGGCTCCCTCTCGGCGGATTCTTCAATCGTCATCTCAATTTCCCTTTCTTTGAGGAATCGCAGGATCTTTCAGGAATCGGCTCGCCCCGGCGGCGCAGAGGGCGACGGCGGCCGCGGCCAGGAGGCTCACGACGACGCCGCTCCGGAAGGTCGCCGGGTTCGCCAGCAGTGCTCCGAAGACGGCGACGGCGAGGGCTCCGCCGACTTGGCGGCTCGTGTGGAAGACCCCGCTCGCGGTTCCGGCGAGATGCTCGGGGACGCTGTTCAGCAGGACCCCGCTGATCGGCGGGATGACGAGCGGACCGCAGAGGCCGACGAGCACCATGAGGACGGAAAGGACCCACACCGGCACGCCCGGAGGAAGCACGGCTATCGCCGCCAGGCCCGTCGCGAGGGCGAAGAAGCCGAGGGTCATCAGACGTCTCGCGCCGAACCGTTCGACGATGCGCGCCACGAAGGGCGTGAGGCAGAACCCGATCAGCATCATCGGCAGGAACGCGATCCCGGTTGCGAACGAGGTCAGGCCGCGGTGCTGCTGGAGGTACAGGCTCATGACGAAGGGCAGCCCGTAATTGCCGACCATGAACGCGAACCCCGAGGTCGAGGCCACGAGTACGGTCCGGGATCGGACGAGTTCAGGCGGCACCATGGGGTGCCGTACGCGGGATTGGACGACGGCGAACGCGGCCAGGGCAACGACGCCGACCGCGAGCGCGGCCAGCACGTGCGGGGCCATGCCGACGGCGCCGGCCTCGATGATCCCGTAGGTGATGCCGCCCATGGCGAGCACCGCCGTCGTCTGTCCCGCCCAGTCGAAGGGCACCTCCCGGCGGGTAGACCGCCGAGCGCGGGCCAGGAGAATCAGGGCGACGATCCCCACGGGGAGGTTGACCAGGAAGATGAGCCTCCAGCTGACCAAGTTCAGCAAACCGCCGAGCACCGGGCCCGACGTCGAGGCAACAGCACCGCCCATCGCCCAGACGGCGACGGCGCGTGCACGCCGGATCGGGTCGGGGAACGCCTGGCCGATGAGGGCCATCGAGGCGGGCATCATCACTGCGGCGGCGGCGCCCTGGACGAACCGCGCCGCCACGAGGGCGCCGAGCCCGGGGGCGAGGCCGCAGGCCAGGGATGCCGCGACGAACACCGCCACCCCGACGCCGAAGGCTCGGCGCGCGCCAAGACGGTCAGAGAACGCGCCGGACGAAAGCAGGAGCGCGGCGAACGCGAGGGTGTAGCCGTCCACGATCCACTGGAGTCCGGTCATGCCGGCGCCCAGATCGGTGCGCATCGTCGGCAGCGCGACGTTGACGACGACGGCGTCCAGCGTGACGACGAAGAAGCCAAGGACGGACGCCATGAGGGTCGCGCGAGAGTGCAGGGCGTCCGCAACAGCGGACGGGGCGGGCGGCGCGGCGGGACTCCCGCTTTCCAAGGAGGTCTCCTCAGGTTGTTCTTAAGGGTCTAGACCCATAGAAGCCCGATCCGAGGAGGTCAGGAAGAGTCCCCCTATTACTGGTTCTGCCAGTACCCCCTTACTTGGGGGCTCGGCAGACGCGGAACAGGAGGTCCCAGCCAGAGGCCGCCGCCGGCGCCCGAGTTCCCCAACTCCCCAGCCGAGTTCCCCAACCACGACCTCATGCCGAGCGCGACACACCAGCAACTCCTGACGACACGCCGTCAGCTCGGCCAAAACAGATCCGGAAGCTGGGGATCCCGGCGGAACAGTCGGGGAGGACGGTGGAAAAGTTGGGGAGTCGGATCCCGCCCTGTGAAACCGGCGTAAAGTCCCGCTCACTCCACCGCGAGCGCCGAGAAGTCGATGAGGGGCTTTGCGTCAAAACATCGACAGGTGTAAATATTCACCTGTGTCTATGGATCTGGAGCTGACCCCGGTGCAGGTAGTCGCGTGCTGCTCACCCCTCGCCCGGGAGCCGTTGTCGGAGGAGGTGGCTGAGCAGGTCTCGCTCATGTTGAAGGCGCTCGGCGATCCCGTGCGGCTGCGGCTGATGTCGTTGGTCGCCTCACACGAGGGCGGGGAGGCGTGCGTCTGCGACCTCAACAACGCCTTCGACCTCTCGCAGCCCACCATCAGCCACCACCTCAAGATCCTGCACGAGTCCGGCCTCCTCGAGCGCGAGAAGCGCGGGGTCTGGGCGTACTACCGAGCCCGGACCGAGGTTCTCGAGAACCTCGCCGGCGTGATCGGCGGGGCTGCGAAGTGAGCCTGCTCGCCCGCCGCGCCACCGCCGAACTGGTCGGCACAGCGTTCCTGGTGATCGCCGTCGTCGGCTCCGGGATTATGGCCGCCCGGCTCTTCCCCACCGACACCGGGCTGGCCCTGCTCGAGAACAGCATCGCAACCGGCGCGGCACTCGCGGCCCTCATCGTGGCCCTCCAACCGGTCTCGGCGTCGTTCAACCCCGTGGTGACCCTCGTCGAGAAGGGCCTGGGCCTCGTGGACTGGCGCACGGCCGGGGCGCTCATCGTCGCGCAGTTCGTAGGCGGACTGCTCGGCACCGTGGTGGCCAACCTGATGTTCGGGCTTGACGCCGTGGCCCTCTCCTCCCACGCTCGAACGGGCCCGGGGCTGTGGCTGGGTGAAGTCGTGGCAACGGTGGGCCTGCTGCTCGTGGTGTTCGGAACGGTCCGCTCGGGACGCGCGGACCGGGTCGCGTTCGCCGTCGGCGGTTACATCGCTGCGGCCTACTGGTTCACGAGCTCAACAAGCTTCGCGAATCCGGCCGTGACCCTCGCGCGCACCCTTACGAATACCTTCGCGGGGATCGCGCCGGCCTCCGCGCCGTGGTTCGTCGTCTCCCAACTTGTGGGCGGGGCCTTGGGTTTCGTGCTCGTCCGCTATCTCTACCCCCTTGTTGCCACCCCTTCCTCCGATGCCAGCGGCGCCGCCGCGGCCGATCGAAAGGTCATCTCATGAGCCCAGATACCGCCGAAAGCCGGCCTTCCGTCCTGTTCGTCTGCGTCCACAACGCTGGCCGGTCCCAGATGGCAGCCGCCTACCTCAACCACCTCTCCGAGGGGCGGATCGAGGTCCGCTCCGCCGGATCCGAACCGGCGGAGAAGGTCAATCCGGCCGCCGTCGAGGCGATGCTCGAGGAGGGCATCGACATCCGCGACGAGACCCCGAAGATCCTCACCTCCGAGGCGGTGAAAGCTTCCGACGTCGTCATCACCATGGGCTGCGGCGACACCTGCCCTATCTTCCCTGGCAAGAGGTACGAGGACTGGGAACTCGAGGATCCGGCCGGCAAGGGCGTCGAAGCCGTCCGCCCGATCCGGGACGAGATCAAGGGCCGAATCCAGACCCTCATAGGCGAGCTGCTCCCCGGGGACGCCTGATCCAGCCCAGAAAGTTAAGTGGTACTAGGGCCGGATTCGAGTACCGGCAAGTGTTGGACCGTCCGGGGAGCCGTGGGAGCGTAGAAGCATGTTCCGGCTGGGCGGGGCAGGACCAACTGAATACGCCGAATATCTAACTGAATATCTGAATGAGGGCCTCTGAAGAAATGGGACTATGGGGGCCCTCATCGGCGTCCGCGGTCCGTTCCGTCCCTACGGCATCCGCGAGGCAACGTGAGCGATCTCCGGACCTGCGCTGCGAGCGCGGGGCATCGTCGTCGTCGGCTTCGGGCCCTTGACGGCCCTCATCGCGCGCCCCGGCCTCCTGGCACGAAGCGCGCGACCACCGCAGACAAAAACGCACCTAAGCCCAGTCGCTTCCGAGGACGTCTTTGAGCATCCTGCTTCGCGCTTCGGGCAGCGCACCACTGCGCTCCTCCGCCCTCTGCGCTTCCAGCCAGGCACCGAGCCACGACTCGGACGTTTCCTCCGCCTTCTTCTCGGGGACACGGCCGTGCCGTTCCCGGAAGTCGGCCAGTGCCCGAAGGATCCTGGCGAACTGGTCCTCAGGTTCCTTTGGCTCGGGCAGGCCGGTGATCTCCCTCGCCAGCCTCTGCCTCATCACTTCGTCCATCTGTCTCCCCCATCCGGAGCGCGCTTCAGGCGAAGCGCGGCTCATTCGCTCCCTGAGGCCGCTTCATCGGTCGCCGTCGGCGTGATTCCTGCCGAGTGGCGGGGGTGTTGGCCCCGGCGGCGGAAGAATCTCACCCATCCCGCCCACCACGTTCGGTGGCCACCGTGCCGGGAGAGCCGAGGGCTTTCATACCCTTCACTGCTGTCGAAGGTCATGGTCAACTGCCTCCTTGTGTTGTTGCGCCGCTTGGGTGGGCGGCGGCGGTGAGCGGACGACGACGTCCGGCCTCACCAGCCGCTTCCGGCGTGAGCCCGAGGGCGCCGGTGAGGGCTGGGCTGGGCTCTGCCCCTGTCTGCTTCAGGAACCGGTGGCGGAAGTCCTCGTGGACGAAGAAGGCCTCCTCCAGGTTGCCTGCGAGGACGAGCGCCCGGATGAGCAGTGCGTGGGAGGACTCGCGCAGTGGCTCGATAGCGGCCGAGCTTCGAGCCGCCACAGCGGCCGTTGCCGCGTCGTCGAGCAGCAGGCTGTACCGGGAAATGGCTTCGAGGGTGGCGAGGCGAAACAAGCGCACTAATTCGCGGTAGTACAGAGTCCAGCCCTCGGCCCATCCGGGGAGGAGTTCGGCGTCCCTCAGTTCGCCGATGAGTTCGGGAGCCGCGTAGACCAGCGCAGTCGGGCAGTCTGCCGCCCGCAGCAGTTCGGTGAGGTCCACCCGGACCTCGGGCGCGAGGGCGAGCCGTTCGTGGCCGTCGTCCAGGAGGCCGGGCATGCCGCGCTTGACTCTGGAGACCTCTGTCTCGAGCCGTTCCAGCGAGTCCTCGGGCGCCCGCCCGGGCAGGAGGAGCTCCACAATTGCTTCCAAGGAGGCCGGCCCGGCGAGGGTGACCCCGGCGACCAGACGCCTCGCGAATCCCCCGATGGAGACGGGCGTGCCGTCGCACACGAGTTCCCAGCGCCGCAGCAGCTGGACCTCCCATTTCGACACGTTCACACCCCTGTACCGGCGTCAGGCGCCTCACTCCCAATGCAGGGCCGCGATGGCGGCCCAGACACCAGTACAGACCAGACAGTTCCTTCTGTCCCGAGTGGTGGCTACGCGTCCTGAGCGGGGTGTCCACTCAGGCGGCGCTCGCTCATGTACTCAGGAGTGGGGTGCGGAACACGGACGGCTACTCGAAAGAGAACGGACGACGGCGGGATGTCCGGCTTGTTCAGGGAGGCGGCGCACGTGCCATGAACCCGGGCAACGGAAGGGCGTAACGAGAGGAGCCCCACGATCACAGATCGCGGGGCTCCTCTTAAGGAAGGCAGCCTGATTCGGCTGCCTCGGTCACTGTGGGGTCACAGGCCGGCAAGAAGGTTGTTGAGGACCTGGGTCAGGCCCTGAAGGCCGTGGCCGTTGTCCAGGAGACCCGCCACGCTGCACAGCAGGTTGCCGAGCAGGTTGCCAGGACCGGGCTGCGCAGTGATGTTGAGGTTCACCTGGTTCAGATCGACGACAAGGCCGAGCAGGTCGAGGTGAAGTGGCCCGAGTGTCAGGCTCAGTACGTTGCACGCGCCGCTAGTGGTGGCGTTCGTAACGGTCGAGGTGACGGGCGAATTCGTGATCTGCGTGACCGCCCCCGTGGCGGAGGTCAGCGTTCCGTTGAAGACACCTTGGACAACGAGCTGCCCGTTCTGGGCGAGGAACTGGGTCGGCGTGAACGTGCCGGCGAGGGTGCTTCCGTCGGAAAGGAGCTGATTGATCGTCACCGGAGCGATGGTGGCGGGCGCTGCCTGGGCAGGGCTAGAGACGGAGGGTGCCGCGGCGGACACAGGTTCTGCCGCGTTCGATGCTGCTGCGGCCGAGACCATGAACGCCCCCGAAAGCGCAACGGTCAAGACTGGAGCGAGAAGCTTTGTCTTCTTCATCTTGGATCTACCTCCCATAGATCAGCCGGAGAACGTCCGAAGCCGCTACCCGACCTCAATCTGTGACTGCGGGGCTCTCCCGCATTCCACGCAGATACCCGCGGCGAGAGACCGTAATCACATCCGCGACTCCAGAGTTGGAGAAGTGGACACGGCTGGGAGGAGACGTGGTCAGAATGAGAAAGCCTCGCGATTGGAGCAGGAGACTCCTTATCTCGATTCGAGAAGGGACAGCACTCCCTCTGTAAGGTCGAAGACCGGCGTGTGCTTGCGGCCGAGAGCGGCAAACTCCCAGCCGGCCGAGATCCACTCGTCGCCGGGGAGCACGTTGCGAGCATCCACAATCTTCCTCGCCGGCGTCAAGTCGGGCGAACTGCGACGTCGAGAGTGGGTGAGTCCCGGACGTCATCGCTGTTCGGCTTGAAGGCGGCGCCGAATCGGCCAGCTCGCCCACTTCCTCCTAGGAGGTCGTGAACCCGCTGGCAATATGCCGACTGAGAAGTTCAGCCGGGTCAGGTTCGAAGGAGGAACTTCGTAGGCCGCGAGCAACGCCATCTTGAGCCGGGTCCGTGTCGAGCCCGATAACCTCATGCCCGAGTTGGGGAAGACGGCGGCGTGCGTGGGACCAAATAGCCGACGCCGACGATGCTCAACCTTCATGGATCCCCCGACCACAAGGCGCGAGGGTTGACAATCTAGTCAAAAACCATCAAGAGCGGACCCGGGTAACGCAATTTCAAAACGGACGATTTTTAAAACATGCTCCTCATAGGAGCCTTATTGCCGACTAACGCCAACGGCCCGGAGTTCGATGAACTCCGGGCCGTTGGAAATCCGCTGAATTACGCGCTGTGGCGCTGGCGGCGAACGAAGGTCAGAGTACCGACGATCGCGGCACCGAGAACAAGCGCCCCGGCCCCGATCCAGATCATGAGCATCGGGAGCGTGGCTCCGGTGTTGGCGAGGTTGCTACCGCTGTTAGCGAGGTTGTTTGCAGTGCCCGCATTAGCCACATTTCCACTAGCGGGAACGATCGTGATCGATGCGGTCCCGACGTTGCCCGACGTAAGACCCGTGGCGGTCAGGGTGTACGTGCCGGAAGCGTTGGTCGGGAACGTCACGTTCACCGAGAGGGCTCCGGTCGAGGAAGCCTGCTTCGTGAAGGTGGTCAGGACCGCGGCCTTGACGGCAGAAAGCGTCACGCCCGTGTTGCCGCTGACCGAAACGGCCACCGATTCGCTTGGGGCAAAAGAGCCAGAAGCGAAGTTGACAGTGACGGTACCGCCGGGAACAGCAGTGCCTGTCACTGTGACGTTGTTGTTCGGAACATAGCCGGCTGCGTTAGCCGCGCTGGGCGCAGCAAGGAATGCCAGGACGGCGAAGGACAGCACTGCGAGGGCTTTTTTCAACATGATAAGGTTCCCCAAGTCTTTGTGATCGATAGTTGAATATGAGATCGGCGACAGCCCCCGACTCAGTACTCTACGGTGACGTTAGCGTACTACAGCTTGACACGAAAGTGACAACGCCGAAACCGTCGGATTGTTAACTGAAGGTGTCGAGATCACGTCCGGTTTGGGTTGTGCACCGGGTCCGCCGAGAAATTGGAACGTCAGGGTTACGCTCTGCCCGGGCGAAAGAACGACGGCGGTCTGAGCAACCGGATACCCAGAGTCCATGTCCCGATGAACGTTGACCGGCTCGCCGTTCTGCAAAGAGCCGAGATAGATCGCCGATGGCGGGGCATAGACGTTGACCTGGGTTTTGACGTCCCCGGGGGGAACACCGTACACGCCGCCGCCGGTCACGTAGTCAGGGAGGGAGGTGGCCGCGTTCGCAGGTGCCGCGTTCGTCAGAGTCACCTCAACCCGCCAGTTAGGCCGTCCATCAGCACGGCACATCACGCCCCCTACCTTGTACGACTCGCGGAGGTAGTAATCCATCTTGGCGCCCGTTGCGTCATTGAGATATACGCCAAAGACGCCGTGAGAGGGCATCTGCTCCGGCAAGGATCCAGAGAGGTTCCCCGCCGTGATTGCGTCTTGCTCGCTTTGATTGGGACTCCAAGCGAGCAAGCGATGCTCTGCAGCCGCGCGCGTCAGCGCATCAAGCATTGCCCTCGGCTGGAAGCTACCCATTGCGACTTTTGAGAAGACGGCCGCAGCGGCTGTAGCGAAGAAGTCGTCCTTCTCTTGGACCGAGCTGTACTTAGAGTAAGCGTCGCTCAAGAGAAGTTCGACTGCATTACTACTGTCCAGAGTCTCGCCAGTAGCGAGGTGCACCGGGCCCGTCGCCTGGAGGAGATAGCTCAGCGCCACTGGGTCAAGGGAAAGGACGCCGTCGGTATGGTCTCCGAAGCGCTGCTTCCACATCTCCGAGGCCAATCGGGCAGTCAATGGGAACTGTGGAGTTAGGTTTACATCTTGAAAGTACTCGCCCAAGATCGGCCCGTAGAGACCTTTGGCCGGATCCGCTAGGGGAAGCACCGGTTGCTGAAACGCGGGGAACCCCTTCGCCTCGGTCTGCCGACCGAGTGTGATGTGTCCGTTGTCAATGTGGACCTCCGCTGCGGCTCCTGGGATACCTCCGGTAGCACGCAGTTCCGCGTTGTTTTGGAACAACACCAAATACGTGCGCGGTCCGCTGCTCCCCAGCGCGGACGGAAGAACTCTCGTCACAGTGTCCGCTGTCGAAACTTGCTGAGCGGCTTTGCCTAGCACCGATTTGAATCGCTCAACGCCTCCGCTAACCTGCGGAATTGTCCCGAATCCAGACTTGAGTCGAGCCACTTCGGAGTAGGCGCTTTGGAGTACACTATCTGCTTTGACCACGGCAGGCCTCGCCGCCGATAGTGCTTGAAGGTCCACAGCGCCTTGGACGGGCTTGATCGTCGAAGGACTGATATTTCCCGCAGCATCGGAAAGCGGAAGCACTGCGCCGTGCGTGACCTCGCCCAGGATGCCAGCCAGTTGCGAGACAGTTGAGAAATTCGTCCCAACGAAGGGAAGAAGTCCAGCAGCTCGCCAGACCGGGTCACTCACGAAACCCTGTGCAGCATCCACATGGACAGCCAGCTGCTTCGCGCTGTCGCGCGCCTCGCTTGTCTGTCCTGCGGCAATGTGGGCCTCGACCACCTTGGCCACCTGCTCAGACGCGGTTATCTCCCGTTGGGCCAGGAAGGCACGGACACCCAACCACACGGCACAGGCAATAACAACGAGAGCGACGAGTGTGCCCGCCACCACCCATAGCCGTCTCTTCATCGTTCGGAGGACCATAGCCCAAAAGCACTGACGCGAAGGACCTGATCGGTGCTCCATTGACGCGGTTCTAGAGGATGAACCAGGACAGCAGAGTGCCGCCAGTTTCCGACGGCGCGCTGCAACCATGGAACGCGGCACTCTTCTCCATGCAGACTGTCCCTTCCCCTAGGGAAAACATATTCCTCACAACCAAGACACTGAGCCCAGTCATCATACGGGCATCCGTAGTGGGATGACAGACGATGAAATTACCCGAAACATACGGACACTGCGCAAGACTACTACTGAGGTCTTTCATGACAGACTATGCTATGCGGCTGGCCAACCGGTGATAACCTTCAGTCGTACGTCCAGAGGTCCTGAGGGAACGGCGTAATGACTCGACCGGCGAGCATTGCGCCCACGCCATCTGCCTCAGACAGGCGTCTGACGGACCAGAGTGACTGGAAACCGTCGGCCACACAGCCACTCGGAGGCAATAAATGGGGGAAGTCATGTTTGGCATGCGCAATGCGCTGGCTGCGGACGCGAGTGCGAAGGCGCTGATCGCGCGAGACTGGCGGACTCGGTTAGGCCGACGCCTCATCTTCACTGACTTCCTCGTTCTTGTCTGGGTTGTCTTCGGAGTGCAGATCGCGTGGTTCGGTTTCGATAGCACCAACCTTTCCTTCCAAGGAGCCTTGGAGGACCTGGCGATCAACTACTCGGCAGTGTCGGTAGTTCTGGTCGCCGCATGGATGACCATCCTCAAGGTGTATGACACTCGGGACGCCCGTATCATTGGGGCGGGACCGACGGAGTACAGGCTCATCGCAGACAGTTCATTGCGTCTGTTCGGCATCGTTGCCATCATCGCATTCCTCTTCCACATTAACCTTGCCCGTGGATATATCCTCATTGCGCTGCCTTCGGGGGTTGCCGTACTAGTACTTTCCCGTTGGCTGTGGCGACAGTGGCTAAGAGTCAAACGACAGGCTGGCGAATTTTCAGCACGCGTTCTGTTGGTGGGTTCGGGACATTCGGTACGGCATCTTGGAACCGAGCTCGCGCGCCACCCTGAGGCCGGGTATCGCATTGTAGGCGAGTGCTGGGCGGGGCCACCTCAGGAGCTTCCGCGCGCGTACGCGGATCATTCAGTGCCCGTTTATTACCATCTTAGCTCCGTTGAAAGAGCGATGACCGAGACGGGCGCGGACACCTTGGTAATCACTAGCGGTGACGAGATTACGCCCGAAAATGTGCGTCGACTAAGCTGGATGCTCGATGGCGAACGACACCATCTGATTGTGGGTGCAAGCCTCGCCGACGTCACGGGCCCTCGTATTCATTCGAGACTGGTCGCGGGACTTCCGCTGATACACGTCGAAGTGCCCAGGTACGATGGCCCCAAGCACGTCGGCAAGCGAGTGTTTGACCTTATCGGAGCGGCCCTGCTCCTCACGCTCCTTTCTCCCCTCTTGATTCTGCTCGCAGTAGCCGTCAAGACGACAAGCCGCGGCTCGGTGATCTATCGGCAGGAACGCATCGGCCTCAACGGTCAGTCATTCACGATGTACAAGTTCCGCTCCATGCAAGTAGATGCCGACGCAAAGTTGGCATCCCTACTTGCCGAACAAGGAACGGATGATCGGCCTCTATTCAAAGTCGAGAACGACCCGCGCATCACTCGCCTTGGCCGCTTCCTCCGCAAGCATTCCCTAGACGAGTTCCCACAGCTGTTCAACGTGCTCTTCGGCAACATGAGCCTGGTCGGACCCCGACCACAGCGTCTGGGTGAGGTCGCGCTCTACGACGAAGCCGCCAAACGACGGCTGTTGGTTAAGCCGGGCATGAGCGGCATGTGGCAGGTAGGCGGGCGTTCATCACTGTCCTGGGAGGACTCACTGAAGCTCGACCTTTTCTATGTCGAGAACTGGTCGTTGATAGGCGACATCATCATACTGTGGCGCACCGTCAAGGCGGTCGCTGCTCCGGGCAAACAAGCATGGTGAGCTTCAACGATCGCCCCCTGAAACAGAGCGTTTGGATCGTCAATGGCGCGGCGAACCTGGTGCGTGCGGCATCAGGGAGCCTTGAGAACCTTCTTCTGCCGCTCGTCCTGCTGTGGCTGCTTCCAAAAGAAAAGTATGGGGCATGGGCAATTGTCTTTTCGGTCTCAACATACGTAACGTATCTCGATCTCGGACTGCAGACGGCGGTCCAGACAAACGTTGCCCGATGCGCGGGGTCGAACGACCTCGTCGGCGCGGCCAGAATGGCTTGGACAGGCGTTAAGTTGGCCGGGAGTGTTGGAGGACTCGCCCTCACCTGCCTAGCAACCGTTGCCGCGACTCTTGCACGCATCTTCCCAGCCGTCCCGCAAGGGTTCGTCCCAGAGGCGGAGCAAGCCCTCGTACTGTTGGCCGTCGGACAAGTGGCCAACCTCCTTATAAATGTCATGTCGTCGTACTACGCAGGCCACCAACGGTCGGTCCTCCCTTCGCTAGTCATGTCGGGTGCGCGGGCGACATCGCTCCTCGCAGTGATCTTAGTCGGAAATCTTGAAAAACAGCTCCCGGCGCTTGCAGCCGCATATTCGGTGCCACTGATCACGGGATTCCTCGTGCTATTGATCGCATTCCATCGCGAGTTTCGTTATCTTCGAGAGTTACGGCGCGTTTCCCGTGGATCGAACAAGTTCACCTCAGCCCCCCTTGCCGGATCTCGGGCTGGTCACCTTTTACGTTACTCGGGGCCTCTGATGATCTGGAACATATGCACGCTCGTTGTGAATGCTGCTGGCACCGCAATTGTCGGCCGAGTCGATTTTGGCGCAGTGGTCGTCTATTCCATCGCAACCATGTTCGTCCTAGCGATCGTCGGCGTAGACAATGCGGTGATGTCCCCTTTGCTCACTGAATTGGGGCGCCAAGCTTCTTTTGGAGACCGGCCAAAGCTAGGATCCACGGCGATCAAAGCGTCACGCATAAACTCGGCCATCCTCGGCATGCTGATTTGCTTTAGTTGCATCACGGTCGCCATTCTTGCGGATACTGCACCTGGGAGCGGGATAAACAGCCGAACAATAGCGATAGCCGTTCTCCTCATAGTAGCGACCGCGACTAGGATTACAATGACGCCTTTGACCTTCGCATTCATCTCCACGGGTGACCACCGCCGCATCGTTGCTCAGCCCATCTTAGATGCGGTAATCAACTTGGGATTGAGCATCAGCCTTGGGCTAATATTCGGGGTCGTGGGCGTTGTTTTAGGGGCCGTCGCATCGGGGGGTATCTCCGTCGTGATAAACGTTTCATGGTCGCGGAGGGCAGCCAGATTCAACGACGTAGTATCCGGTCGAAATATCGCCCGTGCGGTGGGACAACCGATGATTTGCACCTTGCCGGCAATCGTCACCACTCTCATATCACCGGTGTTCGCACCCCTTGGCACCCTGACGGCGGCGGCCATAGTAGTTATGGCAGCTTTGCTCAGCTTTTCCATGCTCTGGTTCCTGGCACTGCCCGCGGATATAAGAGCCTCCCTTGTCCGTGGCCTGATTACAAGACGACGGATCGCCAGAGTTTGACCAGGTCCTCGATAAATACCACTACCACCTATGCTTAGAAAGTGGCAAATTTATGAGCGAAATCACAGCTGAAGAATCAAGGCGACGTGTTGTCCTCACTGGCGGATTGGGCTTTATCGGTACCAAACTGGTCGAATGTCTAATTGATTCCCACGACGTACTAGTGGTCGACAATCTCCACCCTCAAGTTCACACGGATAAACGCCGGATGGATGAACTGGCCCGTTCCGTAAACTTTGTCGAAGGAGATGTTACAAATCCCGCTAACATGAGGGTAGTGGCAGAATTCTGCCCCCACGTTGTCGTGCACCTCGCAGCCGAAACTGGGACAGGACAATCCCTACTTCAATCCCGACGCCACGCTGAAGTCAACGTCACGGGAACAGCCACGCTGCTGGATGCCCTCGCAGGAGCCGACGCCCTCCCTGAAAGGTTAGTCATTCCCTCGTCCCGAGCCATCTACGGGGAAGGTGCTTGGACACTTGCGGGAAACGAGACCCAGGTTGTGCACGCAATCCCGCGAGACCCAGGTCGTCTCGCAGAGGGCGAATGGTTGCCAGTAGGCCCCAACGGGGAGGAATTGTCCGCGCCGGTACCCCACTGTGCTGCAAGAACGGAACCCCGACCAGCGAACGTGTACGCCGCGACGAAACTCGCTCAAGAAAATGTGGCACGTGCGTGGGCTATAGGCCTAGGCGTCCCCCTTTCAGTCCTGCGACTTCAGAACGTCTACGGCGCAGGACAGGCAATTAACAATCCGTATACAGGTGTCCTGACCTTCATGGCTAGACAAGCTTTGGCCGGAGAGCAGATCAACGTTTTCGAAGGCGGAGGGATCATCCGCGATTTCGTCAATGTATCAGATGTTGCAGAAGCTCTGACCGGGGCCGTTCAGGACGAATCGGACAGAAACCTCACTTTAGACATTGGATCGGGATGCCCGGTTTCACTTGATGAGGTCGCGCGCCTATTGAGCGAACTATCTGGCGCGCCAGAACCGAGGGTCTCGCATGATTTCCGCGTAGGTGATGTTCGGGCGGCATCCGCAGATATTAGTGCAGCAACAGACGCCCTCGGCTTTCTACCAGCTGTGGGCCTGAGGGCCGGCCTACATCAACTCCTTTCCTGGGTGAGTTCGGAGGCCTTAAAGTGACTAAATCAACAGTAGGAATCGTAACAGTTACTTTCAATAGCTCGGCAGTGATCGAAGACTTCTTAGCCAGTCTATGGGCGCAGGTCGGTGTCGAAGTACGCCTTTATGCAGTAGACAACGATTCGAGAGACGCAACCGTGCACAGACTCAAGGAAGACGGCAAACGTCATCCCGTGGTCGTGGTTGAAAATGACACCAACGTAGGTGTTGCCGTGGGAAACAATCAAGGCATAGAGGCGGCGTTAGCCGATGGGTGCGACTGGGTACTTCTGCTCAATAACGACACACTGTTTCCGTCAACGTTCGTCGCTGAAATGGTCCGAATCGCCGAGGAGAGACGCCTGAATATC
This sequence comes from Sinomonas terrae, assembly GCF_022539255.1. NCBI lineage: Bacteria > Bacillati > Actinomycetota > Actinomycetes > Micrococcales > Micrococcaceae > Sinomonas > Sinomonas terrae. The sequence continues at coordinate 3,865,419 of NZ_JAKZBV010000001.1, forward strand.
GTTTCTCCGCTGATTGAGGCAACAGACCCCGCCGGCTCAAACTGGTACTCGAATGGAAAGATTCAGCCGTTTAAGGCTATGAAGGCCGTCCATATCGGCATGGGGGACGCACTGGCACCACGCACCCGACCTGAAATTACTTCTGTCGACTATGCGTCGACCTGCGCACTTCTTGTTCGGCCTGTCGTCTTCGAAACAGTCGGTCTGATGGACCCGATATATTTCGTCTACGGCGACGACGTAGATTTTTGTATTCGTGCCAAACGCGCCGGGTACGAATATTCGGTCACGTCTCGCGCTGTTCTCACCCATAAAGCGAGCAGCCTCACGGGTGAATTCACGGGTGAATTTGCTTCCCATTGGATCACTCGAAACTGGGTCGTCGTTGCACGTCGACACTGCACACCCACCCAACTTGTAATTGGCGGTACATACATCGCCATGTGGGTCACCGCCCGGCTAATATTTGGTCGCGAGAATCTCGCTGTCACTCGTAGACGGATCAGAGCCATACGCGAGGGGTTGCGTCTTGACCTTAGTCGAGAAGCTCCACGTCTCTGTGTCCCCAGTGTCGATCCATCACTGACTGAAGGCGATAGATGAGAAATTCAGATCTATTTTGGAAGATTTGGTCGGTCACTGCAGCTTCTCGGCGATTTTCATCGTTTGGCAAGAGAACCTGGATACGCAATCCGCTCATGATAGCTAATCCGCAGCATATCTCCTTGGGCAACAACTGCTTCATTCGAGACGGCGCCCGTTTGGAGGCGGTGACGCGCCCCGGTCTGGAACCTGGCCGCATAACAATTGGCAATCGGGTCACCATGGAACAACACGCACATATCGTTGCCTGCGACTCGGTGATTATAGAGGACGATGTCGCCATGGCACCTCGCTGCACAATTGTTGACTCTTCTCACCCCATAGGATCCCCCACAGACGGAAACCGAGCGCGTGTTCTCTCCGCAGACCCCTCCTTCGTGCATTTGGAGAGAAGGGTGTTTCTCGGAGCAAACGTGGTTGTACTCGCGAACGTGCGCATTGGGGCCAACAGCGTCATTGGAGCTAACTCGGTCGTTACTCGAGATATTCCTCCCAACTCCATAGCAGTCGGTGCACCAGCACGAGTCATTAGGACGATAGAGTGATCGCACAGAAGCGAGCGCGCGACGGCAGAATCTTGTCCGAGCATAGGTTCCCTCATCACCGTAACCGCAATCGTTGGCGTCCGTAGGAGTGCGATGAAAATCCTGCATGTAACTGAATGTGTCGGTGGTGGAGTCGGGCGAGCAATCGATCAAATCCCAGGTCTAGTCTCCAGCCACCAGCACTACCTTCTCAGCGTGCGCCCCGACGCTCAGAAGCCGTCCGGTAAAGGCTTCGCGCGGTCTATGGTTCTGCCAGATGGTCATTTCGCGCGTATTATGGCCGTCCGCCGCGCCGTTTCTGAACTCGATCCTGATGTCATCCATGCTCATTCGAGCTGGGCCGGACTCTACGTCCGCGCAAGACGCATACCTGGTCGCGTTGTGTATCAGCCGCATGGCTATGCTCTGGAACTGGGGGGCAACGCTAGGCGCCTCGCAGTGGCGACGGTTGAGTGGCTTCTGGCGAGACGCTCGTCCTCCGTGGCAGTGTTGTCGCCGCACGAGTTTGATGTGGCCGGCCGACTCAATGCGAATTGTGAACGGGTGTTCGTACCCAACTTCCCCACGATTGAATCGTCACTTCGCAATACCCGAACTCGACTGCGTCGCGTAGTCATGGTCGGAAGACTAAGCAGCCAGAAGGACCCCACATACTTTGCTTCGTTGAAGCAGAGCGTCAACGCCCACGATGACACTATTGACTTTCGTTGGATCGGCGACGGCGATCCGGCGAGCAGAAGTAGATTACAACGGATAGGAGTTACTGTCACAGGATGGCTCGATACCCCTGAACTTGTGGCAGAACTCGAGTGTGCAAGTCTCTATGCCCATACAGGAAGATACGAAGGCTTCCCACTCAGCGTGCTCGACGCCGCAGCTTGTGACTTACCTGTCGTAGCTAGGGCCATCCCTGCTTTCAGCGGTTCCCCTGTAGCACAGTTCGAAACCCTTGCCCAGCACGCGGGCGCGATTCTGAAGTACTTTTCCCAGGAAGAAGACCTTCGCAGAGACCTCAAGGCGCGCAACGTCGAGTTGCTCGAGTTCATGAACGCCGGGCGGCAGCAGGCCGCGCTCCACCAGCTATACGGCATTACCGACTTCGAAGAGTGCTATGCGGCAGCAAAAGAGGGACGACCATGAGCTCATCAGATTTTGACCCGATGCCGACTTCATACGCGTTTGTCGAAAGGGAACCGAAACCCGAAACCGTCCTTGGTGCTTCGCGTCCTCTCATCGCTTCGCTCACAGGCGTCCGAGCACTGGCAGCAGGATGGGTGGTACTTGATCACTTTCAGTCGCAAATCTTCGCTGTGGCGCCCGTCTCCAACCTTCTTAAGCAGTACATCGGTGCTGGCTACTTAGGCGTGGAAGTTTTCTTCGTGCTCAGCGGTTTCATACTTGCATACAATTATTCCGATAGGTTTGCCAAGCGCCGCAAACAACTATACTTTGACTTTATCGTCCTTCGAATTGCAAGAATATATCCCGTACACATCGTCACTCTGTCGGCGCTCGGACTCCTCTTCTTGGCTGCTTCGATGCTCCATATTTCTCTAAACGCGGTCTACGCCCCGTCAAATTTCCTTGCGAACTTGTTTTTGCTTCAGGTAATTCCCCCGTTTTTTGCCTTAAATGGTCCTGCCTGGTCCATTAGCGCCGAATTCTTCGCATATTTGGCATTCCCGTTCTTAGCACTGTGGCTATCGTCGATGAAGACAGCTGCAAAGGGGTTTCTTTTCTCGGCAATCACATGTATCACCGGAACAGCTGGTATTCTGATAATCTCGACTTACAACGCGATGCCCACAAGTTACTCTCTTATATGGCTTCGAATTGCTACAGAGTTCACGACTGGGTGCCTAATGTACAGCGGATGGCGCCATCTGGGAAAACGACGTCACGGTAAGGCGTGGGGATGGACGGCTTTGGGGTCGGCGGCAGCAGTGGCCGGGATCATTGCAGTCATGGGCGGCTCCGGGCCTCAAGCGCTCGCATCCGTTCCGCTGATTGCTGTCTTCGTCCTAAGTTGCGGAGGCTCGACGGGGATTGTCGGAAATATTTTGTCGTCTCGTCTCTTGCAGTGGGGAGGAAGGATCTCTTACTCGGTGTATATGACGCACTTTCTCGTGCTATCGTTGATGCCGAGATTCATCCCCGCAGAAAGATTTGGTGAAGGACCTTTCGCCGCCGGAAGCGCTCTGACCGTATATTTTCTAATGGTCATTGCTGTCGGCGCCGGCACTTACTATTTTATTGAGAATCCCGCGCGCCGCCTAATAAGCAAGCGGTGGGCGCGCCGACGAGGCGAAGGCTTCGCCAAGCCTGTCGAAGCATCGTGATTCTACACAGAAGGACTCAAAGGTGACTGCTCTCGGAATGATCTTTGCGGGCGCATACGCAATCGCTTTATTCGGCGGTCGCCGCTGGGTGCTCCTTGTGCTGGCATCGTCGATTTCATTCAATGACTCCATTGTTATGGCACTAGGGACTGCAACAATTACTCCCTTCTACTTGGGCCTCATCGTATACCTGCTGTCCTCGTTCACCGTCTGGCGGCGCGAGCCATTGCAGAACGGCCAGCTTCCCGGGAGGCTGGTCCTCATAATCATGTTCATATACTGTAGCGTCATAACCGCTATCTCTCCGGTCCTGTTCGCGGGCCTCGGCGTCATCTCTGCCGCCGATGGTATCGACCAGCAAGTAGCGTCATTGACCCCCCTCGGCTTCACTTCATCAAACCTGGCACAGGTCGCGTATTTGCTTCTGAACGTTATTTTCGTTCTTCGCAGTCAACGCGATGGCACCTTTGGTAGCCGCCACCTCACTGTTGGTTTTGCCATCGGAGCCCTCGTAGCATGTTCTTCCTTCATCGGAGGAGCCTGGCCTCACGCAATATTCGACAACTCTCCGCGTGGCTTCTACACCATCGAGACAGGCCGACTTCGAGGTCAATTTAGTGAGCCATCTCATCTGGGCGCATTCGCTGTCGCGGCGAGTATTTACTTCGGAGCTAGGCTGGCTCGTGTCAGGTCTCTTCGAACATTCGTAGTATACGGCGTCCTGGTGTCGATGGCCCTCACGCTGCTGATTGCATCGGCGTCTGGCACGGCTGCAGTTGGACTGGGAGCCGCGCTACTCGCCATGTTGGCGGTATCGCTACGAACGAGCCAGTTCAAAAAGGCGGTACGGATACGAGTCCCTGTTTTCTTAGGAGGGATTGCCGCATTAGTGGCCCTAATTGTCTTGCTCCCTAGTCTCTTCGACATGATCAACACTATCGTGCAAAGTAAGTTTGGATCAGTATCGCTCACAGATCGGACGCTCGTTGACCAGAATTCGATCACGGTGTTCTTAAAAACGTTCCTGCTCGGAGCCGGTGATGGCAGTAATCGCGGCTCATCGTTACTCTTGATGTTGCTGAGCCAAATTGGACTGGTCGGGACCGCCCTCTTTCTAAGAGCAGTCTCGATATCGGTTTTCCGTGGACTGTCCAAGCATTCCGAAGTCCCGGCGGCCCTTGCCCTGATCGGTTTTCTGTCATCGGCGTTCGTTTCACTACCGGACTTTGCTTCTCCAATTTTGTGGGCCCTAATCGCTGTTACCTTCTCATCTCAACAATCCTGCATAGCGGGATCTGGGGAATTATCAGGATTTGGTAGCGATCCCCAGATGTCCGCGCGGTCAGCCCTCACTATCGAAGTCGCTATAGCGGCGGGAAGGACCATGCAATGAAGATTATTCATGTAACCAACGTGATCGCGCCAGACAAGTTGGGTGGGCTCGAACGCTATGTCCGAGAACTTGCAGCATCCTTTGTCACGGAGGGCCACGAAGTGGTCGTCATCAGCAAGGCTACGACGCCTTGCGCCCCTGAAAAGGAGTCCGGCGAAGACGGCGTCCTCGTGAGGAGGCACCCGAGTCCACCTAAATCCTCGCGGCTATTCGCGATCTGGTATCCTTTCATGGTATTTTCAGGCGTAAGACGGATACTTCGCGAGGAAGTTAGCCGATCAGAATTGGCCAATGGGTCCACCATTATTCATGCTCACTTTCCTGTACCGACCCTTGCTCTCGCCCTGCTTCGAATTCCATTCGTCTATACGTTTCATGCACCTGTCTACCGTGAATTAGTCGGCGAACGACAGGGTTCTTACGCGATGTCGAGGTTCGGGGAACGCATGGCTGTTCTAGGCATGAAAGCTGCCGAACGTTTCGTTCTTAAGCGGGCTCGCGTCGTTCTGACGCTCAGCGACTTTACAGCAAGAGAAGCTCGCGAACTCGGCGTTCCCTCGCGGAAGATCAGAGTCGTCCCAGGCGGTTTGGACGAGGCTAGATTCGCATGGCACGGAACCAGCGATGGGCCAGCTACAGATGATGACGGCGGACGGGGTCCGCGCTTGTTCGCAGCTCGTCGGTTCGTCGAACGGACGGGGGTCGAGCAGCTTGTGGAGGCCATGCCTGCTGTACGTGAGGCTGTGCCCCATATAACGCTTCGCCTCGCAGGCACCGGCCCAAGGGAGGCCGACATTCGGGCCTTGATTGAGAGGCTCGACCTCGTAGGGGTCGTCCAGCTTTTGGGTCGTATTTCGGATGAACAACTAGTTTCCGAGTACACCAAGGCAACGCTTTCGGTCACACCCACCTTATACTTGGAAGGCTTCGGCCTCTCCACCGCCGAGTCGCTCTCGCTCGGCACCCCAGCCCTTGTCACCCCTGTCGGCGCCAACCCAGAACTTGTGGCAGGCCTGTCCCCCTCACTCTTGTCGGACGGAACCAGCCCCGACGCCCTTGCCGACGCGCTCATTCGCTTGCTCAATGATCAACAGGCTCTCGAAGCTCTGCGTAGGCGCCTTCGGTCTGGATTCGCCGCTAAGTGGGGTTGGTCGAATGTTGTCCGGCAACTTAATGACGTGTACGAGGCTCTCCTTCGGTAGCCGGGTGCGACGATAGACCTACATGCAGGCGAACTCTCAGCTCCTGACCAGAGTTGACTCAATTGCTTGATGCGTGGGTTTCGGACTGTGAATGGCGTCGAAGATTGTTGCAGCTCGGGCGGGGGAAGGTTCGGGTGGTGCTCCTGACGGCGATGGTCTCTAAGCCCGGGAACCGCAGCTGTTTGACGACGTTCTCGATCCCGAGGCCGGTCCTCTTCTGGACTGTTCGGGAGAGGGCCAGTGCAGCGAACTCAACTCAACGGTCAGGTGAGCTTCGCCTGACTTGCACAGGTGAAGCGGGGTGTGGAGTGTTTCCGCAGGTCAGGATGGGGTTTGGTGGCTCTTCGCGTTTCCGCGGGAATGGTCCTGCTGGGTGAGTGTCACGCTGCTGTCTGAGCGGCGCTCCTGAGCAGGATACGGGATCGGTAGTTGTCCGGGTTCCGGAAGCCCCGTCCGGTTCGTTTGATGTTCTTGATCGCGGTGTTGTTCGCCTCGACCTTGGCCGTGGTCGCGCCGGTGGTGATGAGGACTTCGATCTCGTTCCACCAGCGCTTCACGGTGCGCAGGAGCCGTTTCGTCTCCACGGTCGGGGCGGCCTCGACGAGGCCCTCGAGGATCCGCAGGTGGTCCCGCGCCTCCTCGAGCGCCCCGGACGCGAGCAGGGTGCGGAGCTGCTCCTTGGCCTCCCAGGCGGCCTGCAGCTGCCCGGTCGGGTCGTCGGATTCGAAGACCGCCCGCAGTCGGGCCCTGCCGCGGCCGGAGAGGGTCTCGGCGCCGCGCAGGAGCAGGCGCCGGTTCGCCCACCCCGGGTCCACCGCCCTGCCGCGGCGGCCCTTGATCTCCTGGCTCAGCCGCTGCCTGGCCTCGGTGACGGCCTGGTTCGCCAGCTGGACGAGGTGGAACGCGTCGACCGAGACCGCGGTGCGCGGAAGCCGGCTCTTCGCGGTTCGTCGGGAAACGGGCTCGTGGCGTAGAGCGTGAAGGGGCTCGTGGCCCTGCTGGAATGGGTGTTGTCTAAGCATCCGTAACCGTCAGGAACCACGAGCCTTGATCGAGCCTACGTCGGGGCAGCCCTGTGCTGCCACCGTGATCTTCAACCTGCCCGAATACCGCGTCCTCTCCGCAGCCGTCACCGCCCTCGGGCTCCGCCGGGTGGTGGTCGAGTCCGCCGGTGTGGTGCCGGGGTGCCCGTCCTGCGGCGTCCTCTCGGAACGTGTCAAGGACACCCGCTTCCAGCGGCTGCGGGACGTTCCCGTGGCCGGTTCCGCGGTGGTGCTGTGGCGAAAGCGCAGGTTCTTCTGCGACGAGCCGGCCTGCCCCCGTGGGTCGTTCACCGAGGCCACCGGGCAGGTGCCCAGCCGCGCGCGTTCGACCGCGCGGCTGCTGGGGGCACTCGTCGATGCAGTGGTCGCCTCGGGCCGGTCGGCCGTTGAGGCGGCGGCGGCGCACGGGGTGTCCTGGTGGCTCGTCCAGAAGGCCCTCGATGCGGCAGTGGCGACCCTGCCGGACGTGGACGCCCTCGCGCCGAAGCGGCTCGGGATCGACGAGCATCGCTACCGCTCCGTGCGGTTCTTCCGCACCGACGAGTCCTCTCCGTGGATGCGGGTCGAGCCGTGGATGACAACGATCGTGGATCTGGACACCGGGCAGGTCCTGGGCATCGTGGACGGCAGAGACTGTCAAGCCCCGTGTTTGATGGAGTACTTTTTAGTTGGTTTTCGTGGGTTCTGGCTGTTGGGCTGGTGCGGCATGGGCCGCTTCGTATTCGGCGGGGGGGACGTGGCCGAGCTCGCCGTGGAGGCGCCGGTGGTTGTACCAGTCGACCCATTCGGCCACGGCGATCTCGAGGTGGTTGATGTCGCGCCAGGGGCCTCTGTTGCGGACCAGCTCGGCCTTGAACAGGGAGTTCAGGGCCTCGGCCATGGCATTGTCGTAGCTGTCCCCACGCGAGCCGACGGAGGCGACCCCGTCGGCCTCGGCGAGGCGCTCGGTGTAGCGGATGGCCCGGTACTGGACCCCGCGGTCGGAGTGGTGGACCAGACCGGCCAGGTCGGCCCCGTCCCTGGTGCGGGCCCAGATGCCCATCTGCAGGGCGTCGAGGGCTAGTTCGGTGTAGAGGCTGGTGGAGACCTGCCAGCCCACGATCCGGCGGGCGAAGACGTCCAGGACGAACGCCGCGTAGACCCAGCCGGCGAAGGTGCGCACATACGTTATGTCCGCGACCCAGAGCCGGTTCGGCGCCTCCGCGGTGAACCGGCGCTCGACCAGGTCGGCGGGGCGGGCCGTCTCGGGGGCCGGACGTGTCGTGCGCGGGCCCTTGGCGCGGCTGATCCCGCGCAGGCCCTCGGCGCGCATGAGCCGCTCGACGGTGCAGCGCGCCACCGGGATGCCCTCACGGTTCAGGGCAGCATGGACCTTGCGGACCCCGTAGACGCCGTAGTTCTCCTCATGCACGGTGCGGATCTTCTCGGCCAGCCCGGCATCCCTCAGCGCCCTCGCGGAGGGCTGGCGGGTGCGGTGGGCGTAGTAGGTGCTCGGGGCGATCTGCAGGACGCGGCAGATCGGCTCGACCCCGTGCTCGTCGCGGTGCTCCTCGACGAAGGCGCACATCACCTCGACGGGCGGTCGAGCTCCGCCGCGAAGAAAGCCGAGGCCTGCTTCAGGATCGTGTTCGCCCGGCGCAGCTCGCGGTTCTCCCGCTCGAACTCGGCGATCCGGGCAGCGTCAGTGCTGGTCGTCCCCGGTCGCAGCCCCTCGTCGACCTCCGTCTCGCGCACCCACGTCCGCAGCGCCTCGGGATGGATCCCCAGCTGTTCCCCGATCCGCTTGTACGCCCCGACCCTGGTCGCGGGATCGGCGCGGGCCTCCAAGGCCATGCGCGTCGCGCGCTCCTTCAGTTCGGCCGGGTACTTCCGCGGTGCTGACATGAGAGAAATCCTTCCGGGTCATCGATCTCTCCATCAAACCCGGTGCGGTTCACTTGGTCTCCCTGGCCAATCAGGCGGTGACCGAGGCCAGGCAGCGGCTCTCCCAGGAGGTCAGGGGCCGCCGCGGACGCGCGGTCGACCCGGGATGGGCGAACCGGCGCCTGCTCCTGCGCGGCGCCGAGACGCTCTCCGACCGGGCAGTGGCACGGCTGCGGACGGTCTTCGACACGGACGACCCGACCGGGCAGCTCAAGGCGGCGTGGGAGGCCAAGGAACAGCTCCGCGCCCTGCTCTCCTCCGGCTCGCTCGAGGAGGCCGGCGACCACCTGTGGATCCTCGAGGGCCTCGTCGGGGCGACTCCCACTCCGGAGACGAAGCGGCTCCTGCGCACCGTGACGCGGTGGTGGGCCGAGATCGAGGTCCTGATCGTCACCGGCGCCACGACCGCCAAGGTCGAGGCGAACAACACCGCGATCAAGAACATCAAACGCTGTGAGGCTCGGTATGGCTGGTCCGGGACCGGCTGGCAGGGTAGAAGCTGGTCGTCTTCCCCCGGGCTGTGACTCAATCAAACGCTGGCCCCCCGTGGGCCCTTCCTAGTGAATTGTCCAGTCCGGGGGTTGGCAGCCGGCGCCGCCCGGCCCACACCGAATGGCTTGATCAGAAGACTGCCCAGCCCTGGGCTGTGGCCCATCACAGTAATGCCTCGGAGTGACCTTCACCCGGGCCGACGCCGGCCGCGACGCGGCCCGAAGCATCTGCCCGTCAAGAGGAAGGAAACCCGTGGCCGCGATGACCACTGTCGCACAGTCCCGCCCGTTCGTCATCGGCGTGGACACCCACGCCCGCACCCACACCCTCGCGGTGCTCCGCGCGGCGACCGGGGAGCAGCTCGGCTGCCAGCAGTTCCCCGCCACGGCCGCGGGCATGCGCCGGGCCATGGACTGGGCAGCCCGCCGGACCGGCGGCGACGCGGACACGCTGTGGGTGATCGAGGGGACGGGCAGCTACGGAGCCCAGCTCAGCGGGGCCGTCACAGACGCCGGCTTCGAAGTCGTGGAGGCCCCGAGGGGCTATATGCGCTCACGGACCACCACGGGCAAGTCTGACCCGCTCGATGCGGCAGCGATCGCCGCGGCCGCCCTCCCGCTTGATGAGGACCGCCTGCGCATCCCACGCCAGGACGACGGCGCGCGCGCAGCCCTTAGGGTGCTCGTCGCGGCCCGCGAGCAGATGACGCTCGAGCGCACGGCCAAGGTCAACGCCCTCACCGCCCTGGTCCGGACCGTGGACCTCGGCCTCGACGCCCGCCGCCCGCTCTCGGGCACCCAGATCACCGAGACCGCCGGGTGGCGGGCACGGGCGGAAGACATCGCCACGGCCACCGCACGCACCGAGGCCGTCCGGCTGGCCAAGCGCATCACCGCCCTCCATACGGAGCTCAAGCAGAACCAAGGACGCATCACAGAACTGCTCCGGGCCAGCCCAGCGGCAGCGCTGCTGGAGGAGACCGGCATCGGGCCAGTCACCGCCGCAGTGGCCTACATTGTCTGGTCCCACCTCGGCCGGGTCCGCTCCGAGGCCGCCTTCGCCGCCCTCGCCGGCGTCAGCCCCATCCCAGCATCGTCAGGGAACACTGTCCGGCACCGGCTCAACCGGGGAGGCGACAGGCGCCTCAACCGCGCGCTTCACATGGCGATCATCACCAGAATGGCCCACGACCCCGACACGCGGGCCTACGCCGAGCGGCGCACCGCAGAGGGAAAGACCCCACGCGAGATCCGCCGCTGCCTCAAGCGCTACCTCGCCCGACACCTCTACCGCACACTCAACGCACTCCACCAACACCCGGTCACAACAGCAGCTTGACAGACATAGAAGATTCACCGGCCGCGGCTTCCGCAACCCGGAGAACTACCGGTCCCGTATCCTGCTCAGGAGCGCCGCTCAGACAGCGGCGTGACACTCATCCCAGCAGGACCATTCCCGCGGAACCGCGAAGAGCCCCCTTCGCCCGGCGCCTGACGTGGCGGCTCTGGGCCGATGACGTCGCGATCGACCCGTCCGCGGCGTTCCGCACGGGCCTGCGCATGTGGCTGCCCCGCGCCGCGGTCCCGGTCGACGCCTTCCACCTCGCCTCCTCGCCACCCAGGCGGTGACCGAGGCCAGGCAGCGGCTCTCCCAGGAGGTCAGGGGCCGCCGCGGACGCGGTCGACGCGGGACGGGCGAACCAGCGCCTGTTCCTCCGCGGTGCCGATACGCTCTCGGCCCGAGCAGTGGCCCGTGCGGACGGTCTTCGACACACACGACCCGACCGGGCAGCTCAGGTACACCTCGATCCGGCTGACCGACCGACACGACCTCGAGAGGATGGCCCGATCGGCTCTGTCTGGGACGCGCACGACAACGCGCTCATGAAGTCCTTGGCAATTGGCTCTACAAGACAGAGTGCGTCCTCACCACGATCTTCCACGACGGAGCTTACAAGGGCCTCGTGGACGCCGCCGGATGGGTCGCGGGTACAACGCAGCCGAGGCTCGATCGGTCATCGGCCAGCAGAGCACAGCCCAGTTCGAGAACGCCTACCACGCTGGCCCCGCCAACAGCTCCTTCGAGAAGCGGCGGGAAACCCATGCCGGTTCACGCCAGTCATGGCACGATGTCGCCTTCTACTCCCGTATTAGAAGGTAGCTCCCAATGAGAGGCCAATGCTCTCCAACTCCTATTCGCTAGACGATTCCGACGGAGTAGGTGCTGGTGTCTTCGCAGGCGCAACGGGCGATGAATATGTCGGAATTGGGCCGGTCGTCCCTTGCACCTCGGGATGCCCATGCATGTAGGCCACGACCACGAGCAAAATGTCGAGGGCAACAAACAAAAAGACTCCCCCGATGGCCCAGTAGAGTCTCCCGTGTCCTTTTCGCCTGACCCCACTCATCGAGGCGCTCTCCACGGCCACAGCCTCTCCGCTATGACGCCAATCTGCTGCTGAATCCGGCTCCCCACCATTTCGTATACCTCGAAAGGCTGGCGATATGGATCCTCAAGATCGTCATCGTATTCGTTCTCCGGTGGGGGGACAAACCCCCGAAGTGCGCGGGCGGCCTCAACCAATCTAGCTGGATCGGACGGTCGAGATAACTCCGACAGGGGGACTGCAGCGATCAGTCGCGCGAACTCATTTATGGTAAACGTCCTCCGCGACATACTCGGAAGAATCTGCACAACGGACCGGCGGTGGGATCGAGCAGCCGTCAAAACAAGGTCAGCGGATCGCAAATGCCCCTCTGTCAACAGCTGGGCGCGGTGGCCGTCTGGTTCACCCCCGTACATGCGGGAGACGGCAGCTGCTTCCTTGGGCATCGCGGCTCCTTCCTCGGCGATCACCCCAGCACTGCATACACGAAGCGGGTACCCTATCGTCCGAGTTCTTAGAAGCTGCTCCGCAATTGGAGAACGACACAGGTTTCCAGAGCAAATCATAAGGACAGTGAACCTTGCTTGATCCATAAGCTACCCCGAAAGTCCCCGGACTCGGCGATGCATCATTCGCCGCGACTCCTTGCCGACGGTTACGTCATCCTGAGCATAGACGGGACCGTAGCCGTACGTTTGATAACCATAAGAATGCGGCCCTTGCGCCGGAAGCATGGTGAGGACGAAGCCGAATAGTCGCACTCCGACGTTTTCGAGAGCTGTTACGGCAGCGGCAAGCTGACTACGGTGAGTGCGACCAGCTGCTACTACAACAATGGCTCCCCCGGCGAACTTGCTGAGAACCGCGGCGTCGGTCACTGGGAGAAGGGGCGGGGCGTCGAAGAGCACGTAGTCGAACTGGCCTTCCAGACGCTTCACAAGCGACTGCATGGCCGCTGAGCCCAGAAGTTCACTCGGGTTCGGCGGCACACTTCCTGCCGGAAGAACGTGCAGTCCGCCCTGGCCCCACTGCTGGACCGCGTCCTCCATGTCCGCCCTCCCGATGAGCAGATCGGTGAGACCCACCGCACCCTCAAGACCCATGTAGGTCGCGAGCTTTGGACGACGGAGGTCAGCGTCAATGACGATCACCCTATGTCCCGCGTTGTCGAGTGCGATTGCAAGGTTGGACGCCGTGCTGCTCTTCCCTTCGCTCTCAATCGCCGACGTGACCACGAAGCAGCGGGCTCCCTCGCCGGCGTCAAGGAACTGCAGGTTGGTCCGCAGTGTCCGGAAGGCTTCGGCCCGAGGGCTGCGCGGATCGTCTTGAACGATGAGAGGCCGTTTGGACGCCTTCGCGTCATACATGATCCCACCGAGGATAGGCGCGGCACTTATCGTTTGAACATCCTGATCGCTGCGAACTCGGTTATCGAGAGTGTGCCGAAGAACAACAACTCCAACACCAAGTGCAAGCCCGAGGAAGAGACCGAGCGCGACATCGATTGGCACATTAGGCGTTACAGGCGCTGAGGGGACCTCGGCCTCCTGTACTCTGGTCAGCTTGACCTCAGCGCTCTGGGATCCCGTCGATTCTATGTTCTGAACGACATTGGTCAGGCTCTGGGAAATACCGTTGGCGATATTAGCCGATTGGACAGGATCAGGCGACGTCGCCGAGATTTCTATAAGCGTCGTATCGAGGGATGCTGTAGCTGTGACCGATTTCGCGAGGTCATCTGCCGTCGTAGAAAGATGAAGGTTAGAAATGACGGGCAAGAGAACGATGGGAGTCGTGACGAGGCCGGCATACGTCTTCACGCGCTGTTGGGTGAAAGTGCTGCCTTGGACAAGGTCCGTGACGGTTCCGCCCGACTGCGTCGAGACGAAAACCTGTGCGGAGGCCTTGAACTGCGGCTTGCTTACAAGGGAGAAGATTGCAGCGGCGGCCACCCCCGCCAATGCCATCACAACGACTAGGATCCAGCCTGCGCGTAGGATGCGAACATAGTCTCGAAGCTCCAAGGGCCCTCCCCCATAGGTCACACGGTTGCACTCCGTGTCCACACATATGTTGCCACACGTCAACACCCATTACGGCCTCAGTGGAGAATGATGGACACGATCACCCCCCTGCGAGTACCGCGCTTAGCTTGGGCAACGCTCGGCCTCGTTGCCGCCGTCGTGTGCGGTTGGGCGATCGAAGCGATCCCGCCCGCTCAAGTCAACCCCACCCTCCTAGGCGCAGTTGCCTTCCTCGGAGTCTGGATTCCCCTGCTCGCGGCCCTAACACTGTGCTTCGCCAAACAACGCCTCAGTGAGACCCTCGCCTTCCTTGGGCTCCGCTTCCAGCCCCTCGACGCGCTCTGGGGCCTCGGCATCGGCTGCCTCGGCCGCGCATTCGACGCGTTCCTCCGTATGGTCCTCACCGGTTCGGGCGGCCTCGTCCTGCAGCCAACACTCAGTGCCCTCGCCAGCCCGGTCGTTCAGACCATCGTGCTCGGGATCCTCGCTCCCGTCGTCATCGCCCCGGTGATCGAGGAGATCTACTTCCGCGGCCTCATCCAGCGCAGCCTTGCCGCCGCCCTCGAACCTCTCGGTCGCGCGCCTAGGTGGGCTGCCGCCGTCGTCCTCACCTCGCTCGCCTTCGCTTTGGTCCACGCACTCCTGCTCATCGGCACCCCGAACGAGGCCATGCTCACCGGAATCTCGACATTCATCTTCGCGCTCCTAGCCGGCACGACAGCGGCAGCCACGAACCGACTGGGCGGTTCAATCGCAGGGCACATCGTGTTCAACGGGCTCGGCGTGCTGCTGACGTGGCCCGTCTAGGGCCACCACGTAGACGCCAAAATTTTTCAACACCGAGTACCGCGGATCGACCACGGAGGGGGTGTTATGTGCCCATAGGCTGGGATCACTTCTTCAGAAAACCCCCTTATGGAGAAGGGAAAGGCCCTCCACGCTCCCCCACGTGGACGGGCAAGCGGAGCCCCTGGGTGCCAACGGCCCAGGGGCTCCGTCTTTTCCCCGTCACGAATCGTCAGGAAGCGGGCGACTGCCGCCCGATCAGGCACGCACCCGTCTGAATCGGCGCCGCGATCTCCGTCGAAATGCTCGCGTCCGACCTCACGAACTGGCCTACGAGGCACTGCGCACCGAGACGGACCGAAACCACGAGGGTCGGTGCCTGGAGGTTTGCGCTCGTCTGGTCCGCACTCTGCTGCATCGCGGCCGCGTTGAAGCCCACGCCCGTGAGCGCAGTGGTGAGAGTCTTCGCCTCAACCGACGACGCCGCCGTCGACTGCGCGGCCTTCTCCAGCGTCCGCTTGAACAGGTCGAGGTTCGCGGCGCCCGTGGCGGAGGGATCGAAGCGGGCCAGAGCCGCGGCAGGTGGCGCGCTGGCACTGGGGGTCGGTGACGGGGAAGGCACGGACGACGCCGGAGCGCTCGCCTTCGGGGCCGGGCTCAAGTCCAGGCCTTGGAGCGCGCCGGTCAGCCCGTACCCGCCAACGGCCAGGAGCACAACGACGAGGCCTCCCCACACGAAATTCTTCACGAGGCCGTCCCCACGGTCGCGCCGTCGTCCACGAACGTCGCCGCCATCCACGGGAAGACCCACTGATCAAGGACGATCAGCAGCACGGCGATGATCAGGGCAAGGATGAGGATCCGCACGACGACCGGCCCCGGAAGGCTCCTCCACAGCGCTCGGTACATCTCAGCCGTCCTTTGCAAGCGTGGGGTCCAATTCAGCGGGCGCTGTGGTGCTGAAGCCGACGAACGTCCCGTACGCGGCGACGCGCTCGAGCGGCGGAAAGATGGCCGGATAGCACGTGGTGAGCGTGATGAGGCGGTCGTTGCCCGGGGTTCGGGAGACGGTGGGCACGGCGTCGAGGACATTGATCGCATCCGGCTGCACGAATTGGAAATTCCGGAACGTGTACGTGTACCAGCCCAGCGAGGTCTGAATGTAGACCTTGTCGCCGAGGCGCAGCTTGCTCAGATTGAGGAAGCTGTTGCCGTACCCGATGTCGTGGGCGGCGATGGCGAAATTACCGAGGCCGCCTGGCATCGCGGTGCCCGTGTAATGGCCGACGCCGGCCGTCACGCTGTTGAGGACCAGTTCGGTGTTCACAGATTCGCGCAGGATGCGCCGCCAGTCTGTCCCGAGGCGGGGGATGTAGACGACGCCGATCGTGTCGGCGATGTTGGGCGGCTCGGCCATGACGGGAATCGCGCTCGCCTTCTCCCCCGTGGTCGCCAGCTTCCCGGCCGACGGCGCTGGCGCAGGAGTGTGGGCGGCTTGGCTCTTGATCTGCTGCGAGAGCTGCCGGCTCTGCTGTAACGCGACCTGCTCCTGACGAAGGCCTACGACCCACGGATTGAAGAATGCGTACCAGAGAACGAAGAGCCCAATGATCACCGCAATGGTGATGAGGGCTTCCCCCGTGATCCCGAGAGCCTTCACCCATGCGGACGGTCCGGCCGCACTCCGCTTTTCCGCCACGTTCCTCCCCAAATACCGCCGCTGCCCAGCCCGTGAAGAGGATACAGGGGCTTGCTGTGTCAGCCGCCGAACGCGGCTTGGCGGATGACGTCAGCGAATGCCTCGGGCGTGTGCGCGAGAATTTCGGGGCTTGCGATGTGGCCGGTCCATTCGCGCTTGCTGCGCCTCATCACGTGCGCGAGGACACTGCTGTCCGGGACATCCGCAACAAACACCCCGTCCATCCCCTCCACGGATTCGGCGACCCCACAGGAACGGGTGACGACGACGTGCAGCCCGGCGGCCAGCGCCTCGTTGACGACGAGCCCCCACCCCTCTTCATCCGAGGGCAGGACCAGCGTCTCGTGCTGCGCAAGCAGTTCGGGAACCTGCTCATACGGGACGGCGCCGATGAACGCGACCCGGTCCTCGAGTCCCAGGTCGTCGCGGAGCTGGATGAGCTCGGGGGTGAGCTGGCCGGTCCCGGCAATGGTGAGCGAATCGTCCGTGTCGGCAAGCCGCCAGAGCGCCGTGATGAGGCTGCCGACGTTCTTCCGACTGATGAGCTGGCCGAGGTAGAGGAAACGGTGGCCCGCCCGGCCGAGGGTCGAGTGATTCTTGCGGGCCTGGGCAGCAGCAGCATGGATTGCCTTGACGTCCACGGGGTTGAACCCGACGTGGATCTTCGCCTGATCCACGCCCATCGCCAAGACCGCGCCTTCCGCGGCGCGGCCGGGAACGACGACGGCGTCAAGTCGCCTGAAGAACGACCGGCGAGCGCGGGCTATCGGGCCGCTACGGAAGGCGTGGGAGGCGAGCGTCGACTCGTAGAAGCCGACGAGTCGCGCCCCGGACCGACGGCCGCGGAGTGCTGCAAGCCAGTACACTGGCGACTCCCACCCGCCGAGGACTAGGGCGTCAAAGCCGTCGCCGGGCAGACTGCTGGCACTGCGCGGCACGAAGATCTGCCGCTCCCCCACCGAGATACGCGAGGTGGGGATTTCGCGCACGGGATATGCGGCGTCGTCGTACGCCATCCACCCAGCCTCGCGGTTGCCCGAATCCCGGCCAAACCGCCCGCCGTTCTCCAGGAGGAACACTTCGAGCTCGGCCTGCCTCGCCAGATCCTCCCAGACGGGCCGGCGGTACGGGGCCGCCAGATTCGTCAGCCAGGCGATGCGCCGTCGGATTCCGCTCACGCTGCCCAGCCGCCCGGCGTCGTCGTCTGCGCCCGCATTGATGGCCTGCCTCTCGAAAATGAATGGGGATCAAAAAAGCAAGGCGGGCAGAGAGAACAAAGGCGCGCCGCCCTCATAGCTCATTCATAGCTGATTCTAAGGTTCACTTTCGGCAGGCATTTGGGGCTCGTCAGCCCCTCATAGAACCTTTTGGTCCCGGAAATTCAGGGGTTTTCCGGCCCGAACAGGCTACCAACCCTCTTGCTGGGAATTCCCCCCTAGTTCTCGGGGAGAACGCCTTGTCTTGTTTCCATCCTCGGCCTCCCCTACTTGCTGCGGTACGGGATCGGTACGCAGAGCACTGGAAATCGGTCTTGGCCTATCACTTGATTCTGGCCTTCGGAGGACTCGATTCTGCCCGACCCCGTTTACCGGATTGGACGCGTCCAAAGACTGTGGGATGACCCCGCCGGAGCTAGGGGCCGGCGCCGATCAGAGGTTCGACTCATGGAACGGAAGACAGTCCTCAGACGCTCCTCTGCTGCGGCGTCCGCGGCGGTCGGGAGCCTCATGCTCATCGGGGGCTCATTCGCCTCGCCCCCCGCGGCAGCCCCCGCCGCGGAGACGGCGCCCGTCCAGCCGCAGGCCCCGGCCGCGCCGACGGCCTACATTCCGGTGGCCGGAGCGGGCGGCCAGTCAGCCGTGGACGCCTGCATTGGCCCTATCCGCTTCACACCGGTCACGGCATCGGTGAGCATCGTCGAGCACGATTTCTGCGGTGGCTGGAGCCGCATGAGCTGGATCCAGCCCGGCACAGTCGTCACTGTCCAGGGCTACGGGACGTTCACCGCGTTCCAGCGCCTCGTGGTCCCCAACTCCGCGCCGCAGAGTGTGCTCGCGGGCTTCGCCGGCGGGTACCCGCCGATCTTCCTCCAGACGTGCATCCCGGGAACCTCGGAGATGCTGCTGATCGGTCTTCACTGAGGCGCATCGGAAGGCTGGTCCAGAAGGTTTGCCGCGAGCGCCCGGGCAACGAAACGGCCGTACCGCTCGGCCGTCCAGCCCCTCTTGATCACGAGGCTCTCGTAGAGCTCCGCTGCCGTGCACGTGAACATCACATCGGCGGCTTCCTCCGCGCTCAGCCCGGGGCGGAGGAGGCCGCG
This sequence comes from Sinomonas terrae, assembly GCF_022539255.1. Taxonomy (NCBI): domain Bacteria; kingdom Bacillati; phylum Actinomycetota; class Actinomycetes; order Micrococcales; family Micrococcaceae; genus Sinomonas; species Sinomonas terrae. The sequence goes on from NZ_JAKZBV010000001.1 coordinate 3,884,174, forward strand.
CCCCACCAGCTGGTTGGCGTTGTGGAGCATGCGCTGGTACCGCGCGTCGTCGACGTCGCGCAGCAGCTCAGCCATCTCGGCGTGGCCGCTGGCTGCCGCATCCCGGATGAGGAGGACGATCGGGGCGCCGAGCGGACTGATCTCAGTGGTGAAGCGCCCGAAACGGTCCATGAGCTTCCGCGGATCGGTCTCGGTCAGCTGGGCGCGGTCCGACCGCTCCTCGGCCGGCGGCCCGACCGCTCCCAGGAGGCTCTGCTCCTGGATGGCGCGGACAAGGCCGGGCTTTCCCCCGAAGTTCTTGTAGACGGTCTCCGGTGAAGCCTTCGCCCTGCGTGCAATCTCGGCCACAGTCGTCGCGCCGTACCCCTTCGCGAGGAACAGCTCGCGGGCAATATCGAGGATCAGACGCCGGGTGCCTTCGGCGGCTGCGCGCCGACGCGAGGCATCGTAGGCGCGGGGGCGAACGCGGGCTTTCTGCCCATTGACCTCGTCCGCCATACGGCCTACACTCCAATCAATACAGCGAACTGTATTGAAATCATCCTAGCTCACACCCTCAGTTTTTGGAGCACGCCATGGATACCGCAGGCGGCATCAACCGCCTCCCTGTGGGACCGGTGCGGCGGATGTTTGCCGCCGCCAGCCGGCACGACCTCGAAGCAATGGTTCTCGAATTCGCCGAGGACTACGTCAACATCACTCCCGTCCACCCCGAACGGAACTTCCGCGGCAGAGAACAGGTCCGCAGAAATTGGACTTCACTCTTCGCAGCCATCCCCGAACTCGCCCTCGAAGTCCACGACTGCGCCACCGGGCCCGATGAAAAGGTCTGGGTCGAATGGAGTTCGTCAGGTACACGACTCGACGGCGTGCCCGTCGAACAGGCCGGCGTCGCCATCTTCACCGTGACGGACGACAAGCTGACTGCCGTCCGCTTCTACCTCGAACCCGTGGAACGCGAGTCCGGGGACGTCAACGCCGCTGTCCGCGCCATGACCGCCGCCCAGGCTCCGGTTCCACTCGAGCCATGATCCTCGTCGTCGGCGGCACTGGCCGGCTCGGGAGCGCCCTGGTAGGTCTCCTGAAGAACGACGGCGAGCCTGTCCGCACCATGTCCCGCGGCGCCTCGGTGCCGTTCCCAGCGGCGGCGGACGACGGCGTCGAACGCTTCCGCGGTGACCTCACCTCGCTCTCGGACTGCGAGCGCGCGGTGGCCGGGTGCCGAAAAGTGGTCTTCGCCGCCTCCGGATTCGGCCTCCGCAAGGGTGGCGATCCGCGAAGCGTCGACCGGGACGGGGCGCTGCGGCTCGTCGCAGCCGCTGCCCGGGCCGGCGCCGCACAGATCATCATGGTGTCGATGCACGGTGCGGCCGCCGATTCCTCGCTCGAATTCCTGCGGATGAAGGCCGCGGCCGAGGACGCGGTGCGAAATTCTGGAACCGGATGGGCGATTGTCCGAATGGGACCGAATCTCGAACAATTCCTCGTGACGATGGCTGAGCCGCTCCCCTCGAAAGGACGCGTCATGGTGTTTGGTTCGGGAACGGCGAAGGTCACGTTCACTTCGACGCCAGATGCCGCGGAACTGCTGCGCCGCATTCTGTCCGAGGATTCGTGCCTGAGCGAGACGATCGAATGGGGCACGGAGACGCACACCTTCAACGAGCTCGCCGAGGCCATCCTGACGAAGGCCGGCCACGGTTCAATTCAGCGGGCTCCTATTCCTGCCCTTCGGCTCATGAGTGTGGCCGCGCGCCCGTTCTCGCCGTTCCTCGCCCGGATGGCAGCCGCGGCGATCTGGATGGAGAGTGGCGCCGCAGAATTCGACCCCCAACCTGGGCGCAGGGCCTATCCCGACATCCCTGTCCGGGGACTCGCGGAGCTTGTGAGCGAGCGCACGGGGTAAGGGCACGGAGACGCTCGCGAGGGCACCTACGCGCCAGGAGGAATCATGAGTGACGCCCAGCCGACCAGCGGCCAGGTCGACAACGAAATGCTCTCCAACTACCTGCAGAACCACATCATTGCCGCGAACTCCGGCAAACGGCTTTTCGAAGAGGCCGCCAAGGTCTGGAGCGGAACGCCTCACGGCCCGACGTTCGAACGGCTCTCCCGCGAGGTGACGGAGGATTCGGACGAACTCGAACGCATCGCGAAGAGCCTCGGCGCAGAATTGCCGCCACACAAGCAGGCCACCGCCTGGATCGGCGAGCAGGCATCGAAGCTCGGCCCCCTCAACCCCGCCCATGCCCCCGGCGGCCATCCCGGGCAGCTCGAGCTCGAGGGACTGATCAGCGCTGTGACGGGCAAGTCCCTGCTGTGGGAGACGCTCCTCCTGCTCGCCGATCAGGACACCCGGATCGAAGCCCTCACCGTGGAGCGCCTCCACGACCGCGCACTCCGCCAGATCCGGGACATCTCCGAGGTCATGCGTTCGACCGCGAAGGCTCGCTTCCGGGCGGGGGCTGACGCATCATCTTGAGCATCCCGGCGCCACCGCTGGCGAAGAAGCGCACCAGGAGGACCGCGGCGATGGCGAGGAACACGATGTTCAGCCACGTCGTGTAGTCCCACGAGACGGAGGCTTCGATCACGGTCGCGTTGCGGGTCTTCGGGGTCAGGCCGGTGGCCGCGAAGAGCAGTTCGACGGCGTACCCGGCCAGGACCATCGCGAGGTAGAACGTCGCCGTGATCCGCAGCGCGGCGCGGCCGCCGTAGTACTTGCGGTAGATCACGATCACGGGGACCACGATGAGGTCGGCGAAGATGAAGCTCGCGACCCCGCCGAAGCTGATGCCCCCGTTCCACAGGACCGCGGCGAGTGGCACGTTCCCGACCGAGCACACGAAGCTCAGCATCGCGATCACAGGGCCGACTAGCGGGCCCCATGCCGCCGCGAGCACCGGGTTGCCTTCGAAGAAGAAGGCCCGGAGCCACTCCGTCGGAACCCATGCGGCGAAGGCGCCCGCGATGAGAAGCCCGCCCACGATGTCCCGCCACACGGACGCCCAGTCCATTACGAAGTAGGTCGCCACGGAGTCGAGGCCCTCGCGGGAGAACAACCGCTGCCAGAAGGTCCCCTCACCTTGGACTGACATGTCCATCGCGGCATGGCCCTCCATCGATCCTGGGATGCCCTTCTCGGCCTGCGCGCGGGCGGCGTCCACGATCTTCCCGCGCATCCAGAGCCGGAAGAACAGCGCCACGAGGACGATCATGATCGGTCCGCCGATGAACTCCGCAAGCGTGAACTGCCAGCCCATGAGCAGTGCCAGAATCAGCCCGAGTTCGATGACGAGGTTCGTCGAGGCGATCTCGAAGGCCATCGCCGAGGCGAAGCTCGCCCCCTTCCGGAAGAGGCTCCTGGCCAGCGCGACAGCGGCATAGGAGCACGACGACGACGCCGCACCAAGTCCCGCCGCCGCTGTCAGGGCGCGGGGCGAGTCCCCGGAGAGCAGCCGGGTAACCTGCTCGCGGCGCACAAGGGCCTGCACGACTCCGGACAGGGCGAAGCCCAGGACCAGCGGCCACAGGATCTCCCACGCCATCGACCCGGCCGCCGCCAGGGCGTGCAGAACTGCGTTCACGGCGTCCATACCCGTTGCGTCCCTTCCGTAGCCCTCTCCAATGCTTGCCCCTCTCTGTCGAGGCTGCCTCCCTCTGTCTGGTTCCCCGGACGTCATCTGCCACACAGGGCACTTGCGGTCCGGCCTTCGACCCCTCATCGCGATTTCGGTAGTATCTGCGTATGCATGCAGATATGAAGATTTGCGGCTTGGACCCGGATTCACAGTATGTGGATCTGGCTGTCGAGGTGTTCTCAATGCTCGCGGACGCAACTCGTGTCCGCATCATCCTCGCTCTGCGCGCGAACGAGGAACTCTCGGTGAACCGCCTCGCAGAAGTCGTGGACAAGTCTCCCGCAGCCGTGTCGCAGCATCTGGCCAAAATGCGTCTGGCCCGCATTGTCGCGGCGCGGCAGGAGGGCACGAGGGCGTTCTACCGCCTCGCGAACGAGCACGCCTCGCAGATGGTCTGCGACGCGATCTTCCAGGCCGAGCACTCCCTCGGCGGGGTCCCCCGCCACCACCATGCGAACGCTGACTCAGAGCGAAAGGAAACCGCATGAACGCCGAGCAGGCGCGCGCTGGCGAGAAGCATGCCCACGGCGCTGCGGACAGCCATGACAACGGTCATGACCACGAGCACGATCACGACCACGGGCATGCTCACGGTCACGGGCACGATCACGGGCACGATCACGAGCACTCACACGGATTCCTCGGAACGCTCAAGGAATTCTTCGTCCCCCACACGCACGATTCCTCGGACTCCGTCGACGATGCACTCGAAGCGAGCACGGAGGGCGTCCGCGCGCTGAAGATCAGCCTGTTCGTGCTGTTGGGCACAACCATTCTGCAGTTCCTTGTGGTGCTCGTCAGCGGATCGGTCGCGCTTCTGGCCGACACGGTGCACAACTTCTCGGACGCGCTCACCGCGGTGCCGCTCTGGGTCGCGTTCGTGCTCGCCCGGCGTCCCGCGACGCGCCGCTACACCTACGGTCTGGGCAAAGCCGAGGATCTCTCGGGCCTGTTCATCATCGCCGTCGTCGCGCTCTCCGCGATCGTCGCCGCATGGCAGTCGGTCGAGCGTCTCATCCATCCCCATCCACTGGAGAACCTGTGGTGGGTCGCTGTGGCCGGCGTCGTCGGCTTCGCCGGGAACGAGGCCGTCGCGGTGTACCGCATCCGGGTCGGGCGCCGCATCGGCTCGGCGGCGCTCGTTGCGGACGGGGTCCACGCCCGCACCGACGGGTTCACCTCGCTCGCCGTGGTCGTCGGCGCCGTCGGCGTCATGCTCGGGTTCCCGCTGGCGGACCCGATCGTCGGTCTTCTCATCAGCGTGGCGATCTTCGTGCTCCTCTGGGGAACGGTCCGCAGCTTGGGGCGGCGGCTTCTGGACGGCGTCGAGCCCGAACTCGTCGACCGCGCGGAACACGCCCTCGCAAGCGCACCGGGGGTCCTCGCCGTCGAGCGCGTCCAGCTTCGGTGGATCGGCCACCGCCTCCACGGATCGGCTCTGGTACGCGTCGACCCCGGCACAACGGCTGCTCAGACGGATGCCCTGCGCGCGGAGGCCGCACACCTCCTCGGCCACGCCCTCCCCAACCTCGAGGACGTCACGGTCGCGGCCACGGCCGGCTAACCAGGCGGCGCCCACGATGCTCGCATCGCCGTATTGACAGCGGCGGAGGAGAGGGGCGCAATGTTCCTTGGGCATGCCGCTTCCGAAGGCGCGCGTCGCGTCGGCGCACAGCGAATAGGCCTTGAGCCGCTGTACGCCGAATGAACCCTTGACCGGAAAGGAAGAGCACGGTGGTGGAGAGAACCCTCCTAGGTACAACGCTCGGCTCCGGCCTTGCAGCCGGCGCTGCCGGCACCACAGCGCTGAACGCAGCAACCTACCTCGACATGGCCCTCAGGGCCAGGCCTGCCAGCAGTACCCCGGAGGAGTCGGCCCGACGCCTCGCCCAGTCCGCCGGTGTGTCGATCCCCGGGAACGAGGAGGAGCAGCAGAACCGCTTGGCGGGCCTCGGCCCACTGCTGGGGATCGGGGCGGGGATCGCAACCGGGCTCGTCCTCGCCGCTGCCCGAGCCGCTGGGTTCAAGCCGGGCCGCGTCCTCGGAACGCTGACCGCGGCGGCGGCTGCGATGGCTGCTGGGAACGCCCCGATGGTCGTCCTGAAGATCACGGACCCGAGAACCTGGTCCGCGACGGACTGGGCGAGTGACATCCTTCCGCACTTGGCCTACGGGATAGCGGCCGACGCCGTCCTCCGCTCCCAGCGCTGACCCCGCAACCTTGACAGGAGCGCCTTCGTTCTGCGAACGAAGGCGCTCCTGTCTGCTGCTCTTCTCTGCTCAATGCGGCTGCCCTCTCCTCAGTGCTGCTGTTCTCTGTTAGTTCAACAACCCATCACAGGCTCTTCACAGGAATGTAAGGGCTGAGCAGAAGGCTTGGGAGGCCGGGATCCAGCCCACACGCATCTGCGTCCCTCAAGCCGCGGGGGGAGCGCTTCCCGGGATACCCAAGGAAGCCTGGCCCGAGCGTGCCTCGTGGCGCTCCGGGCTCAGTAGAGGAGAACTGCAATGGCCAAAGCGCCAAGAGCTGACCGAAGACCCTTCAACGCCCAACAACTCGGAGGCTTCGGCCTGCGCCGGCTGCCGGCCTCCGTGCCCGGGGGCAAGCCTCTCTCGATCGTGGCCGCGAGCTGCGCGCTTGTCCTCCTGGGCGGCGGCATCGCCGCGGCGTCGACCATCCCTCTCGGGCAGAACCAGGTCGGCGGCCAATATGAGAACGGCGAGCAGATCGCATCGAACCAGGTGATCAAGCCCATCGGCGATCGCCTGATGACGCCATTCGGCAAGATCATGGGCTCGACCGTCAGCCCTGATGGCCGCTTTCTGGTGGGGACGAGCGCGGACCGCTCGGTCGACCTGCAGGTCTTCGACCTCAAGACCTACAAGCCCGTCGCTGCCGCGGGTACCCTCTCGGCCACCTCGTTCACAGCGGCCGCCAGCAACGCGGGCTATATGAACATGGCGTACCAGCACATCACCGACGGCTCGGTCTGGCAGGAAGGCCCGGTCTTCTCCCCCGATGGCAAGTTCCTCTACGCACCGGTCGCAACCGGCGTCGTCCGCTACCCCTTCAACCCCGACGGTTCCCTCGGCACCGGCACGAAGATCAGCATCCCGGCCGTGGGCAGCGAGCAGGCGCTGACCGCGGGTATGGCGTTCTCCCCCGACGGCTCGACGCTGTACGCCGCGGTGAACGGCCAGAACACGGTCGTCGCGATCGATCCGGTCGCGGGCACGATCAAGCAGACCTTCAACACCGGGATCGCACCGCGCCAGCTGAAGTTCGTCGGCACCAAGCTGTACGTCTCTAACGAGGGAGGCCATCAGGCCGCACCCGGCGACGCGACGATGGGCTCCTACGGTACCCAGGTTCCCGCAGACACTTACCGCGGCACCTCCACGAGCGGGACGCTGAGCGTCATCGACACGGCCAACGCCTCGGCGGCGGTCTCGTCGATCGACGTCCAGCTGCACCCGACCGCGATGTACCTCGACGGCTCCACGCTGTACGTGGCGAACACCAACAGCGACACTGTCTCGGTCGTGGACACGGCGAGCAACAAGGTCATGCAGACCATCGCGACGCAGCCCTGGGCCTCGTCGCAGGTGGGCTACGAGCCCACCGGCATCACGATGCAGGGCGACCACCTGCTGGTCTCGCTAGGCCGCGCGAACGCGATTGCTGTCTACAAGGTGAATAAGCAGGACCCGAAGGATCCCGCGAGCTACATCGGCCTCCTGCCGACGGACTACTACCCCGGAAACGTCACAGCGGTGAACGGGCAGATCGTGGTCACCAACATCCGTGGCATCGACGCGCGCGGCCCGGAGCTGAGCTACAACAAGGGGCCCGGCACCACGGTTGCAACCGGCCACGGCACGCACTCGACCACGGCTTCGCTCACGAAGTTCACCCTGCCGACAGACGACCAGATCCAGCAGTACACCGACACCGTGTTCCAGCAGAACGGCTGGGACGGCAGCTCCGTCAAGCAAGCGACGGCCGCTGACGCCGCCAACATTCCGGCCGTGGCGGTCCCGAAACGGATCGGGGACCCCTCGACGATCAAGCACGTGTTCCTGATCGTCAAGGAGAACCGCACCTACGATCAGGTCTACGGCGACATGAAGCAGGGCAACGGCGACGCTTCGCTCGCGCAGTTCGGCGCGAAGGTCACCCCCAACCAGCACGCACTCGCCGCCCAGTTCGGCCTGTACGACAACACCTACGACATCGGCACCAACTCGGCGGAGGGCCACAACTGGATGATGCAGGGGGACAACCCCGCATACACCGAGACCAGCGCCGGGGAGTACACCCGCTCCTATGACACGGAGGAGGACGTGCTGGGCCACCAGCGCTCCGGCTTCCTCTGGACGTCGATCCAGTCTGCGGGCAACACGGCCAGGAACTACGGCGAGTTCGAATACGGCGAGGGCAAGCCGGCTGGCGCGACTTGGCAGCAGTACTACTGCGCGGCCACGAGCACGATGAACGGCGGCGACCCCGCCCAGCTCTTCACGCCGTCGCTTCAGATGCACGCGAGCTCGGCCATCCCGTCGCTCAACGCGATCGCGGATCCGAACGCGGCCCCGTTCGACACCTCCGTGCCGGACATCTACCGGTACGAGACTTGGAAGCAGGACTTCGAGAAGAACGGTCCTAAGAACTTCCAGATGATGTGGCTCTCGAGCGACCACACCGGCGGCACCGCTGACCCCGAGGCCCAGGTCGCGGACAACGACCTCGCCGTGGGCAAGATCGTCGACGAGATCTCGCACTCGCAGTACTGGAAGGACTCTGCGATCTTCATCGCGGAGGACGACAGCCAGGACGGCGCCGACCACGTGGACGGCCACCGCGCCCCGGTTCAGGTCATCAGCCCGTACGCGGTGCACGGCAAGACCGTCAGCACGTTCTACTCGCAGATCAATATGGTCCGGACCATCCAGCAGATCCTCGGTGCCCAGCCGCTGAACCAGAAGGTCGCCGCGGCCACCCCGATGTTCGACGCCTTCACCGACAAGCCCAACACGACGCCCTTCAACGCGGTGCCGAACCAGGTCCCGCTGACCGAGGGCGTCAAGACCGCCCCTGCGTGCGGCAACGACACTCTGGGCCAGACGGGCGCCGCGGCCGCCGCGGTGAACACCGCCGCTGCCAAGGCTGCGGCTGTCCCGGCCCCGATGCAGGAGATAGCGGACGAGTGGGACAACTGGTCTGAGCAGCAGCACCTGACCGGCAACGGCGCGAAGGAAGACTTCGCGAACCCGTACCTGTTCAACCGCTGGACCTGGTACCAGACCCACAACTGGCAGAGCCCCTACCCAGGGGACGCCAAGATCTACGGCCCGAACGACGTGCCGGGCATCCCCGCCAACTCGACCAACCACGAGGACGGCTGATCGATCGCCCGAATAGCCTGAAAAAGCTGAAGGCCGCTTCCCGGAGGGGGCGGCCTTCAGCCGTTCAAGGACCGGCCCCAAGAAGGCGAGCTGGAAATCCGGCTTCGGCTGGGAATCGAGTCTTCAGTGCGGGGGGTTAACTTCGACGATCCTCGCGCAGCATTCTCCGTGCCCCTGCCCTGGCTCGATCGATTCGACCCGCCGGCCGGAGTCTTCGCACCCTTCGAGGGCGCCCGCGAGCAAGGCGCCGTTGAGTGTGCAGACGACGGCGCGGTGCCCCGAGGCGAGCGCATGGAACGGGCAGTTGGCGAGCTCGATGCAGCCCTCTTCGTCACTGCAGGGGACGGGGGCGTAGCCGGTGGCCTCGAGCACGGCCTCGATGCGCCCGTGCCGGCGCCCGATGGCTTCGCCCTCCTCGCGGCCCACTTTCTGCAGGCTCTCCGCCATGGGTTCCCCCAGCTGCATGGACCGCTCGGCTGCAGAGGCCATGAGCTCCCCGGCCAGCTCGTAGCTGCGCTCGGGCACGGAAGCGAGGACTTCCTCGGCGGCCGGCGTGTAGAACTTCGAGGGCCGCCCGGTGCCGGGCCCTCCCGGGCCGGACTTCGCGAAACCGGCCTCGAGGACGCCTTCCTCGGCCAGCCTGTCGAGCTGCGCGGCGGCGACTCCCCGGGTGAGGCCGAGCGCCTGGGCGGCCTCGTCCCGCCCGACGGGCCGCCCTGCCCGCCTGACGTAGTCGAACAAGGCCCTCCGGGTGGTGTCGCCGAGGGAGGCGACAGCGGCGATCCTCTGGGACCAGCGAGAAGCAGCCATGCCTCCAGTGTAAATCCAAAACGTATAGATCTTGTTTTAGATGCTAGGCGAGAACTAAAATCGGTTGTACCAGTTTTGGAAAGGAGCACACCATGTCCTCTGCATCGACCGGCCGCCGCCTCCACTTCCCGGCCCGGCGCACCTCCTCGATCCGCGGGATGAGCGGGGCCGAGCAGGCCTACGCCCTGCTGCGCACGCTCTACGTCGTCGCCCCTGTGCTGTTCGGGCTCGACAAATTCTTCAACATCCTCGCCTACTGGCCCACGTACCTGGCCCCGGTCGCAACCCAGATCGTGCCGCTGAGCCCTCAGGGGTTCATGTACATCGTGGGCGTCGTCGAGGTCATCGCAGGCCTCCTCGTCGCCTTCAAGCCCCGGTGGGGCTCCGTCGTCGTCGCCCTCTGGCTCGCCGGAATCATCGTGAACCTGCTCGTCCTAGGGCATTTCTACGACGTCGCCCTGCGCGACTTCGGCCTCCTGGTCGGCGCGCTCGCCCTCAACCGCCTCGCCGTCCGCCGGGCCTGAGATGCCCAGCAAAGATCAAACCAGCGAAGATCAAAGGAGGGGCACGATGCGTTTCCCGCCCAGCATCCACGTGCTCTACATCGAGGACTGCCCCAACTGGGAAGGGGCATTGAGGCTCGCTCGCGACGCCGCCTTCTCGGCCGGGGCAGCTGAGGTGGACGTCCTTGCCACCGAGGTCAGCACCCCGCAGCAGGCCGCCCGCCTCGGGTTCGCCGGGTCACCGACGATCCTCGTGGGGGGCAAGGACCCGTTCCCCGGCGTCCGCAGTCCAGCGCTGAAGTGCAGGGTCTTCCAGACCTCCGGTGGCCCATCCGGGCTACCTGAGCGCGGGCAGCTCGTCGACGCAATCCGGACGGCGATCGCCGCTTGAAAGAGGAGGCCGACCGACCACTGGTCGGCCGGCCTTCAGGGGTGCCCGACGCTCACCGCGTGCGTGACCATCAATGAGTTCGGAGGATAGAGGTCGACGCCGTCCGGATTGGCGAGCAGACCAGGGGTGCTACCGGCAACGTGATCGGCGCCGTACTGCCACACGACCTTGTTCGTATGCGGGTTCACCACGACAACACGGTCGTTGTAGTCGTCATTTGCGACGATGTCGCCATTCGGCAAGGGCAGTGCGAGAGATGGATGATTGAGGGCCTGCGCGCCGGTAGGTGCGTATCGCCACAGGATCTTGCCGGTCTTGTCGAACTCGACAATCTGCCCGTGCGCCGAATAGTCGACAGCGAGATACACACCCGGCCGGATTTCGTTGCTGTCCGAGGGATAGGCCACCGAGGGGAGCCTCGCGGACCATTTGACCGCGCCTCGAGGCGTGATTTCGTTGACCCAGCTGCCGTTGATCTCCGTGACGAGGAAATTGCCGTCGGCAAGAGGGAAAGCACCGTTGGGGCTCCCGTACGAGGCCGGCGGATTGTGCACGCACTGGCCGTTTCCGAATTGCCTTCTGATGTCCTTCCCCTGCGGCGGAACGACGACGATGCGGCAATTCATGATGTCCGCACTCACCAGGGTGCCGTCCGGCAACATGATCGCGTCGTCGGGGTGGTGCAAGTGTCCCGCCGCAGCGCCCGGGGCTCCCGCCGTGCCGTAGTGGTACGTCACGGCGTGGGTCTGGATATCGATGACGCGAATGATCGCATCGTCCTCTTCCGTTGCCACGATCTGCTTGCCATCCGGCGTGAAGAATGCGTCGTCGGGAACTGCGAAGGTCTCGCCTTTCTTCACGTCTCCTGGCCGCGGATACTGCCAGATGATGCGGCCCTCAGGGTCGACGATAATGACGCGGTTATTCAGCTTGTCAGCGATCAGGATGGGGGTGGGCAGCGCTGAAGGATCCGAACCGCGCTGCAGGTGGCCGGGGCCGGTCCCGCTGGCGGCCAGGGCAGACAGAAAGTCGGGCGAAGCGGACGACGACGGCGCCCCCGCGGTCGGCGCGGTCGTCCCGGAGCCGGCGCCCGGCGTCGTCGGCTCTTCGCTTGGCGAGCCGCTGCACGCGGACATGACGACGACGGCGATGGCGGCAGCGAGCGCTGCCCTCATCGCGGAAAACCGTTCTCTATTCGTGCCAGCCAATTTCGTTCCACTGCGATCCGAACGGCTATCTGGTTGTTGGGTGATTACCCGTCGAATTGGCGGCTACGAAACTTGCGCCTCAGGCGCGGGTGACCCGGCGAAGCATGAGCGCTTGGAGAGGGCAGAGGTCCACGGCGTCCTGCGCCGCATCAGACAATCGCTCCGGCACGTGGACGTCCCGGCCTCCCCTGCCCACGGGGTAGCCCCAGTCGTCGCGCACGAGGAGTTCCGGCAGGAGCTCTGTGCAGAGGCCGCGGCCGTCACAGCGGGCGAAGTCGATGTGCAGTTCGAGTTGCCTGCGGCTCACTACGCCCACCCCCGATGCGCTGTGCACATCCCGGAGAGATGCGCCTGGACCTCGTCCCTGAACACCGCAAGCGTGCTGTGCACGAACTTCGCGCTGCCGTCTGGGTGCCGGCAGGCGCCCCGGCCGGTCACCAGCCCGGCGAGCCGCTCGGCCTCGGAGGCGAGCCACGGGGTCCGCTCCCCTGCTGCGATCCGTTCGATCACGCTCGCCATGGCGGGCAGGCCGAACATGCAGGGCCCGCACTGGCGCGCCGAGCTCTCGGCCAAATACCTCACGATTCCTGCCGAAGACTCCAGGCCGCAGCGCCCGCGCGCGAGCCCCATGAGCACGCCGGCACCCGGAGTCGCACCATACCGCGCGAGCCCGCGACCGGTCAGCGGCAGATCGAAAGCCTCAGCAGGAACCCATGCACCGTGGAAACCGCCCACGAGCACTGCCGCAAGGGAACTCGGTTCGGCGTGTCCGAGGCGAAGGACGTCGCGAACGGTCGCTCCGCCCGGCGCCTCGACGACCCATTCCGTGGGAACGTCTCCGGAGAGGCTGTAGAGCCTCGTCCCGGGATCCTCCGCCGTGCCGGCGCTGCGGAACCAGCTCGCGCCGAATCGGGCCACGAGTGCAAGGTGGGCGAGCGTCTCGACGTTGTGGAGCAGGGTCGGGCGCCCCTCGTAGCCGGACGTTCCAAGCCGCAGTGCCTTGTCGCGCGGCAGGGCGACGCCCGTCTCGAGAGCATTGACGACGGCGGACGCCTCACCTGAGATGAAGGCCTCGGGGGCCTCGACGAGCTTGACCTTGGGCCGGTCGCGCCGCTCTGCAAGGGCTTGCGCGACGCTCGCGAGGGAGTCTCTGGTCGCGTACAGGAAGAGTGTCGAGGCGCCGACCGCCTCGCCCACCGTGACGAGCCCGTCGAGGACGAGGTGCGGCGCCTCGCGCAGGAGGGTCGCATCCTTGCGGCTGGCGGGCTCGCCTTCGGCACCGTTCGCAATCACGACGGCGCGGCCCGAGCCCGTCGCGGCCAGCTTGCGCCAGGCGGGGAATCCGGCGCCCCCGCGGCCGGTCAGGCCAGAGGCGTCGAGCTCGGCCAGGAGCTCCTTGCGCGTCCAGCCGGACGGGCGCCTGCCGTAGGCCGCCTCATGTGCGGCCAGGTCCGGCCGACCGGCGGCGAAGAGGCCACCGGTGCCCAGCTGACGCGGGTCGAGCGTCATCGCGGTCATCTCTCCTCCTCAGATCCGTCCGAGCCGGGCCCGGGAAGTCTCAACGAAATTCGCGCTCAGGCGCCACACGATCGAACACGCCACGATGGCCGCGCAGCCCCACGCATAGGCTTGGAACCACAGATCCACGGCGTTCGTGCCCGAGCCGAGCGCGTGGGCGAAGGCGAAGGGCCACATCGCGTAGGCGGCCCAGTGGATCACCCGAAACGTGCGCTGGCCGATTCGCTGGCGCAGGAGGCCCGTGACGACCAGTGCGACCACGAGATCGAAGGCCACCGTGCCGAGGCCGACCCAGAACGGGTTCCAACCGGCCGTGAACGGCACGATCGCGTTCGGCAACGAGAGCTTCGCGTGCGGATCGAGCATGAGCGTGCTCACGTGCAGGACGAGGAACACGAGTGCGAGGAGGGACGTGCTCCGGTGCACGAGTGCCACCGAGAAGCGCGGAAGTCCCGGAAGCGGCCTGCCGGAACGGCTCACGATCCCGAGCACGAGCACGAGCGTGAACAGCCCGAGCGAGACGATCCCGCTTGCGCGGCCGAAGGCCCAGAAGACTTCGTTCAATCAGTCACGACCCCGAAGAATGGCCGAACGCGCCGCCACCCTGCGAGGACTGGAGCCCCTGCTGGTACGGCTGATACTGCTGATTCTGCTGCGCGTCCCCGGAATTCGAATTCGAGGAATCCCCGCCCTGCTGATACTGACTTCCGCTCGAATCCGAGGAGGTGTTGCTCGTCGTCGACGGCGTGCTGGCCGGCGCGTAAACCGCAGCCGCGATTGCTGCTGCACCGAGAACGCTCGTCGCTCCCAGGGAGAAGGTCGCCTGACGCGCGCGCCGGCGGCCCGTTTCACGAATGCTGCCGCTCATGGTCTCCTCCTCTTCGTTCTGGTCCTCAAACTGTTCTTCGAGCATGGATCCCCGACTTGTGCCATTGCTGAAAGCGGGCTGTGGACTTTCACAGTCCCGTGGCAGCGGCCTCGGATAGGTCCGCTGTTCCTGCCAGGACAATGGTGATCCTCGGGTCTACGGCGGCGCTAAGAATCCCCTGCAGAAGAGGGGGTCCGAGAGGGCCTGCCAATGACGGCAGCGAATCGCCTAACGTCGGTCACATGAAAGTCGTCGTCATTGGTGGCAGTGGACATATCGGCTCCTTCCTCGTCCCCCGGCTGGTCCGTGCCGGGCACGAGGTGACCAATATCAGCCGCGGAACTCACAAGGCTTATGTCGATGCACCCGAATGGCAGCAGGTGCACCAGGTTGTTGCGGACCGACAGCAAGAAGACCGGGAGGGCACTTTCGGCGAGCGGGTAGCGGGGCTGGGGGCCGACGTCGTCGTCGATCTTGTCTGCTTCGCCCTCGAATCGGCGACCTCGCTCGTCGAGCGGCTTCGGGGTCAGGTGGGGCACCTCGTGCACTGCGGGTCGATCTGGCGCTATGGCCCGAGCCGCAAGCTGCCGATCTCTGAGGGCAGCGACGCGGCGGGTGCGACGTTCGGCGAGTACGGCGTGCAGAAGGACGCGATCGCGCGGATGCTGAAGGACGAGACTGCCTCGGGCGGTCTCGTGACCACGTCCCTGCACCCCGGCCACATTGTCGGCCCCGGCTGGCACCCGATCGGCCCGCTCGGGAACCTCGACCCTGCCGTCTGGTACGCCCTCTCAGCCGGCCAGCCGCTGCAGGTCCCCGGAAGCGGAGCCGAAATGATGCACCACGTCCACGCCGACGACCTCGCCCAGGCGTTCGAGCTGGCCGTCGAGCACCGTGAGGCGGCAGCTGGAGAGGACTTCAACATCGTCGCTCCGACCGCGCTCAGCGTCCGCGGCTACGCCGACATCGCCGCCGGCTGGTTCGGGCAGACCGCGAAGCTGGAAACGGTGACGTGGGAGGACTTCCGCGAATCGACGACCCCGGAATTCGGCGAGTCGACATGGGGGCACCTGTACCGCAGCCAGTGCTTCAGCATCGAAAAGGCCAAGTCCCGGTTGGGGTACGCGCCGCGGTACGAGCCGGAAGAGGCCGTGCTCGAGTCCGTCCGTTGGCTCATCGACAGGGGCGAGCTGCGTGTCGCCGGCCCGCTGGAGCCCGCCGCGGCCTAACCGGCGGGGCCTGGCCCGGGGCCTAACGGGCGCGGCTTGGCCGACGGGTCCTGGCCCCGGGCGCCCTGGCCGGCTGGCTGCTGCCGACGCCCGGCCTTGGCCGACGGGTCCTGGCCCCAGGCGCCCTGGCCGGTTGGCTGCTGCCGACGCCCCACGCGGCCGAGTCGGCGAGCCCTGCCCGACTGGCTGCTTCCCGACGCCCCATGCGGCCGAGTCGGCGAACCCTGCCCGACTGGCTGCTGCCGACGCCTGGCCTTGGCCGCCCCGAGGTGCACAGCCGTCCTCGACTCGCACGACCGTCCCATAGGGGCATAACCGTCTTCGAGAGGCATAACCGTTGCTTCTGCGGGACGGTTATGCCGCCGAGGGACGGCCATGCCCGAGAGGGACGGCCATGCCCGAGAGGGACTGCCATGCCCGAGAGGGACTGCCATGCCCGAGAGGGACTGCCAAGCAGGCGTCGGTCTGGCCGCTGGGCCGAGGACTGGCTTGCATACCGACTGGCCTCAGCCGCATCTCCCTCCCGGTTACTCGTACGAGACGCAAGGGCGCCCTCGCGATCACGCCCCACCCGCACATGACCGTCCCGTACCGGCACAGCCGTCTCTGGGAGACATAACCGTTGCTTCTGCGGGACGGTTATGCCGCCGAGGGACGGTCGTGCCCTTCGGGGACGTGGCTTGCATACCGACTGGCCTCGGCCGCATCTCCTTCCCGGTTTCGCGTTCGAGATGCAGAAGCGCCCTCGCATACGCCCCGCCTGCACACGACCGTCCCCTAAGCCTTGATCCACCGATCGGGTGTTGGGTCCGGCGGTCCTGTGCGGGCGGTGGATGATGGATGTTTCGGGCAGGGGTGGGGGCGCGGCCTCGCTGCCGGCGGTGTTCCACTTCTGGTGCTGTTCGGGGCCTCGCGGGGCCAGGCTGCGTCTTCCTAGGGCATGGACGGCGGGGCGTGGGCGGCGGTGAAGAGCTGTTCCCATGCGTTCTGCCAGGGCCAGTTCGCCGGCAGCCGCAGCCGGATCTTCCGGGCGCTGGCGGCGATCCGGGCCGGGAGGTTCACGAGCTTGCGGCGGATGGTCCCGGTCCTGGCTTTCGCGAAGGGGCCGGCGGCCAGGGTCCCGGCCGCGCGGGCGAGGTTGAAGGCCATCACCGCCGCGACGAGCCAGGCCGAGTTCGCCGCGAACTTCCCCGAGGGCAGGTGCGCCAGGGCGCTGTCCTTCAGGTCGGCGTGGACCTGCTCGATGACCGCATGGGCACGGTGCGTGGCATCGGCCGCGACAGTGCCCAGGTCCTGGGCGGGGACGGTGGTGAAGAAGGCGTGGTGCCGGTGCGTGTCGAACAGGGTCCCCTGCCCGTCGGGGGCCTTGGGGTTCAGGTCCGGGATGCGGCGCACGACGAGCCGCCCGGTGACCTGTTCGGCCTTCTTCCGCGAAGCGAAGGCGGTGAAGGGGACCTCGGCGACCTCCGCCCGGGAGATCCAGGTCCCGGCGGCCTGGTCGAAGACCGCATCGGTGTACTCGATCGCCGTCCAGGCCTCCGATGGGATGGCGGCGATGGCACGCTTAACTGCCGGGTCCAGGCGCACCGTGACCGAGACCTCGGCCCCTGCCGCGAGGGCGGCGGCGACGGTGGGGTGCCCGTAGAACGCCGAGTCGGCCCGGACCAGCGCCCTCCCCGGCGTCCCGGCGCGGCGCAGGGCGGAGAGGGCGTCGGCGACCAGCCGGGACGCCCCGCGCGGGGACGCCGCAGCGCCCTTGCGCAGCCGCTGGGCCAGGATCACCGGCGCGCTCTGGGCCGTGGTGGCGGTGGCCAGCAGGGCGTTGAGCCCGCGGACCCCGGAGTACCCGAAGCCAGCGCCCTGCTTGGCGTGGCCGTGGACCTCGATGATCGTGTCGTCGACGTCCACGAACACGAACTCCCCGACGGCCGGGGCGTCCAGCAGCGGGGCCCGCGCGGCGAGGTTCGCCAGGAAGCGGGCGGCGACCGCGTCGAGCTGGCGGACGTGGCCGAAGGCGAACGCGCGCAGGAAGGAGCCCAGGGTCGAGGGCGCGTAGCAGGCCTTGAAGAGCCTGCCCATCCCGCCGTGGCGCAGCAGGGCCATGTCATCGATCGAGTCCGCCCCGGCGACCATCCCGGCCACCAGCGAGGCGATCTTCAGGCCCGCGTTCGCGCCCTTGTCCGTCGGCACGCTCAGATGCGCGTCGGTCAGGGCCCGGAGCCCTGCGGCCTCGGCCAGGCGCATCACCGGCAGCAGGCCTGCCGCGGAGACGAGGTTCGGCTCGTCGAAGGACACCGCCACCGCGGCCTGACTGTGGGAAACTTGCACCTACGAGATGCCCTCTCATCCTCAGGGAACTGGTTCTGTCGCAAGTCCAATTCTCCCCGGGATGGCGGGCATCTTGCCCTTAATTACGCCACGCCGCCACGAACCCCATCGGTGGATCAAGGCTAAGGGCACAGCCGTCCCTGGAAGGCATAACCGTTGCTTCTGCGGGACGGTTATGGCGCCGAGGGACGGCCATGCCCGAGAGGGACGGTTATGCGGAGCGGTCGGGCGATTCTGCGGGACGGTCGTGCCGATTTTGTGGGAGGGTTATGCCGTTAAGAGATGGTCGTGCCCTCGAGGGACGGTCGTGCCCTGGAGGACGGCCTCGTCGTGACGTGACGGCTCGCAGCGTGACGGCTCGTAGCTAGAGGAACGGCGGGATGTCGAACGATTGCCGGACCTGGCCGTTGTCCAAGCGCTGCTCGTGGAACGGCACTGGGATGACGGCACGCCAGAATCCGGTCGCGGCGTCATTGCCGGGCACCTGCGAGACCAGCCACTTGCCCGGGAACCGCGAAAAGAGCGAGCGCGCCGCCTTGGTACCAATTCCCTGCCCCCGATACTTCCGAAGGACAAAGAACTCTGCCATCTCCGTGGCCCTGCCCGATCGTACGAGCGCGAACCCTGCGGGATGGCCCTCGACCAGGAACAAGAAGGGATGACGCTCGGATTCCGTCCAATAGGCATCGAGCCAGCGGTATCCGTAGAACCCATTCTCATTGACGTCACTCTGGTCGAGTTCGGAGAAATCGTACCGGTACAGCTCCAAGAGCTGGCGGAGTAGCGGCCGATGCTCCGGCTCCGCAGGAATGACCTCCAACTCTATCCGACCACCCTACCGAGAGCCGCGACACCCCGGATTCCTGCACTGGCGAATGCCTCTTGCTGCGATGCATCTTGCGGCGTAATTTCAAATCAATCCAGATCAATCTGGGCCGCCCCCAAAGGGGGTAACGATGCGCCGCTCTCCGCTCGTTGGCTGCAGTCTTCGCTCTCGTCGGCGTCGCCCCGGCCGCGCCGAGCGCAACGTCGGGTCCGACGACGGCTGCCCCGCCGCCGTCGTCCGCTCCCCCGGCCTTCAGCCTCGCTGCCAACACAACGGACTGCGCCTCGAACGTCCTTTCGGGAATGAGTCTCGCCCAGCAGGTGGGGCAGCTGTTCATGATGGGCGTGACCAGCACCGGGCCGACGAGCGCGCAGCTCAGCGAGATCAGCTCGAACCATCTAGGCGGCGTCGTCCTCACGGGTGACAGCGCGGCCGGAGTAGCCGGCACACTCCAGATCACGAATGAACTGCAGGCCCAGGCCACGAGCACGGCAGGCGTGGCTCTATCGGTGGCCGTCGATCAGGAAGGCGGCTACGTCCAAGTGCTCAGCGGCCCGGGATTCTCCAGCATCCCGACCGCGCTCGCCCAAGGAACCATGGACCCGACAGCCCTGCGGCAGGCGGCGGACCAGTGGGGGCGTGAGCTGCTCAGCGCGGGCATCACGCTCAATCTGGCTCCGGTCCTGGATACCGTGCCAGCCAGTCTCGGCGGTGGCAACATACCCATCGGCTACTACCAGCGCGAGTACGGGTACACGCCGGACGTCGTCACCTCGCACGGCACGGCGTTCGCGAGCGGGATGGCGGACGCCAAGGTGCAGACCACCGGGAAGCACTTCCCTGGCCTTGGGCGAGTAACGGCGAACACTGACACCACGTTCGGCGTGACCGACACGGTCACCACCCGGCATGACGCCTACCTGCAGCCGTTCGCGACCGCGATCAGTCAGGGGATTCCGGCGATCATGGTTTCGCTCGCTCAGTACAACGCCATCGACGGCCTGCGCGCCGCGTTCTCCCCTACCGTGATGCAGGGGATGCTCCGCAGCGATCTGGGGTTCGGCGGCGAGATCATCTCGGACAGCATGGCCGCCGTCGCCGTATCCGATCTCACCCCCGCCAACCGGGCGCTGGACTTCCTGACTGCCGGCGGCACGATCGTGCTCGACACCAATCCCGCTGATATTCCAGCGATGGTGAACGCAGTCATCGCCCAGGCCCAGCAGAACTCGAGCTTCTTGGCTCAGGTGCAGGCCGCGGCTGGAATTGTCCTCGAGCAGAAGTACCGCGCCGGGCTCGTCGCGTGCCCGGCTGCTTACGACCCCATCGTCCAGCACTACCAGCAGCTCGGTGGGAGCAGCTCCTTCCTCGGCCAGCCGAGCGGGTCGGAGTACCGCATCGCCGGGGGCCGGGCCCAGAACTACGCGGGCGGCACGATCTATTGGTCGTACACAACTGGCGCGTTCGAGGTGAACGGTGGAATTCTCAGTCACTACCGGGCGCTCGGCGGGCCAGCGGGCTTCCTCGGATTCCCCCTGACCGATGAGAGCGGCGCGCCGGGCGGGCGCTACAACAACTTCACCGGCGGCGTGATCTACTGGAGCCCGGCGAGCGGAGCACATGAGGTGCACGGCGGAATCCTGGGCCACTATCGGGCTCTCGGCGGCCCCGGGAGCTTCCTCGGATACCCCGTCACGGATGAGACGGGCACGCCGGATGGGATCGGCCGCTACAACATCTTCACCGGTGGCTCGATCTACTGGACAGCCGGCACCGGGGCCCACGAGGTGCACGGCGCGATCAGGGCGAAGTGGGCATCCCTGGGGTACGAGCGGAGCACCCTCGGATACCCCGTGAGCGACGAATACGGAGTGCCCGGCGGCCGTCGTAACGACTTCCAGCACGGTTCGATCATCTGGAATCAGGCGACGGGCACGACTCAGGTGATCTGACTCCGGACGCGTCCGGAGGGACTGCGCAGCAGAAAAGGCCGGAAGGAAGTGTGCCCGGGACCCCTGCACGATTATACCCCTAGGGGTATAATCGTCCTCATGCGAAGCCGCCCCCGCGGCACGCCGGGAAGGAGTCCACGATGGAGGGCACAGCCCCCCGTTCGGCTGAAGGCCGCCGGCTCGCCAACAGGCTCAAGCGCGCCCGCGGCCAGTTGGGTGCCCTGATCACTGCTGTCGAGGACGGCGCCGACTGCCGGGCGGTGATCATCCAGCTCGCAGCAG
The DNA here is from genome assembly GCF_022539255.1 of Sinomonas terrae. NCBI lineage: Bacteria > Bacillati > Actinomycetota > Actinomycetes > Micrococcales > Micrococcaceae > Sinomonas > Sinomonas terrae. The sequence continues at coordinate 3,905,136 of NZ_JAKZBV010000001.1, forward strand.
TGCGTAAGGCCTTGGACAAGGCGGGGTTCGAGCTCGTCTCCACGACGATGCGGCACCGCATCGCAGCGACCGCAGAGGCGCGAAGCGAGGCAGCGGACGGCACCGAACCCGAGGAGGGCACCATGACGATGGATGAGCTGCGGCGCCTGTTCCTCACCCTTGCGTGATCCAGGTCCGACGAGGGGATTGTGGAAACACATACCCCCGAGGGTATTCTCGAATCTCAGAACATCAGCCCACGGCAGCTTCCCGGAGGAACACTTTGGACGTCATCGTCATCGAAACCCCGCAGCTCGGAGACCGCAGCTATCTCGTGCATGATGGCCGCGTCGGTCTCGTGATCGATGCCCAGCGCGACATCGACCGCGTGGAGGCCGTCGCTGTCGAAGCAGGCATCACCGTGACCCATGTAGCCGAGACCCATATGCACAACGACTACCTGACCGGCGGCCTCATCTACGCGCAGAAGTACCATGCTGCGTACCTCGTGAACGCCGAGGACAAGGTGCCGTTCGAGCGCACCCCCATCGCAGATGGAGAGACCGTCACGGTCGGCGAGCTTGCAGTCAAGGCAATCGCGACTCCCGGCCACACTCACAACCACCTCTCCTTCGTCGTCGAGCACGGTGACGAGCAGGCCGTCTTCTCCGGCGGCAGCGTCCTGTACGGCTCGGTCGGCCGCACCGATCTCCTCGGGGACGAGCACACGATCGGCCTCACGCACGATCAGTACGCCTCCGCCCGGCGCCTGGCCGAAGAAGCTGGCGCAGCAGCCGCCCTCTACCCGACCCACGGCTTCGGCTCCTTCTGCTCGTCCGGGCCGGCGACCGGCGCAGCTGGCTCGACTCTGGGCGACCAGTTCACCGCAAACCACGTCTACACGGATCAGGACGAGGCACACTTCGTGTCCGAACTCATCGCCAACCTCACCGCGTACCCGAGCTACTACGTCCACATGGGACCGGGCAACGAGGCGGGGCCGGGTGAAGCGGACCTGACCGTTCCCGAGTCGCTCGATCCGGAGGAGCTGCGGGCTCGCCTCGACGCGGGAGAGTGGGTCGTCGACCTGCGCAACCGGGTGGCCTACGCGTCCGAGCACCTCAAGGGCAGCGTGAGCTTCGAGTACAGAAACGGCAACAGCTTCACCACCTACCTCGGCTGGCTCTTCCCCTACGGAAAGAAGCTCACGCTCGTCGGCTCCCGTGACGACGTCGAGAACGCTATCCGCGATCTTTCCCGGATCGGGATCGAATCTCCGGACGCCTCGCTGGGACAGGATCCTGCCCAGATCGCCCCGGAGGCACCGGTCTCCTCCTACCCCCGCGTGGGGTGGGAGGGCATGCTCGAGAACCGGCCAGCCGGAGAGGCAATCCTCGATGTCCGCCGGGCCGACGAGTACAAGGCGTCGCGGATCGAAGGCGCTGTGAACATCCCCCTCCACGAGCTCCTCAGCAGGCTCGACGAGCTTCCGAGCGGGCGCCTCTGGGTGCACTGTGGCTCCGGGTATCGCTCGGGAATCGCCGCGAGCCTGCTCGACCGGGCGGGGTACGACGTCGTCCAAGTCGACGGCGCGTTCGAGCGCGCCGCTGGCGCCGGGCTCCCCATCGAGGCCTGAGCCCCTATAGACCGGTCGCCGGTCCCGGCTCCCTCGGGACCGGCGGCCTTTCACTGGCCGGCCGCAGTTTTCCCCCGAACTGCGGCCGGCCGCCCCTTCCGATCCTGCCCGGCCGATCCTGCCGCACCTGATCCTGCCGCACCTGATCCTGCCGCGGCGAAGGGCACCCGCACCCGTGAAGAGAGGAACAGCGTGCCATCCCCGAGCCGATCCCAAAACGGCGAGCGCCGAGCCCTCACGGGCATGGTCCTCACCGTCCTGGTCCTTCACCTAGCTGGATGGGGAATCTTCGGAGCTCTCGTGCTGCCCGCGGCGGTCGCCGAGGGTGGGGACGCTCCGACACTCCTCGGGCTCGCAGTGAGCGCTTACGCCTTGGGCATCCGGCACGCGTTCGACGCCGACCACATCGCAGCGATCGAGAACGCCACCCGGCGTCTCATCGCAGTGAATCGACGGCCGATCTCGCTCGGGTTCTGGTTCGCGCTCGGCCATTCGACCGTCGTCGTCGGTGCGGTGGGACTCGTCTTGGCGGGGTTCAGCGCGTTCTCGATGAGCCTTGCGAACGAAGGCTCGCTCCTGCGCCAGTCCGCCTCCCTGTGGGGTTCGGGCGATCTCGGGCCTCTTCCTGCTCCTCGCGGGGGCGTGGAACCTCCCGTCGCTGAAAGGGATGGGGTCATGGCTGCGGAGGGCTCGCGGTGGCTCGATGGACGCGGGCGAATTGGAGCGCCATCTCAACTCCCGCGGATTCCTCCTACGGGCCTTTGGCCCTCTCGCCCGCCTGGTCGACGCTCCATGGAAGATGTACCCGGCCGGCTACCGCAAAGCGACCTACAACTTCGCCGTCACGGCATGGGGCTCGTCGCCGCGCTCGGGGTCTTCGGCCTCTACGCCCTCACAACCCGAACTACGCCAGGGAGAGGAACATCTTCTCGAGTTGCTTCCGGTCCACTTCGTCGTTTCCCGCTCGGAAGCACTCCTCGAGTCCAGAGGAGATAATCGCGAAGCCCGCGCGGTCCACCGCTTTGGACACGGCGGCGAGCTGCATGACCACGGCGCTGCAGTCCTTGCCCTCCTCGATCATCCTGACCACGCCCGCAAGCTGCCCCTGCGCGCGCCGCAGACGGTTCAGCACGGGCGTCATGTCCTCAGGCTTCAGCTCGACCACGACAACTCCTCATTAGGTTCACCGCCCTTCCGGGCGACATTCGATTCTACCCCTGGGGGTATCAACCGCCACCAGAGAAAGGTTCTTCCCATGGCTCTAACCGTCGATCCCACGGCCCTCATGGACTGGGTCGCACGTCACGACGATCTCATGATTGTGGACGTCCGCGGCGGAGCTGAATTCGACTCCCTCCACATCAAGAGCTCGTACCACGCGCATCGCGGCCTGCAGCAGTTGGGGGAAGCCCGGTGATCCTTCCCGCACTGGCATTCGGCGTCGTCGTCGGCGGCCTCCTCGGGCTCGTCGGCGGTGGCGGGTCGATCCTCGCTGTGCCCGCACTCGTCTACGGGGTGGGCGTGCCTCTCGCGGCCGCCATCCCGGGTTCGCTCGTCGTCGTCGGCGCCTCCTCCGCCGTCGCCGTGCTGCCCAGGATCCGCCGTGGGGTCAATTGGCGGCTCGCGCTCCTCATCGGGGCCGCGGGCACGGTGACGGCCTACCTCGGTGCCGCGTTCAACCGGATGCTGGACCAGAAAGTCCTCCTGTTCGCGTTCGCCGCCATCATGGTCGTGGCGGGCGTCCGGATGCTGCGCCGCACGGAAGCTGTCGGCGGAGCCTGCGCGCTCCCGGGCGGCGGGGTGAACTGGCGGAGCTGTCTCCCCAAGGCCGTCCTGACCGGGGCGGCCGTCGGGTTCCTCACGGGGCTCCTTGGAGTCGGCGGCGGCTTCCTCATCGTCCCTGCCCTCACCCTCGTGCTGGGATTGCCCATGGCGATGACCGTCGGGACATCGCTGGCCATCATCGTCATCAACTCGCTCGCAGGCCTCTCCGCCCACCTCGGCGGAATGCACCTTGATTGGACAGTCATCGGGGCCTTCGCCATCGCTGCCATGGCGGCCTCGCTCGTCGCGGGAGGCTTCTCCCGGAAAGTGCCCGAGCATTTCCTCAAACGCGGCTTCGCGGGGCTTGTCCTCGTCGTGGCCGTTTATGTGGCCATCGAAGCCACCACTCGATAACCCAAGAAGAAAAACTAGACGAAGGAGAACAGAATGTGCCGTCAGATCACGTGCAAGAAGTGCGGAAAGACGACCTGGGCTGGCTGTGGACAGCATGTACAGCAGGTCATGCGGGGCGTGCCGAATGCGGAGCGCTGCCAAGGCCACGACGAGGAGCCGAGTTCGCTCGGGACCTTCTTCTCGCGGATCCTCGGACGCTGATTCCGCTTCTGACCGGCGGAAACTGTGGCCGAGCGGCGGAACTGCGGCCGGCCAACCGGCGTGACTGCAGCAGACCGGCGGAACCGTGGCCGACCGGCGGAACTCCATCGGCGAAGGGGGTCGGCCGCAAAAGAGGGGGTTCCGACCGGCGTGGCTCCGGCTTACCGGCGGAAGGGCGGGAACCCGGCGGAACTGGGGCGACAACCCGGCGGAACTGGGGCCGACCGGCGTGGCTCCGGCGGAACCGGGGACAGCAATCGGCGGAAGCGTGGCGGACCGGCGGAACTGCTTCGGCGTTAGCGTGTGATCTCTGAATAGGCGCTGGCTGGCGACTGAGCTAGTTACTCGTTGAGCGGGGCGAACTGTATTTGCTTTGCCAGCGCGTACGCGGCCGGAAGATCGCTTTCGCTTGCTACGAATACGCGGCCGATGACGAGCACGGAATCGCTTGGCGAAGGAATCGCGGCCATGCCATTCGGCACGCGTCCCTTCCACCGCGGGCCACTGAGGACGAAGTCGCCGGCCTTGGTTCCCGTGGTGCGTTTGCCGACATAGGCGAAATTGGCGCTGTCTGACGGGCTCGTGAACTGCACGCTGTAGTACCTGCCCGCAGTGTCAGGCACATGCAGGATTTGCGGCCCCTTGCTCAAGTCGAGCCAACCTGCGATGTACAGCAGATCGCTGGTCCCGGTTGCCAAGAGGCTTCCCACCGAGGCCGAAGGAGAAGAGGTAGTGGGAGCGGCGTAGAGGGTATTGACTGGGATCGGACCCCCTCCGATACCGTTCTTCAAAATGGCCCTCTTGTAACCGCTCACCGTCATGCGCGGCCAGAAGTAGATGAAAGCGGGTGCGCCGAGCACCCACACGATGACAGCCGCGACACCCAGTGGAACAATCTGACTCCAACCTTGAGAGGCGCGCTGGTAGACGACCCAGGCGAAGATCACGAGTATGACCGCCGTCAGGGGGTACGCGTATTTCAAGATGAGGCGGTTCATATCATGGCACCCTTGCGACTTGGGGCACGTGATAGCTGCCTTCGAGAATTTCCGTCCCGGGAAGGTACGCACGCAGAATCAGCTTGAACTTCCCGGACGGAATCGGAAGCCAATTCTGCTCACGTCCAATCGGGGCACTCCTCTGAAGGTGGATATCCACCGAGCCATCGGCGTTCTTCGCAAGATTTGAACGATCGTCGATGCTGGAGCGGCCGATGGGATTCTGCACCATGTAGCCCACCACATCGGTGACGGTAAGCGACCAGAACGCGTCATTGGGCGGGAACTGTCCAGCCGGAACATGCAGGACGTATTCATTCCTGCCGCTGAGGGTCTTCCCCGAGCCGTCTACGGTTGTCGTCCAGTACGCGGCCTCTTCAAACGCATTGACGGCGGGCAGCGCCTTGGCGCACGCGGCTCGCACCAGGACGCCATTGCCGGGTTGCCCGCATAGAGGGATCGCTTTCCAGCCATTGACCGTCGTTGTTATCGTCCTGGCGGTCGTGTTCAGGATGACGACCGCCGTCAGGAACGCAAGCGTGGCGCCGATGATGACCCCTTGGACGACGCCGGAATGCACCACCCACCCGAGGAAACCTCCCATGCCCGCACAGTAGCGCGGCGCCTCAGCGGAGCGTGAGGACCTGCGTGCTCCCCTTGACCGTGAACCAGGCCCCTTGACCGTGAACCAGGTCACGCGTAGCCTCGAGAATGCCAATTATCCTATAGGAAATAGGAGGAATCGTGGCCGAAGCTGTCCGCGAGACCGTTGGGCGAAAGCGCTGGACGCGCCTGATCCCGGTGGCCATCATCGTCTACATCATCTCGTTCATGGACCGGACCAACATCGGGTTCGCCCTGAACGGGCTCCAGAAGGACCTCGGCATCGACGCTGCGCAGCAGGGCCTTGCCGCAGGGATCTTCTTCATCGGCTACCTGACCCTGCAGATCCCGGGAGGCCATCTGGCCGAACGCTGGAGCGCGAAGAAATTCGTCGGGATCATGGTCCTGGTCTGGGGCCTGCTGGCCGTGGCCACCGGCTTCGTCCAGAACTTCGCCGAACTCCTCGCCGTGCGCTTCCTGCTCGGCGTCGCCGAGGCCGGCATCTGGCCCGCCATCCTGGTCCTGATCAGCCACTGGTTCCCCGCAGCCGAACGCGCCCGGGCCTACGCCTTCTGGATGATGAACATCGCCATCTCCTCCATCATCACCGCCCCGCTCTCGGGCTGGATCATCTCGTTCTCGGACTGGCGCTGGCTGTTCATCATCGAAGGCCTCTTCCCGTTCGTGATCGCCGCCCCCATCTGGTGGATCTTCATCTCCGACCGCCCCCGCGACGCCAAGTGGGTCACCCCCGAAGAGCGCGCGTACATCGAGCAGGGGCTCGCAGCCGACGAGGCCAGCACCCCCCACCGGGAGCACGTGGGCATCAGGCACGTCTTCTCCAACGGCGCGGTCTGGCGCCTGACCCTGGTCTACTTCCTGATCCAGATCGGGTTCTACGGCCTGAACATCTGGCTGCCCAAGGTCGTCAAGACGATCACCTCCGGATCCTCCCTCGAGGTCGGCTTCGTCACCGCCATCCCGTACGTGCTGGCCATGTTCGCCCTCTGGTACAACGCCAAGGCAGCCGACAGGTCCGGACGCTACTCCACCCACGTGCTGCTCTCCATGGCCGTCGGCGCCGTCGCCCTGGTCATCTCCGTCGCCACCGGGAGCTCCATACCGTTCCTCGCCGTGGTCTTCATCAGCATCGCGGTCGCAGGAGCACTGGCCTACGACGGACCCTTCTGGGCCGCCGCCTCCCGCGCCATGCCCGTCGTCGTCGCCGGAAGCGCGATGGGCCTGATCAACGCCGTCGGCAACCTCGGCGGCTTCGTCGGACCCTACGTCGGCGGCTTCCTCCAGGACGCCTCCGGAGGAAGCTTCCTGGCCGCCTCGGTCTTCCTCGCCATCTGCCTCCTCGCCGCCGGGCTCGTCATGCTCACCCTCAGGCGAAGCGGCGACCGACCCGTAGCCAAAGCCTCCGCAGACGCAACCGGCCGGGGACATTCATCCCCCTGAATCCCAAGGCATCCGAACCATCTGGAGGTTCTCGAGACCACCAATCCAAGTGCGGGTCTGACTGTCATCGGGCAGGTAGGCCCGCACTTGGTCTGTCGCAGGTGACGGGCCGGCGGGGGCCCGGTGCGCCGGAAGCGCCTATCCCTCCCTCGACAACTGCCGCGCGCGGTGCACCGAAGGCGCGGAGCGTGCGGTTCGAGAGCGAATCACCGATCCGGTGAGGACGAACAGCGCCAGAGCGATGACCATCCCGCTGTAGCCGATGGCTGTGGCGGTAAGACCGATCCCCTGCGCGAGTGCGCCGGCCGCGACGGCCGGGACGCTGTTGGCCAGATAGCTGACCACGTAGATCGCCGATAGCAGTCCAGCCCGCTCGTGCGGGGCGGCCTGTGGTATCAGCATCCTCAGGACGGCGAGAAAGCCCGCACCGAAGCCGACGCCGGCGAGCACCGTGGCGCCGAAATAGAGACCTGCGGACCTGAGCGCCAGCGCCACGATCGTACCGCCCACGCCAGCCACCAGAGTGCCCATGCCGAGGGCGAGGACCGTGGTTGGACGGGCCGACCCCAGCATCAAGGTGACAGCACCGCCAGTGCCGGTCAGAGCCGCGACGACGAGCCCCGTGAGAACGACTGCGTGCGGTCCTGCCAGGGACCGGACGAGGCTGGGACCCAGGGAAAGGATCAGGCCGCCCAGCGACCAGGTCGCGACCGCGGCAGGAAGCAGCCACAGGGCGCTCCGACGGGTGGCCCGGGGGAAGCGGACTCTCGGCATCAGCGAGCCCAGAGCTCCCGGCTCACGAGACGTCGTCTCCGGGCCCAACGCGGTGGCAATCAGCTGCAGGACCAGCAGAACGCCCAACACAATGTAGACCAACTGGATGGAGCCCGGAGCCGCCGCGACCAACAGGCTGGAGCCTACCGCGCCGAGGGCCAATCCCACGCCCGGGCCGGCTCCGTTGAAAACCGTTCCAAGGCCAGGACGTACCGCCTGCTCCAGATCGATGAGGTAGGCCCCCAAGGTCCCGATTGCCGCCCCGGTGGCGATGCCCTGCAACAGTCTCGCGAGGATCAGGGCCCACGCACTGCCGGCGCCGATGAACACCAGCATCGCGATAGCTTCCAGAGCGAGGGCGGCGAGCAGGACGGGACGGCGGCCCAAATGATCCGAGAGCGATCCCACGACGAGCAGGGCCGCGAGCAGGGCCAGCACGTAGGCGGCGAAGATGACGGTCAGCACGACCGGGGGAAAGCCCCACATCCCCTGGTAGACGGGGTATAGGGGGCTGGGAGCGCTGGAGGCCGCCATCAGAACCACCAACACTGAGGCCTGCACCCAGAACGCGGCACGTTCGGACAGCAGCGGACGAGAGCGTCGACGCAGGGACGACATAGAGACCTTTCACTCACGGAAAACGCGAATATTTCGCGTTCGAGAGTAGCCCATCAAGGGATCAAAACGCAAAAGATTCGCTTTTTCGGTATCCTTGTGATGTGCCCATCGCCGATCCCCGTCCCGGCGGCCGCGCTGCTCGAGTCCAGCAGGCCGTGCACGACGCCGTGCGCGCCCTGCAGGCAGATCAAGACAATGACTTCATCACAGTGCCCAAGATTGCCGCGTTGGCCGGAGTGGCACCGTCAACGATCTATCGCCGCTGGGGAGACCTCGGGGGCCTGTTTGCAGATGTGGCGGTTGCTCGGCTGCGGCCAGATGGCCCTCCGGACACTGGATCGGTTTTCGACGACCTGACGGCCTGGGCCGAGCAGTACATCGAGGAATCCGCTTCCCCCACTGGGCGGAAGTTCATGTGCGACATGGTCTCCGGCGGGGCCGATCGCGCCAGCGCCATCCGCGGAGGCGAATATGCGCGCGAGCGAGTGAAGACGATGCTCGAGCGCGGTCGGCGGCGCGGTGAGCGGGTGCCCGACTTGGATGACGTCATCGACGTCGTGCTCGCCCCGATCGTCTACCGGATCATCTTCGACCCAGACGACGTCCCGACGGGCCTGGCCTCACGCCTTGTCCGCCGTCTCTTCGACGACATCCCCTCCCCACATACCGACCCTGCATAACGCCCGCCCGAGGGATGCTCCACCTTCACTACGGTGGCAAATGGAGAGAGCAAATGTCTTTCCCATCCAGCCATTCAGCGCTACCATTGCTGCCGCGGGGATCCCATGCGAAGCGTCCGTCGGCCCGGCGGGGGATGCTAGTCGCGGGCATGCACTGGGGGCATACCGCATACCTGCCGCTCGGCACCCATCACCACCACTTTGCGCGAAAGCTGTGTGTCATGCGCAAGATCATCGCCACCCTGGGCGCAGCTCTCCTTGCCCTCTTCGCCTGGACCGCTCCCGCCCAGGCGTCCACTGGGGGATCCGGGAATCCCCACTTCGTCTACATCACCCCGAGCGTCTCGGGCAGCAACCTCGTAGTCAACTTCAAGGAGGCCGGTGTCGGCGCCGGCGCCTCTGTCACCGTTTCGACGGCAGCGACCTACGACTTCGTCCTCGGCTGCATCAACGGCGGGTCGAACCACCCGAAGGCCTCGAACAAGACCGCGTTCTCCTCGTCCCAGTCGGCATCCCAAACCTTCACCGCGAACGCCGGCGGCAACGTCGTCGCGAACCTCACGCTCACTCCACCAGCAAACCAGCTCAGCTACCTGACCTGCCCTTCAGGCCAGACCACCACTCTGCTGAGCGCATCTTGGACTGATCTGAGCATCACCGACGCCACCAACAGCATCACCGTCAACGTCCCGGGAACGTGGACGGTCAGCTGATCGAATCATTGAAGCCAACGGGGGCTCGTCGGATCCCACCGATGGGCCCCCTCCTTCACCGAGCGAACCCAAAGTTTGCCGAAGCACCGACCAGGCGAGCACTGAGAGATCGCGCCTGAAGGGTCCCGTCCGGGACTTATGGCCTATACATGGCACCCGTCTTCCCTGCTACCGTCGCTGCAAGCCTGCGCGAGGATGAGGCCGGCGGCCTGTATGCGTGCTTCAGCATTCGACGCACCGCCAAACCCTTCCGAGGCGACAGGATGAGCGGGGTCCAGGGAAGGATAGGCAAGCTCATGCGGCAGTGTCCGCGGCTCGTTGCCGCGGCGGCCCTCACCCTCCTGGCATTCGCGGGCTGCCATTCCTCGCTCCCCGGGCCCGCGCCCCCTTCAGGAGCAAGCCCTGCCGCGACCTCATCGACCTCTGCCGCCACCTCTGGCCACGTCTTCGTGATCAACCTCGAGAACAAGAGCTACCTCAGGACCTGGGGACCTGCCTCTGTGGCCCCGTACCTGTCCGGTACCCTGCGGGCCCAGGGCGTCCTGCTCTCCCAGTACTACGGCATAGCGCACCACTCGACCCCGAACTACCTCGCCCAGATTTCCGGGCAAGGACCCAACCCGGTCACCAAGAACGACTGCCCCGCCTACGTCCCGTTCGAGCCTTTCGGGACGACGTCGCCCGGGCAACTGGAGGGGAGCGGTTGCGTGTACCCCGCCTCAGTTCCCACGGTCGCCGGGCAGCTCACCACCGCCGGTAAGACCTGGAAAGCCTATATAGAGGACATGCAGACTCCCTGCGAACACCCGGAACTCTGGGCGAAGGACGACCATCGCACCGCCAAAGTGGGCGATCAGTATGCGACCTACCACGACCCGTTCGTGTACTTCGAGTCGATCACCTCATCGCCCCAGTGCCAGAGCAGCGTCGTCCCGTTCTCCCAGTTCGCCGAGGACCTCGAGTCCATCCGCACGACCCCCAACCTCTCCTACATCTCGCCGAACCTGTGCGACGACGGCCACGACAGTCCCTGCGTCGACGGGCGGCCGGGCGGACTGGCAAGCGCAGACGTCTGGCTGCGTCAGCAGGTGCCGGCAATCTTGGCGTCCCCTGCTTTCAAGCAGGACGGTGTCCTCGTGATCACCTTCGACGAAGCCGACGGTACGACCGCGGGACCGGACGGGCTCCTGCCAGGCGGCACGGCTGGCGGAAGGGTGGGCGCTCTCGTGCTCTCACCCTTCACGCTGGGCGGAACGACCTCGGACACGCCGTACAACCACTACAGCCTGCTCGCCACTATCGAGGACCTCTTTTCCCTGCCCCGTCTCGGCTACGCCTCCGCCCCGGGCCTCAAAGCCTTCGGCCCGGACGTCTTCAGCAACAAGCCGTGACCGAGCCAAACGCTTCAGCCCCCTAACAACGGGGTGATGCAACGATCGGTTCTAACAATCAGGCAACAGCGCTCTACAGCACTTGACACCAATGTGACTGAAGTGAATCGTGGGATTGTGACTCGCCACTTGCGCCTTCCGGCCCTCGCCGCAACACTCTTCGTCGCGGCCCTCGGCCTCGCTGCCTGCGGCAACAACGCCACGAGCCAGACGACCACGAGCCCGAGCGGCTCGTCCACGTCGTCGCCGTCGGCCACGCCGTCCTCCACGGGCTCCGACTCCGCGAGCGCAACTCCCATGCCGAGTTCCTCGGGTAGCGCTGCACCGACCACGGCGCCGGTGGCGGGCGCCCCTGCCCGCTGCGTCTCGTCGCAGCTCAAGGCCTCGCTCGGCCCAGGCGCTGGCGGCGCGGCAGGGCACGTCTATTCCAAGATCGTCCTCACGAACACGAGCTCGACTCCTTGCCTCCTCTCAGGCTTCGCCGGCGTCTCGCTCACGGCTGGCCCAGACGGCGGGCCGATCGGCGCACCCGCCGACCGAGACAGCTCCGTGCCCGTCACGAATATCGTCCTCCAGCCGGGACAGTCCGGCGGCGCCGACTTCGGCTACACCCAGCCGGGGCTGTATGGCGGAAGCTGCACCCAGGTGCAGGCGGCCGGCATCCGTATCTACCCGCCGGAGGACTACGGCTCGGTCTTCATCTCCCAGCCCGAGACGGCCTGCAGCGAGACGGGCATCCACCTGCTGACCCTCAAGGCATTCCAGCCGATGTAGCAGCCACGCGCAGCGTCGCGCGAGGACGAGGGGGTGCCGACGCCGGTGCCCCCTCGTTCCCCTTGCCGCCCCTTATTCTGTCGGCGGGGTGGGGCATGATGGACGCATGATGGCTCGGAGCGCGACCCCCGCACCTGCGGCGCCCCGTGCCGTCCTCGAGCGGTTCGGCGACGCGACGCGGGAGTGGTTCCTCGGCGCCTTCCGCGAGCCCACGCCTGCCCAAGCCGGCGCATGGGAGGCAATCTCCTCGGGGCGGCACGCCCTCGTCGTGGCGCCGACCGGCTCGGGCAAGACTTTGGCCGCGTTCCTTTGGTCGCTCGATCGGCTCATGCGGCACGACGTGGGCTCTCAAGGTCCTCTCGCCGCTGGGCCTGGCTCAGATGAGACGGACGACGACGGCGCGCTGCCGGGCATGGCGCGTCCCCGCCGTCGTCGGGGCAAGAGCGGCGGGCCCAAAAACCTCACAAAGGTGCTGTACATTTCGCCGCTCAAGGCGCTCGGCGTCGACGTCGAACGCAACCTCCGAGCGCCTCTCATCGGCATCTCCCAGAGCGCGCGGCGCCTCGGCTTCCCCGTGCCCGAGGTGAGTGTCGGCGTGCGTTCGGGGGACACTCCAGCGTCGGACCGCCGCGCCCTGTTGAGCAACCCGCCGGACATCCTCATCACGACGCCGGAGTCCCTCTATCTGATGCTCACATCCCAGGCGCGGGAGACGCTGAGCGAGGTCCAGACGGTGATCGTGGACGAGGTGCACGCCGTCGCGGGCACGAAGCGCGGTGCTCATCTCGCTGTCTCTCTCGAGCGCCTCGACGCACTGTTGCCGAAGCCCGCGCAGCGCATCGGGCTCTCGGCGACAGTCGAGCCGCGCGAGCTGGTCGCGCAGTTCCTCGCGGGGCAGGCGCCATGCGAGATCGTCGCGCCGCCTGCGGCGAAGACGTGGGAGCTCACCGTGACGGTGCCCGTCGAGGACATGAGCGATCTGCAGGGCGCAGCGGCCGCCAACGACACGGGGCCTGCGAGTGGCCTCCAGCCGCAGGCCTCGATCTGGCCGCATGTGGAGGAGAAGATTGTCGATCTGGTCCTCGCCAACCGCTCGACGATCGTCTTCTCGAATTCGCGGCGCCTGGCCGAACGGCTCACCGGGCGCCTCAACGAGATCTACGCCGAGCGGCTGCAGCCGAGCGTGTGGGACGAACCGGTGCAGCAGCCGGACCCGCCGGTCGCGGCGACGTCCCGCACCCCGGCCGAGATGATGGCGCAGGCCGGACAGACAGCGGGGGCGGACCCGGTCCTGGCTCGCGCGCACCACGGTTCAGTGTCGAAGGAGCAGCGGGCCCAGATCGAGGATGACCTCAAGTCCGGCAGGCTGCGCTGCGTCGTCGCGACGAGCAGCCTCGAGCTCGGCATCGACATGGGGCTCGTGGACCTCGTGATCCAAGTCGAGTCGCCGCCGTCTGTCGCCTCGGGTCTCCAACGTGTGGGGCGCGCGGGGCACCAGGTGGGCGAGGTGAGCCAGGGCGTCCTGTTCCCCAAGCACCGCGCCGACCTCGTCCACACCGCGATCACGGTCGAACGCATGCTCGCCGGGCAGATCGAGGCGCTGCGTATCCCGGCGAATCCTCTCGACATCCTCGCCCAGCAGACCGTGGCCGCCACCGCTCTGGGCCCGGTCGACGTCGAGGAGTGGTTCGACGTCGTCCGCCGTTCCGCGCCTTTCTCGACTTTGCCGCGCTCGGCCTTCGAAGCGACTCTCGACCTCCTCTCCGGCAAGTACCCGAGCGACGAGTTCGCCGAGCTCCGACCACGCATCGTGTGGGATCGGGAAGAGGGCACCATCGAGGGGCGGCCCGGCGCCCAGCGGCTCGCCGTGACGTCCGGCGGAACGATCCCCGACCGCGGCCTGTTCGGTGTCTACATCGTGGGGTCGGAGGTCGAGGGGTCCGCGCGCGAGGCAGCGCGGGGCGGCCGTCGGGTCGGCGAGCTCGACGAGGAGATGGTCTACGAGTCGCGCGTCGGCGACGTTTTCGCGCTCGGAGCGACGAGCTGGAAGATCGAGGACATCACCCACGACCGGGTCCTCGTCTCCCCCGCTTTCGGCCAGCCGGGCAAGCTTCCCTTCTGGAAGGGCGACGGCGTGGGGCGGCCCGTCGAGCTCGGCCGTGCCCTCGGCGCATTTCAGCGTGAAGTCTCCGGCGCGGACCGCGAGCGCGCTCTCGAGCGCATCGAGGCCGCGGGGCTCGACGCGTTCGCTGCGGGAAATCTCGTGCAGTACCTCGACGAGCAGAAGCAGGCGACGTCGGTGGTCCCGAGCGACCGGACGCTCGTCGTCGAACGCTTCCAGGACGAGCTCGGCGACTGGCGGGTCGTGCTGCACTCCCCCTTCGGCATGCCCGTGCACGCGCCGTGGGCGCTAGCCGTGGGTCAGCGGCTGAGCCAGCGGTACGGGATCGATGGGTCCGCAATGGCGGCCGACGACGGGATCGTCCTGCGCGTGCCCATGATGGAGGACGAGCCCCCGGGCGCGGAGCTGTTCGTCTTCGAACCCGAGGAGATCGAGGGGATCGTGACGGGCGAGGTCGGCGGTTCCGCACTCTTCGCGGCCCGGTTCCGCGAGTGCGCCGCCCGCGCCCTGCTCCTCCCCCGGCAGAACCCCGCCAAGCGGCAGCCGCTGTGGCAGCAGCGCCAGCGCGCGTCCCAACTGCTCGACGTCGCGAAGAAGTTCCCGCAGTTCCCCATCATCCTCGAGGCCGTCCGCGAATGCCTCCAGGACGTGTACGACCTTCCTGCCCTCAAGGACGTCGCTGCCGCGATGCAGCGCCGCGAGCTGCGGCTCGTCGAGACCACAACCCAGCAGCCCTCCCCGTTCGCGCGCTCCCTCCTGTTCGGCTACGTGGCCCAGTTCCTCTACGAAGGCGATTCGCCCCTCGCTGAACGCCGGGCCGCCGCGCTCTCCCTGGACTCGACCCTGCTCAACGAACTCCTCGGCCGGGCCGAGCTGAGCGAACTCCTCGACGCGCGGATCATCGAGCAGACCGAACGGGAGCTGCAGCGGGTTGCGGAAGATCGGAAGTTGTCCGGGCTCGAGGGTGCGGCGGATCTGCTGCGGCTCTTGGGGCCCTTATCCTCCGAGGAGGTTGCTGCTCGCCTTCGGGTCTCCGGCGAGGATAGCGCGCATCTCTCCGAGAGCGCGCGGCACCTCGAGGAGCTTGTGGCTAGCAAGCGGGCTCTTGTGGTCTCTATTGCTGGAGTTGAGCGTTATGCCGCCATCGAGGATGCCTCTCGGTTGCGGGATGCCCTCGGCGTTCCCCTGCCCATTGGAGTGCCGCTCGCCTTTATTGAGCCTGTGGCCGATCCGTTGGGGGATCTTGTCGGGCGGTATGCGCGCACTCATGGCCCATTCACTGCTGGGGAAGCGGCCGCGCGGCTTGGGCTTGGGGTCGCCGTCGTGCACGGCACGCTCAAGCGGTTGGCGGCCGATGGGCGGGTCATCGAAGGGACCTTCCGTCCCACGAGCGGCGATGCTCCCACCGCCGGAAGCCCCGTGGAATGGTGCGACGCGGAGGTGCTGCGCAGGATCCGGCGCCGCTCGCTCGCGGCGCTGCGGGCCGACGTCGAACCCGTCGACCAGCCCGCCTTCGCCCGCTTCCTGGCCGCTTGGCAGCACGTCGGGAGCGAAGGCGGCGGACCTCGCGGTTCGCTCCGGGGGCACGACGGCGTCCTGACCGTGGTCGACCAACTCGCCGGCGTGCCGGTCCCCGCAAGCGCGTGGGAATCGCTCGTGCTGCGCAGCCGGATCTCGGACTATTCGCCCGCGCTGCTCGACGAACTCATGGCGAGTGGCGAAATCCTCTGGACGGGCACGGGAGCACTGCCCGGCAACGACGGCTGGGTAAGTCTGCACCTCGCCGATTCCGCGCCCCTGACGCTCGCGCCGGACCCCGACTTCACACCCGACGACGTTCAGCAGCGCATCCTCGACTTCCTCGGGGGCGGGGGCGGCTACTTCTTCCGTCAGATCGCCGAGGCTGGCGGAGGCATGGATTCAGTGCTCACCGACGAAGCCGCAGTGCATGCGCTCTGGGATCTGGTCTGGGCGGGCCGCGTCACGGGAGACACCTTCGCCCCGGTCCGCGCGATGCTCGACGCCGGCCACACGGCCCATCGGCAGCCGTCCCGCACGCCGCGGGCCCGCACTTACGGCGGCGGCCGCGGAGCGGTCGGAAGTTCAGCCCTGCGCGGTGGCCGGCTCCCCCGGGTTGGGCGCCTCGGCGCGGTGACAGGCTTGGGCTTCGACGCGCCGTCGTCCGCTGCGCCGCCCATGGCGGCGGGGCGTTGGGCCGCCGTCCGGCAGGTCGAGCTCGACCCGACCGTCAAAGCACACGCCCTCGCCGAGTTGCTCATGGACCGCTATGGCGTCCTCACCCGCGGCTCGGTCATGTCCGAGGAGGTTCCCGGTGGGTTCGGCCTCCTGTACAAGGTGCTCTCCCGGCTCGAGGAGGCAGGCAAGTGCCGCCGGGGATACTTCGTCGACCGACTCGGCGCTGCGCAGTTCGCGGTGCCCGCGACCATTGACCGCCTGCGCTCCTACGTGCGCGACGAAAGCTCGACCGTCGATCTGGAGTCGTCCGCGCCGCGGACGGCCCTGGCCCTCGCCGCCACAGACCCGGCGAACCCTTACGGGGCGGCGCTCGCGTGGCCGGACGTGCCCGACGCCGCGACCGGCCACCGGCCGGGTCGCAAGGCGGGCGCGCTCGTCGTGACGGTCGACGGCGCACTGGTCCTCTATATCGAGCGCGGCGGCAAGACGCTGCTCGCCTTCACGGACGACGACGAGGTGCTGAATCCCGCGGCTACGGCGCTTGTCGGCGTCGTGCGCTCGGGGGCGGTGGACAAGCTCGTCATGGAGAAGGTCAACGGCCGGGACCTCCTTGACACTGCATTGGCCCACGCGCTCACGGCCGCAGGCGCCTACTCGACGCCGCGAGGGGTGCGGATCCGTGCCTGAAGGCGACAACGTGTGGCAGGCGGCAAGCCGCATGCACGCAGCCCTCGCGGGGAAGCGCCTCGCACAGACCGATTTCCGCGTGCCCTCGTTCGCGACCCTTGACCTCGCGGGCTGGACCGTCCTCGACGTCGTCTCTCGAGGGAAGCATCTGCTCCACCGGCTCTGCCCGCCGGAAGACGCCGATCCGAGCGCGGGCTCCGCGCCGCTCAGCATCCATTCGCATCTCAAGATGGAGGGAAGCTGGCAGATCTACGCCGCAGGTGAGCGATGGCGGAAGCCAGCTCACACCGCCCGCGTCGTGCTTCGCGCTGAGGACGGCACGAGCGCCGTCGGCTTTTCCCTCGGCGTGCTCGAGGTGATCCCGACCGCGGACGAGCAGACCGTCGTCGGCCATCTCGGTCCCGACCTCCTCGGCGCTGACTGGGACCCCGCCCTTGCCGAGGCGAACCTGCGCGCCGAGCAAGACAGGCCCATCGGCCTCGCGCTCCTCGACCAACGAAACCTCGCTGGGATCGGCAACATCTACCGGAACGAGGTGTGCTTCCTCGCCCGTGTCCACCCGGCCACCCCTGTCTCCGGGGTTCCGGATCTGAGCGAGCTCGTGGCGAAGGCCCAGCGGCTGCTTGAGGTCAACCGCAACCGGGGGTCCCGGAATACGACGGGCGGATTCGGCCCGCGGGGCGATTCGTGGGTCTATGGGCGAGCGGGGCAGCCGTGCCGAAGGTGCCACACGAGGATCCAGCACGACGTGCTCGGCGAGGGCGGTGTCTCAGAGCGGGATATCTACTTCTGCCCGCGCTGCCAGCCACCGCCCCAGCGCTAGCCCCGGAACTATTGGAGATTCGGTTTGACCTGGGTGTTGTACACCTGTTCCAGCTGGGATCTCGCGGAGCTCAGAGCCGTCTTGGGGTCCTGATTCTGGGTGGTAACCGCCCGTCATGCGATAGGGGTCAATCGGATATTGGTGCGGCCGCCCTTCGGGAAAGGGAATTCGAATCGGCGGTGACGAGGGGATCGGCGGGCTGCTGAACGACCGAGCCACCGCGCTCCACGGGAAATCCGTTCCTTGCCCAGTATTCGTAGCCACCGATCAGTTCGCGGACTTCGAATCCCTCGGCGAGCAGGCGACGCGCGGCCACTGTTGCCCCGTTGCAGCCCGGCCCCCACCCGTAGACGATGAGGGGGCGGCCGAGCGGCAGAGCCGCGAGGCTCGCGTCCTTGGGCAGGTGCAGGGCGCCGGCTATGTGGCCGTGGTCCCACGAGAGCTGCTTGCGGGTGTCGACGATGAGCGCGGTGCCGTCTGCCTGGGCTCGGTGAGCGGCGACGGCGTCGATTTCGTACGCCAGCTTCGCTTCCACGAACGCGAGGAGGCTTTCGCGCGAGACCACGGCTACTCCCCCGCAGACTCGGGCGAGCGAGCGGACTGTGCCAAGGGCGGCGCGGCGGCCTGACGCCTGAGACCGCGTCCCGGCGTCCTCCCCCCGAGCGCGCCACCAGTCAGGACGGGCTCGCCCGCCACCACGACGTCGTCGATGCCCACGGCCTCACCCAGCGGCCTTTCATAGGTGGCGGTGTCGCGCACAGTCTCGGGGTCGACGACGATGAGGTCGGCTGTCCAGCCCGTGGCCACGCGGCCTCGTCGGCCAAGACCGAAGCGAGCAGCGGGTGCCGCCGAAAGGTGTCGCACCGCCTCGGGCCACGACCACGTCGCAGTTTCCCGCACGTATTCGCGCAGGTACCGAGCGAAGGTGCCACGGGCCCGGGGATGCGGATGGGCCCCGATGAAGATGCCGTCGGAGCCCCCCATGTGGCCGGGATTCGAGAAGATGCGTGCGAGTTCAGCCACCTTGCGTTCGTGCCGAACAGCCATGACGGCGTTGACCTGCAGTCGGGAGGCCGCCAGTAGGTCGAGCGCGGTCTCCACCGGATCCGTGCCAGCCTTTGCCGCCGCCGCCTCGAGGGTGAGACCGTGCGCCCAGGCGAATCCGGGCGCGGCGATGTGCGCAAGGGTGATCATCGAGGGCCACTCGGGGCCGAGGCTTGCGTTGCGCTCGACGGCGGGGAACCACTCGCGTCGCAGGCGCACCCGTTCGTGGGGGTCCTCGAGGGCTTCGACGACCGCATCGGCCGGGAGCACGGCGAGTTCCGGCGGAAGCAGGGGCATGCCGAGCAGAGTGCAGCCACGCGTGTAGGGGTAGGCGTCGAAGGTGGCGTCGACGCCGGAGCGCGCGAGGGCCTCGAGCTGGTCCTGGACGATGTGGGCCTGGGCGTGGAAGTGCGAGATGTGGACTCGGGCGCCGGACAGCGCGCTGATCCGGGCAATCTCCTCGACGCCAGCGGCGGAATTGGCCTCGTATCCGCCTCGCATGTGCGTGACGTAGACGCCGCCGACCGAGGCGACCGGCGCGCACAGCGCGGCAATCTCGTCGGTGCTCGCGAAGAGGCCCGGAACGTAGTCGAGGCCGGTGGAGAGGCCGACGGCCCCCTCGCGCATGCCCTCCTCGACGAGGTCCACCATCGCTGCACGCTGCACCGCATCTGCCGGAGTCTTCGAACGCCCGCACACCTCCCACCGCACGGTTCCTGCCGGAACCAGATAGGCGAAGTTGACGCGTGATCGCCCGTCGACGCCAGCGAGGTACGCCGCGACACCTCCTCCGGCGTAAGTCGGATGCGCGCCGTTGATGGCAGCGAAGTACTCGCTCGCATACGCCCCATCCCCCGGGGCGAAGGAAACGCCGTCCTGCCCGGCGATCGCCGTCGTCACTCCCTGCTTGAGCAGGGAGCGCTGCACGGACTCGTCTTCGACAAGTCCGTCGGCGTGCGAATGGGTATCGACGAATCCAGGCAGCACATAACGCCCCCGGCAATCGATCACGCGGTCATCCGGTCCCACAGGAATCTCGCCGACCTCGGTGATGGCCTCACCTTCGATCGCCACATCAGCGCGGCGCATCTCCTCCGAGTCGACGACGGTCCCGCCGTGCATCACCAAGCGCATTCGGGGGCCCTTTCCTGCGTGCTGGCCATTGGTTCACGAGTACTGTTCACGGGTGCTGCCGTCCGTCAGAAGAAGGTCCGAACGAGGTCGACGACGCGGTCGTCGTCCTGCGATGCCACGACCGGCAGGTAATGCCACTTGTCGAACGTCGTGCACGGGTGCGAGAGACCCAGAGC
Organism: Sinomonas terrae; assembly: GCF_022539255.1. NCBI lineage: Bacteria > Bacillati > Actinomycetota > Actinomycetes > Micrococcales > Micrococcaceae > Sinomonas > Sinomonas terrae. Next base: position 3,925,324 of record NZ_JAKZBV010000001.1, read on the forward strand.
GACGACGGAACCGAGTTGGACGTCCTGGCCCCCGAGGCCCAGATAGCTGTGCTGGTCGTTCATTGCACGGATCGACGCGTCCTCGAGAGCCGACCACTCGCCGCCCAGATCGGGCGCGGTCTGCCGCGGGATCGGGAGCCCCTCGTCGAACGGGAAGTCCCTCTTGCCGCCGTCGAGCAGTGCCAGCCCCGGCTCTGGGTGCGAAACCACTCGGGCAAGTCCCCGCATCGCCGAGCGGAGCCGGGCGGACGCCGCGGAGCCTGCCGCCTGATCCCCCGCCTCGTCCAAGGGAGAGACATGACGGTAGAACCCGTCGTCGTGCGTGATGTAGGCGCCGCTGCGCAAGGTCCACAGTGTTCGCGAATCAGCCGCCATCGCCTCGGCGTAGACCTCCGCCACGACGTCGAAGTAGGCGCTCCCGCCGGCGGTGACGTAGATGTCACCCTCGTCGTCGTAGAGCTCGCCCAGGGATTCGTGCAGCTCGACCTGTCCCTGAAGATAGGAGCGTACGGCGGCCAGCGAGGCCTCGGCTCGGTCGTGCGCAAGGGAACCCTCGTATCCGGCGACGCCGGCGAGACGGACGACGTCGGACGCCGCCGCCCGCTTTGCGACTTCGATCGCCTCCCCGAGGCTACGAGCGCCGGTGCGCCCGCCTTCCGCTCCCAACTCGACACAGACGTCGACAGGTCGAGGGGTCCCGGCCGCTCGGAGCGTGCGCTCCATCTCGTCGATGGTCGCGACGGAGTCGGCCCAGCAGACGAAGCGGAACTCGGGGTTCACGAGCTCGCCGGCGAGGTAGTGCAGGGAGCGCTCGTCGACGACGGCGTTGGCGAGCATGATCGAGTTGAGCCCGAAAGTGCGCGCCGTGCGAACCTGCCCCATCGTGGCGAGGGTGATGCCGAGGCTTCCGGCCTCGAGCTGCCTCTGCCAGAGCGCGGGTGCCATGGTGGTCTTGCCGTGCGGCATCAGCTCGAGACCATGGGATGCGCTCCACTCGGCCATCACGCGGAGATTGTTCTGGATCGCCTCATTGTCGAGGGCCACAAGAGGAGTCCAGAACTCCGAGAGTCTCGGCTCGCTTGCGAGGAACTCGTCCACTGTCATGCCGAACGCGCGGGCTGGAATCCCCTTGTCACGCGGGGATAGCCGCTCGCTGCCCAGCTCGTCCAGCCGAAGCATGCTCACTTGCCGTCAGGCAGAGCGGCGACGACGTCGATCTCGACGAGGATGTTCGCGAGCTGCGAGCCGACCGTGGTGCGGACGGGGAAGGGCTCTGAGAAGAACTCCTTGTACGCTTCGTTGAATTCAGCGAAGTCCGCCAGATCGGCCAAATGCACGGTGGTCTTCACGCAGTCGTCCATCGTGAGGCCGCGCTCGGCGAGGACGGCCTGCACATTGCGCAGCACCTGCCGGGTCTGCTCGGCCACATTGTCCGAAACGGCACCGGTGGCCGGGTTCTGCGGCCCGAATCCGGCGGTGTAGAAGAACCCGTTCGCCTCAATTCCCTGGCTGTAGGGACCGGCAGGCTGGGGAGCGTTCGTGGTGTGGACAGCGGTCTTGGTCGTGACGTTCATGAATTGTTCCTTTTCGAATTGTTGGGCTGATGGGGAAATCCGTGGAGTCACTTCAGCTCGTACAGCCTGCCCGCGTTCTCGACATCCGGTCGGAGCGAAGCGTATGCCGTGCCGATAATGCCGATGAGCGCAATCGCGGCGGCGTAGATGATTACGGGCCACACGCTGCCGAAGGCCGCGGAGAGAGCGGTCGCGATGAGGGGCGCGAAGCCGCCGCCGATGGTGTTCGAGATCTGGTAGCCGATATTGACGCCCGTGGTGCGGGCCTCGACGTCGAACATCTCGACGAGCATTGTCTGAAGGGTGCCCTGCATTGCCACGCCGGGAATCACGAATCCAATGATCATGCCAAGCCAGATAAGCACCGCGGACTCAGTTCCGTACAGCGCGAACGCGGGGTAGATCAGGAGGGCAAAGGCAATGCACGCGCCGATGTAGGTCTTGCGGCGCCCGATCTTGTCCGAGAGGCTCCCCCAAAGTGGGGCCGCGAAAATCTGCAGGACGCCGACGATCATCGTGCCGATGAAGCCCACCTGCGCCTGCGTTCCCTTGGAAACCATAAAGGCGAGGCCGAAGGTCAGCACGAGGTAGCCGGCGATGCTCTGCGGCAAGCCGATCAGAATCCCGAGAATTGCGTTCTTCGGGTGGCGGAACACTTCCTTCAGCGGGGACTTGCCCTTTTCCTGGTTCTGCGCGCGCGCTGCGGCAAGGTCCTTGAACTCCTCGGATTCGTCCAGCTTGGAACGGAGAACCACGGCGATGATGGCGAGGACCAGAGCGAACACGAAGGGAATTCGCCAGCCCCACGTGATGAAGAACGAGTGGGAACCTGCGCCGAAGGCGGCCATGAGACCGGCGGAAGCGACGTTGGCGACACCGGCACCGCTGATCAGCAGGGCTCCGAAGAGTCCACGCCGACCTGCAGGGGCGTGCTCGACGACGAGCGCCGCCGCGCCTCCCATCTCACCGCCGACGAAGAGGCCCTGGAGCATCCGGAAGAAGAGCAGCAGGATAGGTGCGGCAATGCCAATTGCAGCAGCAGAGGGAATGAGGCCGATAGCGGCCGTGGAAATTCCCATTCCGACGACGGTGATCATCAGAGTCGTCTTGCGGCCCATGCGATCGCCGATGTGGCCGAAGACGAGCCCGCCAATCGGGCGGAGCAGAAATCCGAAGGCAAAGCTCGCGAAGGACGAGAGCGTTCCGACAATCGGATTGCTATTGGGGAAGAACACCGTGGGAAAGACGGTGGCCGATGCGAGGCCGTAAAGGTAGTAGTCGAAGTACTCCATGAGCGTGCCGATGGCGCCGCCCGCAACGACGCGGCGCTGCTTCCACGGAATAGCCGTTCTCCACGACGCCTGTTGTTCCTGCTCTGTCCGTACCACAAGAGCCTCCTTACCCTAGGTCCAGATTTCGGTGCTGCTTTGATTCCGGCTGCCCTGCCGGCCCGCAAGTCCGATCGGTAAGCTAGCACCCACTTGAACAGTATGTCTATGAGCCGTACGGTTTGTCTATGGCCATGTGGCTCGTAGCATTGTCCTTTGAGTGAGGGGAGCATCATGACCGCGAGTCTGTCCCAGCCGTCCTTGGACGCGCTTGCCCGTATGGGGACCTACGAGTCAGTGGACGAGATCCTCGCGGTGTTCCGCCCCGTCATTCATGCAGTGGCGGCCGCAGTGGGCCCGGGCTGCGAGGTCGTACTGCACGACCTATCGGCACCAGACCCCGACCTCGGCCACACCATTGCGGCAATCGAGAACGGGCATGTCACCGGACGTGAAGTGGGAGGCCCCTCTAGCAGCCTCGGGGCGAGCGTGCTTCACGACCAGGGAGCCGACCACAACGCCTTCGGCTATCGAGGGCTGACGAGCGACGGACGCCAATTGCGTTGCTCGTCCGTGTACTTTCGAAACTCGGCCGGACGCATCATTGCGGCCCTGTGCGTCAACTTCGATGTCAGCACAATCCAGCGAATGCGGGGCCTGCTCGACGGGTTGTTGGGCGAGGCTTCGGCGGATGTCCCCGAGCAGCCGAACGAATTCTTCGGACGCGATCTCGTGGCCGTGATGGACGCGATGGTCACTGAGGCGATCAGAGAGATCGGCAAGCCCGTGGACCAGATGAGCCGCGACGACAGGATCGCGGTGCTCACCAAACTGGACCAGCAGGGAGTGCTGCAGATGAGAAAGGGCGTCGAAAGCATCGCCGCCCGCCTCGGCATCTCCCGGGTCACTGCGTATGCGTATCTCGATGAGGCCAGGAACCAGGAAGCGGAAGAAGCTACGGGATAATCGGGGACCGGACCTTGTCGCAATTTCACGAATCGCTCCCGCCCACCAGGGGCACCGGCCCATCCGTCACGCCGGACTCGGCGCGCCCCGCGCCGCCGTCGCGCGGCGTCGCCCTTGTCCTCGGAGGTGGTGGAGCGGCTGGAAATGCATGGGTCATCGGGATAGTCGCTGGCCTTGCCGAAGCCGGCGTCGATCTGACGAAGGCCGCGGATCTGGTCATCGGCACCTCCTCGGGGGCCACCGCCGCAGCTCACGTGCGCAGCGGGATACCGCCCGCCGAGCTGTTGGCTTCGGTGCTGTCCACGTCAGCTCGGCCGGTCGGGCAGACCCGGGCGGCGCCGTCGTCCCTTTCGATGGAAACCGCGTTTGAGCGGCTGCGCGCCATCGGCGCCGCCGCCACCTCGGCGACAGACCTGCAGCGCGCCATGGGCGCATTCGGTCTCGAGAGCGACGCCAAATTCGGCTCGGACCGGGGAAAGCGGCGCGCACTTGTCGCTTCAAGGTTGCCGCGCCCCGAGTGGCCGGACAGCCCGATGATCGTGGTCGCCGTGAACGCCCATACCGGCGAGCTGGTTGCCTTCGACCGCAACTCCGGCGTTGAGCTGGTGGACGCCATCACCGCGAGCACGGCGATGCCAGGCCTCGGCCCCACGCACAGCATTGACGGCACCCACTACATCAACGGCGGCGTGCGCTCCACCGAAAACGCTGACCTTGCATCGGGCTATGCGAACGTCGTCGTGCTCTCGCCGTTCGGCGGACGGACCGGGCCCCTGCCGGAAGGACAGTTCGAAGGCCTGCGCAGATCACCGGAATGGGGCACAGACTTGCCGAGCCAGGTCGAGGCCCTGCGGCGGCAGGGCAGCCACGTGGAAGTGATCACGCCGGACCCTGATTCCGTCGCTGCCATGGGTACGAACCAGATGGATCCCGCGACCCGTATCCCTGCGGCCCGCGCCGGTTTCGCCCAAGGCAAGCAGGAGGCGGCCCGCCTGACGTTCCTGTAGCCGGCAGCTCCCCATCACGCCGTCACCTTCGCAGGGTCCGTCGACGACGACGCGCGGCCGCCCCCCCCCCATCACGCCGTCACCTCCGCACAGTCCCCCACAACGACGAGCAGGCCCCTCCCCATCACGCCGTCACCTCCGCAGGGTCCGTCGACGACGACGCGCGGCCGCCCCCCATCACGCCGTCACCTCCGCACGGTCCCCCCACAACGACGCGCAGCCGCCCCCCCCATCACGCCGTCACCTCCGCACGGTCCCCCCACAACGACGCGCAGCCGCCCCCCATCACACCGTCCCGCACGGTCCCCCCACAACGACGCGCAGCCGCCCCCCCATCACGCCGTCACCTCCGCACGGTCCCCCCACAACGACGCGCAGCCGCCCCCCATCACACCGTCACCTCCGCACGGTCCCCCACAACGACGCGCAGGCCCCTCCCCATCACACCGTCACCTCCGCACGGTCCCCCCACAACGACGCGCAGGCCCCTCCCCATCACACCGTCACCTCCGCACGGTCCCCCACAACGACGCGCAGGCCCCTCCCCATCACGCCGTCACCTCCGCAGGGTCCGTCGACGACGTCTGGGGGCGTGGCCACGCGGATATGACGCCGCAACCATCCCGGCAGCACACGCGTGCCGATGACCGGCGGAGTTCCCGACCATGATTGACGACCGCACCTGCGAATCTTCTATGTCTGTCAAGCTGCTGTTGTGACCGGGTGTTGGTGGAGTGCGTTGAGTGTGCGGTAGAGGTGTCGGGCGAGGTAGCGCTTGAGGCAGCGGCGGATCTCGCGTGGGGTCTTTCCCTCTGCGGTGCGCCGCTCGGCGTAGGCCCGCGTGTCGGGGTCGTGGGCCATTCTGGTGATGATCGCCATGTGAAGCGCGCGGTTGAGGCGCCTGTCGCCTCCCCGGTTGAGCCGGTGCCGGACAGTGTTCCCTGACGATGCTGGGATGGGGCTGACGCCGGCGAGGGCGGCGAAGGCGGCCTCGGAGCGGACCCGGCCGAGGTGGGACCAGACAATGTAGGCCACTGCGGCGGTGACTGGCCCGATGCCGGTCTCCTCCAGCAGCGCTGCCGCTGGGCTGGCCCGGAGCAGTTCTGTGATGCGTCCTTGGTTCTGCTTGAGCTCCGTATGGAGGGCGGTGATGCGCTTGGCCAGCCGGACGGCCTCGGTGCGTGCGGTGGCCGTGGCGATGTCTTCCGCCCGTGCCCGCCACCCGGCGGTCTCGGTGATCTGGGTGCCCGAGAGCGGGCGGCGGGCGTCGAGGCCGAGGTCCACGGTCCGGACCAGGGCGGTGAGGGCGTTGACCTTGGCCGTGCGCTCGAGCGTCATCTGCTCGCGGGCCGCGACGAGCACCCTAAGGGCTGCGCGCGCGCCGTCGTCCTGGCGTGGGATGCGCAGGCGGTCCTCATCAAGCGGGAGGGCGGCCGCGGCGATCGCTGCCGCATCGAGCGGGTCAGACTTGCCCGTGGTGGTCCGTGAGCGCATATAGCCCCTCGGGGCCTCCACGACTTCGAAGCCGGCGTCTGTGACGGCCCCGCTGAGCTGGGCTCCGTAGCTGCCCGTCCCCTCGATCACCCACAGCGTGTCCGCGTCGCCGCCGGTCCGGCGGGCTGCCCAGTCCATGGCCCGGCGCATGCCCGCGGCCGTGGCGGGGAACTGCTGGCAGCCGAGCTGCTCCCCGGTCGCCGCGCGGAGCACCGCGAGGGTGTGGGTGCGGGCGTGGGTGTCCACGCCGATGACGAACGGGCGGGACTGTGCGACAGTGGTCATCGCGGCCACGGGTTTCCTTCCTCTTGACGGGCAGATGCTTCGGGCCGCGTCGCGGCCGGCGTCGGCCCGGGTGAAGGTCACTCCGAGGCATTACTGTGATGGGCCACAGCCCAGGGCTGGGCAGTCTTCTGATCAAGCCATTCGGTGTGGGCCGGGCGGCGCCGGCTGCCAACCCCCGGACTGGACAATTCACTAGGAAGGGCCCACGGGGGGCCAGCGTTTGATTGAGTCACAGCCCGGGGGAAGACGACCAGCTTCTACCCTGCCAGCCGGTCCCGGACCAGCCATACCGAGCCTCACAGCGTTTGGTGCCCGACACGCCTGTGCAAGGGCGGATCGGGCAGTCAAAGACGGTCGGAATCCGGCGACGGCGAGTGGACCCTGCGGACGTGACGGCGCGAGCGGGCCCAACCCTGCAGACGTGACGGCGCGAGCGGGCCCAACCCTGCAGACGTGACGGCGCGAGCGGGCCCCACCCTGCAGACGTGACGGCGCGAGCGGGCCCAACCCTGCAGACCTGACGGCGCAAGCGGACCCGACCCTGCAGACGTGACGGCGCGAGCGGGCCCAACCCTGCGGAAGTGACGGAGCGAGCGAGGCGGGCGCAAGCAGGGCCTGCACGGTCGAGGACCGCACCCCCTGACCCGCTCTTCAGGATCGGCGCTCCCCCGTCATCGGCGTTCAGACGTCGCGGAGGTGCGGATTGCGGGAACCGTAGTACTCAGCAAGTCTCGCCAGTCCATCGTCGAGCGAGACCGCGGGCACCCAGTCGAGGAGCTCGCGGGTCTCGCGCTGGTCGAACCAGTGGGCGGTGGAGAGCTGCTCGGCAAGGAACTTGGTCATGGGCGGCTCCTCTTTCCGCCCGGCCCAGGTCCAGAGCCTCTCCACCACCGCACCCGCGGCCCGTGCCACCCCACCCGGCACAGACCACGACGGCGCGGGGGCGCCACCTGCAGCGCAGATGCCTGCAAGTAACTCGCCGACAGGCCGGGGCTCTCCGTTGCTCACCACGAGAGCCCTACCGTGGATGTGTTCCATGCGGTGCAGCGCGGCGACGATGGCCGAGGCGGCATTGTCCACGTAAGTGGTGTCGATGAGGGCCGCACCCGCGTCGAGCAGGGGCAGACGACGACGGCGGGCGCGCTCCAGGACCCGTTCCACCAGCTGCGTGTCGCCGGGGCCCCACACGATGTGGGGGCGGACGGCGACGACCCGGAATTCCGGCGTGTCCTCCGCCAGCGCGAGCAACTCGGCCTCCGCCTTCGTGCGGGAGTAGTCGCCGTGCGCCCGCTGCGGGTCAGCTGGCTGCGCGCCCAGCCCGGCAATGGCAGCGCCCGAGTTGGCCACGGACGGGGAGGAGACGAACACGAAGTCCCGCACCCCGGCTCCGCGGGCGCAGCGGAGCAGCCGGTGGGTCCCTTCGACGTTCACTTCGTCGAACTCTGCGGCACGGCCAGTGAAGGAAACCTTCGCCGCCAGGTGGATGATTCCTTCTGCGCCTTGGACCGCCGCCCGGACCGCTTCATCGTCCGTGACGGACCCACAGAAGTCAGCAGCGCCGTCGACTCCTGATGGGCGCCGCTGGAACGTCGTCACGGCATGGCCCTGACGGACCAGAAGGCCGGCCACTTCCCGCCCGAGCAACCCGCTCGCGCCGGTGACGAGGACCCTCATGGCTCTCCCGGACGGCCGCCGGCCAGGACCCGTGAAGCCCAGCGGGACAGGCGGGTCCTGTCGATCTTGGCGTTGTGCCGGATGTCGGTCGGCTGTGCGGGGACCACGAGCACAGCGGAGACCTCGACGCCAGCCTCGAGGGCCGCCGAGCGGACGCGCCCGGCGAGCTGGGGGGCAGCGGGCCCGGCCTTTCGGGCGGGAGGCAGGGTCTCGACGACGGCGACGACGGCCTGCGTCCCTGCCGGTCCGACTCCCGTGATGGCGGCCAACCGGACGCAGGCCAGGCGTTCGATGGCCTGTTCGGGGCCGACCGGGGTCACGACAGCACCGGGCGCCGTCACGACATGGGCGAGACGTCCCTCCACCCATAGGCGGCCAGCGGCGTCGAAGTGCCCCACGTCGCCAGTGCGGTGCCAGCCGGGCAGACTGCTGCTCCCCCGCTGGGTCAGCCAGAGCCTGTCGTACGCTTCCTTGACGTGTGGGGCGCTCACCAGAATCTCACCGGTCACGCCGGCGTCCGTCACGGGATGAGTCCCGGGTGCGGTGCCGTCGGCGGCCAAGGGGACGACGGCGACACGGGCGCCATGCACTGGCCTTCCCACGCACACGCCGTTGCCCGCTCCCGCCACGGTCCCGGCAGCAGCCTCGGCATCTGCCGCCTGTATTTCTTCGAGGCTGACATCCGTGACCGGCAGCGCCTCAGTCATGCCGTAGGGGGTATGCAGCGTGGCCCGCGGCAGCAGCCGCTGCACCTCCGCCAGAAGCGGTTCCGGGACGGGCGCCCCGGCGGACAGCAGCAACTCGACGCGTTGCAGTGCTCTATGCCCCACCTCGCTCAGGCCATCGCGCGTGGCGAGGACGTTCCGCAGAGCAGCGGGCGAGGCGAAGACCACGGTGGCGTCGATCGCCGCGGCGGCGTCCGCGAGCGCGCGGGCCGTCAGGGTGCGGGGCGCCGTGACGTCCATGGCCGGCGTCACCGAAACCGCTCCGAGCGCGGGGCCCAGCAGGGCGAACGGGGCGAAGCCCGCCACCAGCCGGGCGCCGGGAAAGATCCCGAACGTCTTGGCCACCGTGTCCCGCATCGCGGCCAGCTGCAGATGGGTGTAGAGCACGCCCTTTGCAGGGCCGGTGGAGCCGGAGGTGAACAGAACGGCCGCTGGGGCACTCGGGTCCACATTCGGCATTGGGCACTCTGTGCCGAGTTCAGCCCCAGACCGGGCCAGTGCGGCGAGGGAGGTCTCGACGCCCAGAGCGCGGCCGACGGCGGGCGGGAGGTCCCGGACGCTGATCCGCCGTCCCGGCCAGCCGAGCACCCGGGCGGCAGCCAGCGCCTTGTCGATTCCTATGAGGAAATCAGGCGTCGCCCCCTTCACCGCGCGGCTCAGGCCCTTGGTTCCCAATCCGGCGTCGGCCACTACCACCACGGCGCCCAGCCTGAGGCAGGCGTAGAGGGCTACGGTCAGATCCACCCCTGGCGGAACCATGAGGCTCACGCGGCTGCCGCTTCCCACCCCGGCTTCCCGCAGCCCCGCGGCGAGGTCAAAGATGTTCCGGTCCAGCTGCCGCCAGCTGAGCGAGCGGGTGGGGGTGCCATCCGGCGCCATCTCGGTGATGGCGGTGTCTCCTCCGGACTGGCTCGCTGCCTGCTCCCCGAGCAGGTCCCAGAGGGGCCGGAATCCCGACGGCTCGGACTCAGCCGCCTGCCCCTGACCGGCGCGCGGCGCGGGCTCCGCCGTCGGCGAGTCACTGCGACTGGTGTGCCCGGCGAGCCACTCGAAAAGGGGTGTGGCAATGTCCCGGTCTTCCGCGACCAGGTGCCCGGCGCCTTCGAAGCGATGCACTTCGGCGTGCGGAAACCTGCCGATGAGGTCCTTGAGGTACCGGTCGGAAAAGATGGGATCCCGCGGGCCCCAGAGCATCAGAGCAGGCACCTTCAGCCCGCGAACCCCCTCCGCTACATCGCTGAGGGTCCGGAAGCTCGGATGGGAAGCATCCACCGGAATATCAGCAACAAAATTCCCCACCCCGGCCCTCCGATCGGCTCCGCGGTAGGGGGCCATGTAGGCCCTTCGGATCTCTGACGGCAGTGGAGGCCTCGCCAAGGCGTGGGTCACCCGCAGAAAGGCGTCCGTCGTCGTCGTGCCCCACCCGTGCACGGCAGGGTGCAAGGCGAGCCGCAGGGCGGGCGGAATTTTGGAACCGACGGGCTGGTGGACGGCCGTGTTGGTGAGCACCACCCCGGCGAGGTGCTGCGGGTGCGCCAAGGCCCAGCCCAGGCTCACCACCCCGCCCCAATCGTGGCCCACCGTGACGACCGGGCCGTCCACGCCCAGAGCGTCGGTGAGGTCGCCGAGGTCATTGATCCGGTCGCCCAGACGCCGGAAGGTGCCGGTGCGCTCCGAGTAGCCCATGTCGAGTTGGTCCACGGCAATGACGCGCCACGGATGTGCCGGGTCCGATCCTGCGGCCAGCAGCCTCCGCCAGAGATAGGACCAGGTCGGGTTGCCATGGACACACAGGAGAGTGCCCTTTGGGACGAGGCCCCGACGGGAGAGCTGGGCGGCGTTGTCCAGCAAATGCCAGCGGCGCATTGTGCCAGGCGCATCGACGGCTGAGGTGGACTTGACGAGGATCGTCCGGGACCACTCTGGATCGAGCCCCGGCCAGTTGCTGCCTACCAAACGATTTCCACCATGCCGGTGTTCAGCCCGGAGCCGACGCCCATGCACAAGACCCTGTCCCCCGCGGTGAGCGACTGCGCCTCGGCCGCAAGCGTCATGGGGAGAGAGGCCGGCCCCACGTTGCCCCAGTACGGGAACGTGATCGGGACCCTGTCCGGGTCAAGATCAATAGCCTTGATGATCGCCTGGGTGTGGGCGTTGCTGACCTGATGCGTGACGTAGCGGTCCATGGCGGCCCAGTCCCACTCTGGCTGGGCTTCGCGCCAGGCTTCGACGACGAGCTGGAGGCCACCGTCGAGCAGGCCCTTCGCGTCAGTGGTCATGCCGTCGACGCCCCCCACGCACAATTCGTGGTGCTCAGTGCCGGCACGCATCACGCCGCCGAGAAGCCGGTGACCTCCGGGATGCGCATCCGCCGGGCCCAGGACTGCCGCGGCGGCCCCGGATCCCAGCGTGAGCGTGGCGAACTCCCGGTTGAATTCCTCACGCGTAGTCTCGGGCCGCTGCAATCGTGCCAGAGTGGTTTCCTGGACGGCTTGGGAGTCCTCACCGTTGACGATCACGGCGTACTTGATCTGCCCCGCGTCGATCATGTTGGCCGCCAGGATCATGCCGTTCACGAATCCAAGGCAGGCGTTGGCGAGGTCGAAGTTCATGGCCGACGACGTCAGGCCCAGTCGGTGGTGGATCTTCACCGCCACGGACGGCTCGAGGTTGCGCCGCGTGACCGAGGTGTTGATCAGCAGGCCGACCTGGGCAGGTTCGACGCCGGCCTCGGCGAGTGCCTTCGCGCCCGCTTCGATTGCGGCGTCATCGAATGACGTCCCTGCGGCCCACCATCGACGGTGCGTAATGCCCGCAACACGCTCAAGCAGCCGGGGCGGGAACTTCAGCCGCTGCAGGGTCGCGGCCAACTTGTGGTCGAAATCCGTGGAACTCACGATCCTCGGAGCTTCGACACTGCTCACCGAAAGCAGCGTGGTGTTGGTGTGCCGGAAGGTCGCGTTCCCTGCCAAGTCAAGCCCCTGTTCGTTTCCGTGCTGCATTCATGCCGTGACTGTACCCACAGAAGTGCAAGCCCAAGACAGAAGCGCAAGCCCAAGAGCTTAACTATGCCGGTACGAACCGCTCCCTGCCTATTTTCCGACCCGGTGCTTCTGGACCCGGATCAACAAGCGGGGCGTCCCGATCTACAGCGTGGCCCTCGTCGCCCCAGCGCTTCCACAAGGGCGAAGCCTTCAAGAAGGGCTCACGGAACGTTGGCCGGCACTACAAGCGGCTCAATCTCGTGATCGAGACCGGCTCCACCACCGTCTTCGCGATGGGACGGAGAATGGTCCAGATCAGGCGTAGATCTGGGCCAGCCACTCCGTGAACGCTGAGGTGTTCTCCTCGGCCCGCGCTGCGCGCTCCTCGGGAGAGGCCGAATCGAGCGAGAAGTCGTGAACCGTGAGGCCCACCCGGTCCCCGAAGGCGTTGCGGCCGAAGACGCGCACCATCGCATCCGCAGTCCGGAGCCCGAGGAAATTCTCGTTCCGGAAGTCCACGGTGGTCTCGACGGCGATGGGCGCAGACGCGCCGAGGCCTGGCAGTTCGAGCTCGCGCTTCTCGCCCTCGATCGTCCCGTCGAGGCCCAGCTGAAGCGCTTGAACGCATCCGCTTCGGCAGCTGCGTCAGGGCCGCGGACATCGCTGAACGCGACAGCGCGGCCGATGAAGTGCTCGAGATACTGCCCAAGGGTGTGGTGGTAGAAGACGGTGTGCTTGGCTGCGCCGTCGTACTGCTGCTCCCAGTTGTCGGTCATGACGCCCGAATGGACGTAGTGCAGCTCGGCGCCATCCGGCCCCGGCGTAATCACGTGCTCGAGCTGGTTGTACCAGCCGTTGGGACCCTCCATCCGCGACACGAGATGGGTGGGGTACTCATCGACGGTCCGGACAGCGGGCCATTGGTCGGTCGGGAACATCCACGATGCGGTGTCGTCGGTAACTGCTTGCCAGATCTGCTCCGGCGTGGCCCGGAGGACGCCGTCGTGGACGATCGTGAATTCGTGGTTCATGGCTGAATCTCCTGGCTTTCTGATGATGACAGGGACTGGCCCTGTTGACGGCGAGGATCCTTCTTGAGACTGGGATGAAGTGCGACGATGACGCGATGTGCTCGGCCGCCCGGCGCCTCCGCGTCGTGGTACTTCGTGGCGAGCCGGGCGACGTCCGCGGCCAGCTCCTCGGCAAAAGCAGCCCGGGACGCTGCGGATGCGAAGGTGATCTCGCCCTCGACCGCAAAGGTCGCAAGCTGCTGCTTTGCCGCAGCTGCCCCCATGATGAGTCGCCCGACCTCGTGGACCATGCGCGAGGCGAGCGCGAGCAGCCAATAGGCGCTGAAGCGGTCACGGTAGCGCGTGGGATCCGGCTCGACGGCTGCCAGCGCCGCTGGCGAGATGACGTAGGAGGCCGCGGTTGCTTGGAGCACCCGCTCCATGACGTTGCCCTTGCGGCGCTCCTCGACAAGCTCGATGAGGCCGTGCTCCTCGAGGGACCGCAGGTGATAGTTGATCTTCTGCCGCGGGAGGCCGACCTTGGCAGCGAGGCCCGCAGCAGACGAGGGCGTTGCGAGCTCCCGAAGGAGCCTCGCCCGGAGTGGGTCGAGGCTGGCCGCCGCTGCAGCGGGATCCTCGATCACGACTACGTCTTGCATGCCTCCAGTTTGGGTTCCGACAAATCTTTTTGTCAAGGCTGTTTTTGCTTTCGGTGCGCTCCGGCCCGCTTCTGGGCCCCCTGGAGGCGTGGCTGGGCGCGACGCGCCGACTTCTGAAGTGATTGGGAAAACACAACCGGGCGGGAGCGGGGCTACTGCTCCTCGAGCGTCTGCTTCAGCTCCCGATACTGCTCGGGCGTGATCTCGCCGCGCACGAGACGCTCATCGAGGATGCGCCGGGCTCGACTGCGGCCAGGAGGGGGAGGAACCGGCTGAATCGGAGCGGTGGGCATGGGTGCCACCGGATCAGGCGCGGAATTGTCGGGAGCGGTGGCGGTGGAATCGGCAAAGCCTCCGGGGGAAGGCGGCCCGGGCGGATACTCCCCGTGCGGGTACTGCCCAGTCAGGTACTGTCCCGGCGGATGGCCGGGCATAGGCGGCACCCCGGGCGGGACGTTCCCCTGGCCGTGCCATGTCTGATGGGTGAACAGCCGCACGGCGATCACCACGAGCAGGGCAATGACGATCAGGAGCAGGATCGCGACGAAAAGACCGCCGCCCATGCCCATTCCGCCCCAGGGAAGCATCGAAACCTCCAGGCTCGAACCACGTCGCGGGGCGTCCGCCAGCGCCGGATCGGGCTGTCGTGACGCCGAAGCGCCGTGATGCCAGAGTAAGTCCGACAGCCCTAAGTCCCTAGCCCCCAGCCCTTGCCAGGTACAGAATGAGGCCACTGGCCCGAAGTCGGGACCAGGTTGGGGCAGACGGAGGAACACCGTGGAACGGGATGCAGCACGGAAAATGCAGGGTCAGGAGCCTTCGAAAAAGCTGCGGGTCTTCATCCTCGACGACCACGAACTCGTGCGCCGCGGCCTGCAGGAGCTGCTCGAAGACGAGGGATTCGAGGTCGTGGGAACGTCTGGCAGCGCCGCGGAAGCAGCGCGGCGAATCCCGGCGCTCCACCCGGACGTCTCGGTCCTGGACGTGCGGCTGCCCGACGGAACGGGAATCGAGGTCTGCCGCGACGTGCACAGCGTGGACCCGTCACTCCCCTGCGTGATGCTCACGAGCTACGACGACGATCAGTCCCTCCGCGGTGCGATCCTCGCCGGCGCGAGCGGGTATGTGCTCAAGGAGATCCGCGGGACGGATCTCGTTTCCGCTCTCCGCCGTGCAGCTGCAGGCCAATCGCTCTTCAGTGCAGAGGCGAGGGCAAAGGTGCTCGGCAAACTGACGCCGACGCGCAAGGTGGACCCGCGGCTCGCCCTGCTCAGCCCGCAGGAGCGGCGCGTCCTCGACGCTTATCGGCCAAGGCCTGACGAACCGTGAGATCGGCAGCGAATTGTTCCTCGCTGAGAAGACGGTGAAGAACTATGTCTCCTCCCTTCTCGCGAAGCTCGGCTTCGAGCGGCGGACTCAGGCTGCACTGTTCATCGCCCGGAATCACCCGGCAGCGCATTAGATACCCGCACTGCCTCAGCTACCCGCGCTGTCTCAGCCTCGCTTGACCTCGATCTTGTTGGAGAGCCGCGCAGGCTTCTGCTCTGGGATCGGGACGCGGATCTCGAGCACGCCGTCGGTGTAGGTCGCGGTGACATCGTCGGCAGAGGCCCCTTCGGGAAGCGCAAGCGTGCGGGTGAAGGAGCCGTAGCGGAACTCGGTTCGATAGCCGCCCTTCTCCTTCTCCTCCTGCCGCTCCTCGCGATGGGCCTCGATGCGGAGCTGGCCTTCCGACACGCTGACGTCCACGTCCGTCTCGGGATCGATCCCGGGGAGTTCGGCCCGCACGACGAGCTCACCGTCGTCGACCAATTCCTCGACCCTGATCTCGGCCGACGCGACGGGGTCTCCTTCGAACAGTCTCTGGAACAGCTCAAACGGCGATCGCCGGGAATCGAACCACCTGGTCAGATCTGACATGACGGCATTACCTCTTTCCCTCACTGTTGGAGCCGCCCTCTCGGGCACGGGCAGTTAACCCGCAGGACACCAGCTTGGGCGAGAGCTCGGGCAATGTTAAGAGGCCAAGTGCTCTAGGAAAGCGCCTCCCGGAATTCGCGCCGGAACCTCCGCCGTCACCCGGTGTTCCGCAGACCCGCGGCGACGCCGTTGATCGTGATTAGCAGCGCACGCTGGAGCCGCTCGTCGATCTCCCGCTCGCCGGGCCGCCCGGCGTCGGCCGTGCTCTCCCTGATGCGCCGAAGGAGCTCGACCTGCAGATAGCTGATGGGGTCGAGGTACTGGTCGCGGATTTCGAGGGTGCGCTTGAGGGTCGGCGCTGCCTCGAGCAGGTCCCGCTCCCCCGTCAGACGCTCGACCTCGGCGACGGTCAGCTCGTACTCGTCCCGGATGTCCTCGAAGATGTGGTGCAGTTCCTTGGGCACGAGCGAGGAGACGTAGTGCGACGCGATCTCGAGATCGGTCTTCGCGAGCGTCATCTCGACATTCGAGATGACGGACTGGAAGAACGGCCACCGCTCCTGGAGCTCACGCAGTTCGGCGTCCTTCCCGGCCTCCCGCGCGGCGCGCAGACCGGAGCCGACGCCGAACCAGCCCGGGATGATCTGGCGGGACTGGGTCCAGCCGAACACCCAGGGGATCGCCCGGAGGCCGCCGAGCCCGGCGCCTGAATCGGGGCGCTTCGACGGGCGGGAACCGATGTTCAGCTGCCCGAGCTGCTCCACGGGAGTCGACGTCACGAAGTACGCCGGCAGGTCCGGATCGTCGATGAGCTTGCGGTACCGCTCGAACGCCGCGTCCGAGATGAGGTCCATGAGCTCGCCGTAGCGCTCGCGCTCGTCGACGGTCGTGCGCGGGGCGCGGTGCAGTGCCGAGGCGCGCATGACGGCGGCGAGGGAGAGTTCGAGGTTCTCCCGCGCGAGCTCGGGCAGCGAGTACTTGTCGCTGATGACCTCGCCCTGCTCGGTGAACTTGATCTCGCCCTCGAGCACGCCGTTGGGCTGGGCCATGATCGCGTCGTACGTCGGGCCGCCGCCTCGCCCAACCGAGCCACCGCGGCCGTGGAAGAGGCGGAGCCGCACGCCGTGCCGCGCGGCCACATCGCGGAGCTTGCGCTGCGTCTTGTGGATTTCCCACTGGCTAGTGAGCACGCCGGACTCCTTGTTGGAGTCCGAGTAGCCGAGCATGACCTCCTGCACGTCGCCCCGGAGCCGGACGATCTCGCGGTAGGCAGGCTCGGAGAGGAGCTGGTCGATGATCTCGGCGGAAGCGCGGAGTTCGTCGACGGTCTCGAGCAGGGGCGCGAAGCCCACGTGCGCGTAGGGCGCCTCGCCGAACAGCCGCACGAGGCCGGCCTCGCGGGCGAGCAGCGCAGGCGCGAGAACGTCGTCGGCGCCGCGCGTCATGGACACGATGTACGTCTCGATGACGTCAGGACCGTAGACGCGGCGGGCCTGCCGGATCACGCGCATCGTCTCGTACACGCGGGCCGCGTGCCCGGGGAGCTCGACGGGATGGCCGGACAGAGGACGGCGGCTGCCGAGCTCGAGCGCGAGGACGCGCCTGCGCTCGTTGCGCGGGAGGTCGAGGTAGGGCCGCGAGAGCTCGCCGAGCGGATCGAGGAGCAGGCCGACTGCCTCGTGGTGGTAGTCCGCGTGCTCGCGGATGTCGACCGTCGCAAGGTGCAGCCCGAACGAGGCGACGACGCGGCGCACGGTGGCCAGCGCGCCGTCGGCCACCAGCTGTGCCGCGTGCTCGCGGAGGGAACGGTCCAGCACGGCGAGGTCCTCGGCGAGCTGCGAGGTCGCGGCGTAGTCGCGGCCCGGCTCGTGGGGAGTGGCCGCGGAGATGCGACGGCCCGTGTTGAGGAGCTTCGCCTTGATGCACGTGAGCTTGAGGCGATACGGCTCCTGTGCGTTGAGCTCGAGCACGCGCTTGTCGAGGCCGGGCAGCTTGGCGAGGTCGGCGTCGATCGATTCGAGCAGCTCCGGCTCGACGCCGGCGATCGCCGCCGAGTTGGAGAGCACGCTGATGAGCTCGTCGATGAGCTGGACGGCGATGCGGACCGCCTGCTGGCTCTGGAGCGCGAGGATCTCCCGGGTCACCTCGGGCGTGACGTTGGGGTTGCCGTCCCGGTCGCCGCCGATCCACGAACCGAATCGCAGGGGCGACGACGTCGAAGGCAGGATCGCGCCGTGCTCTGCGAGGAGGCCTGAGAGCTCGTCGAGCACCTCGGGCAGCGGCCCGCCGAGGATCTGGCCGAGGTAGTAGACGGCGTTGCGGGCCTCGTCGAGGGGCGTGGGGCGGACCTGCCGCAGCTCGTCGGTTTGCCACATCTGGTCGATGATCTCGGCGAGGCGGCGATCCTGGCGACGGCGGAGCTCGGTTCCCTCGGTCGAGGGCACCGAGAGGACCTTCGAGACGGCGCGCAGCTTGTCGAGCACGGACCGCCGGGACGCCTCGGTGGGGTGCGCCGTGAAGACGGGACGGACATCGAGCGACGCCGCGACCTCCTGGAGGATCTCCGGCCCCGCCTGCTCCGCGATGTCCCGCACCGCAGTCGCGAGCCAGCCCGAGTTCTCCGGGCGCGTTCCGAGCTCCCGCACGCGGTGCAGCTGCTCTGCGGCGTTCGAAAGGTGGAAGTAGAACGCGAAGGCGCGCACGAGCTCGGTCGCCTCGTCGATCGGCAGAGAGGCGAGGAGCTCGCGGACCTGCGCTGCGACGTCGGCCGCGTTCCATGGGCCGAGCGCGCCTGCGCCGCCGCGGGCCGCCTCCTTCGACTCCTTCGTGAGGAGCCGGACCTCCTCGACCAGGCGCAGGAGCTCGGGACCGTGCTGGCGGACGAGCGAGGCGCCGAGGAGCGTGGAGACCCGGCGGACGTCGGCGCGCAGCTCCGCGGCCGGCCCGGGGCCGGGCCCGTCGGACAGGGACGTCAGGTCATGCTCAGTGTGGGAAAACGGCATGCGGGACTCCATCGGGATCGGGGCTCGTACGCAACGCCGGATACCTTGAGCCGGAGGACTTTCTCAGCGCCCGAGACTACAGCAGCTAGCTCCGCGCCCGCCCCTGATGTCCGCATGCTGGCACCGGTCCGCAGGTTTGGATCCGCTTAGGGCGCTCAGGTAGGTTTTCGGGGGCGTGTCCGGGCGCCCGGCTGCTATGGGGATCAACAACTGCAGAGGCATGAATGCGTTTGGTACGCCAGCCTGATCGCTGCCCTGCGCGGCTCGCACGCCGTGTTCCCCGCTACCCTTAAGCAGTGATGAAATCCCCCCTCCCCGTGCGCGACGGCGTCAACGCGACGCGCCTTCGCCTGCCGTCGGAGGGGCCTTGGGACACTGCGCTCGACTACATGCTCCACCGCTGGGGGCACATCGACCCTGAGGGAATCCTCCCGAGGTTCGACGACGGCGAGATCGTCGGGGCGGACGGCGCACCGCTGCACCGGGCTACCCCGCTCGAAGAGCACACGTTCATCTGGTACTACCGGACGCTGCCGCGGGAGGAGCGGCTCCCTGTCGAGCTGTCCGTCCTCCATCGGGACGAGCACCTCGTCGTCGTCGACAAGCCGCACTTCCTCCCGACGACGCCCGGCGGGACCTACATCCAGGAGTCGGCCCTCGTCCGGCTCCGCAACGAGCTGGGGCTCCCCGACCTCGTTCCGATGCACCGCCTCGACCGGATGACCGCTGGCGTCCTCCTCTTCGCGGTGAACCCTGAGACTCGCGGCCGCTATCAGGTGCTGTTCGAGCGGCGCAAGGTGCAGAAGGAGTACGAGTGCGTCTCACGGGTCCGCAACCAGCAGCAATTCCTCGAGCAGTTCGCGGAACCCATCACGGTTCGAAACCGGATGGTGAAATCGCGGGATTATCTGCTCGCGAGCGTCGCCGAGGGCGAACCCAATGCGGAGACGCGTGTCAGCCTCCTCCGGCTGGACCGCTCGTCCGAGCAGCCGCGCGCGCTGTTCCGCCTCGAGCCCCACACCGGCAAGACCCACCAGCTGCGGGTCCACATGGCGGGCCTCGGCGCGGGGATCATGCACGATCCGTTCTACCCGATCCTGCTCGACAAGGCACCTGACGACTTCAGCCGCCCCCTGCAGCTCCTCGCCCGCGGGGTCCGCTTCCGCGATCCGATCACAGGCCACGAGACCGAATTCCGCAGCCGTCTGGAACTGCAGGAAGCGCCGCCATCCGACGGGTAACTTGACTGGCACTGTCACTGGCTCTACACGAATATTCACTAACCTTGCCGACGCCCGATCCAAGGGCATTGGCTCAATTCCACTTCTGGGCCACACTGGTCCCATGAGGATCGACATCGTCACCGGCGACATCACGACCCGGCGCGTCGACGCGATTGTGAATGCCGCCAACAGCTCCCTCCTCGGGGGCGGCGGCGTCGACGGCGCCATCCACCTCGCGGCAGGACCCGAACTGCTCGAGGCCTGCCAGGAGCTGCGCCGCAAGGACTACCGCGACGGCCTCCCCGTCGGACACGCGGTTGCCACCCCAGCCTTCCGCCTCCCGGCCCGATGGGTGATCCACACCGTCGGACCCAACTGGCACGCGGGCCAGCGCGACCCCGACCTCCTCCGCTCCGCCTTCTTCGAAAGTCTCACCCTCGCGGACAGCCTCGGCGCGACCTCCGTCGCCTTCCCCGCGATCTCTGCCGGGATCTACGGGTGGGACCCGCGCGTCGTCGCCCGTACCGCCGTCGATGCGGTGCGGGAAGCGGACACTCAGACGGTAGAGCTCGTCGAGTTCGTCCTCTTCAGCGAGGACATGGCGGACGTCTTCGTCGCCGCCGCCTGAGACCCTAGACCGGCACCCATTTCCCGCGCCGCTGCCGCAGGACGCGTAGCCTGCCCGTCGTCGCCACCTCGTCCACCGCCTCGTGCACCGCGAGAGCCGACGCCCACGCGGAGGCCGTCTCGTCGTCGTCGGACGCCGCCTCGACCAGGAAGCGCAGTGTGATCTGGGGGACGCCGCGGACGACGTCGAGCTGCGCAGCCTCGACGAGATGGCGGGACCCGAGCGCTTCCTGGGCCGCCTCCATGACGCGCTCCGGAGGCTGACCGGGGCGGAGCCCTGTGATTTGGAGGACAGCGCGGTAGCTTGGCATGCCGCCCAACGTATCCTGACTCGGTGACCCTCCAGAATTCCTTGCTGGGTTTCGCCGCGCTCGCTGCGCTCATCACGGTGATCCCCGGTACTGACACTGCTCTCGTTCTCCGCTACACCCTGAACCAGGGCCGCCGCCACGCCTACACGGCCGCGCTCGGGATGATCTCCGGCGCCTTCGTGTGGGGCGTCGCCGCTGCGACGGGGATCTCGGCGCTCCTGACGGTTTCGACCGTCGCCTACGACATCCTCCGGCTGGCCGGCGCGTTCTACATGGTCTGGCTCGCGGTGGGCTTGTGGCGCGCCTCGCTCAGGAAGCCGGCGCCGGGCACAGTGGACGACGGCGATGGGTCGCCGATCGTGGGCGGCTTCCCTCGTCTGGGCCACGAGCCGCTCGCCCGCACGTGGGCCAAGGGCCTGGTCTCGAACCTGCTCAATCCGAAGTACGGGATGTTCTGCATCGCGGTCATCCCCCAGTTCCTCGTCCCAGGCGTTCCGGCCGTGTGGATGGGCCTCATGCTCACTGTGGTCAGCAATGTCGAAGCGGTTGTCTGGTTCATCGCAATAGTCGCCGCGGCCCATTTCTTCCGAAAGTGGCTCGAAGGGCCGAAGTTCCGGAAGTGGATCGATCGCGTCACCGGAACGGTGCTCGGCGCGTTCGGAGTCGCGGCGGTGCTCGAGACGCGCGTGGCCGCATGACCGTCGCTCAGCGGCACAGGCGTCCCTCGACGGCATGACCGTCCGGCGTGCGGGACGGTCATGCCGTCGAGGGACGGTCGAGTCCTCAGGGGACGGTCAAACGCTCGAAGAACGCTTCACGTGCGGCCCTTGCAGCCACGGCCGAGCGGGGCCATCGTGGGTTCATGACGGACACTCTTGAGGGTTCCACCAACGAAACCGAACAACTCGCCCGCTGGCAGCGCTTCCGCGAGAACCGCAACAACGCCCTGGCCGAAGAGCACGGCTGGCTCACGCTCACGTCCCTCCAATGGCTCACCCCCGAGCCGTCGCCGGTCGAACTCGTCCCCGGCCTCTGGTCCACCTCGGAATCCGTAGGGCTCGAGACCGCCGTGCTCACGGCCCACGCGGAAGACGGCCTCGTCTTCGACGAGGAGGGCGACCCCGTGGACGGGACGTTCAGCGCGCACCTGTCCAACGAGGAATCGCTGAACTGGGTGCGCTACGGGACGATCGTCGTCGAACTCGCTATGCGCGGCGGCCGCTACGCCATCCGCACGCGCGACTCCGAATCACCCACGCGGACCGAATTCAGCGGCGTCCCGGTCTTCGACTTCGACCCGGAGTGGGTCCTCGAAGCCACGTGGGAGCCGTACCCCGAGCCGCGCGAAGTGCCGATCTCGACGGCGAATCCCCTCGTCGACGGCATCCACCGTTCGGCGGGCGAGGTCGTGTTCCGGCGGAACGGGCACGAGTATCGGCTCCAGGCCGAGCAGGGCAAGCTCGGCGATCTCACGATCACGTTCCACGACGAGACGAACGGCCGCACGACCGAGGACTGGCGCAAGGTCACCACCGCCCGCCCGCGCCCGAACGGCAGCGTCACCCTCGACTTCAACCGGAGCATCAACTACCCGAGCGCCTTCACGCCGTACGGGACGTGCCCGATGCCCGTGAGGGACAACTCGCTCGACCTCGCAGTCGAAGCCGGCGAAAAGATGCTCGACGACGGCGAGTAGGCCCTGGACGAGGCCGAGTAGCCGCTGGACGACGGCGAGTAGCCGGCCGGGCATCGCCCCCAGCTTGCGCCGTCACTCTCAGCTCGCGCCGCTCTCAGCTCGCGCCGTCACCCTTGCCTTGCGCCATCACTCTCAGCTCGCGCCGTCACCTTTGCAGGGTCCGCACCCTGCAAAGGTGACGGCGCGAGGGAGAGGAGCGACATGCGGGAACCGCAACGGGATGCGGCGGGCGGACCGCGCGACGGCGGGCGGACCGCGCGACGGCGGGCGGACCGCGCGACGGCGGGCGGACCCTTCGATGGCGGGCAGAGCGGGCAGGGAGAGAAGTTGGGCCGGGGCTACTTCGGTGCCATGCGGATCGCGCCGTCAAGCCGGATGGTCTCGCCGTTGAGCATCGTGTTGTCCACGATGTGGGCCACGAGGTTTGCGTACTCCCCCGGCCGCCCCAGCCGCGCGGGGTGCGGCACCTGCTGGCCGAGCGACGTTTGGGCTTCCTCAGAGAGCCCGGCCATCATGGGCGTCTCGAAGATCCCCGGGGCGATCGTGACGACGCGGATGAGCGAACGCGCGAGCTCCCGCGCGATGGGAAGTGTCATCGCGTGCACGGCGCCCTTCGAGGCGGAGTAAGCGGGCTGGCCGATCTGGCCCTCGAACGCGGCCACGGACGCGGTGTTGACGATCACGCCGCGCTCCGGGCCGCCGAGCTCCGTGCTCACCGGCTCGACTTGCACCATGGCAGCGGCAGCGAGGCGGAGCACGTTGAACGTGCCGAACAGGTTGACCCTCACGACCCGCTCGAACTGCTCGAGCGGCAGCACCCCGTCCCGCCCGAGCACTTTGCCCGGCGTCGCGATCCCCGCGCAGTTCACGACGATCCGCAGCGGCCCAGGCCCCGAGGCCTCGGACATCGCGAGGTCGACGGCGGCAGCGACCTGAGCCTCGTCCGTCACGTCCGCGGGGGCGAAGAGGACGGGCGGCCCTCCTCGGCGCGATGCACTGAGCTCCTCGGCGAACTCGGCGCCGCGGCTCCCCGGCAGGTCGGCGACGACGACGCCAGCCCCGCCGTCGTGCAGTCGGCGGGCGGTGGCAGCGCCAAGACCTGACGCACCGCCCGTGACAAGCGCCGTGGCACCAGCGAGATCCATGGGTCCTCCCGATTCAGAATGAAATCAAGTTCAGCGTGAACGCGTTCGGTTAATGGTGACTAACCGGCCCCATCCTAACGGTCCGAGTGAGGCCCGTCACGCATGCCTATCAGCTTCTCTCGTCCGGAACTGCTTGCCTCAACTGGAACCGGGGCCTCCCGAAGGCCACTGGGCTAGCGTGGTGGGGTGAGCACTCCCGAGACTGCGGCCGCACGCGCGAGCGCCGCCGCTGAGAGCGTAACCTCATCGTTCGGGCATCAGCCCCTCCGTGTCCGGGGCACGTGGCTTGCGTGGGTGCAGGATCCCCATCGGCGCCTTCAGCTTCCGTGGAGCGAGTGGCATTACTGGTGGCAGGCCCATCTGCTCGACTGCCTCATTGACGCCGCCGAGCGCGAAGCGGAAGGGGGCGACGCGGCCCGAGCCGGCGCTCTCCAGTGGCTCGCCCTCGCCCAGCGGCATCTGCGGGGGATCCGGCTCCGGAACTTCGGCCGGTTCCCCAATATGTTCTTCGACGACATGGCCTGGCTCGCCCTCGCCTCCCAGCGCGCGGAGGCTCTCTCGCGGAAGCTCACGGGCCACGGCCTCCCGCCTGCCGGCACGGCAGTACGGGAACTCGGGCGCCGCCTCGTGGCCGGCGATACGGACGACCTCGGCGGAGGCATGTTCTGGAACACCCGCCGCCAGTACAAGAACACCGCGACGACCGGACCTGGCGCCCTGTTCTTCGCTCGCGCAGGCGACCGTGGACGGGCCCAGACGCTCGTGGGCTGGCTCTACGAGACACTCTTCGACCCCGAGCAGGGCCTGTTCCTCGACGGCATCCACGTCCCCGGCAAGGGCGAACCCAAGATGAGCCCGGAGCCCCGCCTCACCCGGGACATCTGGGCGTACAACCAGGGAACGGTCTTGGGTGCCCTACTCGCGCTCGGAGACGCTGGGGACACGGGTCACGGGGAAGCAAGTCTCGGGTACGCGAACAACCGGCCCGAGGACCCAGCGTCGACGAACCTCGAGCGTGCTGCCGCGCTCGTCGACGCCGTGGATCGGGAGCTCACCGTCGTCGTCGCCACGCCAAGCGGGGGGGCGCCCGGCGGGGCATCGCCAACCGGGGAACATGAGCCGGAAATCCGGGTCCTCAAAGCCCACGGCGGCGGCGACGGTGGCCTCTTCATGGGGATCCTCGCCCGCTATCTCGGAATCGCCGCCATCGACCCCCGGCTTCCCGTGCGGACGCAGGCCACGGCAGCGCGTCTCGTCACAGACACTGCCGAAGCCCTCTGGCAGGGCCGCGATGAACGGCCAAGGCCCGGCAGCCAGCCGCACCTGGTCTTCCCCGCCCACCCCGGTGAGCTCGCGTCGTCGTCGTACCCGCGGGGGCAGGGCGAGCCCGTCGAACTGTGCACCCAAGTGCAGGCCTGGACGGTGCTCGAGGCTGCCCACCGAGTCACAAAGGGCAATTAGGTCACTTCGAAATTGCGTAATTGAAGTGATTTGCGTCACAATTAGGCCAGAATCGGCCTGAGGTTAGGTGTGGCTAACCTACAGTCGTTCTCGGAGGCAGGAGCCTCCACCCTCGACGTCGAAGCCTCACCGCGCCCTTCGGGCTGGCCCTCGTGTGCCGGCCCCCAAAAAGCTACGAAAGGACCTTCTGTGAAGATCCGTTCCCAGGCCCTCGCGGGCATCGCGATCGCCGCGGTTGCTGCGCTCGGCCTCTCGGCGTGCGGCAGCTCGCCAAGCTCGTCCGGTTCGGCGGGGGCCACCGGCGGCCCGACAGACACCATCACGGTCTACAACGCTCAACACCAAGAGCTCACACAGGCATGGGTGGATGCCTTCACGAAGCAGACCGGCATCAAGGTCAACATGCGCAACGGCGACGACACCGAGATGGCCCAGCAGATCGTCCAAGAGGGGAGGAACTCCCCCGCCGACGTCTTCCTCACCGAGAACTCCCCGGCGATGAGCGCGGTGGAGAACGCGGGACTCCTCGGAAGCCCCGGCTCGGAGGCGCTCGCGAACGTGCCGCAGGCCTACCGCCCGTCGACGGGCAAGTGGGTCGGCATCGCGGCACGCTCGACGGTCCTCGCCTACAACAAGACGAAGGTCAAGGCGGCCGACCTCCCGAAGTCGATCATGGACCTCGCCGATTCCTCGTGGAAGGGCCGCTGGGGCGGGGCGCCGGCGGGCGCCGACTTCCAGGCCATCGTCTCCGCGATGCTCCAGCTCAAGGGCGAGAGCGCGACCCTCGACTGGCTCAAGGCCATGAAGACCAACGCGAAGACGTACCAGAGCAACAGCACGGCAATGAAGGCCGTCAACGCGGGTGAGATCGACGCCGCCATCATCTACCACTACTACTGGTTCGGCGATCAGGCGAACACCGGCGAGAACTCGAAGAACGTCGGCCTGTACTACTTCAAGAACCAGGACCCGGGCGCGTTCGTCTCGGTCTCCGGCGGTGGGGTACTCGCCTCGAGCAAGCACCAGACGGCGGCGCAGAAGTTCCTCGCGTTTGTGACCAGCGCAGATGGGCAGAAGATCCTGCAGACGGGCTCGTCGTTCGAATACCCCGTCGGCTCTGGCGTTGCGGCGAACCCGAAGCTCACGCCGCTCCAGGAACTGCAGGCGCCGGCCGTCGACCCCGCGAAGCTCAACTCCCAGCAGGTCACCGACCTCATGACTCAGGCAGGACTGCTCTAGGCCTTGTTGCAGACCACAACTACGCCGGCAAGCCGGAGACCCTCAGCGGACGGAGGCACGCGCCTCCGCCCGCTGAGGGCTTTCCGCGCCCGGTCTCGACGGATCCGATCCCTGCCGTGGACCGTGCTGGTCCTGAGCATCCTCATCGGCGCCCTCTCGCTCGTGCCGCTCGGCTTCGTCGTCGCCATGACCATCGCAACTGGCTGGGACACCGCGATCGCGCTCATCGTGCGGCCGCGGGTCCTTGAGCTGCTCGGCAACACCGTCTGGCTCGTGGTCATCACTGTGCCGCTGTGCCTCGTGATCGGGGTCGGGGGCGCGTGGCTCGTCGAGCGCACGAGACTCCGGGCCCATCGCGTCTGGGCGGTGCTGCTCGCCGCCCCGCTCGCGATCCCCGCCTTCGTGAACGCCTATTCGTGGGTCTCCGTGGTCCCCTCGATGGCCGGACTCGGCTGGGGCGTCTTCATCGCGACGCTCTCCTACTACCCCCTCGTCTACATCCCGGCAGCGGCCACGCTCGCTCGCCTCGACCCTGCGCTCGAGCAATCGGCGGCCTCCCTCGGCCTCGGGCCGTGGAAGGTCTTCTTCCGCGTCGTCCTCCCGCAGCTCCGGATCGCCGTCGCAGGGGGCGCGCTCCTCGTCGGCCTGCACCTCCTCTCCGAATACGGCGCCTTCGCGATGATGCGCTTCGACACGTTCACGACGGCGATCATGGAGCAGTACCGCTCGACCTTCAACGGCTCCGCAGGCAACATGCTCGCGAGCGTGCTCGTTGCCCTGTGCCTGGTCATGCTCGTCATCGAGGCCCGCGCCCGCGGCAATGCCCGCTACGCGAAGCTCGGCTCCGGCTCGCAGGCCGCCCCGACCCGGGCGCGCCTCGGCGCTTGGGAACTGCCCGCCCAGCTGGGGCTCCTCGGTCTCGCGATCGTGGCCCTCGGAGTCCCGCTCGCCGTCATCGGGCGTTGGCTCCTCGAGGGCGGGGCGAAGATCTGGGAGACCGCCGACCTCGCCTCGGCTCTCGGCCAGAGCCTGTGGCTCGGTCTCCTCGGCGCGCTCGCAGCGACGGCGGCGGCCTTCCCGCTCTCGTGGCTCGCCGTCAGGTACGCAGGGTGGCTGAGCAAGTCGCTCGAGCTCGCCAACTACATCACGAGCTCGATGCCCGGCATCGTCCTGGCCCTCGCGTTCGTGACCGTTGCGTTGCGGGCCATCCCGGACATCTACCAGAGCACGCTCCTGCTGGTCATCGCGTACGTGCTGCTGTTCCTCCCGCGCGCGCTCGTGAGCCTGCGGGCCGGGCTCGCCCAGGCGCCGAAGGAACTCGAAGAGGCCGCGCGGGCCCTCGGGCGCCGCCCCGCAGCAGCCTTCTTCCGGGTGACCCTGCCGCTCGCAGCCCCCGCGGCGGCCGGCGGTGCAGCGCTCGTCTTCCTCGCCGTCCTGAATGAACTCACGGCGACCCTCCTGCTCGCCCCGACGGGCACGTCCACCCTCGCGACCCAGTTCTGGAACCTCTCGAGCGGTATCGACTACACGGATGCCGCGCCCTACGCGCTGCTCATGATCCTGCTCTCCGCACCCATGACCTACCTGTTGTTCCAGCAGTCCAAGAAGGCGGCCGGCCAGTGACCGAACAGAGTCCCACCCCCACTTCGGCCTCGCGCCTCCCCGAGCCGCGGGTCGCGCGGTCCATCGCGGACACCGCGAACCATCACCTCGAGATCGACGAGGTCACGAAGACATTTGGGCGGCAGCAGGTCCTCAAGGGCATCAACCTGCACGTCGCGCGGGGGGGCACGACGGCGATCGTCGGGCCGTCCGGGTCAGGCAAGACGACGCTCCTGCGTCTCATCGCCGGCTTCGAGGCGCCCGACACGGGGCAGATCATGCTTGGCGGGCGGGTTGTCGCCGGCGACACATGGGTGCCAGCGCACCGGCGGAACATCGGCTACGTGGCCCAGGACGGGGCCCTGTTCCCCCACCTGACGGTGGGCCAGAACATCGCGTTCGGGCTCGACAAGGCGCACGGCGGATCGCGCAAGCAGATCGCGGCGCGGGTCGAGGAGCTCCTCGACATGGTCGCCCTTGACGGCTCGTACGCGAAGCGCCGCCCCCACGAGCTCTCGGGCGGGCAACAGCAGCGCATCGCCCTTGCGCGCGCCATGGCCCGGCGCCCTGAGGTCATGCTCCTCGACGAGCCGTTCTCAGCGCTCGACGCCGGCCTGCGCGTCGCGACCCGGCGTGCGGTCGCGAAGGTGCTCGCCAAAGCCGGGGTCACCACGATCCTCGTGACCCACGACCAAGCCGAGGCCCTAAGCTTCGCCGATCAGGTCGCCGTCATGCGCGGCGGGAAGCTCGCCCAGATCGGCAACCCCTTCGTCGTGTACACGCGGCCCGCGGACCGCGCGACCGCGGAGTTCCTCGGCGACGCCGTCATCCTCGACGCCTGGCTCGAAGGCAGCCTCGCGATGTGCTCCCTCGGGCCGGTCCCCGTGCGCCACCCCACCGCCCAAGGCCACGTTCAGATCATGCTGCGGCCCGAGCAAATTCGAATTGCAGCGGAATCGCCCATTCATGGGACCGTACTCGATTGGGACTATTTCGGCCCCGAATCGTCGGTGCGGATCAAGCTCGCCGACCGCCCCTGGGACCAGCCCGTTCACCCGGGAATGCCCGGAGGGGGCGAAATCATCACGATCCGCCACTGGAACGCCGCAATGGCGCGCAAGGGCATGGACCTCGCGCTGAAGGTCATCGGAGAAGGCGTGGCATTCCCGCTGGGGGAACCGTCGACGGGCGTGAGCACGCTCGCGGAGTGAGCGACCTCAGCCGCCCCAGACGTCGCCGGCGAGGAGCCGGGCTGCCTCGGCGCGGGCGTGCTCGTCGGCCAGTCCGGCCTTCCGGAGATCGGCCATGAGCCGCTCCCACAGGCGCAGGGAGGACAGCTCGTGCCGTTCCGGCCGGAGGACTCGGAAGCGGCCCCTCTCCGAGTTGGCGCGCGAAGACTTCTGTTCGGACCGGGGGGTGGATGAGCTGGCACCTTGTGCTCTGGAGCGCATTGCTGTTCCCGTCAATAGCGACGATGGCACGCCGCCGTGCCTGCCCCGCTGCTTGAGAAGTCCCTCAATGATCGCGCATAATTCGCCTTCTGAAAACTGCCTCTGCTCCTTTCCCGAGCGGCCCCTTTCTCGCCCGGCGCCTTTCACTCTCGCTAGGCTATTCCCCGTGACTGAATCGAAGGCCTCGCGTTGGGTCCAGAGCTCGGAACTCACCCGTTATCGTCTGGCCCCCAATCCCGGGCCGATGAGTCTCGACGGGACGAATTCCTATGTCATCTCGGGCGAATTCTCCCAGGTGCCGCAGAAGATTCCCGGCCAGGAGATGCCCGGCCAGGCGGGCGTCGTCGTCGTCGATCCCGGCCCCCTCGAGGCGACCCATCTCGGCGAGCTCGCGGCGGCCGGACGCGTGGAGCTCGTGCTGATCACACACCACCACTCGGATCACACCGAGGGCGCGGAGGAGTTCCACCGCATCACGGGCGCCCCCGTCCGGGCGCTCGACGCGTCGCTGTGCTTCGCCGCGCCGCCGCTCGCCGACGGCGAGGTCATCGAGGCCGCGGGAGTCCGGATCGAGGTGCTCGCGACCCCCGGCCACACAGCAGACTCGGTGTCCCTGCTCCTCCCCGACGACGGCGACGAGGGGTCAGTGCTCACGGGCGACACGATCTTGGGCCGCGGCACAACGGTCATCGCCTACCCCGACGGCCGGCTGGGGGACTATCTCGCGTCGCTCCGGCGCCTCGAAGCACTCGGGCCGAAGACGGTGCTCCCCGCGCACGGCCCTGTCCTGCCCGACCTCGGGGACATCGTGCGGGCGTACGCCGCGCACCGCGAAGAGCGGCTTGCCCAGATCCGCGAGGCCCTCGCGAGCCTCGGAGCGGAGGCCCCCGTCGGCGCCGTGACCGACGTCGTCTACGCCGATGTCGAGACGTCGGTGCGCCGCGCGGCCGAGACCTCCGTCGCGGCCCAGCTGGACTACCTCCGCGGCTGGGCCTGAGCGCGTCTACACCACGCTGAGAAGCGCCCTCACCACACCGAGAAGCGCCGGAATTCCCCGGTCGCGGGCCCAATGGACGCCTCGACCCCCTCCACGCGGCCCGGAGTGTCTCCGGACTGGAGCCACTTGAGGAACTGCTCGACGTCGTCGAGATTTCCCTCCGCCACGATCTCAACGGTCCCGTCCAGCCTGTTGCCGGCGCTGCCCACGAGCCCCAGCCTGTCGGCCTCGCCTCGCGTCCAGTAGCGGAATCCGACCCCTTGGACCATTCCCTTGACCGTCGCGTGAAGCCGCGCCTCGGGTACGTGTGGCATGAGAACTAGCTCCTCTCGGTGCGTGGCTTCTGGGGGTGGATTGTCTCGCCGCGAGCCAGCATGTCCACAAAGTCCGCGATCTTTCTGGCCCGCGTCTCCGGCTTCTTCACGGATTCCGTCCGGTAAATGAGCGCATAGCGATTCACCGCCGTCAACTGTTCGAACATCTCCTGGGCGGCAGGGTTCGCCGCAATCGCCGCGGCGAGATCCTCTGGCACCTCGGCAGAAGCCTGGCCCGCGTACGCCGCCTCCCAGCGCCCGTCGGCCTTCGCAGCACGGACGACGGCGCGGCCTGCCTCCGTCATGAGGCCAGCCTTCTCGAGGCGTTCGATATTGGCCACGTTGAGCTTCGACCACTTGCTCTTCGGCCCCCGCGGCGTGAACCGCGTGACGTAGCTGCCCTCGTCGCGACGACCGATCTGCCCGTCGACCCATCCGAAGCACAGGGCGTGATCGAGGGCCTGCTCGTAGGTCAGCCCAGTCACGGACCCACCCTTCTTGTGCTGCACGAGCCACACGCCCGGGCTCGTGGCATGGTTCTCCTCGAGCCAAGCCCGCCAGGCAGCGGCGTCGGGAAGGAGCAGCTCGGGCAACTCTGCGGCCATGGTGAAAGGGTAGCGGGGCCCAGGCGTCACCGCGTCTAGCCGGAGGACCATCCCTTCTTCCTGCCGGTGGACGTGCCTCCGGGGGCGCCTGACCTGACCACTCCTGCTCACGTCGGCCCCGCCGTCATCGGGGACATCGCGGACTGGATGCTGTAGAAACTTACCTATGGCAGTGCGCACACCCGACCCCTACCCTGGCTGGCTCTCCCCTGAGGATCTCTACGAAGCCAGGAATCGCCTGCCGATGCTCTACGTCGAGGCGGTACCGGTGCGCCTCGATCCTCTCGGCTATGTCAACGAGGTCGGCCTGCTCCTCCAGGCGGACGACGAGGGCAACATGATGCGCACCCTCGTCTCGGGCCGTGTCCTCTACAAGGAGACCATCCGTGCGGCGCTCCTCAGGCACCTCGAGAAGGATCTCGGGCCCCTCGCGCTCCCGCAGCTCCCGGTCAGCCCGGTTCCGTTCACCGTCGTCGAATACTTCCCCTCGCCGTCCCAGACCGGCTTCACCGACGAGCGGCAGCACGCTGTCGCCCTCGCGTACGTCATCCCAGTGGCGGGCGAATGCCAGCCGCGTCAGGACGCCCTCGAGCTCACGTGGATGTCGCCGGCCGACGTGCTGAGCGGGCCGGTGCAGGCCGAGTTCATGGGAGGGCGCGGAGAGCTCGTGCGGCAGGCTCTGGCCTTCGCCGGCGTGTCGGCCTGATCCTGCTCCGGCTTGCCGAACACTGATCATGCGCCGTTGGCTGGGACGTCGGGCGCGCCTCGGAGGGACCGTTACCGGACCTTTATAGACTGGGCCGCGGACCGACAGCGACTTGGAGGACTCCGCCATGCAGTACCGCCCAGATTCTGAGCCCAGCGGGTCGAACCCCCACGCGCTCGAGCACTTCCGATCGATCGACGCCTCCGAGCTGCGGCCTGGGCAACGGCTCGTGCTTCCGGACGGTGAGGGCACGGCCGAGATCATCGAGATCGACACGGTCCTCGACGACTACGACAACCCGGCCCTCTACTTCGCGATCCTCGACAACCACCTCAACCTGCGTGTCGCGCACGGCACGTCCGCCCGGATCGTCGCCGCGCGTCCGAGCCGGCCCGCCGACCTCCTGTTCTCCGGGCCGGCGGCCACGGGGGCTGAGAAGGCGGGGGCTGAGACGGCAGGGCGCGAGACGGCGAAGCCTGCTTCCGCGGGTGCGAAGGGCGCCGATGCTCACCAGGACAAGGGCCCGTTCGACCCTGCCTACGCTGCGATCTGGGGCGGCGAGACCGCCGACGACGATCTCCGGGCAAAGGCTGAGGGTCGCCACTTCCAGAGCTACCCTCTGGGCGGCGCGGGTCAGACGGACGACGACGGCGGCCCGACTGGGTCCGGGACCGGCGACGACGAGAACAGGGCCGGAACGACGGCCGCCGGTGCGGCCAGCTCCGATCCCACCGAGGCCGAAGGCGACGAACCCGAGCAGCCCGAGACGACCATCACGCTCGACACTGGTGACGTCGTCGTCGTTCCCGGAAAGGCGCGCCCCTCGACGGGCGGACCCTCGGCGGCCCAGCTCCAACTGATCCCGCAGCTCGAGGGGCATCCCGAGGACCTGATCCGGCACATCGACGCCGTGCACCCCGGCCGCCACGCGATCCACGAGCTGTGCGAGCGGCTCGCGAAGGGCATCAACACGAAGTCGGGCGCCTGCCTCCAGGATCTGCGGGAGCTCGCGTACGAGCTCTACGTGAGCCAGAACGACCCCGAGAACGCGCAGAAGGTCGCGGACCTCCTCACCGTCGTGCCGTTCGACGGCAATCCAGGACGTTGGGCGTCGGTCGAGTCCGGTCTCGCTCTAGCCGCCCACCTCTCCCGCGAGCGGGGCGAGGATGCGCGCTCGGCCGTCTACTCTGAGCTGCTGCGCGCGCCGGAGACCGCGGAGAAGGACCCGTTCCGCGCCCAGATGGCTGCCCGCGTCCGGCAGCGCACGCTCAACGAGCCCAACCTCTACGACAAGGAGGTCTCCCGGGCAGCAGAAACCGGCGACGAGGCGGAGGAGCGCAGCTGGCGGATCCTGCGGCTCGACACGCTGCTGCATCTGCGCGCGCATGGGGGTTCGGAAGCGTTCGACGGCGCCGAGCTCGATCGCCGGATCAAGATCGAGCTGGACGCCATCAAGCACTGACGTGTGGCCCCGCGGCTCTTGCCGGGGGCCACGCTGTGCGGCTCAGGGCACGGGTGAGGGGCCGCCGGGCTCCGCGAAGCCGTGCTGCATCTGCTCGATCTGCGCGACCTTGGGGTCGGTCTCGTCCGCACCGTAGTCCGAAGGCCGCGTCATGTCGGTGCCCCGCGGGACCTTGAACGCGCGGAGCACGAGAGTGAGCACGACGGCGACGGCCAGATTCAGCACGAACGCCGAGATCGCGATGTACACGCTGATGTTCGTCCCCGGGATGTTGGCCAACGATCCGCCGAAGTGGGCGTGCGTCGTCGGGTTCAGGACGTCGTACGCCGTCCAAGTGCCGAAGACGATGCCCGCGGCCCAGCCGATGAGCAGCGCCCACCGGTCGAACCACCGCGTGTACAGGCCGGCAACGACCGCCGGGAACGTCTGGAGGATCCAGACGCCGCCGAGGAGCTGGAAGTTGATGGCCGTCGTCTGGTCCAGGGTGAGGACGAACACGAGCGCGCCGATCTTCACGAGGAGCGAGACGATCTTCGAGACGTTCGCCTCCGTCTTCGGGTTCACGTCAGGGCGGAAGAAGTCCCGGTAGATGTTGCGCGTGAACATGTTCGCCGCGGCGATCGACATGATGGCCGCCGGGACGAGGGCACCGATCGCGATCGCGGCGAGCGCGATACCCGCGAACCATGACGGGAAGGCGTCGAGGAACAGCTGCGGAATCACAAGCTGGGGGTTGACCGAGCCGTTCAGGTCGATCGGCTTCGTCCCCGCCTTGATCGCCACGAAGCCGAGGAGCGCGAGGAATCCCAGCATGAGCGAGTACAACGGCAGGATCGCGGCGTTGCGCCGGATCGTGTTGCGCCCCTTCGAGGCGAGGACGCCCGTCACGGAGTGCGGGTACATGAACAGCGCCATCGCCGAGCCCAGCGCGAGCGTCCAGTAGGCCGAGTAGTTCGTGGGGCTCGGGATGAACACGCCGGCCGGCTTGCCCGTGGCCGGGCTGATCGCCGTGAGCTTGGTCTGCGCCGCGCCGAAGATCGTGTCCCATCCGCCCAGCTTGATCGGCAGGTAGATGACAGCCACGATGATCGCGAGATAGATCAGCAGGTCCTTGACGACGGCGATCATCGCAGGAGCGCGCAGACCCGACGTGTAGGTGTACGCGGCCAGCACGACGAACGCGATGATGAGCGGGAGATCCGTCAGGAAGGCGTTCTGCGAGCTTCCGAGACCGAGGACCGTGAGGACGGCCTTGATGCCGACGAGCTGGAGCGCGATGTACGGCATGGTCGCGACGATGCCTGTGACGGCGATGGCGAGCGAGAGCGACCGGCTTCCGTAACGGCCGCCGACGAAGTCCGCTGCCGTGACGTAGCCGTGGCGGTGCGACACCGACCACAGACGGCTCATGATGATGAAGATGATCGGGTAGAGCACGACGGTGTACGGAACCGCGAAGAAGCCGCTCACGGCGCCGGTCGCCCACATGGCTGCGGGCACAGCGACGAACGTGTAGGCGGTGTAGAGGTCGCCGCCGAGCAGGAACCACGTGATCCAGGTTCCGAAACCACGGCCGCCGAGGCCCCACTCGTCAAGGCTATGGAGGCCTGTGGCTTCCGCGCTCCGCCGCCAGCGTGCCGCCATGAAGCCCATGACGGCGACGATCACGAAGAGCACGATGACAATGATGAGCGCAACCCAGCTGATCGGACGTGTCATGCCCGCTCACCCCCCTCGAAGCCAGCCGCGGCGCCCCGAGCCTCCCGACGCCGTCGTCTGTCCTCGGTGGTGACGAGCCAGTAGGCGAAGCTGCTCAGGATCGCCGAGATCGGCACCCACAGCAGCTGGTACCAGTAGAAGAAGGGCATTCCGCCGAGCCGCGGCTGGTCGAACGAATACAGCTGCGGAATGAGTGGGATCACGATCGCTGCCGCCAGCAGGATTCCCGCTATGACGTACGGGAGCGGTCGAGCGGGACCTCTTGTCGGAGTATCCCTCGTGAGCCGATCACGGCCCCGGCTCCCGTTTCCTTTGGGGACGGCAGGGATGGGGCGCTGGTCGGGCGCGGGATTTTCTTGACCGGACATCAGGACCTCCTTGTCATCCCGTCCGGCCGTTCCCCGAGCATTCGGGAAAATCAGCTGGGCGGAGGCGCATATGTCTGTCCCCCCGCCGTCTTTGTACCGCAGTTTGACGTGGTCGGGAAGAGGCCGCGCCGCTTCCGACTAGGAACGCCTGCCGACTGGCTCAGCTCAGGGAGCTGAGCGAGCCCTCGATCTGCTTGAAGAGAATCGCCGGCCCGTTCGGATTGGGCAGCTGTGTGTTGATGAGGATGGCCACGGTCATGCCGGTGCTCGCCTGGTACATCGTGAGGGACTCGTAGCCGAGACCCGTGCCGGTGTGGCCCCACCACCCATCGACCTCGCCGGCCGCGAGGCCGTAGGCGTCGTACTCCGGGCTTTGGGGGTCGTCGGCGCCTGGATTCGAAATCGCCGAAAGCCGTTGCTGCTGGACGGAGGCCGGCAGGAACTGGCCCGAGCCGAGCGCTGTTCCCCAGCGGAGGAGGTCGCCGATGGTCCCGAAGAGGCCTCCGGAGGCGCTATACAGCGAGGGGGTGACTTGGGCGAGGCTCTCGAGGTTCGAATCACTGTCGATCTCGTAGGGAGTCGCGACAGGCGGCGCCGGATCACTCGACCCCGAGTAGGCGACGGAGCTGAGGCCGAGGGGCGTGAGGAGCCGCGACTGGACTTCCTGGTCCCACGAGTTGCCCGTGACGGCTTGGATCACCTTGCCGAGCAGCACGAAATTCGTGTTGCTGTATTCGTAGTCGCTTCCCGGCGCGAAATCGAGGGGCTGGGCGAACGCGTAGCCAAGCAGTTGGTCGTCCGTGAACGGCGCGGTGTAATCCGTATTGAGCTGATCCGAGAAGCCTTGGGTTCCGGAGAACTCCGGCAGGCCCGTCCGCATCTCGAGAGCTTCGCGGACCGTGATCTGGTCGCCCACCGCGGAGCCGTTGTACTGAACGGACGAGACATCGGGGACGTAGCGGGAGACGGCGTCGTCGAGGCTGAGCTTTCCCTCCGACGCGAGCTGGAGGACCACTGTGCCGACAAAGCTCTTGGTGATGCTGCGGAACGCGGAGCGGGTGTCGGTGGACCATGAGACGCCGTCTGCCGCGTTGCCCTGAGTGGTCACATAGCGCGCTGTACCGCCCGACGACGAAGAGCCGCCTGTCGAGACCGCAACCGCGATTCCCGCCGCCCCCTGATCTGAGAGGAACTGCGAGACGATGTCGGAGATCTGGGACGGCATCTGCTGCCACGCGGGCGCACCCGGCTGGTCGCCCTTGGCTGCCGCCTGCTGGGCTGGGGAGCCAGACGTCGGATGCGCGGTGCTCTCGGCGGACGCGGGCGGTTGGGGGAGGAGGTTCGACGTGTGGCCGCGCAGAGCGCTTGCGCTGGTGATTCCGGCCGTCCCCACGGCGATCAGAAGGACTGTCCCTACAGTGCCGACGATGAGCCGACGACGCCGGACACGAGCCGACCTGCCGAGAACGCCTTCGAACGGGAGCCTGGAACGACGAGGACCGCCCGAGTGCTTCATGGGTCCTCCTGCTCGACCTGAGCGTCCTCAGGCTTACTCGTCAATCTGTGTGCCAGATTAGGAGAAGTCTCTGTGCATTCACTGTGGGAACGCCCAGCGAGCGCCCAGCGCAGAGTTCGGGTGGGGGTACGGCAGACTGGTGGGGTGCCGAATTCCCATCCTCGCCAGTCTGAGTTCTCTTTCCGTGTCGACAAGCCCTTGGTGGCGCACGACGGCGCTCGCACCCTTGGCAGGACTGGCACCATGACGACGCCGCACGGCGAGATCCGGACGCCCGCCTTCATCGCTGTGGGCACCAAGGCGACCGTCAAGGCGGTGCTCCCCGAGTCGATCCGCGAGTTGGGCGCGCAGGCCGTGCTCGCGAACGCCTACCACCTGTACCTCCAGCCGGGCCCCGAGATCCTCGACGAGGCCGGTGGCCTCGGGAAGTTCATGAACTGGTCAGGGCCCACGTTCACCGACTCCGGCGGCTTCCAGGTCATGAGCCTCGGCTCGGGCTTCAAGAAGGTCATCGACATGATGTCCGTGGACGCCTCCGGTCCCGACGATCCCGGACGGGAGCACCCCGATCGAGACCGGGCGGTCGCGCCCGGAAAGGAACGCCTCGCGCACATTGACGAGGACGGGGTCTGGTTCACGAGCCACCTCAACGGCGACAGGCATCGCTTTTCGCCCGAGATCTCCATGAATGTCCAGCACCAACTCGGAGCAGACATCATGTTCGCATTCGACGAGCTCACGACACTGCAGAATTCGCGCGGGTACCAGGAAGAATCGCTCGAGCGTACACGCCGGTGGGCCGAGCGCTGCGTGGCCGAGCACTTCCGCCTCACTGACGAGCGGAGTCAGCGGCCGTATCAGGCCCTCTTCGGCGTGATCCAAGGGGCCCAGTACGAGGATCTGCGGCGGAAGGCGTGCCGAGACCTCGGGGCCATGCCGTTCGACGGCTTCGGGATCGGCGGCGCCCTCGAGAAGGAGAACCTCGGAACCATCGTCGCCTGGTGTTCGGAGGAGCTTCCCGAGGACAAGCCGAGGCATCTCCTCGGCATCTCGGAGCCCGACGACATCTTCGCCGCCATCGAGGCCGGCGCGGATACCTTCGACTGTGTCTCCCCGACCCGCGTCGCCCGCAACTCGGCGTTCTACACGCCAGATGGGCGGTTCAACCTTTCCGGCGCCAAGTACCGGAAGGACTGGGGGCCACTCCAGGACGGCTGCGACTGCTACACCTGCCAGAACTACTCGCGCGCGTACATCCGCCACCTCTTCAAGGCCAAGGAGATGCTCTCCCACACCCTCATCTCGATCCACAACGAGCGGTTCGTGGTCCGAATGGTCGACGACGCACGCAACGCCATCGAGGACGGCACCTTCTGGGATTTCAAGGAGGAGACTCTCGGCCGCTACTACGCGGCTAAGCGCTGATCCCTTCCTCATGTGCCCTGCTCTCACCCGCCCGGAAACGCCTCTTTCGCAATCGCGCTGAGCAACGGGCGGAGCAGCACATGGCGCTCCCATTTCGCGTGCGGTCAAGGAACGGACTCCGGCACCAGAGATCGGCGCAGAAGCGGATCCGTGCAAGGAGACGCTCTGAAACGAGGGCCATCGCGGCAGGCACAAGCCGGGATGCAAAACGTCCTGCCACGTCCCCTCGGTTCGTGTGTACCGTCAAGCAACCGTCACTGTTCAAGGCAGGAATCAGCGAATAGTCCAGCGCGATCAGGGTGAGGCGGCTGCAGACATCGGCACCCTGATCGCCAAAAAGGGCCTCGCAGAGCCGCTCGCGGAGTTCACGAATCGCGTCAAGGTCAGAATCACCCGGGACCGGACACCACAGCGGGTCCTCGCCATGGGCGTCGTCCCGGTCCGAGGCGCCGGCAATAATCTCCGCGAGCGTGGACGCGCGCGGAATCTCAAGTCCCGCACGCTCCCCGATCCGCCGGATCTCGTTGAGGTAGTTCAGCCCGTCATGCCCCAGAAACTGCGGCGAGGTTGCCATGAGCTCCAACAGCGCGGCCGCCGGGTCCGCTTCTCCAGTCCGTTCCATCCATGCAGCATGCCAAGGCCCACCGACAAAACAATCCGGAGCGGGGCACTAGGCTGAACCGGCTGCCCATACGCCTGCATGCCCGGCGCGCCCCGCATGCCCTTGCGTGCCCCGCATGCCCTTGCGTGCCCAGCATGCCCTGCGTGTCCTGTCTGCTACCGAATCGCGAGCAAGGCCCCGTGCCATAGTTCGCGAGAATGTCCCGCTCTAACCTCATCCTTGAGCGGGACAATCGCACGGGATAACGTCTCGACTCCCTACGGCACAGGGGCGCCGCCCTAGTATTCGGTCGCTCGAGAACGTAGTCCTGCTCCGTAGAGCGTGGGCCAGAACGGCGGCCTCCGCGCCAAGGTTTCGCGCCGGCGGCCGAAGCGCCCAACTCTTGCTCCCGAGAGCGCTGATCTCACGCCCCCGAGTGGGCCTCGAGGAAGGCGTACACCTCGGTTTCGTCGACGCCCGGGAAGGCACCGGGAGGCATCGCGGCGAGGAGATGCGAGTGGGCCCGGGCCGAAGGCCAGGCGTTGCCTGCCCAGTGTTCGCTGAGCTGTGACGGGGGCCGACGGCAGCAGGCCGGATCGGGGCAGCGGGAGGTGGCTCGCGCCGTCGTCTCCCGCCCCCTGAACCACTTGACGTGCTGGTACGGCACTCCGACGCTCAAGGAGAACTCCCCGCTCGCGCTGCGCTCGGTGCGGGCTGTGCACCAGAAGGTTCCGTTGATCGTGTCGGTGTACTGGCTGTAGGAGCTGAACTTGTCGGGCACGTCGAAGACGGCGCGGCTCGTCCACGCCTTGCACGAGGGTTGGCCCTCGATGGCGCCCGTGTGATCCATGGGGAAGTTGACGCCGTCGTTCTCGTAGGCCTTGTAGATGATGCCGCTCTGGTGCGTCTTCTGGAAGTGGGTCGTGATACCGAGATGCTGGGTCGCCAGGTTCGTGAAGCGGTGGGCCGCAGTCTCGTAGCTGACGGCGAAGGCATCGCGCAGGTCCTCGACCGAGATCTCCTTGCGAGTCTTGGCCTGCTGGAGGAAATCGACAGTCGTGTGCTCGGGGAGGAGGAGGGCTGCGGCGAAATAATTGGTCGCGACGCGCTGGGCGAGAAAGTCGCCGTAGCTGCCCGGCGTCTCGTGGCCGAGTACATAATGGCCTAGGGCCTGGAGGAGCACCGAGCGGGGGTCGTGATCCGAGCGCTGGCTCTGGGTGAGGTAAATCCGGCGATTCTTCAGATCGGTCACCGAGCGGGTCGAGTGCGGCAAATCTCCCACGTGGTAGAGCGTGAAACCGAGGTGGGCAGCAATGTCGGAGATGAGGTGCTGGCTGAGCGGTCCGCCCGGGTAGCCGACTGCCTTGAGGACCTTCTGCGCCTCCGCCTCGTACTCCGGGAAATAGTTGCCGCGCTCACGCATCATGCGGCGGAGTTCCCCGTTCGCGCGACGGGCTTCCTCGGGGGTAGCGACCTGCTCGTTGAGCTTGCGCTCGAGCTCCCGCAGGAGACCAAGCTGGGACTCGAGGACATCGATCGGAGTCCTTGAGCTGATGCGGATCTTGGGCAGATTGAGGGACTCGTAGAGCGGACTGCGCTGGTAGCGTTCGAGCTCGATCTCGAGGGCCGCGCGCCGACTCGGCGGCTCCGCACCGAGCAGTGCATCCACCCCTACACCGAGTGCGCTTGCGAGCTGCTGGAGCAGGCCCAGCTTCGGCTCGCGTTTGCCGTTTTCGATGAGGCTCAGCTGGCTCGCCGCGGCCCCCACGGCGGCACCCAGCTCGTCGAGCGTGA
Source organism: Sinomonas terrae (assembly GCF_022539255.1). Lineage (NCBI taxonomy): Bacteria > Bacillati > Actinomycetota > Actinomycetes > Micrococcales > Micrococcaceae > Sinomonas > Sinomonas terrae. Next base: position 3,966,214 of record NZ_JAKZBV010000001.1, read on the forward strand.
GGCCCGCCGCCTTCCTCAGGTGCCGAACCCTCCGGCCAAGGCTGATGACATCCACGCCTCCCCCGGGCCCCGCTTCAGCGCCCCTGCGGGCGGCGGTCGTAGGTCCGGAGGGGCGGGCCCAAGAGGGTGCAGGCGACATTTCTTGAGAATACGTGAAGATCCGCATTTCTTGCCAGCACCTTTCTCTATCGAGGGGCTTGCAGAGGCGGAAAAGTTGATGTCACGAAGAATTCCGCCCGGCGGAGCAGCCGGAGAGGACGAGTCGAAGGAGACAGCGATGACTGAGCAGCCGCAGAACCCCGAGCGACAGACCCCTGAGCAGCAGGTCGAGGCCCTCAGGCTCGAGTGGTGCGCCGATCCCCGCTGGGATGGAATCCAGCGTGACTACACGGCGGAGGACGTCGTGAAGCTGCGCGGGCGGGTTGTCGAGGAGAGCACGCTGGCCCGCCGCGGTGCGGAGAAGCTCTGGAAGGGCGTGACCGAGGGGCGCGAGAACGGCACCGGGTACATCAACGCCCTCGGCGCCCTGACCGGCAATCAGGCGGTGCAGCAGGTCAAGGCCGGCCTGAAGGCGATCTACCTCTCGGGCTGGCAGGTCGCCGCGGACGCGAACCTCTCCGGGAACACCTACCCCGACCAGTCCCTGTACCCGGCGAACTCGGTCCCCGCCGTCGTGCGCCGGATCAACAACGCGCTGCTCCGGGCGGACCAGATCGAGTTCTCGGAGGGAAAGACGTCCATCGTCGATGGAGAGGCAGTGGATTGGCTCGTGCCGATCGTGGCGGACGCGGAGGCCGGCTTCGGCGGCCCGCTGAACGCCTACGAGCTGATGAAGTCGATGATCCAGGCCGGCGCGGCGGGCGTGCACTGGGAGGACCAGCTCGCCTCGGAGAAGAAGTGTGGCCACCTCGGCGGCAAGGTGCTCATCCCGACCCAGCAGCACGTCCGGACTCTGAACGCCGCCCGGCTCGCCGCCGACGTCGCCGGCGTGCCGAGCGTCATCATCGCCCGCACCGACGCCGAGGCCGCCACGCTGATCACCTCGGACGTGGACGAGCGCGACCGCGAGTTCATCCTCACCGAGAACGGGGCGCCGGTGCGGACGCCGGAGGGCTTCTACAAGGTGCGCAACGGCGTCGAGCCCTGCATCGCCCGCGCCAAGGCCTACGCGCCCTACTCGGACCTGATCTGGATGGAGACCGGCACCCCGGACCTGGCCCTGGCGCGGAAGTTCGCCGAGGCGGTCAAGGCCGAGTTCCCGGACCAGATGCTCGCGTACAACTGCTCGCCCTCGTTCAACTGGAAGAAGCACCTCGACGATTCCACGATCGCGAAGTTCCAGCGCGAGCTGGGCGCGATGGGCTTCAAGTTCCAGTTCATCACCCTCGCGGGCTTCCACGCCCTGAACTACTCGATGTTCGACCTCGCCCACGGCTACGCCCGCAACGGGATGAGCGCCTACGTCGAGCTCCAGGAGCGCGAATTCGCCTCCGAGGACCGCGGCTACACCGCGACCAAGCACCAGCGCGAAGTGGGCACCGGCTACTTCGACCTGGTCTCCACGGCGCTGAACCCGAACGCCAGCACCCTTGCCCTGGTGGGATCCACCGAAGAGGGCCAATTCCACTAGCCGTTTCGGCTCAGACACGACGGCGGGCCCGCCCGCCCGGCCGGCCCCCGCCGTCGTACTTCTCGCCTTTCAGGAGACCTCTCATGAACACTGATGACAGCCTCACCATCAACGGCATCACCCTGACCGCGCAGCCGCTCGCCCGGCAGCACGAGATCCTCACCTCGGGCGCGCTCGAGTTCATCGCCCAGCTGCACCGGGCGACGGCGGGGCGCCGGCAGGAGCTTCTCGAGCTCCGCCACGAGCGCCGCGCCGCGATCCGCAAGGGCCAGGACCCCCGCTTCCTGCCGGAGACGGCCCGCATCCGCAACGATCCGTCGTGGCGGGTCGCCGCGCCGGCACCCGGCCTCGAGGACCGGCGTGTCGAGATCACCGGTCCCGTGGAGCGGAAGATGACCGTCAACGCCCTGAACTCCGGGGCGAAGGTCTGGCTTGCGGACATGGAGGATTCGCTCACCCCCTCGTGGCGGAACGTGATCCAGGGCCAGATCAACCTCATCGACGCCCTCACCGACGGCATCGACTTCACCTCCCCCGAGGGCAAGGAGTACCGCCTCCGCCCGGCCGAGGAGCGGCCCACGATCGTGGTCCGGCCCAGGGCCTGGCACCTGCCGGAGAAGAACATGCTCGTCGACGGCAAGCCGGTAGCCGGCGGCATCGTGGACTTCGGCCTGTTCTTCTACCACAACGCCCGCCGGCTCATCGCCCAGGGCAAGGGCCCGTACTTCTACCTCCCGAAGATCGAGAACCACCTCGAGGCCCGGCTGTGGAACGACGTGTTCGTGTTCGCCCAGGACCTCCTCGGCATCCCCCAGGGCACCATCCGCGCGACCGTCCTGATCGAGACGATCACGGCGGCGTTCGAGATGGAGGAGATCCTCTACGAGCTCCGCGAGCACGCCGCCGGGCTGAACGCCGGCCGCTGGGACTACACCTTCTCGATCATCAAGAACTTCCGCACCCGCGGGCCGCGCTTCGTGCTCCCGGACCGCGGCCAGGTCACCATGATCCAGCCGTTCATGCGCGCCTACACCGAGCAGCTGGTGCGCGCATGCCACCGCCGCGGCGCCATGGCCATCGGCGGGATGGCCGCCTTCGTGCCCAACCGGAAGGACCCCGAGGCGAACGCGATCGCGTTCGAGAAGGTGCGTGCGGACAAGACGCGCGAGGCGAACGACGGCTTCGACGGCTCGTGGGTCGCGCACCCGGACCTTGTGCCTGTCGCGCGGGAGGTGTTCGACTCCGTACTCGGCGACCGTCCGAACCAGCTCGACCGGCTTCGCGAGGACGTCACACCCGACGACCGTGCCCTCATCGACGTCGCCTCGTGCACCGGGACCATCACCGAAGCCGGGATCCGGAACAACATCGAGGTCGGCGTCCGGTACATCGAGGCGTGGCTGCGGGGCTCCGGCGCCGTCGCGATCCACAACCTCATGGAAGACGCCGCGACGGCGGAGATCTCCCGCTCCCAGATCTGGCAGTGGATCTACTCCCACGCCATCACGGACCAGGGCGAGGTCGTGACCCGCGAATGGGTCAAGGAGCTCTTCGAGGAGGAGTTCGCCAAGCTCGAGCGCTTCGACGGAGACCGATTCCGCGATGCGCACGAGATCTTCGAAGAGGTCGCCCTCGCCCCCGAGTTCCCGACCTTCCTCACCCTCCCGGCCTACGCACGCTACCTGTGCGAGACCGCGGGCAAGGAGGACGAGTACGAGGCTGGGCTCCCCGAGCTGGAGCGGGCACTGGCGGCGGTCCTCTAGCCCCGCCAGCCGCCAAGCCCGCACACAGGCTTCCCGACGCCGGCACGCGCCACTCGCAACACGCACCCCGAAGGCCGGGGGCTGGCGATCGGGAACAGAGTTGAGGGGTCGGTTCGCGTAGTGGTGCTGCGCGGATCGGCCCCTCGACGTCTTTCCCGAAGGATCAGCGCTCGACCAGCATGCGCCCCACGATCAGGCGCATGATCTCGTTGGTCCCCTCGAGGATCTGGTGCACGCGGAGGTCGCGGGCGATCTTCTCGACCCCGTACTCGTGCAGATAGCCGTAGCCGCCGTGGAGCTGGATCGCCATGTTCGCCACCTCAAAGCCGGCATCCGTGGCGACGCGCTTCGCCATGGCGCAAAGGCGGAGCGCGTCCCGGTCGTTCCGGTCGAGGGCGGCCGCGGCGCGGCTGAGGAGGCTCCGGGCGGCCTCGAGCTTCATCTCCATGTCCGCGAGGTCGAACATGAGCGCCTCCTTGTCGGCCAGCCGGCCACCGAAGGCAGTGCGCTCCTTGAGGTAGGCCACCGTCTTGTCCAAGGCGGCCTGTCCCCCGCCCAGCGAGCACGCGCCGATGTTCAACCGGCCCCCGTTGAGCCCCTTCATGGCGATGCTGAACCCCGATCCTTCCTCGCCCAGCATGTTCGCAGCAGGCACCCGGACGTTCTTGAAGACGACCTGACTCGTCGGCTGAGCGTTCCAGCCCATCTTCTTCTCGATGCGCCCGAAGGAAAGTCCCTCAGCCTCGCCTGGCACCAAGAACGCTGTGATTCCGTGGTGGCCGGTATCGGCCGTGCGCGCCATGACAATGTAGAGCGCGGATGAACCGGCCCCCGAGATGAACTGTTTGACTCCATTGAGAACGTAGCCGTCGTCGTCGGCCTTCGCCTTGGTGATGAGCGCCGCCGCGTCGGAGCCCGCGCCGGGTTCCGTGAGGCAGTAGCTGCCCAGCGCCTCCATGGAGGCGAGCTTGGGGATCCACTCGGCTCGCTGGGCGTCGGTCCCGAACGTGTCGACCATCCAGACAATCATGTTCTGAATCGAGATGTAGGCGGCGATAGTCGGATCGGCCTTCGCTAATTCCTCGAAGATCAGGACCGCGTCGGCGCGTGAAAGGCCTGATCCCCCGTACTCCTCGGCCACGTAGATGCCGCCCAATCCCAGCTTGCCTGCCTCGCGGAGCACGTCCACGGGGAAATGCTTCGTCGTGTCCCATTCCAACGCGTGCGGGGCGATCTTCTCTGTTGCGAAATCGTGGACCATTCCCACGAGATCGCGCTGGTCCTCTGTCAGTTCGAACATCGTCATCTTCGACTCCTGCCCTACGCGCTGCAGTGCTGCTTGTGCTGTCAGTCTGTTGCACGTTTGCCTCAAGGGGAATAGAGGCCACGCATTGCGCCTTTGCACACAAGTGAACGTTGACATTTGGTCTGATATCGCCTGCCCGTGGTGCTTCATCGGAAAGCGCCGGTTCGAGAAGGCCCTCGCAGAATTCCCGCACAAGGACGACGTGACGGTCACGTGGCACAGCTTCCAGCTCGACCCCTCGCTCCCAGAGCACTACGACGGCACCGAGCTCGAGTACCTGAGCCAGCGGAAGGGCATGCCGGCGGACCGCGTCGCGCAGATGTTCGAGCAGGTCACGCAGGTCGCAGCCGGCGAGGGCCTCGCGTACGACTTCAGCACCATCGTCGTCGCCAATTCCTTCTCGGCCCACGAGCTGCTGCACCTCGCCAAGGCGCGGGGAACTGAGGGAGCGGCCGACGCCGTCAAGGAGGCGCTGCTCTCGGCCCACTTCGAGCAGGGGAAGGACATCGGGAGCCGCGAAGTGCTCGTCGAGGTCGGGGCCGCCGCCGGGCTCGCCGAGGCGGACATCGCCGCAGCGCTCGACGCCGGAACCTACCGCGACGCCGTGCACGCGGACATCCGGGAAGCCCAGATGCTGGGAATTCAGGGGGTGCCGTTCTTCGTCTTCGACCGCAAGTACGGCGTCTCCGGCGCCCAACCGTCGGAGCTCTTCGCACAGGCCCTCGACACCGCGTGGCGCGAGTCGAACCCGTTGGTCATGGTGAACGCGTCAGCGGATGCGGGCGAGGGCCGGGGCACGGCGGGCACGGGCACGACGGGCACGGGGGCCGGCACGGGCACGACGGGCACGGGCGGCGCGGCCGACGACGGTCTGAACGGCGAGGTCTGCGGCCCCGACGGCTGCTGACCCCGGGCCCCCGCGCCGACCACCTCGCCTCCGCGCCGACCACCTCGCCCCCCCTCTGACCCCGGGCCTTCGCTGACCCTGACCCCTCTCGGATTCCCACCGGGATTGAATGCGCCAGACTGCCTTTCCACGGCGTGTCGCCGCCCACACGCCGCAGCTCGGCTTGGAAGTCGGTTGGAATCCGCGGGCTGAGTTATCCACATAGGGCTGAGATCGCGTACGACGGCGGGTGGCTGGCGGCGAGGATGGCCGCATGGGCGATTCTTCGGGCCGGCTGGGCCACCTCATGCGGTTGTTCCACGGCGTCTGCCGCCTGTGTGACCTGCTCGCGAGGGGAGTTCCCGAGCGCGAGGTGAGGGCCGCCGTCGTCCGTGGGGATCTGGTTCGCGTGCGAAAGGGGCTCTACGCACTCCCGAACGCCGACCCTGTGTTCGTCGCGGCCCGGCGCACACGCTCTTTGCTCACGTGCGCCTCGGCCGCGGACTTCTACGGGCTGTGGACCCTCCCCGCCTCGAACCGGCAGCCGAAGAGCTTTCACCTATTCAGGCGGACCGGCGCGGAGCCGCCTACCGCAGTCATCCACCGGGACACTTGGGTCCCGTCTGACCCGTACGCCCCGGTGCTGGGTCTGGCCGACGTCGTCCTCCACGCGGTGCGCTGCCTCCCCGAGCTAGAGGCGCTCCTCATCGCCGAGTCGGCGATGCGCCAGGGACTTTCCATGGACTTCATCCGGGAGCGGCTGCCCGGGAACCGGAATGCGCCGGCCCGCGCGGTTCTGGACCTCGTGGACAGCGGGTCGGAGTCACCGATCGAGACCCTTGCGAGAGTGCATCTGCGGCGCGCGGGCTTCCTCGTGGAGACGCAGGTGGAGATCGAGGGTGTCGGGTGGGTCGACTCGCTCGTGGGGGGGTGGCTGATCCTCGAGCTCGACGGAAAGAGCCACGAGGAGCGTGCGCAGCGCGAGAAGGATCGACGGCGGGACCGGGCGGCGCAGCTGCGCGGCCACCCTGTCTTCCGCTACAGCTATGCCGATGTGGTGCATCGGCCCGAGGCGTTCGTCGCCGAGGTGGCTCGGATGCTCGGGTTTCCGACCGGGATTGCGGTGCGAAACGGCTGAGGCGGCGGCGTGTCGGTGGTCGACACGCCGCCGCCTCGTTCAAAGCTGGGCAGAATCAGCGCGGCCCCTGGCCCCGGCAACGGCCCGGACGCTGGCCGCGGGTTAGAAGCCGGCGGGCTCGTGCGGCGTGTAAGCCTCCTCGAGCTCCGCGGCCTCGGCGTCGTCGAGTTCGATCTCGAGGGCGGCGATGGCGTCCTCCAGATGGGAGCTCTTGGTCGCCCCGACGATCGGCGCGGCCACGACGGGGTTGCGCAGCACCCAGGCGAGGGCGACTTGCGCACGCGCGACTCCCCGGCGGTCGGCGACGCGGCCGACGGCGTCGACGATCGCCTTGTCGCTCTCGTGGTACAGCGTGCGGCCGAACTGGTCGGTCTCGGTGCGGTTCGTCGTCGTCCCCCATTCGCGGGCGAGGCGGCCACGCGCAAGGGGACTCCATGGGATGGCCCCGACGCCCTCGTCCGCGCACAGCGGGTACATCTCGCGCTCCTCCTCGCGGTTGAGGAGGTTGTAGTGGTCCTGCATCGAGATGAAGGGGGTCCAACCGTTCGCGCGGGCGAGGTGCTGGGCCTTCGAGAACTGCCACGCCCACATCGAGGAAGCCCCGATGTAGCGCGCCTTGCCGGCCTTGACGACGTCGTGCAGCGCCTCGAGCGTTTCCTCGATGGGCGTGTGCGGGGCCCACCGGTGGATCTGGTAGAGGTCCACGTAGTCGGTTCCCAAACGGCGGAGGCTCGCGTCGATCTCGCTCATGATCGCCTTGCGGGAGAGGCCGCCGCCGTTCGCCCCCTCGTGCATGCGGCCGTGGACCTTGGTGGCGAGGACGATCCAGTCACGGTCGGCGAAGTCCGCGAGCGCGCGGCCCACGATCTCCTCGCTGCTGCCGGCCGAGTAGACGTTGGCTGTATCGAAGAAGTTGATGCCGGCCTCGACCGCCTGCTTGATGAGTGTGCGGCTCTCCTCCTCGGGGAGGCTCCAGGGGTGGTTGCCCCGCTGCGGGTCGCCGAAGCTCATGCAGCCTACGGCGAGGCGAGAGACTTCGAGGCCGGTGTTGCCGAGACGTGTGTAGTCCATAGGTCCAGTCCTACCACCGCAGGAGCGCGGCTGCGGCCTCGCCGTTGTCGAGGGCGCCCCGCGGGAACAGGACCGTGTCCGCCTTCGTGAGGACGGCTGCACGGAGGAGGGCTGCGGATGCGTCCACGTTCCCGAGGACGGGGGCGCCGAGGGACTCGGATTCGTCCGTGGCGATCCACGGCTCGGCTCCCAGTGCGAGGAGCGTGCGGCCCTCGGCGACCTCCGGCGAGAGGAGCAGGGTGTCGACTCGCGCCTGCTGGAGCGCTCTGAGGGTCTCCGTCCAGTCGCCGGCAGCGACACTTCCGAGCCCTCCGACGAGGCGCTCGAGGATCTCGTGCTGGCGCCGTGCGGCGACACCCGCGACGACGGCGTCGACCTCCTCCTCGAAGCGCTCGCGGTCTGCCCCGGCAGCGGAGGAGTTCATGTCGACGGTCTGGGCGAGGGCAGCGGCACGCTCGCTCAGGGCGTCGAGCACCATCTGGCGTGCGCGTTCGTCCCCGGAGATGACGACGAGCTGCACGTCGCCCTCCTCGACGATCCGGTTGATCTCGGCCGCCACGTCGGCGCCGTTGCGCCGCCAGATCTCCTCTGTGCGGTGCTGGTACTTGCCCTGCGACCAGCCGCCCACGGGCACCTTCCGCAGGTTCTCGGTCTCGCCCGTCATCTCCTGGTGGTCGAGAGGGCCGCGGGCCGAGGCGCGGTGGCGGGCGATCTTGGCCTCTGCGCGCTCGACCTCGACTACGAGGTACTCGAGGTCCCCGCCGCGCACCGCTGCAAGCGGGAGCAGATTCGGGATCGCCCCGCACTCCACCACGGGCTGGGCCGGCGCGCCCGGGAGGACTTCGTCCACGACCGCCTCACCGTTGCGGATGAGCACGAAACGCGAGACCGGCCCGGCTGCGCCTTTCGCGGACCAGACCAGCCGGCCCGCAGCCTTGGCGTCCTCGGGACTCGCGCCGGCGTCGGCGAGCTGCCGGGCCATGTTGTCGCCCAACACCTCGGTCGCCTCGAGGCTGCTCACGGTTCCGGTGCTCACGTCCGCGTGGATGGTGCACCAGGGGCCACTTTCACGGAGGGCTTCGGCGAAGTCCCTGAGGGCATGCATGTGGTTCCTCCTCGACTCGATTCCAACTCGATTCGGTCGGCTCAGTACGCCCTACCCGCCTCCGTGGATTTCACGCGGGATTCGCGCAGGATTCACACGGGGAGGGCCTGGAATTGTGGGGACGGTGTCAGCTGGTCGGTTTCTCGATCGAGAAGTCGCCGCCCGGAAACACCACGGACTCGTGCCCGTCGTCGAAGCGGACCACGTAGGGCGGATCCCCGTTGGTCCCCTTGACTTCGACGATCTCCCCGTGCCGGTCCTTGGAGTCCACCGTCCGGCCGTGGATGATGATGCGGTCTCCCTGCACAGCGTTCATCGCGGATCACCTCCTAGCCCCGAGGGTACGTAGCGGCACTGCCAGACGGAAGGGTCCACGAAGGCCTCTCCCGGGTCCCCATGCCAGGCCTCTTGCGCACCATGCCTGCCCACGGATAGGAGTGGTGGATGGACACCGAGACCACTGAGGGCCCCTCCGAGTTCTGGAACAGCTTCTACAGCGAGCGCGAACGCGTTTGGAGCGGCAAGCCCAATCCGGCGCTCGTCCGTGAGGTCGAGACGGTTGCCCCCGCGCGGGCCCTTGACCTCGGGTGCGGCGAGGGCGCGGACGCGATCTGGCTCGCCGAGCGCGGCTGGACCGTCACGGGGGTGGACGTCTCCGCCGTCGCGCTCTCCCGCGCCCGGCAGCACGCCGAAGACGCTGGCGTCGCGAGCCGCGTGGAGTGGCTCGAACGCGACCTCGCCGAGTGGGAACCGGAGGGCGAATACGACCTGGTCTCGGCCCAGTTCCTGCACTCGCCGGTCGAGCTGCCGCGCGATCGGATCCTCCGCCGCGCCGCGGAGACCGTCGCACCGGGCGGCCTGCTGCTCGTCGTCGGGCACACCGCCTTTCCGCCGTGGGCAAGGCACCGCCACGCGGACGAGGCGGAGCTTCCGAGGGCGGAGGAGCTCGCCATGACCCTAGGGTTGCGGGCCGGCGGGTGGGAGCTCGAGACGGTGACGTCGGAGGAGCGGGAAGTGACGGGGCCGGAGGGCCAGAAGGCGGTCATGACGGATGCCGTGCTGAGGGCCCGCCGCGTGAGGGCGGCCTGAAGCCCAGGAAACTAGGACTAACCTCGAAAGGGCAGAATCGACTCCCTTCCTTCGAGGTGAACAAGCGTGACAGTGGCGACAGCAGTGGTGTCGGCAGCGGTATTCGTGTGGCTTGGGATGGTGCTCGCGATCTCGTTCCTCGAAGCACCGCTCAAGTTCCGAGCGCCCGGGGTCACGATCGAGCTCGGCGTCGGGATCGGCCGCCTCGTGTTCCGTGCGCTCAACGTCGCCGAATGCGTCCTCGCGGTCGTCGCCATCGTGTGCCTCGTCGCCCTGGGCAGCGGGACGCCAGCCGCCGCCGTCGTGCTCATGGCGGTTCTCGTCGTCGTCCTCGTGCTCGACATCGCCGTCCTGCGCCCGCGGATGGACCGCCGCTACGCGAGCGGAAACGTCAGCGACGCCATGCCGCGGCACAGCCTGCACCTCTGGTACGTGGGGCTCGAGCTCGTCAAGGTCGCGGCGCTCGTCATCCTCGGGATCACGGTGCTCACCCGCGTGCACGCATGACGGCAGACGTCCAAGCGGCGACCGTCGCGGACCTCATCGGTGCCGCCACCCGGCTGGCATCCCCTGATCGGCGCGCGATCCTCGGCATCACCGGGGCGCCCGGCGCCGGGAAATCGACGCTCGGCGAGCGGATCGTCGAGGCGCTCGGCCCGGAGCGCGCAGTGCTCGTGCCCATGGACGGCTTCCACCTGGCCGATGCGGTCTTGGCCGCCCGCGACCTCCGCCACGTCAAGGGCGCCATCCACACCTTCGACGACGCTGGCTTCGCCTCCCTCCTCGAACGCATCCGGCAGCAGCGTCCGGGCGAGATCGTCTATGCGCCGCGCTTCGACCGGCACCTCGAGGAGCCCATCGCCGGAAGCATAGAGGTGCGGCCCGACGTCCCCCTCGTCGTCACCGAGGGGAATTACCTCCTAGCGGACGACGGCGCGTGGCCGCGGGTGCGGGCCTGCCTCACCGAGTGCTGGTTCCTGGACCCGCAGCCGGATGTGCGCCGGGAACGGCTCGTCGCGCGCCACGTCGCCTTCGGCAAGAGCCCCGACGCCGCCCGGGCGTGGGCTCTCGGGACGGACGAGGCGAACGCCGCCCTCATCGCGACGACGGCCGCACGCGCCGACAGGGTGCTGAGGGTCGTCGAGGGGTAGGCAGGTCGACTCAGCCCGCCGTCGCCATGCTCAGCAGGGCGGCCTCGATGCCGGCCGGCGAGAGCACGTGCTGGGAGACAAGCTGGCTCGCGCCCATGACGGCAGCCCGCTCGCCCGCGCGGGAGAGGACGATCCGCAGGTTCGTCGTGGCGAGCGGCGGCGAGCGGCGGTACACGACCTCACGCACCCCGGCCATGACGTGCTCCCCCGCGGCAGCCATCGAGCCGCCGATCACGATCACGCTCGGATTGAGCAGGTTCACACAGGTTGCGAGCACCTCGCCGATGTCGCGTCCGGCCTGCCGCAGGGACTGGATCGCGGCGCTGTTGCCATGCGAGGCCAGCTCGACCACCATCGCGCCGTTGCGCGCCTCTACCCCTTGCTCCGCGAGGGAACGCGCGACGGCCTCCCCCGAGGCGAGCGCCTCGAGGCAGCCGACATTCCCGCAATGGCATACGACGCCGTCGCCCCTCGCCACGCGCACATGGCCGAGGTCGCCGGCAGTGCCGTCGGCACCGCGCTGGAGATTGCCGCTGCTGATGATGCCGGAGCCAATGCCGGTAGCGAGCTTGATGAAGAGGAGGTCGTCGACATCGGGCCAGAACCCGGCGCGCTCGCCGAGTGCCATGATGTTGACGTCGTTGTCCACGAGAACCGGGACGCGCAGGGACTGCTGGACGAAGCCGACGACGTCGAACCCGTCCCAGCCAGGCATGATTGGGGGCTTCACGGGCCGTCCCGTTGCATGCTCGACCGGCCCCGGGAGCCCGATGCCGACGCCGGCGAGCAGGCTCTCGGGGTGGCGCGTCGCGGTGAGCAGACGCTCGCCGGACTCGACGACGTAGCCGAGCACGGCTTCCGGGCCAGCGGCGACGGGCATGGCCTCGCGCTCTTCGGCGAGCACCTCGCCGTTCAAATCGGTGAGGGCAACCCGGACGTGGCTCGCGCCGACGTCGACCGCGAGCACGGTGCGGGCCTCGGCGTGGAACGCGAAGCGGGACGGCGGACGGCCGCCGCTCGAGCTGGCCTCGCCGACGGACACTACGAGGCCAGAGCTGAGCAGGAGGTCGACTTTGCCGGCCACTGTCGAGCGCGCGAGCCCCGTGGTCGTCGCAAGCTCCGCCCGCGTCCACGGCTTCCCGTCGCGGAGGAGCTGGAACAGGTCGCCGGCGCGGGGACCAGAGCGTCCGTCGTCTGCCATGGGGATTAGTGTCCCACAGCGACTTCCGTACGTCGACCCTTCAACTTTTGCTTGCGCATCGTCAAAAGTGCCTCTAGGCTCGCAAGTGAAGCAGATCACGCAGCGCTGCGCTGACCCCCGCCTACACGAGAGGACTTGTCCCATGGCCTTTTCAGTCCAGCTCTACACCGTCCGGGATGCGATCGAGGAGGACCTGCCGGGCACGATACGCCGGCTGGCGGAGATCGGCTACACAATGGCCGAGCCGTACAAGTTCGCAGAGCGCGCCGAGGAGTTCGCCGCGGCCTTCGAGGAGAACGGCATCAGCGCCCCGACCGGGCACGCCCCGCTGCTCTCGGCCGATCAGGACGAGATCTTCGCCGCGGCCAAGCGCCTCGGCATAGGGACTGTGATCGATCCGTTCGTCCCGGCCGAGAAGTGGCAGGACGCCGAGACCATCCGCGACACCGCCGCCCGCCTGAATGAGGCCGCGAAGAAGGGCGCGGAGTACGGCATCCGCGTTGGTTACCACAACCACTGGTGGGAGCTCGAGTCCAAGGTCGAGGGAACGAACGCGCTCGAGTTCTTCGCGTCCCTTCTCGACCCAGAGGTCGTCCTCGAAGTGGATGCGTACTGGGTGGCCGTGGGCGGCGAGGACCCGATCGCAGTCCTCCAGCGGCTCGGCGACCGCGTCGTCGCCGTCCACCTCAAGGACGGGCCCGTCAACGAGGACCGCAAGGCCCAGCAGCCCGCGGGCCAAGGCAAGGTTGACATCTGGGGTGTCATCGCTGCCGTGAAGAACCTCGAGGTCGGGGTCGTCGAGTTCGACGACTACTCCGGGGACATCTTCGAGGGCGTCGCCGCCTCGCTGCGGTACCTCGAGGCTGGCGCCCCTGTCGGTGAGGAGGCCGCCCGATGAGCCGCGGACCCGTGGGCGTCGCCGTCATCGGCGCCGGTGTCATCAGCAAGCAGTACCTTGACAACCTCACCAAGTTCCCGGACCTGAAGGTCCATGTGATCGCGGACCTGTTCCCCGAGGCGGCCAAGGCCCGCGCCGAGGAGTACGGGATCGCCGAGCACGGCTCCCCCGAGCTGGCACTGAACCACCCGGACGTGGACATCATCGTGAACCTCACGATCCCGGCCGCCCACGTCGAGGTCGCCACCGCCGCGGTGCGCGCGGGCAAGCACGTCTGGAGCGAGAAGCCCTTCTCGCTCGACCGCGAGAGCGGGCTCGGTCTGCTGCAGGAAGCGGACGACGCCGGGCTGCGGCTCGGGTGCGCCCCGGACACCTTCCTCGGTGCTGGCCTGCAGACGGCCCGGCGGGTGATCGAGCGCGGCGATATCGGGGTTCCCCTCACGGCCCAGACGGTCTTCCAGACCCCGGGCCCGGAGTCCTGGCACCCGAATCCGGCGTTCCTGTTCCAGCGCGGGGCCGGCCCGCTGTTCGACATGGGCCCCTATTACTTCACCGCGCTGATCCAGACGTTCGGCAGCATCCGCCGCGTCGCCGCGCTCGGATCCAAGGCCAAGGCCACCCGCGTGATCGGCTCCGGGCCGAAGGCCGGGGAGGAGTTCCAGGTCGAGGTCCCCACGCACGTGAGCGCCCTCGCACAGTTCGAGTCCGGCGCGTCCTCGCACAGCATCTTCAGCTTCGAGTCCCCCCGGACCCGGATGGGCTTCATCGAGATCACCGGCACCGAGGCCACGCTCTCGCTGCCGGACCCGAACTACTTCGACGGAGACCTGGAGATCTGCAAGGCCGGCGAGCACGAGTGGACCAAGATCCCCACCACCGGCCCCGCGAATGGGCGCGGCATGGGCGTTCTCGACATGGCCCGCTCCATCCGTGCAGGCGAGCTCCACCGGGCCACGGGCCAGCTCGCCTACCACGTCCTGGACACCATGGTCTCGGTCTCCGAGTCGATCGACTCGGGTGCGTTCACCGACGTCGCCAGCTCGGCGCCGTCGTCCGCTCCCCTGCCCGAGGACTGGGCGCCCGAGGAAGCGACCCTCGACGGGGTGCTCGCATGAGCGCACCCGGCCTCCCCGACGGGGCCGGGCCGCGGCGGCCCCTCGGGGTCGCCGCGATCGGGTACGCGTTCATGGGCAAGGCGCACTCGCAGGCGTGGCGGAACGTGGGGGCGTACTTCGACGTCCCCGCCGTGGAGCAGCGCGTGCTGGTGGGCCGCGACCCGGACGCCGTTGCCGAGGCCGCGGCGAAGTACGGGTGGGCCGAGTCCGCGACGGACTGGCGCGAGGTGATCGCCCGGGATGATGTGGACATCGTGGACATCTGCGCCCCCGGCTGGCTGCACGCCGAGATCGCGATCGCCGCGCTCGAGGCCGGCAAGCACGTCCTCGTGGAGAAGCCGCTGGCGAACGCGCTCGCCGAGTCCGAGGCCATGGTCGCCGCGGCTGTCGCGGCACGGGGCCGCGGGGTGCAGTCGATGGTCGGGTTCAACTACCGGCGCGTCCCTGCCCTCGCGTTTGCGCGGAAGCTCATCGCGGACGGCCGGCTCGGGGTGGTGCGGGAGGTGCGCGCGTCCTACCTGCAGGACTGGCTTGCCGACTCCTCCTCGCCTATGACGTGGCGGCTCCGCAAGGAAACCGCCGGGTCCGGGGCGCTCGGGGACATCGCCTCGCACGCGATCGACCAGGTCCAGTACCTCCTCTCCGACACCGTCACGGAGGCCTCCGGGCGGCTGCACACCTTCGTGGGCCGCCGGCCGGGGCGGGACGGGGCCGAAGACGTCACGGTCGACGACGCAGCCTGGGCAACGCTCGTGCTCTCAGGCGGGGCCCTCGCCTCGGTGGAGGCCTCGCGGGTCGCTACGGGCAGGAAGAACTCGCTCCGGATCGAGGTCTACGGCTCCGAGGGCTCGCTCGCGTTCGACCTCGAGCGGCTCAACGAGCTCGAGTTCCTCGATGGGTCCGGACCGGTTCAGGAGCAGGGGTTCCGGCGGATCGTCGTCACCGAGCCCGAGCATCCGTACCTCGAGGCCTGGTGGCCGCAGGGCCACGTGATCGGGTGGGAGCACACGTTCACCCACCAGATCCGCGACTTCCTGCTGGCGATCCGTGACGGCAACCCGCCCTCGCCCTCCTTCGAGGACGGCCTGCAGGTCCAACGCGTCCTGGCCGCCATCGAGGAATCCGCCGCAGCCAAATCCACCACGGTCCAGCTGTAGCCCAAATCCACCACGGTCCAGCTGTAGAACTGTCCACCTGCACCCCACCGCCCCCACCGTCTCGGGTACACCAACTCCCCTCCCAGACCCTCTCGGGTACACCAACTCCCCTCCCAGACCGCTCCGGGTGGAGCTCTTCCTACCCGAAACGGCTCTGGGGAGGAGTTGGCGTACCCGAAACGGTCTTGGGGCGACGGGTCGAGGCGCCGTCCTCGCGCTCCCGCCCGGTTGTGATTTGCCAATCACTCGAGGACGCGGCGTGTCTCGGTCAGGCGCGAGTTCCGTCCCACAGAAACGGGCGGGAAGGGCCGCGACTGTCACTGCGGTGTGGAAGCCAGCCCCTGCCAGCCAGTCGGCCTCGCCCCCGCCAGCCAGCCGGCCCCAGCCCCGCAAGCCCGCCCTCCGTCACTGCTTGGCTGCCGGCTCGAAACGGCGCGCAGGGTATTCGTGCAGCAGAATGTTGAGCCCCCAGCCCACCACCGTGAGCAGCACAATGGCCGCGGCCATCGTGCCCCACGCCGGGAAGCCCCGCAGGATCCCGAGGCTCACGATGAGCGTGGTCGCCCCTGCGGGAGGGTGAGGCAGCTTGATCCATGAAAGTATGAGCGTCGTGACCGCGACCGAGAGGGCGCCGGCGAGGACGTGCCCGAGGGTCAGGCCACCGCTCGGTGCGGACGGGAGCCTGTCCAGCCCGAACGCAAAGAACAGCGCGATCCCGACCACGAGCGCAACCCCGTGCCCGACCAGCGTGTCCAGCGGTCTTGACGTTTTCGCTTGCGGCGTCTCGAAGAACATCATCGCGGTGGGGCCGAGGCTCGGGAATAGCCACGGTTCGTGCAGCCCGAGGCCCACGAACCCGGCTATCGCGAGCACCACAAGACACAGCACTCCAGCGTAGAGCCCGGCGCCCAGCGACCCGAGCCTCTCCGTCACCCAACCCAGCATCCCTGGCCTCCCGTCCGCCCATGGACTACGTCCACCTTCGCGCTACCCGGTGCCGAGCAACGGAATCCGGGAGATCGGCGCGGACAGTCTCCCTTTGCTGACACATCGACTTAAAATGAAGCTATGCCCCGCATTCAGGCAGAATCGAACGCCGCTCAGCGCGCGCTCACTCAGCGCCGCATTCTCGGGGCCTTCGGTGAGCTGCTCTTCACGCGCGGCCTCCCTGGACTGACAATGACCGACGTCGCACGGCAAGCCGGCGTCGGACGGACTGCCGTCTACAACTACTACGCGGATCTCGAAGAGCTCCTCATCGGCTACGCCCTCGACGAGACCGGCCGCTTCCTGAGTGACCTGAAGGACGAGCTCAGCCGTCTCGACAATCCCGTTGACCGACTCGCCGTCTACATCCGTGCCCAGGTTGAGGACCTTTCCCGCCGCCATCTCCCGCCGGGACCCGCGATGCGGGCAGTGCTCTCGCCCTCGTCGTTCGCGAAGCTCGGCGACCATGTAGGCGAGCTCAACGCTGTGCTGCGGGACATCCTCCGAGCATGCATGGAGGAGAGCTACATCCCGCGAGCCGACCTCGACGAACTCGCCCAGCTCGTGCTCGGTTCGCTCGCCGCGAGCGCGAACCGTGGGCGCAGGGAAGGCGACGGCGGAGCTCCGGACCTCGGCATCCACGAACCGGGCACAAGGCACGATCGTCATACCGAGGCCACCGTGCGCTTCATCCAGCTCGGCGTGGGGGCGCGATTCGATGAGATCGGGCGCCCGGTCAAAGGCTGACGCGGCCGGCTACGGCGCAGGGCTGCCGGCTACGGCACAGGGCGGCCGGCTACGGCCCAGGGCTGCCGGGCGGCACGGGGCTTGGGGTGGCCCCGACGCAGGCGAGCCCCCCGGGCGTCTGGTCTACCAGACCCGGATCCTTGAGGCCCGCGAAGCCGGGCAGGAGAATGAGGTCCACGCTCGAGTCGCCCCGCGAATCGAGGGTGAAGACGCTCCCGGGTACGTTGCGCTGGATCGTGAAGGCAGCCCCTTCGCCTGCCGGCCCGGACACGATGAGTGCGGGCGGCGCTCCGTCCGTCGTGGAGTTGGCGACCTTGCCGACGACGAACTTCCGCTGCTTAAGCTGGTCCGCGACGCTGCGCGCGAGACCCTCCTGGCCCGCGGCGTTGAGCACGTTCACGTGGACGGACGGCGGAGGAGCGTAGTCGAAAGGACCGGCAGGGCACCCCAACGTCGGCGCGGGCGAGGCGGCCTGCGGCGTGAGGACGATGCGGCCGGTCAGAATGGCCCAGGCTCCCGTCGAGCCGGCGACGACGAGGAGCAGCAGGAGCGTGAGCAAGACCCCGTGCCGGACCCTGCGCCAGTGGCTCCGCCGGCGTTCCTGCTCGTCTTGCTCCGCCTCGAACTGCGAACGCAGCTGCTCCCCGTCGATGACGTGGTGCCCGTGGTAGACGGTGAGGTCCTTGGGCTTGCGGCTCATGGCGGCCTCGGCTCAGGAGTCGAGGTCGAGAACGCGGGCGTGGATGGCCGTGCGCTGGTGAAGGGCCGTCCGCAGGGCGCGATGGAGTCCGTCCTCGAGGTACAGGACCCCTTGGTACTGGACGACGTGCGGGAAGAGGTCGCCGAAGAAGGTCGAGTCCTCGGCGAGGAGGGCCTCGAGGTCCAAGGTGCGCTTGGTGGTGACGAGCTCGTCGAGCCGCACGGGACGCGGCGGGAGGGCAGCCCAGTCCTTGGGGGTGTGGTACCCATGGTCCGGGTAGGGGCGGCCGTCCCCCACAGCTTTGAAGATCACGCGACTAGCGTAGACAGGCGCTCGTCTAAGCGTCATGCAGCATGCGGCGCCCCTCAGGGATTGTGGCCGAACGGTTACGGATCGCTTCGGCACGGCCGCGAACGACGCCGATTTGCCGCCGTCGTTCGTCGCGTTCCTTGCTGGCGCCAGTCGCGGTGCTGCGCCTGAAAGAATGGGAGGCATGGATCTCCGACCCCCTTTTGCCCTCCTGCTCGACGTCGACGGCCCGATCGCGAGCCCGGTGAGCCGCTCCGTCAAGCCCGAGATCATCTCGCTCCTGCTCGAGCTCGGCGAGGCCGGGATTCCGCTCGTCTTCAACACGGGGCGGTCGGACGCCTTCATCGCGGGGCAGGTGATGGAGCCGATGCTGGCCGAGGGGATGCCGTCCTCGCTCACGGTGCATGCGATCTGCGAGAAAGGGGCCACATGGTTCTCGTTCTCGGGGGCCACAGCCACGCCGGTCCGCGTGGACCGCGAGCTCGCCGTCCCTGTCGGCTTCGCGGACGAGGTCCGCCGCCTCGTCGAGGAGAAGTACGCGGACTACATGTTCTTCGACGAGACCAAGCGGGCGATGGTCTCGGTCGAGCAGCGCATTGATGTGGCCAACAGCGAATACCGCGCCGTCCAGGAGCACTTCGACGCGGATGCGATGGCGATCATGGGCCGTCTCGGGCTCGGCGCCGTGCGGCTCGACCACCACCTTCCGGGCCAAGACGACACGGTCGACTACCGCGTCGATCCGACGATCATCTCAACGGACATCGAGTCGGTCCGGCTCGGCAAGGACCTGGGAGCGAGCCGCGCGTGCGAGCTCCTGCGGCGCGACGGGATCGTGCCGGACGCGTGGTTCACGATGGGCGATTCTCGGACCGACTACGCGATGGCCGACTGGCTCCACCACAACGACCACGAAGTCTCCCACGTTGACGTCCGCCCCGAGGACGGCGTCCCGGAGAAGCCGTACGAGATCCTCACGGCGGGATATCTCGGGCTCGGTCCCGAGGTCATCCACGACGACGCCGGGCTCGCCTTCCTGCGCGAGTGGCGCCACACGGTTCTCGCCAAGCGCTAGCCGAAGCCAGCCGACGGCCAGCCCGAAGCGGCACTAGCGTGTGGCGGTCGGTGTCGGGGTAGGTGTCGCTGTCGCCGTTGGCGTCGGAGTCGAAGTCGCCGTCGCCGACGTGGCCGACGACGTCGGGCTCGGTGACGGTGAGAGGTCGGCCGTCGCGGTGGGCGACGGTGTTGGGCTCGGCGTCCGTGTCGGGCTCGGCGTCGGTGTCGGGCTCGGCGTCGGCGACGGGGTTGGTGTGGGCGTCGGGCTCGCTGTGGGCTTGGGGCTTGCCGTGGCGCTAGGGGCCGCGGACGACGACGGGCTGGTTGAGGTCGACTTCGACGTGGGGGTCGGGCTCGAGGCCGGCGCTGCACCGGCCGAGTGGCTGGGTGTGGGGGCTGCGGTTGGGCCGGGAGCGGTCGGCTTGGGTGCCGGCGCCTTCTGGATCGTCTCTCCGGGGGCTGGCTCGTCGAGGGTCGTCGGGACGCTCCAGTTCTGACTCGCCGGGGTCTGCCCACCCTTGGGCGTGTAATCGGTGAGGGTGAGATTCATGACCGGGTCTGTCTGCTTGATCGCTATGTACGTCCACTTCATGGGGTCCTCGTAGACCCCATTGACGTGGGTCTCGAAGTGGAGGTGAGGGCCCGTCGCGCTGCCCGTATGGCCCACGAGACCGACAACCTGACTCGGCTGCACCGTGTCCCCTGCCTTCACGGCGCAGGCGTGCATGTGGTTGTAAGTGGTGACGAGGCCGTTGCCGTGGTTGACCTCGACCCGATTCCCACCGCCCCAGGGGTGCCAACCAGCAGCCTGAACGAAGCCGGCGTCGGCCGCGTAGACGCGCGTGCCCTCCGCAGCCGCGAAGTCCTGGCCCCAATGGAACTCGCCCGGCTGGCCCGTCAGGGGGTTGATCCGGTAGCCGAAGGGCGAGGTGGCGACGAGGGTTTCGAGCGGAGCGTACAGCTGCCCTTTGGCGGGTCGCGGAAGGTCTGCTGAGGCGACCATGACGGTGCCAGAGTGTGTGCCTGCGGGGATCGAGCTGACGCCCGGGCGGTCGAAGGCGAGGGTGGCCTTCGGATCGGCGCGCACCGTGTCGGAGCTCCCCGAATCCGCAAAGGCGGCGTTGGCTCCGCAAACGGCACAGGCTATCGGGATGAGCAGGCCTACAAAGCCTCGACGACCGATCTGACGTCCTGCACCGGTTTGCTGCTCCACGTGACTCCCCAATCAGTCATGCGTTTTTCGGCATGATCTATCCAAGTAAATTCGCGCCGAATGGCTCCATTGTTAGCTACACAGAGCGATCCCGCTAGATGTTGACAGAGTCACACAGCGCTTCGACAGCTTGTCAAGAAAGTAGGAGCGGGAAGAGCAGATCTGCGCCAGACGATGGGCATGAAGGGGTTCGAGGCGAAGCGTCCCTTATCGCGAGGACGGCTTCTGGCCGTCAGGACGCCCTGAAGAGGGCTTCTCCGCGAAAGGGCGTTTGCCACGAAAAAGGCCCCGGAATCGCAACGATTCCGGGGCCGATTCGGCGGAGGATGGGGGATTTGAACCCCCGAGGGCGTGAACCCAACACGCGTTCCAGGCGTGCGCCATAGGCCGCTAGGCGAATCCTCCAGATTGCCCCGCTCACAGCCGCGCCCGTTCGAGCGCCCCTGTGCAGAGCAGACTCTAGAATACCCGAGGTTGCCGGAAGCTCCGAATCGGCCCGTGCGAGACTTTGCGGCATGGAGGAGTTCGACTGCCTTGTCGTCTACGTCCCGACCGCCGACGCTGACGGTCTCCGAAGCGCGCTCGCTGAGGCGGGCGCGGGTCGCCTCGGGAACTACGCGGCGTGCAGCTTCAGCGTCGACGGAATGGGCCGCTTTACTCCCCTCGACGGAGCAGAGCCGGCGATCGGAAGCGTCGGCGAGCCGGAGCAGGTTCCCGAGACCCGGATCGAGGCGATCTACCCGCGGCGAGAGCGGAACGTGATCGTCCGGGCGCTGATCGCGGCACACCCGTACGAGACGCCGGCCTTCATGACCTTTCCGGTGGACATCAGCCTCCCATCGGAAGCCTGACCGCGAAACACGCCCCGCCTTCCGGAGCCCTTCCGGCCACGAGCTGGCCTCCGAGCCGGCCCGCAAGGCGCTGCGCGATCGAGAGCCCGAGCCCCGTTCCCACCGGCCGCTCCCCCCGATAGCGCGAATGAAGCGCCCCGCGCTCGAAAGCGTGGGCGAGGTCGTCCTCACTCAGCCCAGGGCCGCCGTCGCGCACTTCGAGGACGACGGCGGTCCCCTCCCGCCGCCCGGCAAGCACCACGGGCGCTCCGGCGGGAACCACCCGGAGCGCGTTCTCGACAAGGCCGTCGAGGAGCTGCCGGAGGCGGCGCGCGTCCGTCACGACGGGAAGCGGCCCCGGCACCTCGATGCGCAGCACCACGCCTGCAGAGCCGGCCACGCCACGCCACGCCTCGACGACGGCGGGCAGGATGGCCGCCGCGTCGACGGGCTGGAGGTCCACCCTGAAGTCGTCGGCCTCGAGGCGGGCGAGTTCGAGAAGATCGCTCACGAAGTGGTCGAGCCGGCCGGCCTCGGCGCCGAGGGTCTGGCCCACGCGAGGGATGTCCTCGCCCGGGATCATTCCGTCCGCGAGCGCCTCGGCGTAGCCGCGGAGGGCCGTGAGCGGCGTCCGCATCTCGTGCGAGACGGAGAGCAGGAATTCGCGCTGCCTGCCTTCGCTCGCGGCGAGCGAGGCGTCCAACGCCCCGAGCGCGTGGGCGACCTGCTCGACCTCCGCTGGCCCCCCGCCGTCGACCGCCACACCGCGTTCGCCACCCGCGAGCCGCCGCGCAGCTCCGGCGACATGCACGAGCGGCCGTGCCACCCAACTGGCCACAAGCGCGCCCCCCGCGACCGCGCACGCGAAGCCGATGAGCAGAGCCCAGAGGAGCCGGGTCACGAGCGGGCCCGCCGCCTGATTCACGGCCGAGACCGGTTCGACGAGCACAAGCCCGCCCCCGCCCGAGAGCGGCCGGGCCTCGACGACGACCGGCGTCCCGCTCACGGTCTCGGTCTGCGAGAAGGACCCGCCCGAGAGGACTTTGGCGACCGCCGCCCGGCTCACGTACTTCCGGCCCGCCCCGCTCACGGTGCCGTCCGGATTCACGAGGGCGATGCGCCCGGCCTCGCCGACGGCGAGTTCACGGAGCGAGGCGAGATTGGTCACGGACCCGGATGCGCTCAGGGCTTGAGCCTGGCGCGCGAGGCTTGCGCGGGCTTGGTCGACGGCGGCGGAGCGGATGAGCTGGGCGCCGACGAGCCCTGCGACGAGCGTCGCCACCGCTGCCACGGCGACTGTCACGAGAGTCACGCGCGCGTAGAGCGACCGCAGCCACTTCCTCATCGCGCTTTCCTCACGTCCCGGCCCCGCCTTCGGCCGAGGCGCTGTAGCCGACGCCGCGCGTCGTCCTGAGCGGGCTCGCCTCGCCGAGCTTCGCGCGCAGCTGCGCGATGTGGACGTCCACGGTCCGGCCGCCACCGTAATCGGCCTGGCCCCACACGGCCGAGAGGAGCTGCTCGCGGCTGAACACGCGCCCTGGCTGGCTCATGAGGTGCGCGAGCAGGTCGAATTCGAGTGCGGTGAGCTGCACCGGCTGGCCGTCGGCCTCGGCGGTGCGCCGGTCGAGGTCCAGCCGGACCTGGCCCAGAGTCAGGATGCGCGGCGCCTGCGGACCTGCCGCCCGACGGAGCACGCTGCGGACGCGGGCGACGAGCTCGCGCGGGGAGAACGGCTTGGTGAGGTAGTCGTCGGCGCCGAGTTCGAGGCCGAGGACGCGGTCCACCTCGTCGTCGCGGGCGGTCACGAAGATCACCGGCGTCCAGTCGTCGTCTTCGCGCAGACGGCGGCAGATTTCGACGCCGTCGATCCCCGGCAGGCCCACGTCCAAGACGATCGCAACCGGCCGCAGCTGCCGAATCCGCTGGAGCGCAGCAGCGCCGTCCCGCTCGACGTGCACCCCGAATCCCGCTCGGGCCAGATAGAGGCGTTCGAGGTCCGCGATGGCATGCTCGTCCTCGACCACGAGCACGAGCCCCCGCCCCTCGCCGGAGTTGTCCACGCCACCATTCAAGCGCACGACGACGCCGTGCATCGCGGGTGCGGCGGCTGGCTCGGGAGACTTTACATTCCTCGAACATGGGCCGAACACGTCCCTTGCGGTCCCCGGGCAGTATCGGACTGTAGCCCGGAACACCACCGGAGCAGCGCTCGTGGAAGGACACTGCTATGGACCGCAGAACAATTGAGGACACCGGAAGATTCGACGTTGCCGGCCGGAAGGCGCGCTCGCGCCGCTGGAAGGCGGGAGCTGCGTCAACGCTCGCGGCGGCCCTCCTCGCGGGCGGAGGCGTCGCCGTCGCCCTCGAAGCCCACCAGCAGCCGACGGCGGGAACAGCGGCTGCTTCGTCCGCGGCTGACGGCGGTGCGTCGCTCGCGAGCCTGACGTCGCTCGACGGGCTGAATGCCGACGTTGCTGCAGTCACATCCCCGGGCGGCCGGAACGACGTCGCCCAGCCGGCCGCCGTCGTCGCTCCCGTTGCGAACGCGACGCCGTCCCCGTCGTCGTCCGCCAAGGCCACGGCCCAGCACCCGGCGCGCGCTGCCCTGCGGCGCGTGCTCGCCGTCATCATCAGGCAGGACGGCTCGGCCCAGTACGGCCAGAACGCGCAGAAGGCGGCCCGCGCCGCCATCAACCGCTTCCCCGCCGCGTTCCGGCATCTGCCCGCCAAGATGCAGCAGGACGTCTGGACGCTCGCCGGCGCCCCGGCGGCCCAGGAGGTCGCGGACGCGCAGACCATCAAGGACAGCGCGCTCAACGGCGCCTACGGCGCGGCGGTGCAGAAGCTCGCTCAGGCCATCCAGAAGGCAGCCGCGAAGACTCCGACGCCGAGCACCCCGGCTCCGAGCACCCCGGCTCCGGCAACTCCCGCGCCGAGCGCGACGACCGGGAGCTGACGAGCCGGTTCGAGGCACCCCTCGGACTCCGCTAAGATGGAACCCAGCCCCTCATGTGGCGTCATCCTGCTGAACTCCCCCAGGACCGGAAGGTAGCAAGGGTAGGTGGGCTCTGGCGGGTGCATGAGGGGCCTTTTCATACCTGTGGATAACCCGCTTCGGGTGTCGGTCCAGATTGGTAGGGTTTTCACCGTGAGTTCTCCGACTGCCCTCTACCGCCGGTATCGGCCGGACACGTTCCAAGACGTGATCGGGCAGGAGCACGTCACCGAGCCGCTCATGACGGCGCTCCGCAAGGACCGCGTCAACCACGCCTATCTCTTCTCCGGACCGCGCGGCTGCGGCAAGACGACATCGGCCCGCATCCTCGCCCGTTGCCTCAACTGCGAGAAGGGCCCGACGCCGGAGCCGTGCGGCGTGTGCCCCAGCTGCGTCGAGCTGGCGCGGGGCGGCTCCGGCTCGCTCGACGTGATCGAGATCGACGCCGCGAGCCACGGCGGCGTGGACGACGCGCGGGACCTCCGCGAGCGGGCGACGTTCGCCCCGGTGCGCGACCGCTACAAGATCTTCATCATCGACGAGGCCCACATGGTCACGTCGGCGGGCTTCAACGCGCTGCTCAAGATCGTCGAGGAGCCGCCCGAGCACATCAAGTTCATCTTTGCGACGACTGAGCCGGACAAGGTCATCGGGACCATCCGCTCGCGCACGCATCACTATCCCTTCCGGCTCGTGCCGCCCGAGCCGCTCATGGCGTACCTCGAGAAGCTGTGCGCCGAGGAGCACGTGGCTGTCGAGCCTGGCGTGCTCTCTTTGGTGGTCCGCGCGGGCGGTGGTTCCGTGCGCGACTCGCTCTCCGTGCTCGATCAGCTCATGGCCGGCGCGGGCGAGGGCGGGATCGACTACGAGCTCGCCGTGGCCCTTCTCGGGTACACGCACGCCGCGCTCCTGGACGACGTTGTGGACGCCGTCTCCGCGGGGGACTCGGGAACGGTCTTCCGCGCCGTCGACCGTGTCATCCAGACCGGCCACGACCCACGCCGGTTCGTCGAGGACCTTCTGGAGCGGTTCCGCGACCTCATCATCGTCCAGGCCCTCCCCGAGGCCGCCGAGGCGATTCTGCGCGGTGTTCCCGCCGACCAGCTCGCACGGATGCGCACGCAGGCCCAGTCGCTCGGGGCCGCGGAGCTCTCGCGGGCCGCGGACATCACGAACACGGCGTTCAACGAGATGACCGGTGCGACCTCTCCCCGCCTCCATCTCGAGCTTCTCTGCGCGCGGCTCATGCTCCCCGGCGCCGACAGCGACCACGGCCTGGCGGCCCGGCTGGATCGGCTCGAGCGGCGGCTCTCGTTCGAGCACGGTGCGGCCGAGGAGTCGGTTGCGGCCCCGGCGGCGGCGGTTGTGGCGCCCACGCCTGCTCCAGCCGCTCCTGCGCCCGCGGAGTCTGCTCCAGCCGCCCCTGCGCCCGCTTCACCCGTACCCGCTCCCGAGCCTGCGCCTACCGCGGACGCGCCTCATCCCGCCCTACCCGAGCCTGAGCCCGTCGCGGCTGCGCCCCGTCAGACCCGACCGGAGCCTGAACCGGCGCCCACGGCCGAGCAGCCGGCCCAGCGACCGCAGCCAGCGCAACGGGTCCATGCCGCACCGGCCCCGGAAGCCGCATCGGCTGCTTCGGTCCCGCAGACCTCGTCGGCTCCGCAGGAGGCAAGCCCGCAGGCAGGAACGACGAGTGGTGGCTCGGGCAGCGTCGAGATGTTCCGTCGCGCGTGGCCAGAGGTGTTGGAGGCGCTCACCGCGATCAAGCGCCTCACGTGGATTCTGGTGAGCCAGAACGCGAACGTCGCGGGCTTCGATGGGAGGACGCTGACCCTCGCCTTTGCCAACTCGGGGTCCGTCAACTCGTTCTCGCGCGGTGACCATCCGGACAACGTGCGTCGAGCGGTGCAGCAGGTTCTCGGCGTCGACGTCCAGATCGATGCCACGACGGGCGGAAACGGTCCCGTTCCCGCCGGTGTGAGGGGAGCTGAGCCGGGCCCAAAAGCACCGGCTGACAGTCCGCGGGGGTCCCGTGCGCCTGAAGCAGTTGGCGTACCCGAAACAGTTGGCGTACCCGAAACAGTTCGCGTACCCGAAACAGTTCGCGTACCCGAAACGGTTCGCGTACCCGAAACAGTTCGCGTACCCGAAGCTGGTCGTGCCGGCGCACCAGCGTCGTCGCCAGCAGCGTCTGCCAATCCGCCCGCCCCTACGGCCGCGGACATTGCGTGGGGGCTCGCCCCGGCGCCGGCGGGAGCACCTACCGCTCCCGCCTCGCCTGGGCAGCGCGACACCGCCGAGACGAACCCCGACCGGGCAGTTGGCGTACCCGAAACGAACCCCAACCGGGCAGTTGGCGCACCCGAAACCAACCCCAGCCCGGCAGTTGGCGCACCCGAAACCAAGCCCGACCGGGGGCGGGCGTCCGATGACCCATACGCGGACATCCCCTATGACGACGAGGAGCCAGCGGCAGATTGGGACGAGCCGCTGCCGGAAGACGAGGGGTCGGGTCGTCCGTCGAGTCGCCGGCCCAGCCGCCCGTCCAGCCCGGGGGAGGCTCAGTCCGCAGCGCCGGTTACGAGCGAGCCGAGCCGCGATCCCTGGGCCTACGCGAGAGAATCCTCGCCCGGTGTCTGGTCAGTCGGGAGCGAGCCGAACACCGGTGCGGTCCCCCAACAGGCGACGCCGCCCTCGCAGCGGGACGCCCCGCCGTCGTACGCCCCCGCGGCCGCGCAGCCGCCCTCAGCGCCGGAGCGCCCCGTACCGCCGGAACGCCCTGCACCCTTGGAACAGCGCGCACCCGCCGAACGGCCCGCGCCCCCTCGCCCCACCTCGACTCAGCCACCCCGGCCCGGCCAGCCTGAACGCCCAGCGGACGACGTCGGCCAGAACCTGAGCATGTACCAGCGGCTTTCGCGGCGGGCAGCGCAGCAAGCGCAGGAGCAGGCCAACGCACAGGCGGCGAGTGTCCGGACGCAGCCGGTCGTGGAGGACATCCCGAGCGCGGACGACGAAACGGTCGAGGCGTCCGGGGTGTTCGGTCGCGCCGCGGTCGAGCGGATCCTCGGCGGGAAGCTCCTCGAGGAGCGGTCGCTCGACGGCACGGTCCTCCCGCCTCGCTAGTAGCCGCGCTTGGGCGAGACCCGGAGGCGGTAGCGTAGTGGGGTGTATGAAGGCGCAGTCCAGGATCTGATCGACGAGCTCGGCAGGCTCCCCGGCATCGGACCGAAATCCGCTCAGCGGCTCGCCTTCCACATTCTCGAGGCGGACGCCGACGACATGAAGCGGCTCGTCGCCGCGATCACCACCGTCAAGGAACGCGTCAAGTTCTGCCAGATCTGCGGCAACGTCTCGGAGCAGGAGACGTGCTCGATCTGCCGCGATCCCCGCCGGGATCCGAGCGTCATCTGCGTCGTCGAGGAATCGAAGGACGTGGTGGCGGTCGAACGCACTCGCGCCTTCCGCGGCCGCTACCACGTGCTCGGCGGGGCGATCAACCCCATAGCGGGAATCGGGCCGGACCAGCTGCGCATCCGCGAGCTCCTCGGCCGCCTGAATGACGATGCCGTCACCGAGATCATCATCGCGACAAACCCCAACCTCGAGGGCGAGGCGACGTCCACCTATCTCGCACGGATGCTGCAGAGCATCGGCATCAAGGTGACCCGCCTCGCCTCAGGGCTCCCCGTCGGCGGCGACCTCGAGTACGCCGATGAGATCACGCTCGGACGGGCCTTCGAGGGCAGGCGCAGCGCGATCGGATAGCCACCGCAGATGACTCCAGATGACGTGTGACAAAACATTACGACGCCATCTTGATGGGGAGCATGCTGGAGGCATGAGCACACCACGCACTTCCGTGCCCATCCTCGACCTCGCGACCGCGAAGGACGAGAACGGGCAGTTCACGCCAGACTTCCTCGATGCCCTGCGCGACGCCGCCCACAACGTCGGCTTCTTCCAAGTGGTCGGCTACGGGGGCCGCGCGGGCCAGGACCAGGAGCTCCTCGACACGGTCGCGGAATTCTTCCGCCTCCCCCTCGAGGACCGCCTCGCGCTGGACAACCGCTCGTCCGCCCAGTTCCGCGGGTACACGCGGCTCGGCACCGAGGTGACCCAGGGCCGCGCCGACTCCCGTGAGCAGATCGACTACGGACCCGATCGCGAGCCCCTCGCCGACGTTCCGAAGGATCAGGCCTACCTGCGGCTGCAGGGCCACAATCAGTGGCCGGCGGGGTACCCCGAACTCGAGAAGGCAGCGATGGAATGGGCGGAGCTCATGTCCCGGGTAGGAGCTGAGCTGCTTGCCGGGATCTCGGTCGCCATCGGGCTCCCCGAGGACTACTTCGACGAGAAGTTCTCGGGTACCCCGGCATGGATGGGCAAGCTCGTGCACTACGTGGGCGGCGGCGTCGTCCCCGAGGCAGGCAACCAGGGCGTTGGCTCGCACGCGGACTACGGCTTCGTGACCCTGCTGCTCCAGGATTCTGTGGGCGGCCTCGAGGTCAAGCCCTACGGCCAGGACGAATGGATCGACGTGCCGCCGACGCCCGGCGCGCTCGTCGTCAACCTCGGCGAAATGCTCGAGGTCGCGACGGACGGCTACCTCATGGCGACCATCCACCGCGTCACGGCGCCGCCCGCCGACGTCGACCGCTACTCGGTGCCATTCTTCTGGTCGCCGCGCCTCGACGCGGTGATCGACAAGGTCGAACTGCCCGCCGAACTCGCCGCCGAGGCGAGAGGCGTCTCGGACGACCCCGACAACCCGATGCTCTCCACCTATGGTGAGAACGTCCTGAAGGGTTGGCTCCGGGCACACCCCGAGACCGCGCGGCTGCACTACCCGGAGCTGGTCGGCTGACGTCACAGTAGGCATGGGCATGCGGGCGTGGCGATAGAATGTTCCGCGAATCTCTGTCGCTTCCTACATCACCTGTGAGTGTGCCCGCATGTCCTTGCCGCCTGTGCTGCCCGCCAAGCAACTTGTCGTCCAGAAGTTCGGCGGTTCGTCCGTCGCGGACGCGGCGGGCGTCAAGCGGGTTGCGAAGCGGGTCGTGGACTATCACGAGGCGGGGCATGAGGTCGTCGTCGTCGTCTCCGCCATGGGCGACACGACCGACGAACTCCTGGACCTCGCCGCCGAGATCACGGACAGCGCGCCCGCACGGGAGATGGACATGCTGCTCTCCGCCGGCGAGCGCATGTCCATGGCACTCCTCGCGATGGCCATCAACAAGCTCGGCCACAAGGCGCAGTCGTTCACGGGCTCGCAGGCGGGCATGATCACGGACGGGACGCACGGCAAGGCGCGGATCATCGACGTCGACCCACACCGCATCCGCACCTCCCTCGACAAGGGGAACATCGCCATCGTCGCCGGCTTCCAGGGCATGAGCCGCGAGAGCCAGGACATCACGACGCTCGGCCGGGGCGGCTCGGACACGACGGCGGTCGCGCTCGCCGCGGCGCTCGAGGCGGACGTGTGCGAGATCTACACGGATGTCGACGGCGTCTACACCGCGGATCCACGCGTGGTTCCCTCCGCCAGGAAGATCGAGACGATCTCCAGCGAGGAGATGCTCGAGCTCGCCGCCTCGGGCGCCAAGATCCTTCACCTGCGCTGCGTCGAATACGCGCGCCGCTTCGGGGTTCCGCTGCACGTGCGGTCCTCGTTCAGCCACAACGAGGGGACGTGGGTGCTGCCCTCCCCCGAGGACAAGTTCACGATCAGCGAGGGAGTCGCCTTGGAACAGCCCATCATCTCCGGCGTCGCACACGACCGCTCCGAGGCCAAGGTCACCGTGGTCGGCGTCCCGGATATCCCGGGCAAGGCAGCCGCGATCTTCCAGGTCATCGCGAAGGCGAACTCGAACATCGACATGATCGTGCAGAACGTCTCGACCTTCGGGCGGGGCAAGACGGACATCTCGTTCACGCTGCCGATCGTCGAGGGCGCGAACGCCCTCAACGCGCTCAAGGCTTCCCAGGATGAGATCGGCTTCGAGGACATCGAGTACAACGCGGAGATCGGCAAGCTCTCGCTCATCGGAGCTGGCATGCGCTCACACCCGGGCGTCTCGGCCACGTTCTTCAAGGCTCTTTCCGATGCGGGAATCAACATCGACATGATCTCGACGTCGGAGATCCGCATCTCGGTTGTGACGCGCGCGGACCTGCTCGACGCCGCCGTCCGGGCGATCCACACCGCCTTCGACCTTGACGTCGACACACAGGCGACGGTCTACGGCGGCACCGGGCGCTAGGAGCGCCTCCCCAAACCCGAGTAAACGGACGAGACCGCAGGGGGTGACCTGCGGTCTCGTTCCGTTTGCTGTGGCCTCGATGATCAGGGCCTCAATGATGTTCTTTTCGCACCGCGTAGTGATGGCCCTCTGAGTCTTCGACGACTTCGAAACCGCGGAGGTCTTCCTCCGACGCCTCCTCGAACTCGTCGTGCCTGTGGACCACGGGGGAATTGATGTCTCCGCGGTGTGGCTGAACCAGGATCTTCACCGCTTGGTCGGTCGCGTGCATGAACTTGTCGAGGACGTGGTGCTCATGCACTTTCGGCGTCTCGGCCTTCTTCTCTTGCGAATCGGGCATGTTTTCACCCCCTTCCGCTGCCGGCCATTCTACGCTCGCCGTGATCTGCGTCTCAGGGATGAATGCAGGAAATGCTCAGCGCAGGGAACGGTCTGTGGGGTCCTTAGACACGACGTAGGTGCTGCCGTCCGGCCGCGTGATGGTCTCCCATTGCTGGGCCTCGGCCTCGCGCTGGACGAGGAGGGCCTTGTTCGCTGCTGTCATATCGCCCTGAGTCGTGCCGCGGTGCGCGGGGCCGAAGAAGTAGCGGAGCTTGCCGGTGGTGCGCATGAACCGCTGGGCGAAGTTTTCGTCAGCCATGATCCCTTCCTTCTTCCATGCACAATGCCTATCCATAGTACCCTGACTATTAGCGCACTAATCGTCAAGAGCCCAGTGGAGGAACCGTGAGCACATCGATTGAGCAGCACGCGGACGCCACCGTGCTCAGTGAAGAGTTTGCGCCCCAAGACGACCTTCTCCTCGAGCGGCAGCTGTGCTTCGCGCTGAGCGTCGCGAGCCGGAGCGTCGTGGCTGCCTACCGGCCAGTGCTGGAACCGATGGGCCTCACCCACCCGCAGTACCTCGTGATGCTCGCCCTCTGGGAGCGGAGTCCGCGCACTGTGCGGGACGTGAGCGACGCCCTCCTCCTCGAGCCTGCGACCATGACCCCCCTCCTCAAGCGCCTCGAGGAGGCCGGGCTGGTCACCCGGTCACGTCAGGCCGGCAACGAGCGGGCCCTCGACGTCGCTCTCACACCGGCGGGCAGGGCGCTCCGCGAGAAGGCTCTCGCCGTTCCGGGAACGATGATGAACCGCCTTCGTATCACTCGCGGGGAAGCCGAGGATCTCCACGGGTCGATGATGAAACTCATCGCCGCGGCCCAGGCAAGCAGAGAAGGGGATTCGGCCAAGCGCGGTTGAAGTTCCCTTCGCCGTCCTTCCCCAACTACCCGGGCCGCCCTCCCCAACTTCCCGGCCCTCCTCCCCAACTACCGGCCCGCCCTCCCCAACTTCCCCGCCCTCCTCCCCAACTACCGGCCCGCCCTCCCCAAGTTCATTGACGACGGCGGCTCGACTCGCCGCAGAATCACTCGCCGCGCCGCGACTTGGAACCTAAGGCTGGGGAGCTCGGCAGTAAGCCTGGGGAGCTCGGTGGTAGAGCTGGGGAACCGGGGGCTAAAGCTGGGGAGCTCGGCAGTAAGCCTGGGGAGCTCGGTGGTACAGCTGGGGAACCGGGGGCTAAAGCTGGGGAGCTCGGCGCTGGAGTTGGGGAAAGTGGCACAGAAGCCGGGGAGGGCGGCCCTCGCCCCGGCTCCGAAACCCGGGGATAATGGATCGGTGCCTTTCCGCGACCTGGCCGCGCCCGCCGTCGTCCTCCCCCGCCGTGTCCTCCAACAGGAGGAGTGGCTCCCGCGCGCTCAGGCGCACTCGGAGCGGGTGGCCCGCTTCGCCGAGCCGTTCGTTGCGCGACGGAACGCGCGGAAGAAGCACCCGGTCGAGGACTTCCTCTTCACTTACTACACGCACAAGCCCGGCCAACTCGGCCGCTGGCACCCGGGCGCCGGCGTCGTCCTCTGCGGCGAAGCGGCGGCTGAGCGGCTCGGCTGGAAGCACTATCGCGGGCTCACGGACGCAGAGCGGGAGGCGGCAGGTGTCGCGGGCGGCGGATGCGCGGTCGTGCTCGACGCCGAAGGCTACCTCCGCGAGCGCGAGGAGACGGTGCGCTTCTGCGACCTGATCCTGCGCGGGACGGCCGAGCGGCCAGCCCAGTTCGGCTGCTTCGGCCTGCACGAGTGGGCCATGGTGTATCACTCCGAGAAGTTCGGCATCCGCCACGAGTACCTTCCGCTCCGGCTCGGAGCCGAGGGCACGGACCGCGTCGTTGAGGACCACCGCATCCGGTGCACCCACTTCGACGCGTTCCGCTTCTACACCCCCGATGCCGCGCCTCGGAACGAGCTCCAGCCGACCCGCGAGACGCAGCGCGCGCTCGAGCAGCCCGGGTGCCTGCACGCGAACATGGACCTCTACAAGTGGGCGTACAAGCTGGGGCCGGCTGTTCCGGGCGAACTGCTCATGGACTGCTTCGAACTCGCGTGGCGCGTGCGGGAGATGGACATGCAGGCTTCGCCGTACGACCTTGCCGAATGGGGCTACGAGCCCATCCGCATCGAGACGGCCGCTGGCAAGGCCGAGTACGTCGAGAAGCAACGGGCCTTCGCCGCGGAGGCGGCGGCGCTGCGGGAGCGGTTGACGACGGCGATCGCACCCTTGACTGCGGCCCTCCCCTAGCCGACGAGTGACCACATCCTCCCCGACGAGTGGTCACATCTTCCCCGACGAGAGGCCAGATCTACGGGAAGTGGCCAGTCGTCGGGAGGGAAGTGGCCACTCGTCGGGAGGGAAGTGGCCAGTCGTCGTGTGGGTTGGAGGGCTTGGGGGTCAGAGGGCTTCGACGTAAAGCCAGCGGCCGCCCTCGCGCACGAACCTGGACGTTTCGCGCATGATTCCGCGGCCGTCGTCGTCCGCGTAATGAGCGGCGAACTCGACGATCCCGCGCTCGTCGAAGGGGCCGCCCGCCTCCGTGCGGACGACGTCGAGCCGTCGCCAGCGAGTGCTGGCGTCGAGTTCGAGGGCGGTCGGGCGGGTGGACGGATGCCAGGTAGCGAGGAGGTAGTCCTGCATCTCGGTGCCTCCTGTGGCGAACGCGCTGTAGCGCGAGCGCATGAGCGCCTCCGCAGTGGGCGCGACGGCGCCGAGGTGGAACCGGCTGCAGCAATCACCGTACGTGTCGCCGCTTCCGCAGGGGCAGCGTGCACCGGGATCGAGGGTCATGGGGCTACACTAGCGCCGCGATTCCAGCCCCATACCAGGGCTCCGGTAGAATCAGGTTGCAACTCCCCTCAATCACAGGAGCCCTTTGATGCCCCGGATCGTTGTCGATGTCATGCCGAAACCCGAGATTCTCGACCCGCAGGGGAAGGCAATCGTCGGGGCGCTCCCGCGGCTCGGGTTCACCGCGTTCAGCGGCGTGCGGCAGGGCAAGCGCTTCGAGCTTACCGTCGAGGGCCCGGTCACGGACCAGATCCTCGAGCAGGCGCGCGAAGCCGCTGCGACCATGCTGTCCAACCCGGTGATCGAGGACGTGGTGAACGTCGAGGTCCTGGACGAGACCGCGGCCGCAGCCGCTGAGGACGTTGCCGCCCCGACCGAGGCGGAGTGAGCATGAGCGAGACTCCTCTGATCGGTGATCTGGGCGAAACCCCCAGCGCGCCCCTCTCCGGTGCCCGCATCGGCGTCGTCACCTTCCCAGGAACCCTCGACGATCGCGATGCGGCTCGCGCGGTGAAGCTCGCCGGCGGAACGCCGGTTGCGCTGTGGCACGCGGACTCTGAATTGGGCGACGTCGACGCCGTCGTCCTCCCCGGCGGGTTCAGCTACGGCGACTACCTGCGCGCGGGGGCCATCGCCCGGTTCGCGCCGCTCATGGCCAAGATCGTCGATGCTGCAAACTCCGACGCGAAGCTCCCCGTCCTCGGAATCTGCAACGGCTTCCAGATCCTCACTGAGGCGCACCTGCTGCCCGGATCGATGGTCAAGAACGATCACCTCAAGTTCATCTGCCGTGACCAGACGCTGCGCGTTGAGAACAACCGGACGGCGTGGACCAACCAGTTCGAGGAGGGCCAGGAGATCACCGTGGTCCTCAAGAACCAGGACGGCCAGTACGTCGCGGACGAGAAGACGCTCGACGAGCTCGAGGGCGAGGGCCGCGTCGCGTTCCGCTACGTCGGCTGGAACCCGAACGGCTCGCGCCGCGGGATCGCGGGCATCACGAACGCGGCGGGGAACGTCGTCGGGCTCATGCCGCACCCCGAGCACGCCGTCGAGCCCGGCTTCGCCCCCCTCGGCGCCGACGGACACTACAGCACCGACGGACTCGGCTTCTTCGCGTCCGTCCTGAGCCAGCTGGTGGAAGCAAAATGAGCACGCAGACCACGCCCAAGTTCAACATCGACACGGTCGAGCACGCGGCCCAGACGCCGAACGTCGAGCTGCCGTGGGCCGAGCTCGGCCTCAAGCAGAACGAGTTCGAGGAGATCGTCAAGCTCCTCGGCCGCCGCCCCACCGCCGCCGAGCTCGCGATGTACTCGGTCATGTGGAGCGAGCACTGCTCCTACAAGTCCTCGAAGGTGCACCTCCGCCAGTTCGGCGAGAAGCTCACCGACGAGATGAAGAAGGACATGATGGTCGGCATCGGCGAGAACGCCGGTGTGACCAACCTCGGTGACGGCTGGGCCGTGACGTTCAAGGTCGAGTCCCACAACCACCCGTCGTTCGTCGAGCCATACCAGGGTGCGGCCACGGGCATCGGCGGCATTGTCCGCGACATCATCTCGATGGGCGCGCGCCCCGTGGCGGTCATGGACCCGCTGCGTTTCGGTGCGATCGATCACCCGGACACGCCGCGCCTCGTGCACGGCATCGTCTCGGGCATCGGCGGCTACGGCAACTCGCTCGGCCTGCCGAACATTGGCGGCGAGGTCGTTTTCGACTCGGTGTACCAGGCGAACCCGCTCGTGAACGCGCTCGCCGTCGGCGTCCTCCGTCACGAGGACCTGCGCCTCGCGAACGCCTCGGGCGTGGGTAACCGCGTCGTGCTGTTCGGCGCCCGCACGGGTGGCGACGGTATTGGCGGCGCCTCGGTCCTGGCGTCCGAATCCTTCGACGACACGAAGCCGTCGAAGCGCCCCGCCGTCCAGGTCGGCGACCCGTTCGCCGAGAAGGTGCTCATCGAGTGCTGCCTCGAGCTCTTCAAGCACTCGCTCGTCGAGGGCATCCAGGACCTCGGCGCGGCCGGCATTTCATGTGCGACGTCGGAGCTCGCCTCGAACGGCGACGGCGGCATGCGCGTGGAGCTGACGAACGTCCTCCTTCGCGACCCCACCCTGACCCCGGGCGAGATCCTCATGTCGGAGTCGCAGGAACGCATGATGGCGGTCGTGACGCCGGAGAACGTGGCCGAGTTCGAAAAGGTCATGGAGAAGTGGAACGTCGAGTTCTCGTGGCTCGGCGAGGTCACCGACTCGGGCCGTCTCGTCATCACGTGGGACGGCGAGACGATTGTCGACGTCGATCCCCGCACCGTTGCGCACGAGGGTCCGGTCTACAACCGGCCGTTCAATCGGCCAGAATGGCTCGACGGCGTCCAGAAGGACGGGTTCCGGGCGTCGGAGGCCGCGAAGTCGCTTCCCGCCTCCGGTGATGACCTCAAGGCCGCGATCCTCGAGCTCATGGCGTCGCCGAACATGTGCGACAAGTCCTGGGTCACGAAGCAGTACGACAGCTACGTGGGCGGCAACACGACGCTCGCCTCCCCCGACGACGCCGGCGTGATCCGCGTCGACGAGGAGTCCGGGCTCGGCGTCGCCATCTCGACCGACGCCAACGGCCGCTACGCCTACCTCGATCCGTACACCGGCGCGCAGCTCGCGCTTGCGGAGTCGTACCGGAACGTCGCGACCTCCGGCGCCGTCCCCATGGCCGTCACCGACTGCCTCAACTTCGGCTCGCCCGAGGACCCCGAGGTCATGTGGCAGTTCGCCGAGGCTGTGCGCGGCCTCGCCGACGCCTGCCAAACCCTCGGCATTCCTGTCACCGGCGGCAACGTCTCGCTCTACAACCAGACGGGCACGACGGCGATCCACCCCACCCCGGTGGTCGGCGTCCTGGGCAAGTTCGACGACGTCGCCCGCCGCACGCCGTCGGGCTGGCAGCAGAACGCGGACGGTCAGGCGATCTACCTCCTCGGGACGACGCGCGACGAGCTCGACGGCTCCGAGTTCGCGAACCTGCGCGGGCACCTCGGCGGACTCCCGCCGAAGCTCGATCTTGAAGCGGAGAAGACGCTCGGGGCGATCCTCATCAACGCCTCGCGCGACGGCATGGTCGACTCCGCGCACGATCTCTCCGAGGGAGGCCTCGCCGCAGCCCTGTCCGAGATGGTGCTGCGCTTCGGCGTCGGCGCCCGCGTGGCGCTCGATGACCTCTGCGAGCGCGACGGGATCGATGCCTTCACCGCGCTGTTCTCGGAGTCGCAGGCGCGCGCCGTCGTCGCCGTCCCCCGCTCGGAGGAGGTGCGCTTCAACGACATGGCCGCCGCCCGCCAGTTCCCGGTGGTGCGCCTCGGCGTCGTCGACGTCCTCGCGACCTCCCTTGAGGTGCAGGGCCTCTTCGACCTGCCGATCGCTGAGCTCCGCGAGGCCCACGAGGGAACGCTGCCGAAGTACTTCGGCTAGACCCATGCGAGGCTGAAATGCCCCGCCTTCTGGACTTCTCCCCCCGCTGTAGCGGCGGGCGCGGTCCGAAAGGCGGGGCTTTCTCGTAGGAGCGACGGCGGCGATGGTGCTCGGGATCCTCGGCCTTGCCCTCGGGAGCCCAAACCGGCGGGCGATCGCCGGATTCGTCCTTGGCTGCGTCCAGTTCGTGCTGCTCTTCTTCGGCTACGGGGTCCTGTGGTGAGGCCTTAGTCCTCGCTGTGGAGTTCCCTCCGGCGGGCGCTCAGGAGGTCGACCTCCGGGCGCCCTGCCACGAAGCGTTCGACGGCGTCGAGCACCTCGACAGCGTGCGCGCGATCCGCCGACACCAGGGCGGCGCCGATCGAGGCCCGTCTGTGGAGATCCTGACTGCCCACCTCGGCGGCCGAGACCTCGAACCGCCGCCTGAGCTCGCCGACGATGGGGCGGACGACGGCGCGTTTCTCCTTGAGCGAGTGCACGTCGCCGAGGAGGATGTCGAACTCGATCCACGCGATCCACATGCGGCCATTCTTCCCTTGCGGGGCGGAGTTGGCGTACCCGAAACAGCTAGGGCGGTGAGTTGGCGTACCCGAAACAACCAGGGCGGTGAGTTGGCGTACCCGAAACAGCTAGGGGTTAGAGGACGCCGAGGCGGGCCAGACGGCGTCGGGCCGCGGCCTCGCTCGGTCCGGTGGTGCCGAGCGCGAGGCCGACGACGCCGAGCGTCACCTGCGCGGCCTGCCGAGGCGGGAGCAGGCTCCGGCGCAGCGACGAGCGGTCCATGCCGAGCAGCTCGAGGGAGCGGTCCGGCATAGAGTCGACGGCGGCGGCGAAAAGCCTGCGGTACCCGGCCACGAGCAGCGGGTCAAGCGGCAGGTTCCGGAGAAAGCCGACCACCTCGTCAAGGTGCGCGCTGTGGGTGAGGCGCACGCCGTCGTCGTACGCTGCTAACTGTTCACGCAGGGCGGCCGCGGACCGCGGCGGCTCCGCGACTCCCATGAGTTCGCCGGCCACGGCCCACTCGCGGACGTACTGATCCGCCAAACCGGCAGGCAGGGGTCCATGGACGTATTCGTACGCTCCGAGGAACGCGTCCGTGAACGCAAGATGCACCCAGGCGAGGAGCTCGGGATCGTTCGCTGAGTAGTCCCGCTCCGTCCCACGGCCGTCGACGTACCGGCCCACGACCGGCTCGTGCCGGCGCCGCACGTGCTCACAGGCGCGGCGCGCCGCGGCCGTGTCGCCATAGGTGACCGTGAAGACCCACCGGATGGTGTGCGCGATCCGCGCGAGCGGCTCGTCCTGATAGTACGAATGGTCGACGACGCCGGCGAGCACCCCGGGATGCAGGGCCTGGGTGAGGAGCGCGCGGATCCCGCCGATTATGGGGGTCATGCCGCCGTGCACTCGCCAAGTGACGGAGTCGGGCGCGAAGTAGCCCGCGTCCTCGCCGTCCTCAAGCGCGAGCTCCCACGCCGGGATGCCCTCCGACTGGCCGGAGAAAGTGAAGCTCAGACGGCGGCGAAGCGGCGAAAGAACATCAATGCTCACCTATCAAGCGTCGCGCACGCAGCTCACGCGGGCAACGCCGTTCCGCGCCGGGACGAGGGCGCCCTCGTCCCGGCTGCGGGCGGTGGGGCTATTTGCCCCAGTAGACGTGATTGGTCAGGGGACGGAAGCTCTCCGGATCCGAGACGCTCACTGCCTCGCCGATCAGGATCACGTGGTCCCCCGCGTCCACCCGCTGCCAGAGCCGACACTCGATGCGCGGGACCTCAGCGGCCACGATGGGCGAGCCCAGCACGCCCGGCTCCCAGGCCAGTCCCGCAAACTTCTCCGTCCCCTTCGCCACGAATCGCTGCACGAGCTCGCGGTCCGACTCGGACAGGATGTGCACGGCGAAGTTGTCGGTCGTGTTCCACACATCGAATGACGACGAACGCTTGTCCACGGCCCATGAGACGAGGGCGGGCTCGAGGCTGACCGACGTGAACGAGTTGCTCACGAGGCCTGCCAAGGTGCCTTCGCTCTGGGTCGTGATGACCGAGATGCCCGTGGCCCAATGCCCCATGGCGCGGCGAAGTTCCGCCCCGGTGACGGCCTGGCCCACGGATGTGATGGTCATGGCGTTCCTCCAGCAATCGGCCGGACACCCGCTTCCGGGCGCCGTACTTGCCGCGGACGTTCGCCGCGACCGGATCCTCATCTGGGGCACCCCACTACGGGAGAGGGTTGCCGCCCGGCCAGCCAGAGCTTTCCGCCGGGACTCTTGATCCTGTTATTCAGCCTACGGAACGCTTCTTTGGGCAGTAAAGCGCGTCCGTAACACGGACACACAACTTAGTGGTCGTCCAGCCGTGACTTTGCGTGACGTTCTGTTGCGTGCGAGGCTTTGGCGGCTGGACTGCGGCGGGCGTTTAGTGGAGGCATCCCACCCTTCAAGGAGTTCCCTCATGACCGCTGCCACCCCTGATCGCATCGCCTTCTGGGAGGACGCCGCGCGTCGACTCGAGTGGGCCGAGCCGTGGCACACCGCGCATTCATGGACTCCCGCCGACCTCCGGGCGAGCACTCCCCCCGAGATCCGGTGGTTCGACGGCGGCAAGCTCAACGCCGCCGTGAACTGCGTGGACCGGCACGTCGCGGCGGGCCGCGGCGAGAAGGTCGCGCTGTGCTTCGAGGGCGAGCGGGGCGACCGGCTCACCGTGACGTATGCGGACCTCGAGCGGCGCGTGGCTCAGGCCGCCAACGCGCTCGAAGCGCTGGGCGTGCGGAAGGGGGATCGCGTCGTGGTCTATCTCCCGGTGCTCGTCGAGACGGTGGTGATCACGCTCGCCTGTGCGCGCATCGGCGCGGTGCATTCGCTCGTGTTCGGCGGCTTTTCCGCGGAGGCGCTGCGGTTCCGGGTCGAGGACACGGGGGCGAAGCTGCTCGTCACCACCGACGGCCAATTCCGACGCGGCCAAGCGGTGCCCGTCAAGGACAATGCGGACGCGGCCGTCCGCGGGGGTGCCGCGGCAAGGGACAACGCGATCGAGCACGTCCTCGTGATCCGCCGCACGGGCTCGGACATCGCATGGACGCCGGGGCGGGACGTGTGGTGGCACGAGCTCGTGGACGCCCAGCCGTCGGAGCACGAGGCCGAGGCGTTCGATGCCGAAACCCCGCTCTTCATCATGTACACCTCCGGGACGACGGGGAAGCCGAAGGGCCTCGTCCACACGACCGGCGGCTACCTTACGCAGGCGTCGTGGAGCCACGAGTTCCTGTTCTCCAATCCCGACCCGGCCCTCCGCGCCGCCGACGTCCACTGGTGCACCGCCGACCTCGCCTGGGTCACGGCCCACACCTACGAGATCTACGGCCCGCTCTCGAACGGTTTCACGCAGGTCATCTTCGAGGGCACGCCCAACACTCCGCATCCGGGGCGGCATTTCGAGATCATCCAGCGGTACGGCGTTACGAGCTACTACACGGCGCCGACCTTGGTGCGCTCGCTCATGGGCTGGTTCCCGGACGGCGTGCCCGCCGAGTACGACTTCTCCTCCATTCGGGTGCTCGGCACCGTGGGCGAGGCCGTGAACCCGGAGGCGTGGCGGTGGCTTCGCTCGAACCTGGGGCGCGACTCCGGCGGGGACGTTGCCGGCGGCGTCCCCATGGTCGACACGTGGTGGCAGTCCGAGACTGGCGCAACCGTGCTATCACCTCGGCCCACCGACGCGACGTTCAAGCCCGGGTGTGCTACAAGGGCGCTGCCGGGGCTCGCTACGGACATCGTGGACGACGACGGCGCCCGCGTCCCGCCCGGAGTCCAGGGCAACATCGTGGTCACCGAGAGCGGACCCGCGATGGCGCGGACGGTCTGGGGGAACCCGCGCCGCTGCCTCGACTCGTACTGGCGCAAGTACGCGGCGCAGGGCTGGTTCCTCGCAGGCGACGGGGCGAAGTTCGACGACGACGGCGACACCTGGATCCTCGGGCGCACCGATGACGTGCTCAACGTCTCGGGCCACCGCATGTCGACCATCGAGATCGAATCGGCGCTCGTCTCGCATCCAGCCGTCGTCGAAGCGGGCGTGTGCCCTGTCGCGGACGCTACGACCGGGCACGCCATCGCGGCCTTCGTCGTGCTCACGGCCGACGCCGCCACGAGCGAGAACGGCTCCGTCGCGGATGCATTGCGCGCCCACGTCGCGAAGGAGATCGGGCCGATCGCGAAGCCGCGCGACGTCGTCGTCGTTCCCGACGTCCCCAAGACGCGCTCCGGGAAGATCATGCGCCGGCTGCTCACGCAGCTCTTCGAGGGCAGCGCGCTCGGCGACACGACGAGCCTGCAGAACGAGCCGTGCATCGCCGAGATCGAGAAGGTCCTCGCGGCGCGCTGACCACTCGTGGGTCAGGATCTGGCCACTCGTGGGACAGGATCTGGCCGCTCGTGGGGTAAGAAGTGCCCACTCGTGGGGTAAGAAGTGCCCACTCGCCGATCCCTCCCGACGAGCGGCCACATCCCCCCGACGAGTGGCCACTTCCCGACCGACGAGTGGCCACATCCCCACCGACGAGCGGCCACATCCCGACCGACGAGCGGCCACATCCCTCCCGACGAGTGGTCAGCTTGCCGTCGGCGAGGAGCTGCCCGCGTGGGCGTGGGGGCGCGGGGACAGCCTCGGGCTGCTCCGGCGCGTGAGGTACCGCAGGGTGCGGTCCCGATCCGTCGCCTCGGTGAGGTCGTGCAATCGCGCGACTAGCAGATCGGCGGGGCCGATCAGCCCAAGGTAGGCACCGGCGTCGTCCATCACCGCAGCGTCAGCTGCCCCGGACCGCGCAAGGACGTACGCCGCATGCCGCACGGTGTCGCGTGGATGGAGCACCGGCGCGCCCTCCGGGAGCTGCACTGCGGGCGTGCGCATGATGTCCTCGCAGAAGAAGGTCTCAAGCGGGTCGGTCGTGTAATCGCGGGTCAGGTGGAGCCCGCGGCGGGCGATCTTCTCTGTCAGGACCGAGCGGCGCAGCAGCAGGACGGACACCCCATACGCGACAACGGACGTGATGAGCAGCGGGAGCGCGACGGCCCACGCGTGGGTCAGCTCGAGCGTGAAGACGACGCCGGTGAGCGGCGACCGCATGACCCCGCCGACGACGGCGGTCAGGCCGAGCAGCGCCCAGAACCCGGGGATGACGCTCGGGAGCACGAGCCCGGCGGCGGCGCCGAGCGCTCCGCCGATCATGAAGATCGGCGCGAGGACGCCGCCCGAGGTGCCGCTGCCCAGCGACAGCGACCAGATGAGCGTCTTGACGACGAGGATGCCGACGATGAGGCCCGTCGTCGCCTGGCCTGTGAGCAGTTGGTCGATGACGTCGTAACCCACGCCGAGGGCGCGCGGCTCGATGAGGCCACCCGCACCGATGATGAGTCCGCCGATCGCGGGCCACCACATCCAGTGGATTGGGAGGCGGGAGAACGTGTCCTCCGCGCGGTACACGAGCCAGGTCGCGCCGGCGGCGACGATCGCACCGCTGATGCCGACGACGGCGGCCAACGCCTCGATGCCCGGAGTGAGATGGAGGCCAGTGGTTGCCACGGGGAAGATCGGTGCGCTGCCGAGGATAACGCTCCGGACCACGGTCGAGACCGCGACGCCGGAGGCAACCGGGATGAAGCTGCGTG
Source organism: Sinomonas terrae (assembly GCF_022539255.1). Classification (NCBI taxonomy): domain Bacteria; kingdom Bacillati; phylum Actinomycetota; class Actinomycetes; order Micrococcales; family Micrococcaceae; genus Sinomonas; species Sinomonas terrae. The sequence goes on from NZ_JAKZBV010000001.1 coordinate 4,009,118, forward strand.
GGCGCCACTCGAACAGGAGCAGCTCGACCGCGAGGAGGATGGCCGCGAGCGGTGAGTTGAACGTTGCGGCCATGCCGGATGCGGCGCCCGCGACGAGAAGGGTCTTGCGTTCGTCCGCCGTGAGGTGGAGGTGCTGGGCGAGGATCGAGCCGATCGCCCCGCCCGTCATGATGATGGGCCCTTCCGCGCCGAACGGGCCGCCCGAGCCGATGCTGATGGCTGCCGAGATCGGCTTGAGCACGGCAACCTTGGGATCGACCCGGCTGCCGCCGATGAGGATCGATTCGATGGCCTCGGGCATGCCATGACCTCGGATCTTCTCCGAGCCGAAGCGCGCCATGAGGCCGATCACGAGCCCGCCCGCGACGGGCAGCAGGAGCATCTGCCACCAGGGGTGCCCACCCCCGACCGCGATGAGGCTCGTCGAGACTCTCCCGTAGAAGAAGAGGTTGGTGGCGAGGCCGATGAGGCGCAGGAGGGCCCAGGCCGCGAGCGCCCCGAACGCGCCGACGGGGAGCGCGAGGGCCGCGACGAGAATCATGCGCTTGTCCACGGAGAAGTCGCTCAGCTCGTGGCCACGATGCGTCGTCATGCGACCACCGCCCTGCTCAGCGAGGTAGCCGAAAGGTGCTCGTGGAGCGCGCCGAGTCCCGCGGCGAGATGCTCGCGCTGCCCCGGCTCGAGGTGTGCGAGCGCCTCCCGGAACTCCTCATCGCGCCGGCGGAGGACCGCCTCGACCGCGCCGTTCCCGGCTTCCGTCAGGGAGAGCAGCACGAGGCTCCGGTTCTCGGCCGACTGCGTGCGCTGCACGTACCCTCCCGTGCTGAGCCGGTCCGCCAAGCGGGTCACCGAGGATCCGGAGACCCCGAGGATGTGGGCCAGCGCACCACTTGGCACGGTCCCGTGATCGTGGAGGGCGAACAGCATTCGCATCTGTGGCAGGGAGAGTTCAGTGACCTCGTCGACGCTCTGCATGGCGACTGCGAGCAGATCGCGCGTGGCTCGCTGGAGCGCGTCGACTTGGGCGTCGAGAGGATTTGTCATACGACAAGTCTTGCACAGTGCAAGGGCTGAGTTCAAAGGCGGGGGGACGACGGCGGGGGCGCGGCCGCCGTAGTCCGCCCGCCTCCCGTCCACTCGCCCGGGCTCGTCCGGACGCCGCACCACTCGCTCGGGCTCGCCCAGACGCCGCACCACTCACCCGGGCTCGCCCAGACGCCCCGACACTCACCCGGGCTCGCCCGGACGCCCCGACGCCAGCCACCGTCACCCCCATCCCGGCACCCCGGCCGTCCGTTCCCGACCGGGGTTGAAGCCCTTCCTCGGCGCGCCCGCCCCCGACACGCCGACCCTGGCTCGATCGCGCCGTCGAAGCCGGTCGGAATCTCACGCCTGCCCACCCGAACCCTGCGGAGGCGAACCCCGCGGAGGTGACGGCGCAAGCTTGCACGGCACCCGACGCCTCGCCCAAAGCAAGCGGACGACGACGGGCGGGCACCGCCGTCGACCGCTCGTCCGGGCCGACCGCCGTCCTCCGCTCACGGCCGTCGCCCCCATCCCCTTGGCACCCAGGACGTCCGTTCCCGACCGGGATTGAAGCCCTTCATCGGCGCGCCCGCCCACGACGCGCCGACCGTGGCTGGATCGCGTCGTCGAAGCCGGCCGGAATCTGACGCCCACCCACCCGGACCCTGCGGAGGCGCACCCCGCGGAGGTGACGGCGCAAGCTTCCACGCCAGCCGCCGTCGTCCGCTCACCGCCGTCGACCCCACCCCCTTGGCACCCCGGCCCTCGTTCCCGACCGGGATTGAAGCCCTTCCTCGGCGCGCCCGCCCCCGACACGCCGACCCCGGCTCGATCGCGCCGTCGAAGCCGGTCGGAATCTGCGCCCGCCAGCCCGAACGCGGAGGCGCACCCTGCGAAGGTGACGGCGCAAGCTCCTACGCCAGCCCGTCGTCCGCTCACCGCCGTCGACCCCACCCCCTTGGCACCCCGGCCCTCGTTCTCGACCGGGATTGAAGCCCTTCCTCGGCGCGCCCGCCCCGACACGCCGACCCCGGCTCGATCGCGCCGTCGAAGCCGGTCGGAATCTGCGCCCGCCAGCCCGAACGCGGAGGCGCACCCTGCGAAGGTGACGGCGCAAGCTCCTACGCCAGCCCATCGTCGTCCGCTCACCGCCGTCGACCCCACCCCTTGGCACCCAGGCCGTCCGTTCCCGACCAGGATTGAAGCCCTTCCTCGGCGAGCCCGCCCCCGACACGCCGACCGTGGCTCGATTGCGCCGTCGAAGCCGGTCGGAATCTGACCCCGCCCACCCGAACCCTGCGGAGGCGCACCCTGCGAAGGTGACGGCGCAAGCTTGCAGGCGCACCCTGCGAAGGTGACGGCGCAAGCTTGCAGGCGCACCCTGCGGAGGTGACGGCGCAAGCTTGCAGGGGCACCCTGCGGAGGTGACGGCGCGAGCTGTAGGCCGGCCGGACGACGAGCGTCGGATTACGTCGACGAGCGGGGGATTACGTACGGGGCCCTGGCGACCAAGCGGACCCCGACGTCGGTGCTCCCCGCTGCCCGTTGGCGCCCCCCGGCCTCGGAGCCGCCCGGTCGGCCCCAGGCCCGCCCATCGAGGCCCCCGACGCCCAGCGGGGCTCCGCCCAGCGAGGCCCCTCCAACCGAAGAAGCTTCGGCGAATGCAAGTCGGCATCCTCTATGACGAAATAATTTGCACCGTTACGGCGCCCGCGAGCAGAATCACAGTGACCCATCCCGAGCGGCTGAGAGATCTGGATCTGTGACGCCGCAGCAACCCTGGCCAACCGTCGTCACCAAATCGACGAGCCAAAGGTGCTACCGCCAGAAGCGATGGTGAGTGTCCCCCGCTCGCGTCGCGCCCGAGTTAAGGAGCGCAGCCGTGTCCGACCACGTCATTGATTTCGAGACCCCCCTCAAGTTCGCGTACTGGGTGCCCAACGTCTCGGGAGGCCTTGTGGTCTCCACGATCGAACAGCGCACCAACTGGGAGTTCGACTACAACCGCACCCTCGCACGCATCGCCGAGAACGCGGGCTTCGAGTACGCCCTCACCCAGACCCGTTACGCCGCGAGCTACGGCGCGGACAAGCAGCACGAGGCCACGTCGTTCTCGCTTGCGCTCCTCGGCGCGACCGAGCGGCTCAAGGTCATCGCGGCCGTGCACCCCGGCATGTGGCACCCCGGCGTGCTCGCGAAGTTCATCATCACCGCAGACCACCTCTCGGGCGGCCGCGCGGCCGTGAACATCGTCTCGGGCTGGCTCAAGGACGAGTTCGTGAACTTCGGCCTCGAATGGCTCGAGCACGACGAGCGCTACGTCCGCACCGAGGAGTTCATCAACGTGCTCCGCGGCCTGTGGACCGAGCAGGGCTACTCGCAGTCGGGCAAGTACTACAACATCAACAACTTCACGCTGAACCCTGCGCCGGTGAGCGTTGAAGGTCGCCCGCACCCGGAGATCTTCTTCGGCGGCAACTCGACGGCGGCTCAGGCAGCAGCAGGCCGCACCGCCGACTGGTACTTCTCCAACGGCCGCGACATCGAGGGCTTCAAGGCCAACATCGCCGGCGTCCTCGCCGCCGCGGAGGAAGGCCGCAGGGCCCCCGCCGCCCCGCGGTTCGGCCTCAACGGCTTCGTGATCGCCCGCGACACGGAGAAGGAAGCCCACGAGACCCTCCGCGAGATCGTCGCGAAGGCGCACCGCCCCGCGGTCGAGGGCTTCGCCGCCGCCGTCAAGGAGGCCGGCCAGTCCACGAAGGACGGCAAGGGCATGTGGGAGGACTCGACGTTCGAGGACCTCGTCCAGTACAACGACGGCTTCCGCACGAAGCTCATCGGCACGCCCGAGCAGATCGCCGAGAGGATCGTCGAGTACAAGAAGATCGGTGTGAACCTGCTCCTCACGTGCTACCTGCACTTCCAGGAGGAGGTCGAGGCGTTCGGCCGGGACGTGCTCCCGATCGTGCGCGAGCTCGAGGCGGACCTCGCCCGCAAGAACGGCACGGAGCTCAACACCGAGCTCCTCCCCGTGACGAACTTCGACGCCGTGCGGGAGCTCACCGGTTCGAACCTCGCCGGAGCAGGCGCCTGATGGCCGAGCGTCAATTCGGCTTCCGCACCCGGGCCCTGCACGCCGGCGGAACGCCGGACGCGGAGCACGGGGCGCGGGCGGTCCCGATCTACCAGTCGACGTCGTTCGTCTTCAAGGACACCGACGACGCCGCGAACCTCTTCGCGCTGCAGAAGTACGGCAACATCTACTCGCGCATCGGCAACCCCACCGTCGCTGCCTTCGAGGAGCGCGTCGCGTCCCTCGAGGGCGGCATCGGCGCGGTCGCGACGTCGTCGGGCATGGCCGCCGAGTTCATCACGTTCGCCGCGCTCGCCCAGGCGGGCGACCACATCGTGGCGTCGTCGAAGCTCTACGGCGGCACGATCACGCAGCTCGACGTGACCCTCCGGCGCTTCGGCGTCGACACAACGTTCGTGGACAGCACGGAGGCCGCGGACTTCAAGGCCGCGCTACGCGAGAACACGAAGGCGATCTACACGGAGATCGTCGCGAACCCGTCAGGCGACATCGCGGACCTTCCCGGGCTCGCCGCCGTCGCCCACGAGCACGGCATCCCCCTCGTGGTCGACTCGACGCTCACTCCCCCGTACCTCCTCCGGCCGATCGAACACGGCGCGGACATCGTGATCCACTCCGCGACCAAGTTCCTCGGCGGCCACGGCACCACTCTGGGCGGCGTCGTCGTCGAGAGCGGGACGTTCAACTGGGGCAACGGGAAGTTCCCCTCGATGACCGAGCCCGTGCCGAGCTACGGCAACGTCTCATGGTGGGGCAACTTCGGCGAGTACGGCTTCCTCACGAAGCTCCGCTCCGAGCAGCTCCGCGACATCGGGCCCTCGCTCCCCGCACAGTCGGCGTTCCAGCTCCTGCAGGGCGTCGAGACGCTCCCTCAGCGCATGGACGCGCACCTCGCGAACGCGCAGCGCGTCGCGGAATGGCTCGCCGCGGATCCTCGCGTCACGTACGTGAACTTCGCGGGCCTGCCGTCGCACCCGCAGCACGAGCGCGCGAAAGAGCTTCTGCCGCTCGGCGTCGGCTCCGTGTTCAGCTTCGGGGTCAAGGGCGGGCGCGCGGCCGGTGCCAAGTTCATCGAGGCGCTCCAGATCGCGAGCCACCTCGCGAACATCGGCGACGCGCGGACGCTCGTCCTTCACCCCGGTTCGACGACGCACCAGCAGCTCTCCTCAGAGCAGCTCGCCGCGGCGGGCGTGCCGGAGGACCTGATCCGGCTCTCGGTGGGGCTCGAGGACGTCGAGGACATCATCTGGGACCTCGACCAGGCCCTGGAGGCTTCGCAGATCGCCGGCTTGGAAGAAGAGTTCGCCGCCCCGACGTACGACGGCGAGGCCTGCTCCCTGCCCAGCGTCCAAGGCCGCGCCGTCGCCTCTTCGAAGGGAGCAGCGAAATGAGCACCGCCGTCAGCCAACGCACCTGGGTGGGGCCCACAGCGCCGGAGCGCCTGAGGATCCTGCGGGAGACGAAGGTCATAGCGATCGTCGGGGCCTCGGACAAGCCGAGCCGGGCGAGCTACTTCGTCGCGACGTACCTGCTCTCCTCGACCAAGTACCGCGTGTACTTCGTGAACCCGGTAGTGAAGACGATCCTCGGCCAGCCCGTCTACCCCTCGCTCGCCGAGCTCCCGGAGACCCCGGACCTCGTCGAGGTGTTCCGCAAGCACGACGACCTCCCCGGCGTCCTCGAGGAGGCCAAGTCTGTGGGCGCGAAGACGATCTGGCTCCAGCTCGGCTCGTGGCACGAAGGGGTCGCGGCGGACGCCGAGGCCGCGGGGATGAACGTGGTCATGGACCGCTGCGTCAAGATCGAGCACGCGCGCTTCCACGGCGGGCTGCACCTCGCGGGCTTCAACACAGGCGTCATCTCGAGCAAACGTCAGGTCCTCGCCTAGCCTTTCGCCGCGCACGACGGCGGCGCCGCACCCGGGAAGGGCGCGGCACCGCCGCTGGGAAGGTGCTGCCGGAAGCCGCGGGCGGCTACAGCGCGGGCACGGCCTTGCGCGCCAGCTCGAGGGCCTGCTGCGGGAACCAGGCTCCCGCCGCGGGATCGGTGATACCACCCCACTCCGGGTCGGTCGTGCTTCCCGGGACACTGCGGTTGCACTGGCCGTCCGACTGTCCCGGCGTCTTCACCCAGAGGTACGCATCCAGCAGCGGGAACGCGGATGGTTCCGGAGACGCGGCGGGGCGAGCGCCGAGGCCCGCGCCCGGCGGATTGCACCAGGTCTGGGGGTCCCCCGCGTACTTTCCTGCAGGCGGGGTCCAAGGGCCTTGCCCGTTCCGGCTCGTGTCAACCACGAAGTGGGCCGTGGGCACAGTGCCAGCGAGCTCTTGGGCGTAGCGGCTGTTGATGCCCGAAGTGTTCGCGTCGGCGTCGGCTGCCGTGTCGCTCCACTGCTTCGCCGCGCTCAGGGCCGTGCCCTGCCATTGGTTCGCTGGCCCGCCGCTCCAATACTGGTCACCGCAGCTGCCGAAGTCGCCGGAAGCAACCTTCGTCGTGTAGGCGATGCAGTCGGAGATCCACGTGCCGTACTGAGAGAGGTTCGGGGTCCACTGGTAGTTCGAGGTGTTCAGGGAGAAGCCCTGGATAGCGCCGACGCCGGCGTCCTCGAGGCGCCTGGTGATGTCACCCACGCTGTGCCATGCGCTGTGTCCGGCATCGAGGTAGACGAGCGCGGACGGATCGGCGGCTGCCACCGCCTGTGCCGCGTACTTGATGTCGGCGATGCGGCCGGCGGTGGCCGTTCCCGGTGCTGGGTTCGGGTAGCTTCCGGGGTTCGCGTACGCCGAGGGACAGTCCGCGGGCAGGTTGGCGAGGCCGTCAGGCTCGACGACGACGATCACCTTCTGGTCCTTCGTCAATCCGGCCGCGAAGCCGTCGGCCCAGGCATGATACGCCGCATCGCTGCCGGCGCCTCCGGCCGAGTACTGCGAGCAGTCACGGCCCGGGACATTGTAGGCCACGAGCGTGGGCACGGTCTTCTTGCCCGCCGCCTGCTGGGCCACCTGGCGGACCTGCTGCTGCACCTGGGTCGGGGTCCCGCCTGTGAACCATACGGCCTGAGGCGTGTTCACCTCGTCGCTGATCAGCGCTGCATCCGCCTTGTCGCCGCTGCTCGTGAGCTGGGCGATCTGTGACTGCGCGCCGTCGGGGATGGGCGGGGTATAGAACTGGGTCCCTGCGGGCAGCGCCCCGCTCACGCTGGCCAGCGCGGGCGGCGCGACGAGCAAGGGAACGGCCAAGGCCGCGGCCGCGCCGACCACTGCGGCTCCATGGCGGACCAACCTGTTGATCATCATGCTCCTGTCTCGGCGATTGTCAGTCTTGACCGGCGCCCCGGCCAGTCCTATGCGGTGCGCCCGTGGCTAGGGCGAGGTCTTGCTGGAGGGCGTAGTACTCGGGCTTGGGCTGGAGGTTCTCGTCGTAGATGTCCGCAGCGCCCTCTCCTTGGAAGACCCCGGGAACCCACGAGTACGCGTCACTGAAGCCCCAGACGGTGTAGGAGATGCAGGCCCTCACCGCTATGCACGCCTGCAGAGTCTGGGAGTATCCGGCCACTTGCGCCGACTGCTCCGTTGCGGTGACGGGGAGCGTGGTGCGAACGTCGACCTCGGTCTCCGCCACGTCGAGGCCGAGGTCCGCGAAGCGCTGGAGGTTGTTCTTCAGATCGGGGAGCGGGTACTGCGTGTCCAGGTGGGTCTGGAAGCCGACCCCGTCGATCGGGACGCCCTGCGCCTGAAGGTTCTTGACGAACGCGTAGACGGCGTTGCTCTTTGCGCCCGTGAATTCGATGTTGTAGTCGTTGTAGAAGAGTTTGGCCTGCGGGTCCGCTTCGTGGGCCCACCGGAAGGCGTCAGCAATGTAGCCGGGGCCAAGCTTCTGGAGCCAGATTGTATTGCGCAGCGTTCCGTCGTCGTTGAATGCTTCGTTGACCACGTCCCATTGCCAAATCTTTCCCTTGAAATGGGTCACTTCATCGGTGATGTGCTTGTGGAGGATGCTTCTCAGCTGATCCGGGCTCATGCTCGGAGCCGCGGCCGTGAGCCAGTCGGGAAGCTGGTTGTACCAGACGAGCGTGTGCCCGCGAACCAGCTGGTGGTTGGCCTCGGCGGAGGCCACGAGCCGGTCGGCTGCGCTCCAGTCGTAAGTGCCCTGCGTGGGTTCGACGAGTTGCCATTTCATGACGTTCTCCGGCGTCACCGTGGAGAACTGACTGTCGGTGATGCTCGTGTAGGCCGGGTTGCTTCCGAGCTGGTCGGTGTTGACCGCAGTACCGATGCGCAGGCCGATGTTGGCGCCGAGGGCCCGCAGCGAGTCTCCCGGCTGCGAGGCACCGGCGACGTCGGAGGGGCCGGAGGCTGCCATGGCGGCGGCGGGAGTGGCGAGCGCGGCGGACAGGCCCAGTGCGCCGATGAGAAGCGAGCGTCGAATAGCCAATGAATACTCCTTTGTGTTCGGGTCTTGCTGGGTACCTCAGTGAAGAATGGCGGCGGCGCGATTGAAAGGAATTTGACTGAGGCCTGAGTTTTCCAAGCATGACGAATCTCGTCAAACGTTTTCGAAAACGGTTTCTTTCCCGTACGCTCGGGGCATATGAAGGCGCGTCCCACCATCCATGACGTGGCCAAAGCGGCTGGCGTCTCGGTCTCAACGGTGTCCAAGGCGGTCAACGGCCGGTACGGCGTGGCTGTCGAGACAACGGAGCGCGTCCTCGAGGTTGCGCGCACGCTCGGTTATGAGTCCAGCCTGGTCGCGAGCAGCATGCGCTCCGGTAAGACCGGCGTCATCGGGGTTCTGGTAGCAGGGTTCGAACCCTTCAGCGCCGAGATCCTGAAGGGCGTCGGCGCCGCGCTCGGCGGCTCCCGCTATGATCTCCTCGCCTACAGCGGCTCGCACCACCTCTCGGCTGAGGGCTGGGAGCGCCGTTCGCTCAGCCGTCTGAGCGGCACCCTGATCGACGGCGCGATCATGGTGACGCCCACAGTCGTGAACGTCCATGCCGACGTTCCCGTCGTAGCCGTAGACCCGCACACAGGCCACGCCGAACTGCCGACCGTCGAAACCGACAACTTCGGCGGCGCCCGGAATGCCACGAGCTACCTGATTCGCCTCGGCCACCGGCGCATCGGGTTTGTCGCGGGCCGCTCCGACCTTCGTTCGGCCGCCGCAAGGGAGGCCGGCTACCGGCAGGCGCTCAGCGAGGCCGGACTTCCCTTCGACCCGGCGCGCGTCGTCGTCGGCAATTACGAACGGGAGTGTGCCCGAGAAGCCGCCCAGCGCCTTCTCGCCAGAGGCGACCGGCCGACGGCGGTCTTCGCCGCCAACGATCTCTCCGCCCTTGTCCTCATTGAAGTAGCGCGGGAACTGGGGTTGGAGGTTCCGCGCGACCTTTCTGTTGTGGGGTTCGACGACGTCCCCGAGGCCTCGCGTTATCCGCTCCCGCTTACCACGGTGCGCCAGCCGATGGGCCAGATCGGGGCTGCGGCGGCCGATCTTGTGGTCGCCCTCATGAACGGTGAGGCTCCCGAGGCAACCCACCTCAAGATGCCGACCAGGCTCATCCCCCGCGCGACCACAGCGCCGCCGGCTGCTGCCTAGCCAAGCTCCCGGTTCCGCAACCAATCCACTCTCGTCAGGGCTCCGAAGAGCTTGTGCGGGCACCCCGCACCGGCAGCCTCGCAAGGCGGCTGCCGGAAGACGAGCAAGGGAGCAACCATGTCCATCTCAGTCACGACTCATCGCACGCCCGTCCAGCTCGCCGCCACGGCAGTGGGGGCAGTGTTCCTGGTCGTGGGGATCCTCGGATTCGTCCCAGGCATCACGACCAATGTCGGAAGCCTCGGCTTTGCCGGCCACGGCTCGCAGGCGATGCTCCTCGGCCTGTTCCAGGTCTCCGTTCTGCACAACATCGTCCACCTCCTGTTCGGCATCGCAGGTCTGGCCCTCGGTCGGTCAGCGGGAACGGCCAAGTCCTATCTGACGTGGGGCGGCGCCATCTATCTGGTGCTGTTCGTCTACGGCCTCATCTTCACCGGTGACACCGGAGCGAACTTTGTCCCGGTCAACTGGGCCGACAACTTCCTGCACCTCGTCCTCGGCGTTGGCATGCTGGTGGTGGGCCTCGCGCTCGGCCGTCGGGCCGTTGTGGGACGCCGCTAAGCGGTGCCCAGCGGCGTGGAGGCGAATCCATTGCGCGCTGCATACGGCCGCGGCAGCGCGCTCATTCTGGGCCCGGCGGCAGTCGGGCTCGGCCTCGCGGCGCACGTCGTCTCTGGCGGGGCGGCCCCGCCGTTCTCCGTCCTCGTGGCTCTCGCAGCCGTCGCGAGCCTGCTCGCGACGGCTGCGGTCCGCGCTGGACTCCCGCCGTGGGCCTTGGGTGTCGGCAGCGGTCTCCTGCAGCAGGCCCTTCATCTCCTCTTCACCGCTTTGGCCGGCCCGGACGGCCCGCTCTTCCCCTCCGCCGGCCATGCCCACCACGGCTCTCCGGTCTCCGTGCCGAGCCTCGGAGCAGGGGGAGCTTCGCTGTCGATGGACCCCCACCTGCTGGTGGTCACCCATCTCACGGCAGCGCTGCTCACCGCCCTTCTGGCCATCGCGGCGACTCGCAGAACTCGCGTCCGCGGGCGAATGAGGAACTCGGGCCCTCAGTGACCGGGCTCGGCTATGACCACTGTGATGTGCGGGCTGTCGCGGAAGGGCTGGAGCTGGCGCTCCGAGGCCGCGGCGTCCGTGATGAGAGTCCAGGGACGCTCGATGGGCGTCCACCAGTGGGCCGAGCTGGCGGCGAGCTTGGTGGCGTCGGCCAGGACGTAGAGCTCGTTGGCCGCCCGGACCATCGCACGCTTGAGGGACGCCTGCTGGTCCGTCTGCTCGCTCAGTCCGCGCTCGGCGCTCACCCCATCGGCGCCGAGGAACGCGGCGTCGGCCGTCAGGGTGGAAAGTGCCGCCTCCGCGAGGGGTCCCACGGTTCCCGAACTGATGTGGCGCAGGCGCCCTCCGAGGATCACGAGTTCAACGTCTTCGGCGTGTTCGAGGGTCCTTGCGGTGGTCATTCCGTTCGTGATCACCGTAATGTCCGAGCGCGCGCAAAGGCAGCGCGCGAGCATCCCCACGGTGGTGCCAGCATCGAGGATGTTGACCGAGCCGGGCGCCACGAGGGAGGCGGCGTGGCGCCCGATGGCCTGTTTCGCTTCGCCGGCGACCAGCTCCCGTTCCCTCAGGCTCTGTTCTCTCCCGGCCCCGGCGGGGGCGGCTCCTCCGTAGGTACGGAGGATCCGCCCACTCGCGACGAGCCGGTCCAGGTCACGCCGGATGGTTGAGGGCGAGACCGCGAATTCGTCGGCGAGCTCCTCGACGGTCGCGGGGCGGGCCTCAAGGGTCTCGGCGATCCGGGAGCGGCGTCCGCTGGCATTCATCGCCTGGGCTACGCTTCCGCGGAAGCTGCCCGCTCTCCTGCGAGGTCGACGGCAGCCTTGAGCGCCTCGAGCATCGACGCGTGGTCCGCGAGGTTCTTCCCGGCGATGTCGAAGGCGGTGCCGTGATCCACCGAGGTGCGCACTACCGGGAGGCCGACCGTGATGTTCACCCCGTTCTCCAGCCCGAGCACCTTCACCGGGCCGTGGCCCTGGTCGTGGTACATCGCCACGACGAGGTCGTAATCGCCGCGGCCGGCCTTGAAGAAGAGGGTGTCGGCGGGCAGCGGCCCTTGGGCGTCGATCCCCTCCGCCTGGGCCTGGGCGATGCCGGGAGCAATCTTCTCCGCCTCCTCGCCGTGGCCGAACAGTCCGTTCTCGCCTGCGTGGGGGTTGATGGCGGCGACGGCGATGCGCGGGTTCTCGATGCCGGCCCGCACGAGCAGGTCGTAGCCCCGCCGGATCGTGCGGTAGACGAGGGGTCCGTCGATCTTGGCGATCGCGTCCACGAGCCCGATGTGCGTGGTGACGTGGATGACGCGCATGCGAGGGGCCGTGAGCATCATCGAAACCTCAGGGGTTCCGGTGAGCTCGGCAAGCAGCTCGGTGTGCCCGGGGTAGTTGTGACCGGCCGCGTGGAGTGCGGCCTTGTTCAGCGGGGCCGTGCAGATCGCGTCGATCTCCCCCGCGAGGGCCAGTTCCACGGCCTTCTCCACGTAGAGGTAGGCGGCGTGACCGGCCTCCGGCGAAAGCTGGCCCCAGGGGAGCTCGGGGTCGAGGCCCGGGATGTCGAGGACGTCGATCGTCGAGGGCTCAAATGCAGCCTCCGCGACGGAGGTGATGGCACGCGCTGAGAGCGGGCTGTCGACGACGTCCATGGCCTTGCGGATCCTGTGGAGACTGCCGATGACGAGTACACGGGCATGCTTGTGCACGCCGGCGTCCGCCATCGCTTTGGCGATGACCTCGGGGCCGACGCCGGCGGGGTCGCCCATGGTGACTGCGACGATGGGAAGGCTCATGAGTTCTGCTCCTTGTTGGCCTGCGTGGGGTTGGCGTGTGTGGGGTTGGCGTGCGCGCGGTTGGCGTGTGTGGGAACAGCTGCTTGTGGGTGCGAGAGGCGTCCGACGACGGCGGAGAGCGTCTGCGCGTCTCCGAAACTCCCGGATTTGAGGACGAAGGGGATGGGGTGGCCCGGCAGGTCGGCGAGGACCACGCCGGGCAGGAGCTCTGCACGGAGCCAGAAATGCGGGGCTCCGATGGCCTCGAGCACCGCGGCGGCCGTCTCGCCTCCCGAGACGACGAGGGCCGAGGCGGAGTCCGCCGCAGCTGCGGCCGCGGTCGCGAGAGCGGCGCAGACCCGTGCGGCCTGCGACTTGTCCAGCGGATCGGCGAGGGAGGGTGTGAGGACCGCGGCGCCGACGGCGAGCGCCTGCTGCAGGGCCGCGCTCGGGTCCCGTTCGTCGTCGTCCTCCGCCAGCGGCGGAAGCTCGACGTGGCGGACGCCGTTCGCGATGAGGTGCTTCAGCTGGCCCCGGCCGATCTGGGAATAGCTGCCGATCACGACCAGGGGTCCAGCGCCGGCTGAGCGTTCTCTCGTGAAGGCGTTCTGCAGCGGCAACCCCTCGCCTGCACTCGTTGTCGGCGAGTCATGCCGCTCACGGCCGATGTGCGCCGCGATTCCTCCCGTTCCGACGAGGACGCCTTCTTGCCCCAGTGCTTCGGCAGCCGAGGCGATCGCAGCGAGGTCTTCCTCCTCGGTGGCGTCGACCACAGCGGCGTGGACTCCTGCCTCCGCCACAGCCCGGAACAGCCCGGCCAAGGACTCCCGGTCCCGCCAATCGCTTCGCCGTATGAGGCGCGTGGTGAGGCCTGCAACGCCCAGGGCCCTCGCGACGTCGCCCTCTACGGCCAGAGGCACGCCGTCCACGTGGACTACGCCTTCGATGGTCGTGCGTCCGGTGCGCGGGAAGGCGGGAGCGACGACGGCCAGAGCCGGCCTGGCGGCCGAGACCGCCTCGAGGACTCCGGCCACCTCGGCCCCGATGTTGCCACGCAGGAGCGAGTCGATCTTCTTGAACACGCGCGATCCCGAGCGCATCGCCTGCCCTGCCGCAGCCCGGGCAAGGCCCTGCGCGGTTCGAGCAGTGAGGTAGCGGCTTTCGGTGGAGACGGCAATGACGTCGGCCTCGGGCCACGCCGCCTCGGGCTTGGTGACTACGGCGGTGCGCGAATGCGCAGCAAAGGCGACGGCGGAATCGGCGGCGCCGGTCAGATCGTCGGCAACGATGACGAGCTCGGGCATCAGGAGCAGACCTTTCGGCAGCTGGAGAGTGCTGCAGCGTTTGCACATTGTGTGCATCTTTATGCTCACACAACGCATATAGGAAGGTCAAACGATCATGCTGCCGGATATCTATGCGCGTTCCACGCAGAGGAGCGCGCATACCCTCCAGCATCAGTCCCCCGGACGCGCTGCGGCGCCCAGAAGTTCCCTTCTGGGCGCCGTGGCATCAGGGTTTGGGATAGCAGCCCAAGGCCGCTGAACGGTTCCTAGCCCTCAGCAATCGTGGCCGGCACCGGGACCTCGGGGGCGTCACCGTAGTGGATGCCGATCGAGGACAGGGCCATGATGACCCCCGCGATCGCGAACACGATGAAGACCACGGCGAAGCTCGAGGTCGCCTGCACGATGAGGCCGATGAGGATCGGCATCAGGATGCCCGCGACGTTGCCGGAGAAGTTCATCGCACCGCTGATCTTCCCGACGTCGCCCGGGTGGGCGATCCGAGCGGGCACGGCCCAGTAGAGGCCGCCCCAGCGCAGGAAGAAGTTGGCCGCGCTGATCAGGAGCAGGGCCGCGATGGGAGAGCCGACGACGTTGACCAGGAGGATGGCAACTGCAACCCCGAAGCCGGCGATCCCGAGCATCCAGCGCAAGACGCGGTTGGGCTTGGCGCCGCGGCGGATCAGACGGTCGGCGAGCTGGCCGGCGAAGATCTCGCCAACGAATCCAACACCGAAGATCACGAAGGTCCACGCCCCGATGAGGGCGGTCGAGACGTGCTGCTGCTGGCTCACGTAGCTGGGGGCCCAGGTGAGCAGGCCGTAGACGACGGCGTCGTACCCGAAGAACGCGGCGAGCAGCAGCCAGGTGCTGCGCGAGCGGAGGTAGTCCGCTGCCGTGCGCTTTGCGCTCGGAGCCACCTCCGTGTCGATGGCCGCGAGGTACTCGCGTTCCTTGTCGCGGATGAGGGGGTGCGAGGCGGGATCGTTGCGCATGAAAAGCCAAGCCATGACGCCGATGAGCACCGTGATGAGACCGACGACGCCGAAGGCCAGCCGCCAGGTGCCAAGGCCGATGATCAGGCCGGTGATCAGGAGGCCGCCGAGGGCGGTGCCGAGGGGGCCGCCGCCATCCACGAGCGTGCTGCCGCGGGCCCGCTCGCTGCGCCGGAGCCAGCGGGTCAGAGACGTGTTGGCGCCGTTCTGGACCGGTCCCTCGAACACGCCGAGGAGCATGCGCATGCCGAACAGGGCCGTGACGCCGGTTGCGAGGCCGGTGAGGCCTTCAGCAATGCCCCAACCGATGAGGCTGCCGGTGACGATCTTGCGGGGCTTGATCTTGTCCACGAGCCACCCGCCGGGCAGCTGCATGAGCGTGTAGGTCCAGCCGAAGGCGCTCAGGAGCAGGCCTTCGATGGCCGGGGTGAGGTGGAATTCCTTGCCGATGAGCGGCATCGCGATCGAAAGCGACGCCCTGTCGATGTAGTTGATAACCATGACGAGGACGAAGAACCCGAACATCCACCACCGCAGCGACGGCAGGGTGAATCTGCGGGTCTTGGTTCCTCGTTGAGCCGTTTCTGTCATGTCGTCCTGTTCTGGTTGTCTGCAGGTGTCTCCTGCAGATCCTGATGTCTGCAGGAGACTCCTGCAGGGCCTGGGACTCCCGCCTTTGGCTGGACGCGAGCAGGGCCGGACGGCGCGTTCGGCGCCGTCGGTCCAAGGGCATGGGTGCTGCGGTGGTGCTGTCCCGGATCCGAACTGCGAGTGCTGGGGCTAGGCCCCGTGCGGCTCGGAGGCCGTGGCTTCCCTCGGCGCTTCGGCCGATGAGGGGAGGTCGAGGGCGACCCCGAGGTCGCGGATGCCGTCTGCCGCCGCGTGGGGCAGGCGAGCGTCGGTGATGATGCGGTCAAACCGCTCGAGCGGAAAGACGTCGTACATTCCGAAAGTGCCGAACTTGCTGCTCGTGGCCATGAGCACGGCCGTGGAGGCAGATTCGACGGCGGCGGTCTTGACGGGGACCTTCGACTCCGTGGGCGTGGTAACTCCGCGGCGGAGGTCCCACGAGCTGGCGCTGATGAAGGCGATGTCCGTATTGATGCGGCGCAGAATCTCCCCTGCCAGACTGCCGACGGCGGAACGGTTCGAGTGTTCGAGCCGGCCCCCCGTGTGGATGGTCTCCACATGGGGGGCGTCGGTGAGCTGCTCGACGATCGCGAAGTCGTTGGTCACGACCGTCATGCCTTGCCGCTCCCGGATCGCGGGAACGAGGGCGCCGGTGGTGGTGCCGGCGTCGAGGTAGAGCACCATGCCGTCGGAGAGGAGCCCCGCGGCGGCCCCCGCGATGGCGGCCTTCTCGTCCCGCTCGGAGGCCGTCTTGTCCCCGAACGCCGGCTCGCGACGCATGCCGCTGGCCAAGCGCACGCCTCCGGGCACCGAGACCGCGCGTCCTTCCCGCTCGAGCACGGCGATGTCGCGCCGAACGGTCATGTGGGACACGCACAGGAGCTCGGTGAGCTGGGCGACGCTGAGCACATGGTCGCGTCGCAGGGCCCGCATGAGCTTCTCCCGCCGCTGGTCGGGGATGAGAATCCCCTCTTCGGGCATCGGTGCTTCGGTCATGGTCGGTCTCCGCTCGTCTCTAGAGTGCCGGGGCCGGCCCGAGCTCGCTGCGCAGTGCGCTCAGCGCCGCGTAGGCCTTGTCCCGATATGCAACCAGATCCGGTGCCTCCTCAGCCGGGATGTCGAGGAAGCCGCCGCCGGACTTGAGGCCAAGACGTCCCTTCTCGACCATCGAGTGGAGCATGCCCGGAGACGTGAAACGCTCACCGTACTCGGCCTCGAGGCTCGCGTAGGACATGTCGTAGACGTCCAGCCCCGCCATGTCGGCGATCGCGAAGGGGCCGAAGAGGGCCAGCCGGAAACCGAAGGCGTTGCTGACCACGGTATCGATCTGGGACGGGGTCGCGAGCCCCTCCTCCACCATCCGCACGGCCTCCTTGAAGAGGGCGAACTGGAGCCGGTTGGCGACGAAGCCGGGCGAATCCGCAACCTGGCCAGGCTGCTTGCCCGCCTCGCGGATCAGGTTCTCCGACGACGAGATCGCCCATTCGACGGTCCCCGGATGCGGGATGAGCTCGACGCCGGGGATGAACGGGGCCGGGTTCATCCAGTGGACGCCCAGGAAGCGCTCGGGGCCGACGACGGACTGCGCGAGCTCCGCGATCGGGATCGCCGACGTGTTGGAGCCGATGACCGCCTCGGCCGGAGCCGCGGCAGAGATCCGGGAGAGGGCCTCGGCCTTGACGTCGCGGCGCTCGAAGACGGCCTCCGTCACGTAGTCGGCGCCCTCGACCGCTGCTTCGACGCTCTCCGCAGCGCTGAGACGCCCTGCGATCTCCTCTGCCGCGCCGTCACGGAACAGACCGTCCTCCTCGAAACGGCCGGCCTGCGCGACGAGGCGCTCGCGCGCCTGGGCAGCGCGCTCGCCGTCAACATCGCCGAGCACGACGTCGCGGCCCGCCAGGGCGAGCACCTGGGCGATGCCTCCGCCCATGTACCCGGAGCCGACGACCGCGACTCGCTGGATGGCCTTCTCTGATGCGTTCATGGATTCCTCTCAGCGGCCCTCGCGGCCGCCCACCAAGCCTTCATCTGTGATGTGCAGCACGCTATGCCCGATTCACACGACCGTCAAGTTTCGTTCCATCGATTCACACATGACAACATGGGCAGACGATCCCCGAACAAAGGAGCCCGCCGATGAGATGGGGCTGCATAGCCGATGACGTCACCGGCGCCACCGACCTCGCCACGGCCTTCGTCAGCCGTGGCCTCGTGGCTGCCGTCCATTTCGGCGTCCCCAGCCGCGGCGACATCGAGCAGCTTGAGGGGCTGGACGTGCTCGTGGTGGCGCTCAAGTCACGCACGGCGCCTCCCGCGGACGCGGTCGGGCAGTCCCTCGCCGCGCTCGAGGCACTTCTGGCGGCCGGAGCAGAGCGCTTCTATGTGAAGTACTGTTCCACCTTCGACTCCACACCATCTGGGAACATCGGCCCCGTCATCGACGCAGTGCTGGGCCGGCTCGGGGAGCCGGGCAGCGTCGTCGTGCCGAGCTTCCCGGACACCGGGAGGACCGTGTACCAGGGCCGCCTGTTCGTCGGGAGCGACCCGCTTGACGAGAGCCCGATGCGCGAACACCCGCTCACTCCGATGCGCGATTCGAGCCTTGCGCGCCTCCTCGAGCCGCAGACGCAGAGCGAGGTCTCCCTCGTCCCACTCCAGACCGTGCACAAGGGCAGCGAAGCCCTGCGCGAGGAACTGCTCGGACTCATCGCCACAGGCCGAGAGCGGCCCACACTCGTGATCGTGGATGCCATCGACAGGGACGACCTCGCCACCATCATGGAGGCCGCGGAGGGCCTCAAGGTCATCACGGGTGGCTCAGGCCTCGCCCTCGGCATCCCGGCTGGGGACGAGGCGGAGGCCAGACGCATACCCCGCACTCCCGGTCGGCGGGCCGTCCTCTGCGGGAGTGCGTCGGCGCGAACCCGCGAGCAGATCGCCTCCGGCAAGGCCCTCCTGCCTTTCCGGAAGCTCGATCTGGAGGCTCTCCGCAACGATGTGGCGGCCGAGGCTGGGCGGATCATCGACTGGGCGCGGGACCTCTGGTCCCACGAGCCCTCGGCCGTCCCCCTCGTGTTCTCCGCGGAGAGCGTCGACGACCTGGCCCAGGACAGGGACACCGCGAGCGCGCTCGTCGAGCAGGCCCTGGCCGCGATCGCCGTCGGCATGGTCCGCGAGGGGGTTCGCGAACTCATCGTCGCCGGGGGCGAGAGCTCCGGGCGGGTTGTGCAGGAACTCGGGGTGAAGGCCCTCCGGATAGGCCCCGCGATCAGCCCGGGCGTGGCCTGGGCCAACGCCATCGCTGCCGACGGCACCAGCCTCAGCCTCGCCCTCAAGTCCGGGAACTTCGGGGAGCGCGATATGTTCACCACAGCATGGTCGGCCCTCGAGGGCGCCGCGCAGCCCGGGGAAGGAAGCGAAGAGAAGTGACGAGCTCAGAAGCTATGGCAGGGCCTCGGGAAGCGCTCGTGCTGGCCGGCAGGAGCCTGACCGCCAATGGCCTCAGCCGCGGGTCTGCCGGCAACCTCAGCGTGCGCGACGGCGACCGGCTGCTCATGTCGCCCACGGGATCGGACCTCGGCAGCCTCGAGGCCGCATCCCTCTCGGTCCTCGACTTCGAGGGGAACCTGCAGGAGGGACCTCGGCCGTCCAAGGAGTTCCCCTTCCACCGTGCCTTCTACCGCCGCGACTGCGCGACGAATGCCGTCGTGCACGTCCACTCCCCCGCGGCCATGGCCGTCTCTTGCCTCGAGCCCTGGACTGAGTGGAGCGCCATCCCGCCGCTGACCCCCTATTTCGTGATGCGGGTCGGGCAGACGCCTCTGGTCCCCTACGCCGACCCCGGCGACCCGAGCCAGGCCGACTGGATCGAAGCGATCCCTTACCCTCTCCATGCCGTCCTCCTGCAGAACCACGGGGCCATCACGGTCGGCCGCGACCTCGCGGAAGCCGTGGACACCGCCGTCGAACTCGAACAGGCCTGCGACACCCTCCTGCGCACCGCTGGCCTCCCCAAGCGGCTGCTCGACGAGGAGACCGCGGTGCGTCTCGCGGGGAAGTACGGGCGGCACTGGACCTTCGGCCAACCCCTCGCGGTTCCTCCCGCTCAGTCCTGAGTCGGAGGCGATCCGGCTGACATCCCGAGAAGGCGAGAGAAGTATGCCTGTCGAAAGCGACGGAATTGGCCTGGCCCTGAACACCTCGAGTGTCCTGGCCCATCTGCCCCTGCTGCAGCAGCCTGCCGCGGCCGCGGCCGCAGGGTTCGACGAGATCGAACTGTGGTGGCCCTACCGTGGCCCGGAGGCCACCAGGCGGGAGGCAGACGAGCTCGTCGCAGCGGTCGAGGAGGCAGGCGTCCGGGTGGGCCTGCTCAACTTCTACGGTGGAGACCTGAGCAGGGGCGAACGTGGCTTCACCTGCCAGCCCGGGCGCGAGGACGAGTTCGCTGCGGCAATGGATGGCGCCCTCCGTCTCGGCAAGCGGCTCGGAGTGCGCGCCTTCAACCCGATGTATGGGCTCGCGATTGCGGGGGTGAGTCCCGACGAGCAGGAGCGGACAGGCGTCGCGAACTTGGCGCTCGCCGCGGGCAAGGCCGGCGAGATCGGTGCGCGCGTCGCGCTCGAACCGCTCAGCGGGATCCCCTCCTACCCCCTCACCACTGCCGCGGCGACGATGCGGATCGTCGAGAAGGTGCGCGAAACCGGGAGCGCGGCGATCGGGATGCTCGCCGACTTCTACCACCTGAGCCACAGCGACGAGGACCTGATCGACGTCATCCGCCGATACGCCCGCGATTTCGTCCGCGTCCAGATCGCCGACGCGCCCGGGCGCGGGCACCCGGGCAGCGGGGAACTGCCCCTCGGCACCTGGCTCGGCGCGGCCAGGGAAGCCGGCTACGACGGGCCCGTCGGCCTCGAGTACTTCCCGGAAGACCCCGCCGTCGCCCTCGGGTGGCTCGCCTAGCGAGCCGCAGGCTCAGCCCAAGCCGCCAGCTCAGCCCAAGCCGGGCAGGAGCAGGACCTTGCAGGCGTCTCCCGTGAGCAGCCCGACGGCTTCGTCGATCTGGCTGAGCTTCATGCGGTGGGTGATGAGCCAGTCGAGTTCGAGCCGCCCCGAGTCGAGGAGCAGCAGGGACTGTTCCCACGTCTCCCACAGCCGGCGTCCGAAGATTCCGCGGAGCGTGATGCCCTTCTTGTTGATGTACGCGGCGATGTCGACTTCGGCGGGGCGGCTGGGGTGGCCGACCGTTACTACCGTTGCCTCGCGGCGGACGGCCTCGAAGAGGGTTGTCAGAGTCCCCGGGGCCCCCGAGCACTCGAAGGCGACGTCGAAGCCTCCGCGGCGCCCTGTTAGTTCGCGGCAGCGCTCGACGACGCCGCCGTCCGGCTGGAGCGCGATGGCGCCGAGCCTTTCGGCCTGCGCGCGCCGGAACGGATTGGGATCGACGGCGACGACGTAGGCGGCTCCCATGAGCAGTGCGAGCTTGACGACGACCAGGCCGACCGGCCCCGCACCGCTGACGACGACGGCCCGTCCGGCGACCGCGTACCCGGCGCGCTGGACGGCGTGGACGGCGACGCCAGCCGCCTCGAGCAGGGCCCCGGATTCGAGCGGCAGCCCAGCTGGTAGCTTGACGCAGATGTCCTCAGGCACAGCGGCGTACTGGGCGAACACGCCGTCGATGTGCATTCCGACGATTCTGGTGCGTTCACACGTGTGGGCGTCCCCCGTCCTGCAAGGGAAGCACTGCCCGCAGGCGAGGTGGCTTTCGAGGGCGACCCGATCGCCGACGCGCAGTCCCGAGACCCCCGGCCCGACCTCCACGACGGTGCCTGCCCCTTCGTGCCCGAGGACGACCGGGAGGTCGAGGTTGAAGGCCTGGGCAGAGGGGGTCCATTCGTAGAGTTCGCGGTCGGTGCCGCACAGGGAAGCAGCGCCGACCTCGAGCACAACAGACCCTTCTGCCGCTTTCGGGTCGCCGGCATCGGTGACATACTCGGCACCTCGTTCGGCTGCGGTCTTCACTACTGCCCGCATGGGGGCCACCTTTCGTTGATTTGCCTGATGGTGACTGAGGGCCGGGGTCAGGCCTGGAGCTGGCCGGCGAAGCGGCGCAGGATGTCCGGTGGGCCGACCTGCCCGCCTTTAAGGAGCAGGCGGCATTCGGCGACTGCGCCCAAGGCTTCCGCGCGCAGGATCGGGCCCGCGGTGACGAACTGTTCCGAGACCCGTAGTTGGCGCACACCCATCGCGATGAGGGCGTGGCTGGACGTATCGCCGCCGCAGACGGCGATGTCCCGGGTAAGGCCAGCCTCGGCCGTTCGGGCTGCTACGCCACCGATCAGTGCCCCCACATGCGCCGCGTCGGCAGGTCCCGTAGCTCCAAAGCGGGGATCGCTGGCACCTCTGGTGGTATGGACGACGACGTTGCGCCCCATGCGCAGGGCCGCCGACACGCGGTGCTCGAGTTCTGCCACGGCTGCGGAATCGGCGCGCCGCAGGAGTTCGACGGGCACCGGCACATCCGCCCAGCCGTGGGCGATCGCGTCCTCGATCTGGCTCGCCGTCGTGCTCGACGCCGACGCGCTCACGGCGAGCACCGGGCCCGCAGCCTCCTGGGGTGCGGGCGCGCTCAGGGCCTCCTCCGAGATAGAGCGCGCCAGAGCTGCCATGATCCCGCCCGAGCCGACGACGACGGATGGCCCGCGGCCGTGCGCCTCGCGCCTGAGTGCCTCGGCCACGGCGTCGAGATGCTCTTCGCGGACGGCGTCGACGACGAAGGCCTCTGCCTTGGGCTCCGCCCGCCGTGCGGCCCAAGCGTCCCTGAACGTCCCGTCGTCGTACGCGGGAAGGTGGATCGCCCCAGGCAACCGCTCCGTGCCGAGCTGCTCGGCCAGGACCCGCCGGAGGTCGGCCTCCGTCATAGGCGTCGAGGGGTGCCTGGACATGATCGGGTGGCGATCCAGACGGTGGATCTCGCCGCCGTAGGCCGCGTAGTGGTTGCTGAAGGCGGTGTAGCGGCCGAAGCCCGGTTGGGCAGGCACGACCGGGATCGCGCCGTGGTGCCCGAAGCGCTCGTGCAACAGCTGGATCCCGCGGCCGATGCTGCCGATCGTGACCGAACTGTCGAACGTCGAGCAGACCTTGTACAGCAGCACTTCCGGGTTGAGCGCTGCAACGCGCGCGAGATCCCTGCGCACGAGCTCGTCGAAGGCGTCCCCGGCCAGAGAGCGGGCCGGCCCGGCAAGGCCGACGACGTCGGCATCGGCCGGCAGGGGCGCGTCGCCTATGGCGAGCGCGGCTTCGAGACCGTAGCGGTGGGCCTGCGCGAGGACGTCCGCGGCGCCGGTGAGGTCGTCCGCGACGAAGGCGAAGGCTGGCACGCTAGGCGCCCTTCCCGAATTTCTGGACGGCGAGCAGAAGCGCCTCGTCCCCGTTCTGGGCCTTCTGCCGTGCGACCGCTTCCAAGGGGGCACCCTCCACGGCCGCCTCCCAGGCCTGACGCAGGCTCCGCACCCCGGCGGCGGGCCCGGCGGGGTGCGCCGCGACGGCCCCGCCGGCCAGCATCATCAGATCGGTCGAACCGACCGCTTCGAATGTGGGGCCGGGCGTGGTGACGTTCTGCCCGGAGGACAGGACCGGAAGAGGGGTTGCGGTTTCGCCGAGTGGCTTCAGCAGGCTGCGGATGTTGGCCGCGACCTCCTCGTCCGGTTCATAGAACTTGCTGCCCAACCCGCTCGCGTGCAGCTGGTCGGCGCCGGCCAGGCGTGCCAGCTGCTGCCACACTCGGTAGTCCACGCCGAGGGCCTTGGACCGCATCGATGCCGCAAGGCCCGCGCGATGGCCGTGGATCGGCACCTCGGAGAACGTCCTGAGCAAGGCCAAGGCGGGCAGTCCCATGATCGGGATGTTCAGCATCACGCACCTGCCCCCGGCCTCGACAACGAGGTCGTGGCGCTTCCGCAGCCCCGCGAGGTCGCCAGTGATGTTGAAGGCGTACATCGTGGGATGGCCGGTGACCTGTTCTGCCGCCCGGATCTCTTCGGTGGCGACCGCGACGCGGCGCTCGAGCGGGAGGTACTCGGGGTCGGTCATCAACTCGTCGTCCTTGATCAGGTCGATCGAGGCGAGGGCCAGGTCACGGACAACGAGCCGGAATTCCTCCTCCGAGAGCCCGACGTTCGGCTTGATGATGGTCCCGACCATGACGCCCTGAGCATCCCCGAGGAGCTTGCGCGTCCCCTCGATCCCGAACGCAGGGCCGGGGTGGGCGGCGACGAAGTCTTCCGGCAGGACCAGTTCCTGCAGCCGGCAGGCATAGAGCTCCCCCAATTCGAAGAGGTTGCCGGCGATCGCGGTCTGCAGGGTGGCTATGTCGGTGCCGATGTTCTCCATGGGGAAATCAACGGTGACGAGTGCGGCGCGCACCTTTTCGGGGTTCCCGCGGGAAGGTAGCGAGGGCCGAGAGGCGCCCAGCTCCCGGACCTCGACAACGTGTGCCGCGTGCCGCTCGCGGATCCGCGCGGATTCGCCGGGCACGGGGAGGAAGGTGCCGCTGGACTGCTCGCCGGCGAGAATGGCCGCCGCCTTCTCGGGATCGATCTCGGACTCAAGGTAGAAGGTGCAGCGCACGGTGCGCGGATCGCGCATGGACTCTCCGTTCGGAAGGGGTCTATCCCCTTGGAAGTTAGTACGTACAATTAGTACGTACATTAGAATCTGCTGCATCATAGGTCAAGCGCGGTGCGACAGCGGCGCGGTCCAGGGGCAGCGAACGGCAAGGAGTCAGCGTGGGCGTGGGACCAGAAGATGTGGATCCTCAAGAGCCCTTGCCACGCCTCAGCCGCGACGGCGGAATCCCGCTCCACGCCCAGATCCGGGACCTCCTCCGCCGGCAGATCACCGACCTCCCCCTGCCCCCGGGATCCTCCCTGCCCACCGAGGAGGAACTCCAGCGGCAGTTCGGGGTCTCCCGCAGTGTCGTACGCCAAGCCCTCGCTGGCCTGGCTGACCTCGGGCTGATCCGTCGGCAGCGCGGGCGCGGCAGCGTCGTGGCTGCCGCGCCCGTCCTCCATCGGCAGCTCCAGCGCGCCGGAGGACTCGACGAGCAGGCCGCCGCGCACGGCCAGCGCCTGCGCACGCACGTCATCGCCGTCGAACCCGTCACTGCGCCCCCCACAGCGGCCGAAGCATTGGGAACTCCCAGGGCCTGGGCAATCGAACGCGTTCGCTACCTCGAGCAGGTCCCCGTGGCCTTCATGCGGACCTGGGTGCCACGGGATCTCTTCCCCCATCTCACTCCAGAACTGCTGGAAGATGCCTCGCTGCTCGCCCTCATGCGAGAGCACGGATACCGCCCCGAAGGGGGCCCGAGGCAGGTCCAGGCCGTCGCCGCAGATGCAGGCTTGGCGCACAAGCTCAACACAGCTGTCGGCGAGCCCTTACTTCTGCTGCAGGGCGTGACGCGAGACGTCCTCGGCCAGGGCCTCGAATGGTTTAACGTGTGGCACGGCCCCGACACTGTCTTCGACGTCGACGCTCAGGTCACGATGCCGGGCACGGCCTTGGCCCCGGACCGGATCCAGCGTCTACGCGCGCTGGCACAGCAGCTCGAATCGGAACTGGCCTCGCTCGGCAACAACAGCCGTTAGCGCGGCCGTCGTTCCGCTCGGGTCAGGATTGGTTCGGGAAGAGGAGCATCTTGACCGTGTCGTCGACGTGGCCGTCCATGCGGGCGTTGAGGTATTCGGTCGCCTGCTCAAGCGTCGCGCGGCGGTTCACGATCCGCGCGACGCCTTCTGGATCCGCCTCGAGCATCCGCACGGCTGCTTCAAAGTCGGCGGGCTCGTAGACGTTCGAGCCGAGAAGGTGCTTTTCGTTCCGCTGGAAGGAACTCAGGTCAAACGTGACGGGGGCACCGAAGAGACCGACCTGGACGATCGTGCCGCGCTGCCGGACGAGGTCGTTCGCGTCGTCGACGATGCCGGCGACTGCTGCGGCGACGAAGACGACGTCGAAAGAGCCTCCCGCGCTCGAGCGCAGAGACTCCTTCCAACCATCGGCCACGGGATCTGCGACTGCTTGGGCCCCCATGGCCAGGCACAGCTCCCGGTTGCTCTCGCGGATGTCGGTCGCGGCGATGAACTCGACTCCCTCGTGCGCGAGCGTGAGCACGATCAGAGAGCCGATCGCCCCGCCGCCCAGCACCGCGACCTTCTGAGGCTGGCCTGTCCCGACGCGATGGACGGCGTGAATCGCGACTGCGAGTGGCTCCGCGAGAGCGAGGTACTCCGTCGGGACTGCAGTGGAGACGCGATAGAGCTTGTCGGTGGGTACCGTGACGAGTTCGGCGAAGGTGCCCGGCCACTCGCTCATGCCCAGCATGAGCTTGTGTTCGCACAGGTGCGAGAGCCCGGCGTCGCACGCTTCGCATGCGCCGCAGGAGCGCTGGGGCTCGATCACGACGTGGTCTCCGACGCGCAGAGCGGACTCCTCGTCGTCGACTGCCACGATGGTGCCCCCGCCCTCATGGCCCGAGATGAGCGGCGGGATCCGGAATGGATGGCTTCCATTTAGCGCACTCAAATCGGATCCGCAAATTCCTGCAGAGGAAATCCGCACAATTGCCTGCCCAGCCTGAAGTTCGGGCTCCGGAATATCTACGGTATCTGCCCTACGGGTTGCGTCGAATCTGATGGCCCTCATCGATGAGGCTCCTCTCACAGTTGAACTTGAGCGACCGTAGAACCCTTCGAAGGGGTCAGTCAAGCATGGAATGGTCGCGGGCGTCTCGCAGAGTATAGTGTCGCGCGTGCTGACGGGGGGTCCCCACGTCAGCCCGGGGATCCGCGAACGGGCGCTGCGGACGCTCGAGACGCGTTTCCCGAAAGCGGACCCGAAAGTATTCGCCACGAATCGGACCGGAAATGTTGGCGGGGCAACTTCGGATATCACTAATCCATACCTTCCGGAATTGCTGGAGGCCCTGGAGGAAAATGCCCGAGCCAGGGACGAAATCTGGTCCTCTGGAATGAAAGGGACCCATCACTCCCCGCAACGACGGCCGGCGTCCGAAGCGGAATCGTCGACGGAGTCCTGTTCACAAATGCGACAGGCGCAAGCAGCGCAGCGATTCAGCGCATCGTCGACCGCGGCACACCGTGCGTGCTCGTCAATCGGGGCCTGCACCATCTGGGAGTCGACCGACTCACATCAGACAACGCCCAGATCGGCGGAGCCACCCCGGGTGGAGAGATTTCTGGGCGAACTGATCGTGCGCGGATCTACCGCTGGGGCGCACCTCCGGTCGTGAGCAGCGGGCGATGGGGGTGGCTGGGGGGCCTGAAAGGTATCCTTGGGCCCATCGACACTGAATGGGGGCAAGGATGGACTTTGCGGAAAGACTGATGGCTCTGGCGGCGAAGGTGCGCCAGCAGCGCGCTTCGATCGAGACCGAGGAAGCCACGAAGAATGCCTTCGTGATGCCGTTCATATCGACCATCCTCGGCTACGACGTGTTCAACCCGATGGAGGTCGTCCCCGAATTCACTGCCGACGTCGGCGTCAAGAAGGGCGAGAAGGTCGACTACGCCGTCATCCACAAAGGCGAGGTCCAGATCCTGATCGAATGCAAAAAGTCCAAGGAACCGGTCAGGATTGAGCACGCCTCCCAACTGTTCCGGTACTTTGCCGTCACCAACGCGCGAATCGCCATCCTGACTAACGGCGAGGTGTATCAGTTCTTCACCGACCTTGATGCCCCCAATCGTATGGACGCCAAGCCATTCCTAGTCCTGGACTTGAACGACATCGATGAGACCCTCATCCCCGAACTGCAGAAACTCTCCAAGGATGTCTTCGATCTCGATTCGATCATCAACGCTGCCGGGGAGCTCAAGTACATCGGGCTGATCAAGCGCATACTCGCGGGCCAGTTCAAAGAGCCTGAAGACGACTGGGTGAGGTTCTTCACCTCGCGGGTCTATGAAGGCGCTTTCACGCAACGGGTGCGAGAACAGTTCACAGTCTTGGTCGCGAAGGCTACGAAACAATTCCTGAACGATCAGGTGAACGAGCGGTTGAAGACGGCCCTAGGCGGTCCCCGCTTACCCCCATGCGGGCGAGGCGCTTTCGACTGCCCAAGTCACCAGTGAACCAGTAGCGCAAAAGGACTTGGAACAAGCGGACGCCATCGAGACAACTCTCGAGGAACTCGAGGGCTACCAGATCGTCCGGGCCATTGTGTGCAGCGAGGTGAAACCCTCGAGGGTGGCCCAGCGAGATGCGAAGAGCTACTTCGCAGTCCTGCTTGATGACAACAATCGCAAGCCGATCGCCCGCCTCCACTTCAATAGGGCGCAGAAGTACATCGGCTTGTTCGACGGAGGCAAGCTCGAGACCCGCATCCCGATCGCCTCGCCAGAAGACATCTTCGAGCACGCCGAGGTCCTGAAGGCGACTGTTCGCTCCTACCTCTAACAAAGGCCGCCAAGCAGCCCCTTCAGACTGAGGGGTGAGATCCTGCGGGCCACAGACGGCTCATGCCTGGCAACTGATGCTGCCAGGCATGAGCAACGCGGGGTGGGCTCGCAAGACCTCAAGCAATCACGAGTCCCGCCAAGGCTGAGGCCAGAAGCGTCCCTTGCGGCGGTTCAGGCCACCCGGCTCGCAGGCGACTGGGTAAGCGACGGATCGGTCTCGGCCACGGAACCGATGGCCTCGTCGATCCTCGCCATCACGGAGGCCTCGAGCTTGACGCCAGCGGCCGCGGCGTTCGACGCGATCTGCTCGGGGCGGCTCGCCCCGACGATGGCCGCGGCCACGTTGGGGTTCTGCAGCACCCACGCCACCGCGAGCTGCGCCAAGGTGAGGTCGAGCTCCTCGGCGATCGGCTTGAGGTTCTGCACGGCGGTGAGGATGTCGTCTCGCATCCACCGCGAGATCATGTTCTTGCCACCCTTCTCGTCCGTGGCGCGCGATCCCTCCGGCACAGGCTGGCCCGGCACGTACTTGCCGGTGAGGATTCCCTGGGCGATCGGCGAGAACACGATCTGCGAGAGGCCGAGCTCTTCACAGGTGGGAACGACTTCCCGCTCGATGACGCGCCACAGCATGTTGTACTGCGGCTGGTTCGAGATGAGCTGGAACCCCAGCTCCGTAGCCAGCTTGTGCCCCTCACGGATCTGGTCCGCGTTCCACTCGCTCACGCCGATGTAGAGCGCCTTGCCCTGGCGGACGATGTCGGCGAAAGCCTGCATCGTCTCCTCGATCGGCGTCTCATAGTCGAAGCGGTGCGCCTGGTACAGGTCGACGTAGTCGGTGCCGAGCCGCTTCAGCGAGCCGTTGATGGACTCCATGATGTGCTTGCGCGAGAGACCGGTGTCGTTCTTGCCGCCCGGGCCCGTGGGCCAGTACACCTTGGTGAAGATCTCGAGGCTCTCCCGGCGCTCGCCCTTCAGGGCGTCGCCCAGCACAACCTCCGCCGCGGTGTTGGCGTAGGCGTCGGCCGTGTCGAAGCTCGAGATGCCGGCGTCGAGAGCCGCGTGGATGCTCTTGCTCGCCGTGTCGTCGTCGACCTGAGACGCGTGAGTGAGCCAGTTTCCGTAGATGATTTCGGAGATCTTGAGACCTGAGTTGCCGAGATATCTGAATTCCATGGTCTTCTCCTATGTCAAAGCCGCGTGGCACGAGTCATTGATCGCTGCAGGGTTTCATCAGAGGCGACCGGTGCCGCCCGGTCCCAGCAGGCATCTCTCACACCCTGAGTGCGAGGAGGCCGAATTAGTACACCTTCTGAACTATAGGGCGGTGTCCCGGCTCGATCAAGGCTCCTCGAGTCGTTTCAGCCCTCGAACCGCTCCGGCCGGAACGTCTCCAGCATCGGATGACGCTCGCCCCTCGAGACCTCGTACGAAATCAGCTCGCCAGCGATCAGCGCAAGGGTCGCACCCGAATGGGTGAAGGCCACGTAGCACCCCGGGACCTTCTCGAGCTCCCCGAACACGGGCTCTCCATCGCCTGGGATCGGCTTGAGGCCGATCTTCCAGGAGTTGGCCTTGAGACGGGGCGTTCCCTTGAGCAGTCGAGAAGCCTCTCCGAGGAGCTCCTCGACGACCGGCTCGGGGATCGAGTACTGACCTGAAGCGTCCCGCACGATGTGCTCCTCGTACCAGTCATGGTCGATCGCGATGGTCTGCCCCGGATTCGGCCGGACCGCGGCCCGGGGCGTGTTGAGGACGGCCCGGACGTCATGGTCGAGCGGCTCGGTCACCACGAGCATCGAGACCGGAGAGGCATTGCCGATGTGCACGCCGAGCGGAGCGACGACGTCCGGCGTGTGAGGACCGCAGGCGACGACGACGGCGTCGACTGCGATGGCACCGAAGGCAGGGGTGACGACGGCGGCCGCACGCCCGTCGTCGTCGACCTCGACCCGCGCCGCGCCCGCGTTGGTCTTCAGGGTCCCCCCTCGCTGCGTGAATTCCACGATGAGGTGCTCGATGAGATGCGGAAGGCTGACCCATCCTTCACCTGGGTTGAAGACCGAAGTCTCGGCAAGCGCAGCCGCGTTGAGGCCGGGGGTGAAGGATGCGATTGACTCGGGCCCGACGAGGTGGGAATCGTAGGCGTGCGATACTTCGTACTCGTGCCGGGCGACCGCCGAGGCAGCGTCGTTGTCCCAGTACACGCCGCCGCCGAACTGAAGCCACTCTCGGGACGGATCCTGGGCAAAGAGGCTGCGGTAGCGGTCAATGCCCGCCATGCGCAGCGCATGGTACTCACGGCTCCTTGAGCCGGCGGAGTTGAGCCAGGACAGCGAGCGGCCTGAGGCGCCGGAGGCCAGTTCGCCTTCGGTGACGAGGGTGACGTCGGCACCGGAGCGGAGCAGGTGGACGGCGGTGGAGACTCCGATGGCGCCGCCGCCGATGACGGCGACGTGACGCGGGTTCTGATTCATGGTTCTTCCTCTGGTGTCGTTTTTCAGATGTGTGCGAGCGAGCGGATCGGGGTCGTCGCGTGCAGTTGGCGGATGATCCGCAGGGTCTCGAGAGCATCGGCAGGCTCGACCGGGACGGGGCTGTCCCGGTGCAGCGCATCGGCCAGAAGGCGGTAGAAGGCGGGGTAGTCGCCGGGCCGAAGGCCGACGTCGACGCCGGAACTACCGTCGGAGAGCCTGGCGGGCTGGCGGGTTGGGACGGCGCCGTAGCCGGGCTTGGAGGGGTCGGCGCCTGCAGCGAGGGCCGGCTCTTGGCCGTCGAGGCCCCACGACGTGAAACCTGCCCGGCTGCCCAGGATGTGGAACCTCGGCCCGAGTGCCGGTGCGAGGCCGTTCATCCAGAGCCGGCTCACCACCCCGGAGGCGTGCTGCAGTTCCGCGAAGCTGTCCTCGTCCGCGCCGGGGCCGTCGCTGTGCCGCCGGAGGGTTGCCCTCGCCTCCTCGACGGGGCCGAAGAGCTGGACCGCCTGGTCGATGAGGTGGCTGCCGAGGTCCGTCAGGAGGCCCCCGCCGTCGTCGGCCCGGGCGGCGTCGCGCCAGTTGCCGAAGCCCTCTGGGCGCCACCATTCGAAGCGGGACTCGAACGTGCGGATCTCGCCAAGCCGCCCCGACCCAACCAGGTCGGCGACCGTCAGGAAGTCCCCGTCCCACCGCCGGTTCTGGAAGACGGTCAGGAGGACTCCGGCGTCCGCCGCGGCGGCGATCATCGCCTGGGCGTCCTGAACCGAGGGCGCGAAGGGCTTGTCGACGACGACGTGGAGTCCGCGTTCGACGGCGGCGAGCGCCTGGTCGCGGTGGAGCGCGGGCGGTGTGCCGAGCACCACGAGGTCGAGTTCGAGAGTGCCGTCGTCGACAAGCTCGAGAAGCCTTGCGTAGTCCGCCACGATCAAGGCCTCGGGGAAGCGACTGCGTGCGGCTGCGATCCTCGCCGGATTGCCGGTCACGATCGCGTCCACAGAGTACGCCGGGTTCGCGCCGAGGAGCGGGCCGTGGAACACACCGCCCGAGACGCCGAAGCCGACGATCACCGTCTTGATGGTGATCCGGGCATTGCGAAGAACCATCACAGCACCTCGGAGAGGAAGCGCTGGAGGCGGGTCGACTGCGGACGGTCGAAGATGTCCTCTGGGGTGCCGGTCTCGACGATCTGGCCCTCGTCCATGAACACGACCTGATTGGCAGCGCGTCGGGCGAAGCCCATCTCGTGGGTGACCACGACCATCGTCATGCCGCGCCCGCTGAGGCTCGCCATGAGGTTGAGCACCCCGTTGACGAGTTCGGGATCGAGCGCAGAGGTCGCCTCGTCGAAGAGCATGACCTGCGGTTCCATCGCGAGGGCGCGTGCGATAGCGACACGCTGCTGCTGGCCCCCGGAGAGGTCTCGGGGCTTGTGGTCGGCGCGCTCCCGCAGGCCGACCTCGGCAAGCCGGGCTCGGGCGAGCTCGAACGCCGTCTTCTTCGGGAGCCGCTTGACCTTCCACGGGGAGAGGGCCACGTTCTCGAGTGCCGTGTGGTCGGGGAAGAGGTTGAAGTGCTGGAAGACCATTCCGATCTTGCGGCGAAGCTGGTCCGGGTGCTTCCCGAGGGTCGAGGCACCGTCGAGGATGACGTCCCCCGACTTCGGCTCGTGCAGCCGGTTGATGCCGCGCAGAAGGGTTGACTTGCCCGAGCCAGAAGGCCCGATGATGCAGGTGGTTGTCCCGGGGTCGACGCGCAGGCTGATATCCCGGACGACCTCGACATCGCCGTAGGCGAGAGTGAGGTCCTTGAGTTCGAGCCCGGCCCCCGTGTAGGCAGGCGCCGGGGCAGTCGTTGTGGCCGCGGCTGATGGTGATGATTCAGTGTGCATGGTTCTGTCCCTGGTCCGTCGACGGGTCTCCGTGGGGGTGGTCATGGTCAGGTGTTCTCCGCGACTGTGCGGACCGGGTCGAGCTCTGCGACCTCGCGGAGCCCGGATACCGGCGGAGCGGCCTTTCGGCGTCCTGTGCGGAACCGCTGGTCGAAGTAGTTGACGAGGTGCGTGAGAGGGACGGTGATGACGAGGTAGAACAGGCCCGCGAGGACAAGCGGCGAGAGGTTCCCGCTCAGGACGGCGGCGTCCTGGCCGACGCGGAAGAGCTCGCGCTCTGAGACGAGCAGGCCGAGGAAGTAGACCAGGCTCGAATCCTTCACGATCGCGATGAACTGGTTCACGAGCGCCGGGAGAACGCGCCGAATTCCCTGCGGAATGACGACGAGGCGCATCGCCCGACCGTAGCCCATCCCGAGGGCGCGGCAGGCCTCGAGCTGGCCTCGGTCCACGGCTTGGATGCCGGCTCGGAAGATCTCCCCGATGTAGGCGCTTGAGATCAGGCTCAGCGCGATGATCCCGAGGGGATAGGGGCTCGGGCCGAAGATCTGCTGGCTCAGCCGGGCGAACCCCTGGCCGATCAACAGGATCGTGAGGATGGCCGGGAGGCCACGGAAGAGGTCTGTGTAGATCCGGGCCGGCCACCGCAGCCAGCCGACAGGGGAGATGCCCATGAGGGCCACGACCATGCCGACCACACAGCCAATCACCGTCGCGGAGACCGAGATGACGAGGGTGTTCTTGAGTCCGACCTGCAGCAGCTGAGGCAGGACGTCTCCCATCGCTTGGAAGTCGAAGAAGGTCTTGAGGAGGTTGTCGAGCTGATCCATCGTGATGCCTTCCGCGTGCTTACTGGTCGGAGGCCGGCAGGTACTGCTTCGGCATGGGCGAGCCCGGGAACCACTTCTGGTAGAGGCGCTTCCACGTGCCGTCTGCCATCGCAGCCTTGAGCGCCTTGTTGATTGCATCCTTGAGCGCGGGCTTGTTCTTGGCGATGGCGAAACCCGCGGGCGCGTCGAACGAGGGGATGTCCACGGCGTCCTTGAGGCCGAACTTCGAGACGTAGTCCTTGGCGGCCTCGTAGTCGAGGAAGTGCGCGTCGATCGTGCCGGAGTTGAGCGCCGCCACCGCGGAATTGTTGTCGGGGAACCGGACGAGGTTGGCTTCGGGGAAGTTCTTCATCGCGTACGTCTCCTGCAGCGTGCCCTGCACGACGCCGAGACGCTTGCCCTTGAGGCTGTCCGTGTTCGTGACCGACGACATCTTTGCCGTGAGGACCGTCAAGTAGCCGGCGAGGTAGCCGTCGGAGAAGTCGACGGTCTGCTGGCGTTGGGGCGTGATGCCGATTGCGGCTGCTCCCACGTCGAACTGGCCGTTCGCCACTGCGGGGAGGATCGCCGAGAAGTCCTGCCCGGTGAAGACTACGTCGTTGATGCCCATGCGGTGCGCGACGTCGGTGAAGAGCTCAACGTCGAACCCGGTGAACTTCCCCGAGGCGTCGGTGAACGTGTAGGGCTTTGAATCCCCGACGCTCGCCACCCTGAACTGCCCCGGAGTGATCAGGCCATAGGGGTTGCCGGCAGAAGCGGTCGACGACGCGCTGCTCGCCCCGCCGCACGCGGTCAACGAGAGGGCCAGTGCTGCGGCCGCCGCGAGCGCCGCTGTCTTGATGCTTTTCATGAAGGTCGGTCCGTTTCTCTTTGTGAGACCGGTCTCAGTAGGTCAGTTGAGACCGGTCTCTGTTTGCGGGATGATGTGACTGTACTTACGTCACGGTGTGGCGTCAATCTCTTTTCTCGGATCGGATGGGCAGATGACGAAGCGCGAGCCGCCAACCAAGGAGGCCACGGTTGCCGATGTGGCGCGCGCGGCCGGGGTGTCCAAGGCCCAAGCCGCGCGGGCGCTCGGCGGCTACGGGGCGGTCAGCGAGCAAGTTCTCTCCCTCGTGGTAGCGGCTGCGGAGCAGCTCGGCTACCGGCCGAACCAGCTCGCGAAGAGCATGAACACTGGCCGCTCGAACTCGATCGGGGTCGTCGTGGGAGACATCGAGAATGCCCACTTCGGCCTCGCACTCCGCGGAATCTCTGACGAGGTCCGCGGCGCCGGCTACACGGTCGTCCTCGTGAACACGGACGAGGACTTGGCAGCCGAGGCCGCCGCGGTTCAGGAGCTGCTCCAACAGCGC
Source organism: Sinomonas terrae (assembly GCF_022539255.1). NCBI lineage: Bacteria > Bacillati > Actinomycetota > Actinomycetes > Micrococcales > Micrococcaceae > Sinomonas > Sinomonas terrae. The sequence continues at coordinate 4,043,588 of NZ_JAKZBV010000001.1, forward strand.
GTCGCCGGCCTCATCGTCGCCCCCTGCTCGAGCACCGAGACCTCCCATCTTGAAGCTGCGCAGGCCGGCGGCCGCGCCGTCGTCCTCTTTGACCGCGGTATCCATGACCTGGCCCTCGACACGGTCCGTGTCGACTTCGAGCATGCGGCCCTCCGGGTCGGGCGGCTCCTCCTCGACGCGGGCCACCGCCGCATCGGGTACGTATCAAGCCAGCGCGCGCGGGCCGCCTACGCCCATGGGATGGACCTGGGCTTATCCCCCGTCGCCGACCGCGTGGAGGGGATCGAACGGGCCTTCAGGGAGGCAGGCGCGGAGTGGGACCCGGCACTCGTGAAGCTCAACGCCACCTCGGACGATGCCCTCGCCAGCGCGTGCGCAGAGCTGCTCGATCGCCCAGACCCTGCGACCGCCGTCGTCTGTTCGGACAGCCTCATCGCCCTCGGCGTGCTCGGACAGATCAAGCGCCGAGGGCTCCGCATCCCGGACGACATCTCTGTTGTGGCCTACGACGATTTCCCTTGGACCGAGCTCATTGAACCGCCCCTCACGGTCGTGGCTCAGCCGGTCTATGACATGGGGCGCGAGGCGGCGCGCGCACTTCTGCGCAGACTCGGCCACCGAGTCCCCGCGGAACAGCTGCCGCTCAGAGCCAACCTCATCGAGCGAGCCTCGGTCGGCGCACCGTCACCCGCTGCTGACAGAATCCCCCAAAGCTGATAGATCGTAGAGCAACGACGCCACGACCCACGAGGAGCGAGCCCGTGACCACGAACAGCAACGCAGCTGAGCCCGGCTATCGAGTCCTGAATCCGGCGACGGGTGAGCTGGTCGAGTCCTTTCCGACCGCGTCCGACGACGAGGTCGAGGCCGCGCTCGCCGCGGCCACGGCGGCGTACCAGACCTGGCGCGACGTCCCGATCGAAGAGCGCGGGAAGGTCCTGGCCCGGGCCGCGGACCTGTTCGCGGAACGCGCCGAGGACCTCGCCCGCATCATCACCACAGAGATGGGCAAGCCCCTCTCGCAAGCCAAGGCCGAAGCCGAGTTCGCGGCCGACATCTTCCGCTACTTCGCCACGGAAGGCCCCCACCTGGCCGCAGACCAGGAGATCAAGACCCTCTCCGGCGGCCGCGCCCGCATCCAGAAGCTCCCCATCGGCCCCCTCCTGGGCATCATGCCCTGGAACTACCCCTACTACCAGGTCGCCCGGTTCGCTGCCCCCAACCTCATGCTCGGCAACACCATCATCCTCAAGCACGCCGAAACCTGCCCCCGCTCCGCCCTCGCCATCCATGACCTCCTCAGAGACGCCGGCGTCCCCGAAGGCGCCTACACCAACCTCTTCGCCAGCCACGCCCAGGTCGCCACCGTCATCGCCGACCCCCGCATCCAGGGCGTCTCCCTCACCGGTTCAGAACGCGCCGGGGCAATCATCGGCGAACTCGCGGGCAAGAACCTCAAGAAAGCCGTCCTCGAACTCGGCGGCTCCGACCCCTTCGTCGTCCTCGACGCCCAGGACCCCCGGGAAATCGCCGACACCGCCTGGGAGACCCGCATGGAGAACACCGGCCAGGCCTGCAACTCCAACAAGCGCATGATCGTGGCCGAACCCCTCTTCGAGGATTTCGTCGCCCAGCTCACCGCCCGCGCCCAGAACCTCGCACCCGGGGACCCCGCCAACGAGGAAGAAGGCACCTACGCCCCGCTCTCCTCCCGAGCCGCCGCCGAGACCCTCGCCGAGCAGGTCCGCGACGCGGTGGAGAAGGGCGCGACCCTGCACGCCGGCGGTCACCTCGCCCAGGACGGCACCGCCTACTACTCCCCCACGGTCCTCACCGGCATCACCCCTGCCATGCGCGCCTACCATGAAGAGCTCTTCGGCCCCGTCGCGGTCGTCTACAAAGCCGCCGACGACGACGAAGCCCTGCGCCTCGCCAACGACACCCCCTACGGCCTCGGCGGCGCCGTCTTCTCCACCGACCCCGACCGCGCGACCCGCCTCGCCCAACGACTCGACGTCGGCATGGCAAACGTCAATACCCCAGCCGGAGAGGGCCCCGAGATCCCCTTCGGCGGCGTCAAGCGCTCCGGCTTCGGCCGCGAACTCGGCCCCCTCGGCATGGAGGAATTCGTCAACAAACGCCTCCTCTACACCGCCGACTAAAGGGTGCCCTGCCAACTGGAGTGGCCAGCTGGGGTGGCCGATGGTCGGCGCACGACGACGGCACGTATCGGGGAAGGGGCTCCGCCGGGAAGGAGGGGGTTGCCCCCGGCGGACCTGAGGCCAACCGGCGGACCTGAAGCTAATCGGCGGAAATCAGCCGAACCCGCGAGAAGCTCGCCCTAACCGCCGGAAGTCAGCCCGAAAGCCTCACCGAGCGAGCCCTGCCCAACCCAGCGCCTCGCGCTGCCCTCTGGGAAGCGATGCGACGACGAGATCGTACGAGTCCTCGACCATGTCCCGGACCGCTTCGTCGCCCAGATCACCGTCGAGCCTCACGCTGTTCCAGTGCTTCTTGTTCATATGCCACGCCCCCGTGATCTCGGGATGCACGGCCCGCAGCTGGATGGCGAGGGCAGGCTCGCACTTGAGCGAGATCGAGAGCGGCTCGGCGTCGGCCCGCATCGCGGCGAACATCTTGCCCTCGACGGCGGAGCCCGCCGAGGCCGGCGAGCGCACCTTGTACACAGCGATCTCCGGGCCGAACGGGTAGTCCTCGTACGCCCCTGGGAACGACAGGCAGAGCCCTCTCACAGCTTCGGCGTCCATTGCCCCAGCGTAGCGGCGTCAGGCGCGATGACCGCGGGTCCGGCGCCAGACTTCCTGGGCGGGGCAGGCATTCATGACGACGTCGAGCCCGGCGGCCTTCGCGCGCGCGGCGGCGGCCTCATCGATCACCCCGAGTTGGAGCCACACTGCTTTGGCCCCCACGGCGATCGCCTGATCGACAACGTCCCCGACGCGCTGTGAGTTCACAAAGCAGTCGACGACGTCGATCGGCTGCAGTTCCGCGGGGATGTCGGCGAGCTTCGCGTAGCCCTTCTCACCGTGGACTTCCTCGCCGCGGAGGTTCACGGGGATGATCTGCTGGCCGAGGTCATCGCGAAGGAACTCGGCTACCGAGTAGGCCGCGCGCCATTGGTTCTGGGTGAGTCCGACGACGGCCCAACGGCCGGGCGTATCCATGAGGCGTTCGATGACGGCGGGATCGTTGACATGTCCCATAAACCCACTCTACGCCGGTACGCCGACGGCGGCGTGGCCGCTGGGAGCCACACCGCCGTCGATGGGAACTGCTGCTGAAGCCTCTTGCTAGACCTTCGCGACAGCCTTGCCTTCCTGGTCCACGTAGCCGTAGAGCTCCGGGAGGATGAACTTGGCCGCGAGGAAGCCGATGAGGGAGAGGATCGAGACGGCCAGAGTCGCACCGACCTTGCCCCACGAGGCGGTCATGATCGGGAACACGAACGCGCCGAAGAACGAGGCGCCCTTCACGAACACGTAGCCGAAGCCGGAGGCCGTACCGCGGAACCGGGCAGGGGCGACCATGGAGGTGATCGTCATGCCGTTGGAGGCATCCCAGTAGTGGCCCCACATGAGGGTGCAGGCGCCGAGGACGATGAGCCACTGGATGTTGGCGCCGAGGGCGAACGCGCCGAGCACGAGGCCTGCGAACGCGAGGCCGTAGCCCCACATCGCCACGCCACGGTGGCCGATCTTGGAGATCATCATCGGAGCGGTCAGACCGGAGATCGTCGCGAGGACGTAGATCGCGGCCGTGACGAAGTTGGTGCCCGTGATGTTGGTCGTGTGGCCGCTACCCGCCACGCCGACGCCGGCGGTGACGAGGATGACCGGGAGGTAGAACCCGAACGCGGTGAACTCGGCACCCTGGCAGGCGTTGGAAATCCAGCCGAAGATCGTGGCCCGACGCTTGGTCTTGTCAGCCCAGATGACCTTGAGGAAGTCGCCGACCTTGGGCCGCTCCATGACGACGTTCTCGTTCGGCAGCATGTCGAGCGAATCGTTGAAGAGGTTCTGGGAGACCTCCTTGGCCTTGATGAACTGGCCGCGCTGGATGAGCGAGAGCGGGGTCTCGGGGAGGTCGAGGCGGGCAAGCAGGAGGAAGATGGCGGGCAGGGCGCCGATGGCCAGCGCGACGCGCCACAGGATGGCGTGGTCCATGCCGGTCATGTACATGATCGTGATGACCACGATCGAGAAGACCTCGCCGAGCCCGAACATGAACTGCCAGCGGCTGCCCATGACCTCGCGGGAGCCCTTCGACATCGACTCCATAATGTAGGCGTAGCCGTTGGAGATGTCGCTGCCGAGCGGGATGCCGATGAGGAACCGGAGGATGATCAGGTCCCAGACGTTCGTCGAGAAGCCCTGCGCGACGGCGAGGATGATGAACAGCACCATCGTCAGGATGAACACGCGCTTGCGGCCCAACCGGTCGGCAACGTAGCCGCCGATCAACGCGCCGATGAGGGCACCGCCCTGGACACCGGCAGTGACAAGGCCGAGCTGCACGGCCGTCGGGTGGTACTCGGCGGAGATGAAGACGAGGACGAAGGAGATCGCGTACAGATCCCACGCCTCGATGAGAATCGTGGCAATCATCATCCAGCCGCCACGGCGGCTGGACGAAGTGCCGTCCTTGTTCAGAAGGACCTCGGTTGCCTCGTCGGACAACCGTCGGATGGTGGTCTGATCCATCATCGCCTTTCTTGCTGGCAACCGGCGCACGCTGCACCAGCCGGCGAGGCGGTGTGAGTTGACGCCATAGTCACTCCTTGATGGGGGTGGTTTGCATCTGCTTCGCTTGTCCCAGATGCGCTATAGATCATATCTAAGATCGTGATTTGTGCAACAGCTATGATGTAGAGAGCGATCGCCGCTGATCTGTAGGAGTTCTTATGCCGGTAGTAGGTCCCCCCAAACCCCTTGAAGGGGCCCCGGCCGCGACCGGCCTCCACGGCAAGGTGCTCGACCGCATGGGTTCCGCGATCGCCGACGGGCTCCTGCCGGTGGGCAGCGTCCTGCAGCTGGAAGAGCTCGAAGAGCGCTACGCCGTCTCGCGTTCGGTCGTGCGGGAAGCCGTGCGGGTTCTGGCCTCCATGGGTCTCGTCGCGATGCGCCGCCGGGTCGGCGTCCAGATCCTGCCCACGAGCGAGTGGAACGTCTTCGACCCCCAAGTGATCCGCTGGCGGCTCGACTCCTCGAACCGCTTTGCGCAGTTGCGCTCGCTCATCGAACTGCGCAGCGCCATCGAACCCGAGGCCGCACGGATGGCCGCGCTCCGGGCCCCCCAAGAGCGCGCCGCGGAGATCCTCACCCTCGCCGGAGAGCTCTGGGCTGCCGGTCAGGACACCAACAGCGAACGCTTCCTCGAGCTCGACATCGAGTTCCACCGGCTCGTGCTTGCCGCCTCCGGGAACGAGATGTTCGCTGCCCTGTATCCGCTTGTCGGCGAGGTTCTCGCTGGCCGGACGCACCACGGCCTCATGCCAGAACGCCCCCACGCGGAGGCGCTTGAACAGCACATGAGCGTGGCTGTTGCGATCCAACGTTCGGACCCGGACACCGCCCATGCCGCCATGCGGGCCCTCATGAGCCGCACCATGTCCGAGGTCAGCGAGCAGTTCGGCGCGGGCGAGAACCTGACGCTCGACGAGGCAAGACAGCCCTAGGCCGCTGCCCTAGGTTGTCAGCCCTAGGTTGTCAGCCCGCGCAGAGGCAGAACGGGTGGCCGGCCGGGTCGAGAAAGACGCGGAACGTGGTCCCGGGCTGATGCTCGTGCTTCGTGGCCCCGAGCTCGACGACGGCGGATTCGGCCGCGTCGAGATCGTCGACGACCACGTCCAGATGCATCTGCTGGGGCAGTTCCTGGCTGGGCCAACGGGGAGGCGTGTAGTCCTCGACCTTCTGGAAGCAGATGCAGTCACCGTAGTCGGCCCGCACCTCCGCCCAGCTGAGGTCATTGTCCACATCGACCTTCCAGTCCAGCATCGCGCCGTAGAACCTCGCTAGCGCACCGGGATCGGGACAGTCGATGACAAGGCTGGGAAGACGTGCGATCGCCATGGCGACACTCTAGTGCCGGGCGCCGACCGCGGCGAGGGCCCGTCCGCCGTTGTTGCCCTGCTGATGCCCGAGAGCTCCGGCAGCGGCAGAGGCGATGCGCTGGCCCGCTCCCGAGGCCACCGCGATGGCCTCCTTGACGGGAGCCGAGGCGAACGGCGCGGCAATAGCCTGGGCCGTCGCGGCCGCTTCCTGAGCGACGTGCCGGCCGCGGCTCGGAGCCGGATCCGCCCGGTGCCGTGGAGCGGGCGGCGGTGCGACCACGTCGCCGACATCGTGCGCGACGCCAGAGAGCGCATCCTCCATATGAGCCGCGGCCGGCGCCACAGCTCGGGCGGCCTCGGCTTCCGCTTGCCCCACCGCCGTGGAGGGCCGTACGACGTCGGGGCTCGCCGCGGCGTCCTGCGACCCACCGGCTGAGGGAGCGGCGCTGGGATCCTCATGAGCTGCACTACTGCCGCCTGCCGCGGCAGCGAAGGCCTGAGCCTGATGGACGACGGCGTCCGCCGGCGAAGAAGCCTGGGACTGCGCCGAGGAGTCGGCGCCCAGCTGGGGAGCCACAGCGCTGCGGGCGTCGGCCTGAGGTGCGTTCGCCGAGTAGTCCACACCGCCGAGGGCCGCCACTCCAGAGGCGCTGAGGCCGACGCCGGCAATCACCGCCACGCTGATGGCGGCGCCACGGTGCCGCTTCCGGACGGGGAAGGGAACGACCGGGGCCACCTGCGGCGAGAGCTTGCCCACAGCCGCTTCCGCCGCCCGGCTCGCGGAGCGACTCGAGGCGACTCCCCCCGGAGCCGCGGTTCCGTGCGCGAGGAGTTCGGCGAGCGCACCGGTGGGCGCGGGTGCCTCAGCCGGGCACAGCTCGCCGAAGGACTCAAGCGTACGGGTGAGCGCGCCGTCGTCCGCCAGACCGGCATCGGCGAGGATATCCGCCACTGCTTCCCGCATCGATTCGCTGCTCACTGTGCCATCACCCCTTCCGAAACAATCTCGCGCAACGCCTTGAGGCCCCGCCGTTGAAGCTGTTTGACCGCGCCCGGCGTCTTGCCGAGCACGCTCGCGACATCCTCGACGCTGAGTTCGCCCACGATCCGCAGCATCAGGACATCCCTCTGCTCGGGCTTCAACGCCCCGATGAGCAGATGTGCATCCGTCTGCCCTGTCCGGACAAGCGCCTCCGACTCGGCTGATGGGACGGCACGCATGTCGAGAAGCGGGTCGTAGTCCACGCTGCGCGGCCGGCGTTCGACCCGGCGGTAGTAATCCACCACCCGCGCATGCGCGACCGAGAAGACGAAGGTGCGAAGCCCGGCCACGCCGCCGGTGATCTCGCCGATCCGGGGAAGGACGCTCAGGAAGACGTCCTGCATGAGCGCCTCCGGGTCATCCACACCGCGGGCTCCGAAGTAACCGAGGACCGCAGGTGCGAGGCTCTGGTAGACACGGGCGAAAAGCTCCGTCTCCGGCAGAACGCCCGCGACCAAGTCGCGATCCGCGAGCGAATCCGGCACTGATCCCCGCTCTCGTCGAGAACTCCCCATTGGCCGTCTCAGTGTACGGGCACGGAAGCGTTCTCGTCCCGACTGCTGGAGACATGAAGAAGCCGGGCTGGAACATGATGGGGGACAGATTCCAGCCCGGCTTCCACGTATGTCATCGTTCGGGATGGCCTGGGGGTTACGCGGGTACGAGATTTTTTTTGAAGAATTTTTTTCCGGTCAGTCGATGAGGTCCCGGACCACGATCGTCTGGTCCCGGTCGGGGCCGACGCCGATGGCCGAGAAGCGCGTCCCCGAGAGCTTTTCGAGGGCCAGGACGTAGTCGCGAGCGTTCGCCGGGAGTTCGTCGAGGGTCTGGGCGCCGGAGATATCCTCGGTCCAGCCGTCGAAGTACTCGAAGATGGGCTTGGCGTGGTGGAATTCGGTCTGCGTCATGGGCATCTCGTCGTACCGCACGCCGTCGACGTCGTACGCAACGCACACCGGGATCTTCTCGATCCCCGTGAGAACGTCGAGCTTCGTGAGGAAGTAGTCGGTGAAGCCGTTGACGCGCGAGGCGTGCCGCGCGAGGACCGAGTCGTACCAGCCGCAGCGGCGCGGACGGCCCGTGTTCACGCCGTACTCGCCGCCGGTCTTCTGGAGGTACTCCCCCATCTCGTCGAACAGCTCGGTCGGGAACGGACCAGCGCCGACGCGGGTCGTGTACGCCTTGATGATCCCGATCGCGCGGGAAATGCGCGTGGGGCCGATGCCCGAGCCGACCGAGGCGCCGCCCGCCGTCGGATTCGACGACGTCACGAACGGGTACGTGCCGTGGTCGACGTCGAGGAACGTCGCCTGGCCTCCCTCCATGAGGACGACCTTGCCGTCGTCCAGCGCCTTGTTGAGCTCGTAAGTGGAGTCGACGACGAGGGGACGCAGGCGATCCGCGAAGCCGAGGAAGTACTCGACTGTCTCGTCGACGCTCACCGCACGGCGGTTGTAGACCTTGACCAGCAGCTCGTTCTTCTGGTGGAGAGAACCCTCCACCTTCTGCCGCAGGATCGACTCGTCGAAGACGTCCTGCACGCGGATGCCCAGACGCGCGACCTTGTCCATGTACGCGGGCCCGATTCCGCGCCCGGTGGTTCCAATGGCGCGCTTGCCGAGGAAGCGTTCCGTCACCTTGTCGAGCGTCTGGTGGTACGGGGCCACGAGGTGGGCGTTCGCCGAGACGCGCAGGCGCGACGTGTCGCCGCCCCGGGCCTCGATGCCCTCGATCTCCTCGAAGAGCGCCTCGAGGTTCACGACGCAGCCATTGCCGATGATCGGGATCGCGTTCGGGCTCAGGATGCCAGCGGGAAGGAGCTTGAGCTCGTACTTCTCGCCGCCGACGACGACGGTGTGCCCCGCATTGTTGCCGCCATTCGGCTTGACCACGTAATCCACGCGGCCCCCGAGCAGATCCGTCGCCTTGCCCTTGCCCTCATCGCCCCACTGGGCTCCGACGATCACGATTGCTGGCATGGATTCCTCCCCGGGTACGCCTTACGGTCCTCTGGCCGAGAGCCTTCATGCGAAAGCCCCGTCTCTTACGCGCACCTCCCACCGAAGCTGCGCGGCAAAATGCCGGGGCTCTTGCCACCCAAGTCTACCGAAGCACCGCGTGAAGTGCCGAAGACGGGGGAACCATCAGGCATGGCAGATTCCGTGGACGATCATCGGGGTTCGGGCGGCAAGACCCGCAATGCGGCGGAGGACGGCGCCCGCACCGTCGAGGAGGGGGCCGAGAAGGCCTCGCGCTCCCCCTGGGCCACCGGAGTGGCCCGCGTCGGATTCGTCTTCGTCGGGCTCCTCCACGTGCTCATCGCGTGGCTCGCGGTGCAAGTGGCCCTCGGCGGGAGCAACAACCACGCCGACGAGTCCGGCGCCGTCGAGCAGATCGCCTCGGCGCCCGGCGGCCCCGTGATCCTCTGGGGTGGGACGCTCTGCTGCGCCGCGCTCGCCCTCTGGATGTTCTTCGAGTTCTTCGCCGAGTGGCGCCGCCACGGAAAGCCGACGAAAGGCCTCGGTCCCGGGGGAACCGGCGTTGCCTACGCCGCGCTTGCAGTGCTGTTCGCGACGTTCGCGCTCGGCAACCGGAAGAACTCGAGCCAGCAGTCTCGCGAGATCACGGCGACGCTCCTCGCGGTGCCTCTCGGCGTCGTCGTCCTCATCATCGCCGGGCTCGTGCTGCTCGGCGCCGCAGGGTACTTCGGCTTCCGCGGGTTCACGCAGTCATTCTTGGGGAAGGACGCCCAGCCGGAGCCCTCGGTGCCGGGGTGGGTGAAAATCGTCGGAAGCGTAGGGTACGTCGCGAAGGGCGTGGCCCTGGCCGTGCTCGGGGTCTTGGTCTTCGTCGCGACCGCGAACCACAACCCCCAACAGCAGACGGGCCTCGACGGCGCCCTCAAGAGCCTCGCGGGTCAGCCGTTCGGCGGGTGGATCCTGGGCGCCGTCGCGATTGGCCTGGCCTGTTACGGCGTGTACTCGGCGGCAAGGGCAAAGTACGCCCACTTCTGACCGTTTCGGGTACACGAACTCCCCCCTTCTGACCGTTTCGGGTACACGAACTTCCCTCATTCGCCATCTCGGGTACACGAACTGGCGAGCGCTTCAAGAGGCCGACGACGACGCAAGCCGACTTCCGCCGTCGTCCGCGCTTTGCGCTTCTTCCCGCGTTCAATGCAGCAGGACTAACCGCTCTCGGTCGTCCGCCGCCGTATCAGGGCGCGGGCGGCCGGCAGCGAGCCGACCACAATCAGCACGAGCGCCACGTCCCCGAACACGAGCGGCTTCCCGGGGACCACAAACGTGGCAAGGGTGACCGGCGTGCTGAGGATCAGCGCCCAGCCGGCCCAGCGTGGCACCGCCCGCGCGCGCATCAGCACGATGCCCAGCACGACGTAGGCGGCAAGGTGGCCCACGATGTACACGACGAGGAACACCGACATCACGGCGTCGGAGCTGAAGGCGTCGTACAGCGACGCGTACGTCATCCGCTCGGGACGCAGGGCCATCGCGTACCCCAGATCCTCCAGAGCCGTCAGCGCGGCCAGCGGCAGCCACCCGAACACTCCGAGCAGGCCGCCGATCACCGAGCCCCAGGGCCTCTTCGGATAGGCCAGCACGGCCAGCCCGACAACGCTCACGGGCAGCAGGAACGAAGCCGCGACGAACCCGACCAGATGGAGCACATTGCCGAGGGCAGGCTCTGCCGCGTTGCCCGCGATCGTCGCCTCACCGTTGGCATGGACCGCCGGCTCGAGCAGGCCCCCGACAGCAAACGCCACTGGCCCTGCGACCACGCTCACGGAGAGGATCCACCGGACCAGACGCTCCGGCCCAGCCCAAACACTCGCGTGCTCCCTGGCGTCTGCACGAGAGCGGTTCATCGGCCTGTTGCACCCCCAGCGAATCGACGGGGCGGTCAGCGACCAGCCTGATCGAGTCCACGCTATTGCAACGTCGCGCAGCCCGTGAAGAGCCGGAGGAGGCAATGCGAGAAGCTTGGCAGCGACGCGACAAACTGCATGGGGAGCACGACACTGTTTCCGCCAAATACCTCATCAAAGGCATTGAGGTTCCTACGCTAGCGAGGGGACAGAACAGCTGGCTCGGCCGATCAATACAAGGAGAAGTGATGACCAAAACTCACCGCATTGCCGTGATTGCCGGTGATGGCATCGGCCAAGAGGTTATGCCGGAAGGCGTGCGAGCTCTGGAGTCGGCCGCGGAGGCCTTCGATTTCAAGCTCCAGACGACGGAGTTCGACTATGCGAACGCCGAGTACTACCGCAAGCATGGACGGATGCTCCCGGAGGACTGGTTCGAGGATCTGAGCACCTACGACGCGATCTTCTTCGGTGCAGTGGGATGGCCCGAGACCGTCCCAGACCACGTCTCCCTGTGGGGGAGCCTCCTTCAATTCCGCCGCCACTTCGACCAGTACATCAACCTCCGGCCGGTCAAGCTCCTGGCCGGGATGAAGAGTCCGCTCGCCGACCGTGCCCCGGGGGACGTGGACTTCTATGTGGTCCGCGAGAACACCGAGGGCGAATACTCGAGCATCGGCGGGAAGATCTTCGAAGGCACCGATAGGGAGACGGTCATCCAAGAGACCGTCATGACCCGGACGGGCGTGGACCGGGTCCTCAAGTACGCCTTCGAGCTTGCCCAGAACCGTCCTCGGAAGCACCTGACCTCGGCGACGAAGAGCAACGGAATCTCCATCACGATGCCGTATTGGGACGAGCGCGTGGAGGAGATGGCCAAGCGGTACCCCGAGGTGGATGTCGACAAGTTCCACATCGACATCCTCACTGCGAACTTCGTTATGCACCCGGACTGGTTCGACGTCGTCGTCGCGAGCAATCTCTTCGGCGATATCCTCTCCGACCTGGGGCCGGCCTGCACGGGGACCATCGGAATCGCCCCGAGCGCCAACATCAACCCAGAGCGGTGCTTCCCCAGCCTGTTCGAGCCCGTGCACGGCTCGGCCCCCGACATTGCGGGAAAGGGAGTTGCCAACCCGGTGGGTCAGATCTGGAGCGCCGCCCTCATGCTCGAGCACCTGGGCGAGCGCGACGCGGGCGCGGCGGTTCAGCGCGCTTTCGAGAACGTGCTAGCCCAGGCCGACCGCACGGTCCTCACGCCCGACCTCCGCGGCGAAGGAACGACGCAGAGTCTGGGGAAGGCCGTGGCCGACGAGATCAAGGCGGTGGCTGAAGCTTCTGGCGAGTGAATTGACCCTACCTCACGAGGCCTCCAGCAGCTCCTTCAAATTCGTCAGGACAAGCAGCCAGGTTTTCTCCGACTCCGCCGCCTCGCCTTCACTCGTGTTGTTTCCCTGAGTGATTGTTACAAGAGAAGTATTGTCGTTGTCATTCTCAATTCGATATTCCACCGTGTGATAATTCTCAGGGACGTCCGGCTTGCCGCTCAGAGGACTGTAATGGCTCACACGGAGAAGTTCCGGAGGCTCCGCTGCGAGCACGATGCCGTGATCCTGGTAATGCTTTCCCTGCCATTCGCCAGCGAAGGTGACCGGAGTTCCCACCTCCCACGTGCTTGTCACGTGCGTACCCAGAAAATACTTCTCGATCTGTTCCGGAGTTGTCAGCGCCGTCCAGATCGCCTCACGGCCTGCCGCTATCTTCACGGATGCCACTGCATCCCTCGCATTGCCCGTCATATGACCCTCCTCGGAGCCACAAAATACTCCGCCGCCGGTGAAAGGCCAATGCCTGGGGAGTTTCTGTACCCGAGACGCTGCAGCGCGTTCATTGGCGTACCCGAAACGGCCACGGAGGGGAGTTGGCGTACCCGAGAAGGCCTTGGCCCTCTTTCGGGTACGCCAATTCGGCTCCTAAGAGATCTCGGGTACAGATGGTGCTGCAGCCAGCAACTCGAGCCGCGGAAACCTCCGGCCGTCGTCGTCGTTCGCGTACCCGAGATCGCCCTGGAGCCGGTTATCTGTACCCGAGACGGCGAAGGCGAGTCGCTAGCTGCATTCGAAGGCCGGTCGACGGCGGAAGTCCCCTTCCGCCGTCGACCGCGCCGGAGCTAAACCCGCCTTTCAAGCTCCTCCACTAGCTCCAGCCCCTTCTCCGCCCACGCAATCTCCGCCCGGGCCCGAGCGATCATGCCTTCATATGCGAAGACCTTGTACGCGGTGATGCGCCGAGCCTCTTCGGCAGACTTGCCCTCGATGCGTTTCGCGAGGGTCGGGTTGGACTGGTCGCGAAGGGCCGCGATCATCTCCTCCCAGTCCTCGATGCGCCCAGCGTGATAGGCCGTGTGCGCCCTGAAGAACTCCGCCGAGGCGTCCGGCTTAGCCCATTCGAGATACGCGGCGCGCAACCGCACCGGATCCCGCTCACGCTGATACTCGGGGGGAGCATTCAGCCAGGCCTGGAAGGACTCGACGCCGGCCTCCGTGATGGAGTAGCGCTTCTTCGTGCCCCGTTTGCCCCACGGCACCGTCTCACCGCGGATGAGCCCGTCCTGCTCCATGCGCCGCAGTTCGGGATAGATCTGCGAGTCCGGGGCATGCCAGACGTATCCGACGGAAGTCTGGAAGTTCTTGTACACGTCATAGCCCGTCATGGGCTGCGAGGTGAGCATCGCCAAGAGCGCATTCCTGAGGCTCATTTGGCTACCCTATCGGGCTCTTGCAACTATCTATCTCCATAGATAGAGCGTGGTTCACCTCACCATCTATCTATGGAGATAGATAGTTGATTGCCTGCCAACGACGGCGGGCGGGAAGGACCCCCCATGGCTCCCCTGATCAACCCGACCTCGACGACCAACAAGACCCTCGCCCACCCGCTCAACGCCTGGTACGTGGCGGGGTGGGACTACGAGCTCACGCGCAAGCCGCTGGCGCGCACGATCGCCAACCGCCCCCTCGCGCTCTTCCGCACCGAGGACGGCCGGCCCGTCGCGCTCGCCGACGCGTGCTGGCACCGCCTCGCACCGCTCTCGATGGGCAAGACCATCGGCCGTGATGAGATCCAGTGCCCGTACCACGGCATCACCTACAACTCCGCCGGCCGATGCACCTCCATGCCGGCACAGGAGACCATCAACCCCTCGGCGACGGTGCCGTCGTTCCCGATCGTCGACCGCTACCGCTTCGCCTGGGTCTGGCTCGGCGACGCGGAGAAGGCGGACCCTGCGCTCATCCCGGACATGCATCAGATGAGCTCCCCGGAATGGGCGGGCGACGGCGAGACAATCTACGCGCCCTGCAACTTCCAACTCGTCCTCGACAACCTCATGGACCTCACCCATGAGGAGTTCGTCCACTCTTCGTCAATCGGCCAGGAGGAGCTCAGCGCTTCGGACTTCAAGGTCACCCACGACGAGCGCACGGTCACCGTCGCCCGCTGGATGTTCGACATCGAGGCGCCGCCCTTCTGGCTCAAGAACATGCGCGACAAGTTCCCCGGCTTTGAGGGGCGCGTGGACCGATGGCAGATCATCACCTTCGAGGCGCCGTCGACCATCACCATCGATGTCGGCGTCGCCAAAGCCGGGACGGCATCGTTCGACGGCGACCGCAGCCAGGGCGTCAACGGCTACGTCATGAACACGATCTCCCCGGAGACGGACAAAACGTGCCACTACTTCTGGGCGTTCATGCGCAACTACTGCCTCGAGAGCCAGCTCATCACCACTCAACTCCGCAACGGCGTGCACGGAGTCTTCGGCGAGGACGAGGCCATGCTCAAGGCCCAGCAGGCGGCCATCGACGCCAATCCGGACTACGAGTTCTACAGCCTCAACATTGATGCAGGGGGCATGTGGGTCCGGAGGCTCATCGAGCGCATGCTCGAGGCCGAGGGCCGCTTGGCGTCCGCGGCGGCCGCCGAGCCGGCTCCCGCCGTCCAGCCCGCCTCGATTGGCGCCTAGCCGTGGCGGCCAACTCGAGCGAGGTCTGGCAGAGGGGGCGGGTCGTTGAAGCCCGCGAGGTCGCGCGCGACATCCGGCGCATCGTCATCGAGCCGGACGCCCCGGCCCGGGCCGCGCCCGGCACCCACGTGGATGTCGCCGTCGTCGTCAACGGGGAACGCGACGTGCGCCCGTATTCGGTCGTCGATTCGGACGACGGCGGCTCCCGGCTCGCGCTGTCGGTGTTCCGCACGCGGACCTCCCGCGGCGGGTCGGAGTTCATGAACACGCTGGCTCCAGGCGACGCGATCGAACTCACCCAGCCAATGCAGAACTTCCCGCTCCGAATCGGCGCACCCCGCTATGTCATCCTCGCGGGCGGGATTGGAGTCACCGCTGTCCTCGGAATGGCCCGGGTGCTCGCCAGGCTCGGCGCAGACTACCGGTTCATCTACGCGGGACGCAGCCGTGATGCGATGGCGTACCTCGACGAGCTCCCGTCCGAGCACGGCAGCCACCTCGAGGTCCACGTTGACGGCGAGGGCACTCCGCTCGACGTCCGCGCGCTCGTCGGCGCACTCGATCGGGACACCGAGCTCTACATGTGCGGCCCCATCCGGCTCATGGATGCCGTGCGGCGCGCGTGGCAGGACGCGGGGCTCGAGCTTCCGAACCTGCGGTACGAGACCTTCGGGAACAGCGGCTGGTTCGACCCGGAGGAATTCATCGTCCGAATCCCCCGCCTCGGCCTTGAGACTGTAGTCCCGGAGGGCCGGTCGATGCTCGAGGCGCTCGAGGCCGCCGGAGCCGACATGATGTTCGACTGCCGCAAGGGCGAATGCGGCCTCTGCGAGGTCGAGGTTCTCGACCTCGTCGGGGACCTCGACCATCGCGACGTCTTCTACAGCCGGCGCCAGCAGCAGGCTTCGGCCAAGATGTGCTGCTGCGTCTCCCGCGTCACCACCGCCAAATCCACCCCGCGTCCCGGTGCAGGCCGGCCCGTCGTGAGCATTGAAGTGAGCTGAACCCATGACTACAGACATCAGGGCGCACATTGATGCGTCACCCATGCGCGCCGGTCAGTGGATCGTCGTCGCCCTCTGCACCCTCCTCAACGCACTCGATGGGTTCGACGTCCTGGCCATGGCCTTCACGTCCGCCCGCGTGTCGAAGGACTTCGGGCTCAGTGGCAGCGAACTCGGCGTACTGCTCAGCGCGGGCTTGGTCGGAATGGCCCTCGGCTCGCTCCTGATCGGTCCGGTTGCGGACAAGATCGGGCGCCGTCCGATGCTCCTCGTCTCGGTCGGGACATCGGCTGTTGGCATGCTCCTGTCTGCCACAGCTACGGACGCGCTACCTCTCGGGATCTGGCGCGTTCTCACGGGGCTGGGCGTGGGCGGAATCCTTGCGTGCACGAATGTGCTCGCGAGCGAGTTCGCCTCGAAGCGCTCGCGCGGCCTGGCAATCAGTATCGTCACGGCCGGGTACGGTCTCGGCGCAACCCTCGGCGGGGCGGCGGCCGTGTGGCTCCAGGCCGAATTCGGCTGGCATGCGGTCTTCCTCGGGGGCGGTCTCACGACCATCGTCTTGTTCGCGCTCGTGTTCGGACTAGCGCCGGAGAGTGTTGACTTCCTCATGACCCGGCGGCCGCGAGGGTACGAGAAGAAGCTCGATCGGCTTGCCCGGCGCCTGCGGCTGACCTCGGTGGCCCTGCCGGAGCGAGGTCTGACCACCTCCGGCGCACAGCCCGTCCCGAACCCGCTGAGCCAGCTCTTCGATGCTTCGAGCCGCCGATCCACCCTGTTGGTGTGGGTCGCGTTCTTCGCCGTGATGTTCGGCTTCTACTTCGTCAACAGCTGGACACCGAAGCTGCTCGTGACCGCGGGGATGACCGAGAGCCAAGGCGTGGTCGGCGGCCTCATGCTGACCCTTGGTGGGACCGTCGGCTCGATCGCGTTCGGGGTGTTCGCCGCGAGGTGGGCGAGCCGGGTTGTCATGATCTGGTTCACGGTCCTCGCGGCCCTTGCGACGGCAGTCTTCATCTCGGCCGTCGGGATCCTCGCCCTCGCCTTCGCCATCGGCGTCGTGCTCGGCGGGCTCATCAACGGCTGCATCGCGGGTCTCTACGTCATCACTCCGTCGGTCTACCCTGCCGCCTTCCGGAGCACGGGAGTGGGCTGGGGCATCGGGGTGGGGCGAGCTGGAGCGATCCTCTCGCCTACCGTCGCGGGAGCCCTTCTGGACGCCGGATGGACCCCCAGCGGGCTCTACCTCGCGGTGGGCGCCGTCGTGCTCGTCGCCGCGGCGGCGGTCTTCCTCCTGCCGCGCAGCGCGGCGGCGGGTTCAACGGCCGACGACGAACCGGCCCTCGCGGGACATTGACGCCGACAGCGGCGGGGACTTCTGGATCACGGTCACGTCATACGGTTCGCGGCGTAGTGCGCGGGACAGCGCCCAGACCTAAGTGTTTCGGGTACACCAACTTCCCCTCAGGACCCTCTCGGGTACAGATCTCACGCTCCCTGCGAAGGAGAGAAGGGAGCCATGGGGAGGACGACGGCGAAAGTCGCCTGCCGCCGTCGTCCTCTCCTTCGCCTAGTGCCTCTGAACTGAGTTGGCGTACCCGAAACGGTCCGGGAGGGGAGTTGGCGTACCCGAAACGGCCAGGGAGGGGAGTTGGCGTACCCGAAACGGCCAGGGAGGGGAGTTGGCGTACCCGAAACGGTCAGGGAGGGGAGTTGGCGTACCCGAAACGGATTAGGCGAGGATGCGGTCCAGGTACCGGTTGCGGAACTTGCCCTCCGGGTCGCGCTTTGCGACGAGCTCCCGGAAGTCGGCGAACCTCGGGTACAGCTTGGCGAGTTCGGCCGTCGGCACCGAGAACACCTTTCCCCAGTGCGGCCGCGCTCCGAACGGAGCCAGCGCGGCCTCGAGCTCGGGCAGGAACGCCTCGACCTCGGCCTGCATGAGCCGCCATGTGAAGTGCAGCGCCACGCTGTCCTGACGGTAGGCCGGGCTGAGCCAGTACTCGTCGGCCGCAATCGTGCGCACCTCCGAGACGAACAGGAGCGGCGCGAGCTTCCCCGCGAGCGCCCGCACGGCCTCGAACGCCGAAGCGGCGTGTGAGCGCGGAAGCAGATACTCGGTCTGGAGCTCATCACCCGCGCTGGGGGTGAATTCGTGCCGGAAGTGCGGGAGCCGATCGAGCCACGGCCCGGGCACGTCGAGCTGCTGCGTGCAGTTCACTGCGTCCATCTCGGGCAGAGGGTGTCGGGGCCGGGTCGCGGGCTTGGCACCGTGGAAGGACGACGGCGCGGGCCCAGGTTCCGCGTCGAGCCTCGCCTTGCGCCACACCTGGGGCACAGTGTCCCCGGCGTAGTCGGTGAACAGCGAGACGCTGTACCCGTCCCCGGCCACTGCGTCGTAGTCGGCCAGGACGGTCTCCCACGGCAGGTCCTCGTACACCTGCTGCCGCACCTTGTACGTCGGCTCCACCGCGAGTTCGAGCGCAGTCACGATCCCGAGCGCGCCAAGGCCCACGACGCTCCCGAGGAATTCGTCGCCGTCGCCCTCCTCGAGCCGGTCCACCTCCCCGGACGCGCGAACGAACTCGACGGCCTTGACGGCCGAGGCGAGCGCGGGGCTGGAAATGCCGGAGCCGTGCGTGCCCGTCTGGACCGCGCCAGCCACCGAGATGTGCGGGAGCGAGGCCATGTTGTGCAGCGCCCACCCCTGGGACTCGAGCGCGAGCCCGAGGTCTCCATACGTGATTCCCCCGGAGACCTTCGCGACCCGGCGCTCCGAGTCAACCTCGACGCCGCCGGGGAGCCGGTCCAGCACGACCTGCACGCCCTCTGTGTCCGCGACGTCGTTGAAGCAGTGTCGAGACCCCAGAGCCTTCACACGAGTCGAAGAGCCGATGAGCTCCGAAAGCTCCTCCACAGACTCCGGCCGTGCGATCGAGGCCGCCGAATACTCCAGATTCCCAGCCCAGTTCTTCACTGCAATCCCTTCGGGTAAATCGTCGCGGTGGCCGCGCGGTAGCGTTCGAGGACGGCATCGTGCGCGGGGGTACGCACGTCGGCGATCGTCGTCGTGCCGGAATTCTCCCACTGGGGAAACGCGCCGAGGAGGACGCCCGCCGCCTGCCGCGCGGCGCCGTCGGCCACGTACTCCCCCGGTTCGGGCACCAGCACAGGCAGCCCGAAGATCCCGGCAACCGCCTGCTGAATCGCCTCGGAGCGTGCCGCCCCGCCGACCAAAATGACCCGCTCGGCCGCGACGCCCAGCGATGTGAGCGCCGCGAGGCCGTCGGCGAGGGAGCACACGATCCCCTCGACCGCGGCGCGGGCGAGGTTGGCCGGCGTGTAGTTCCGCAGCGTGATCCCGTGCAGCGAGCCGGTCGCGTCAGGGAGGTTCGGGGTCCGCTCGCCTTCGAAGTACGGCACAAGGGTGAGTCCGTCCGCCCCCACCGGAGCAGAGAGCGCCAGGGCCGTGAGTTCCGGAAGGGTCACGCCGAGGAGCGCGGCCGTCGCATCGAGGACTCGGGACGCGTTGAGCGTGCACGCGAGGGGGAGGTAGTGCCCGGTCGCATCGGCGAAGCCGGCGACGAGGCCGGTGGAGTCCGACGTCGGGCGGTCGGCGACGGCGAAGACCGTCCCCGACGTGCCGATCGAGACGACGACGTCGCCCACCGAGGCGCCGACCCCGAGTCCGGCCCCAGCGTTGTCGCCAGCGCCGGGGCCGACGAGCGCACCACCCGGGGTGCGACCCGCTGCCTCAAGGGGCCCGAGGACCCTCGGAAGCACCGGCACGTGCCCAAGGCTCCGCTCGAGGACTTCGGGAAGGTACTCGCCCGTGATGGGCGAGAAGTAGCCGGTGCCGGACGCGTCCGAACGGTCAGTCGCGAGGGCACTAAGCGCAGGGTCAAGCCCCTGACTCCTCGGCCCGTACCCGCCAAGGCGCCACATGAGCCAATCGTGCGGGAGGCAGACGGCGGCCGTCCGGGCAGCGTTCTCGGGCTCGTTCTCAGCGAGCCAGAGCAGCTTGGCCGCGGTGATGGAGGCGACCGGAACCGTTCCGGTCGTCTCGGCCCACCAGCGGGCGCCGGCGGCGGTGTCGCCAGCGCCCGTCGCTGTGCCTGCGTCCTTTATGAGCGCCTCCGCCGCCCCCGCCGAACGCGTGTCGTTCCACAGCAGCGCGGGCCGCACGACTTCGCCGTCCGCGTCGAGGCAGACCATGCCGTGCTGTTGGCCTCCGACCGAGATCGCGGCGACGTCCTCGATCCCGCCCGCGGCCGCGATCGCTGCCGTGAGGGCTTCCCACCATGCGTCCGGATGGACCTCGGTGCCCGCGGGATGCGGCGCCGAGCCGAAGCGCACAAGCGCTCCGGTCTCGGCGTCGCGGACCACGACTTTGCAGGATTGCGTGGAGCTGTCGACTCCGGCTACGAGTGGCATGTTCGCGGTCCTCCGGGCGGGGGTCAGGGCGGCGGGGGCTGGGTGGTGGCGCGGCGGGCTAGGTCAGCTCAGCTCAGCGCGCGCCGGTGAGGTGCTCGAGCGCGAGCTGGTTGAGCTTGATAAACGCGTACGAGCGCTCGGCAGCCTTCTCGGTGTCGAACGACTCGAACGCCGAGGCGTCGGCGAGCAGATCCGCCGTCGTCTCCCCCGCGGCGAGCGTGGGCTCGCCGAGCTCGAAGACGCCGGAGGTGCGCAGGGCCTCCTGGACCTCGGGATCGGCGCGGAACGCCGTCGCCCGCTCCTTGAGGATGAGGTACATGCGCATGTTCGCCTTCGCGGACTCCCACACGCCGTCGTATCCGTCGGTCCGGGACGGCTTGTAGTCGAAGTGGCGGGGGCCCTCGTAGCGGGGGCCACCGTTCGGGAAGCCGTTCTCGAGCAGGTCAACGGTGAAGAACGCGCTCGTGAGGTCGCCGTGGCCGAACACGAGGTCCTGATCGTACTTGATGCCGCGCTGGCCGTTGAGGTCGATGTGGAAGAGCTTGCCCGCCCAAAGCGCCTGCGCGATGCCGTGGGTGAAGTTCAGCCCGGCCATCTGCTCGTGGCCGACCTCGGGGTTGAGGCCCACGATGTCGCCGTGCTCGAGCTGGGCGATGAACGCGAGGCCGTGGCCGACCGACGGGAGGAGGATGTCGCCGCGCGGCTCGTTCGGCTTGGGCTCGAGCGCGATCCGGAGGCCGTAGCCCTTGTCCTTGATGTACGCGGCGGCGGTGTCGACGCCCTCGCGGTAGCGATCGAGCGCGGCGTTGATGTCCTTCGAGCCGTCGTACTCGGAGCCCTCGCGGCCGCCCCACATGACGAAGGTCTCGGCGCCCAGCTCGGCGGCCAGATCAATGTTGTGGAGGACCTTCGCGAGCGCGAAGCGGCGGACCGAACGGTCGTTGGAGGTGAAGCCGCCGTCCTTGAAGACCGGGTGGCTGAAGAGGTTGGTCGTGACCATGGGGACCTTGAGGCCCGTCTCCTCGAGCGCGGCGCGGAAGCGCTTCAGGATGAGGTCACGCTCGTTGGTACTCGCCCCGAACGGGACGAGGTCGTTGTCGTGGAACGTGATCCCGTATGCGCCGAACTCGGAGAGCTTGTGGACGGCCTCGACCGGATCGACATCGGCGCGGGTGGGGACGCCGAACGGGTCGTTTCCGGTCCAGCCGACGGTCCAGAGGCCGAAAGTGAACTTGTCGGCAGGGGTGGGGGTGAGCGTCATGTCAGGCACCTCTTTGGGCTAGGTTTCGGAGGGGAAGAAGAATTAGTATGTGTTCTGAACTATATGGGCCATGGTGAACTTGGTCAATGGTTTTCGAAGAAGGAGGAGCATGCGCGAGCATGACGGCGGGGCAACCATGGCGCCGGGTCGCGTCGGCGACGTCCGGCGCCGCAATCTCGCGCTCGTGCTCGGCAGCATAGGGCCCGAGAGTCTGGCTACGCGCGCCGATATCGCCTCCTCGACCGGCCTCACGAAAGCGTCCGTCTCGAGCCTCGTCTCCGAGCTCCTCGAGACCGGGCTCGTCGAGGAAGTCGGGCTCACACGAGCAGGCGAGCGCGGGCGCCCCGGAGTCGGCCTCGCCCTCGACGCGCGGCGGGGAGCGCTCGGCGCGGAGGTGAACGTCGATTACCTCGCCGTCGGCGTCGTCGACCTCCACGGCACGCTTCACTTCCACGAGGTTGCCGAGGCCGTGAATCGCGGCCGGGAGCCGGCGGGCGTCGTCGCCGAACTCTCCCAGCTCGTCGGCCGGTGCGTCTCCGCAGCAGCCGAGGCCGGGATGACCCTCCTCGGCGGAGGCCTTGCCGTGCCGGGCCTCGTGGAGCCTTCGAGCGGAACCGTCCTCAGCGCACCCAACTTGGGCTGGCGCGATGCCGACCTCTCCGCCGCACTAGCCGAGCTCGTCCCGGAAGCCCCCTTCGGCGTCGTCCTCTCCAACGAGGCCGACAGCGCAGCCCTCGCCGAACTCTGGTACGGGCATGGGGCAGCGCTTGGCTCATACCTCTATGTTTCGGGAGAAGTTGGCGTCGGCGGTGGGCTCGTGATGGGGTCCGAGCTGTTCGCCGGTCCCGGCGGGCACGCGGGCGAGGTGGGGCACGTCGTCGTCGAACCGACGGGGCGGCGCTGCTCGTGCGGGGGGCGTGGGTGCCTCGAGACCGTCGCGGGCCAGGAAGCGATCCTCGCCGCCGCGGGCATCACCAACGGCGGAAGCACGACGGCGGCGCGCATGGCCGCGCTGCAAGCGGCCCTTGACGCAGGGGATGCCCAGGCGATCAACGCCGTCGAACGCGCAGGGCACTATCTCGGCATCGCCGTCGTCTCCGCGGCCCGGCTCATCGATCTCTCCGCGGTGGTGCTCGGTGGGCACTTCGCAGCACTGGCAACGTGGCTGCGGCCGGCGCTGCTCGCGAGCCTCGAGGGCTTTGCCCCTGGGGCCGTTGCAGCGAGTGCCGTCGCCTTCTCCGAGCTGGGCACGACGGCGGCCCTTCGCGGGGCGGCCGGTGCCGCCGTACGCCGGGCACTGGCCGCGCCGTACGCGCTGTTGGGGTAGGCCTTCCGGTTATGTGCCGTTTGACCGCTCACGTGCCGCTGAGCAGCCGCACCTGTGCGGGTAAGGGCGCCGCCTGCGGGCGAGGGCGCCTCAGGATCCGTTCGAGCGGTCGAGGGACAGCCGGGCGACCAGGCGATCCAGGAACGCCGCGAAGGAGCGTTCAAGGTCGAAGGACGGGTTGAGGAGGAACTGGATCTCGAGGCCGTCCATGGTCGCGAGCAGGCACTCCGCCTCGCCCTCGATCTCATCCGCGGCCATGGGACGGAAGTGCCCGTCCTCAATCGCGTCACGGAAGAGGCCGCGCATGGTGGCGAGGGTCGCCGAGTAGCGCTCGGTCATGAACCCGTGCGCCGGATGGTCAGCCGATGTGGCCTCTGCCGCCATGGTCGTGTAGAGCTCGAGCAGGCCTCGGTGCTGAGTGTGGTAGTGCATGAGCTTCTTGAAGGCATCGAGGAACTCGTAGTCCCGGTTCGGGGAACCCATGACCTCGGAGGTCACCACATCCCAATGCTCGAGGACAGCGACGAGCAGTCCTTCCTTGCTTCCGAACAGCTTGATGATCGCAGCCGGGGTGAGGCCTACGCGCTCGGCCACCTGCTGGAGCGTGCCGCCTTTGAAACCGTGCTGCCCGAAGACCTCCATCGCCTCCGCGACGACTTCACGACGACGCTCGATCCCCTTCTTGTAGGGGCCCCGAGGGCTGCGCTTGTGAGGGCCCCGAGGACCACGGCTGTCCGGCCGAGGCTGGCTCTGCGAGGGCGACGTCATGCCTTGGAGCCTACCCCTGAGGCGGGAGCTGCGACCCGACCCCTTGTGCTAAAGGTAAATTTCTACATACCTTTTAGATCATGGAAAACTCGAGAAGTTCTACGCTGGGCGTCGGCATCCTCGGCGCCGGGCCGGTCACCCAAGCCATCCATCTGCCCACCCTCTCCCGGCTCCGCGACGTCTTCCACGTCGCGAAAGTCATGGACGTGGATCCCAAGATTGCGGAGTCGGTGGCTGGACGGGTGGGAGCAGCTTGGACCACGAGCATGGACGAGCTCCTCGCGGACGAATCCGTGCAGATCGTGGTCGTCTGCAGCCCCCACCAGTTCCACGCAGAGCAGGTCATTGCGGCCTGCCGCGCGGGAAAGCAGGCAATCCTGTGCGAGAAGCCGTTCGCGATGAGCCAGGCCGAGGCCGAGCAGATCGCCGCTGTATCCCAGGAGACCGGTGTGCCGATCATCGTGGGCGCGATGCACACGTTCGACCCGGGATGGCTCGCCGCGAAGGAACACTGGGGTGACCTTGTCCAGACGGCGCACACCATCCGCTACTCGATCGTCCTCCCGCCGAATCCGCGCTTCGAAGATTTTGCCACCGAGGTCATCACCCGCCCCCAGTCCCAGCCGCGTGATCGCCGTGACCCGGAGGTCGCCGCCAGCATGGTTCGTGGCGGCATCATGGGGCTGGCGATCCACGATCTGCCCCTCGTAAGGGCCTTCTGCCCGGACTTCACCGACCTGGAGGTCCTCTCGTGCGAGGTCCCCGACTCGGGCGGCTACCTCGTGAATCTGCGCATCGGTGATCGGAATGTGCAGGTGTTCGGGATCAATACCCAAAGCTGGGAGCCGGAGTGGATCTTCGAAGCCATCGGCGACGACGCAGCGCTCCGCATCGACTTCACGCCGTCCTACGTCCAAGCAGGTTCGGCAACGGCCACCATCAGCCGCGGTGGCGAATCCGAGGTGTATGGCCCGTACGCGTTCAACGGCTACGAAGCGGAATGGCGCTTTCTCGCCGATCTCGCAAGGGGGAAGGCCGAGCCCCTGGACGTGACCGAACTCATCCATGACCTCACGTTCGCCCTCGAAGTCGCCGACACGGCCTCCGCTGCCGTCCGCTCCACCACAGCTCCCAAGGAAGAGGCATCCGTATGACCCAGCAGCTCACCGTCACGTCCTCGCATGAAGCTGACGCGAGCGGCGACGTCCCCCAGGTCGTCGCTTCCCTGCCGGTTTCGCTGCACCCCTCCGACGGCGAGGACTCGGCCTTGGTCGCGATCGCCGGCAGCCCGGGCTGGACCGAGGCGGCACTCGCGTCCATCGCCTCCGGCGCGCGAGGTCTCATGGTCATCCACCCGTGCGCAGCCGATGTAGCCGCGCTGAAGGACCGGGCGTCGACGTTGGGGGTACCCGTCGTCGTCGACACTGAGTGGGCGCACAACCCAGCCGTCGCCGCGGCCGCGCCGCACTTCGCTGCCCACGACGACGAGGACAGCCTTCTCGAGGCCCGGGTCAACGCTCCCGTCGGAGCAGACCTCGACCAGGTGCTGCTCGCACAGCTCGCGCTCATCCGTGCCGCGGTGGGCCCGGTGATGAGCCTCACCTATGCGAGGCGGAACCGGCATGGCTACGACGCACTGGCCGCGCTCGCCAGCGGCGCGCGCGCAAGTCTGGCTGCGATCCTCACGAACGCGATCCCCGGGTCCGCCACGCTGCGCATGATCAAGCCGGAGACGGCGGTAACGCTCACCCTCCCCGGAGCAGGGACAGCCGCACCGGGCAAGGTCACGGTGTCCGGCCCCGAGGGAGCGACGCTCCTGCCGACACAGTGGGAGACCGCGCACCGTGCGGCGTGGCGGCGGCTGCACGGCCTCGCCGATGCCGGGCGGGCCTGCGAAGACCTCGAGGCCTTCGCCGACGACGCCGCCCTCGTCGCCAGCGCTAGCTCCGCCGTCGGACGCTAGCCCACGCCGTCGGACGCCAAGCAACAAAGAGCGGCTCCCCACCTTCCGGCGGGGAGCCGCTCTCCTTGTTTTCACGGCCTCACAGTTCTTATGGCGTCACGGCGTCTGCATCACCGTCCGGCGAGCGAGCCGCCGATGCCGCCCACGCTGAAGTACTTGTTCAGCACGGAGAACAGGATGATCGGCGGGAGCATCATGATCACCGCGCAAGCGGAGACGGGACCCCAGTCCGTGGCGTTCTGCTGGAAGAACGTCTCGAGGCCGACCGGGAACGTGTAGTTGGCGTCCGAACGCAGGAAGACCAACGCGACGAGGTAGTCGTTCCAGGCGAGCAGGAAGGCGAACACCGCCGTCGAGAGGATGCCCGGAAGCGAGTTGCGCAGCACCACACGCATGAAACCGCCGAAAACGGACGCGCCGTCGATCCATGCCGCCTCTTCGAGGGCTATCGGGATGGAGTCGTAGTAGGCGGCCATCATCCAGATCGCCACAGACATCGTGGAGCCGACATAGATGATCATGACGCCGGTCAGGTTGTCGACGAGTCCAAGCTGTGCGAACAGGATGAACAGCGGGATGACGGCGGTGACCACCGGCAGCGACTGCACGATGAACAGCACGAGGGAGAACCCCGACACGAGCTTGTTGCGGCCTCGCGAGAGGACGTAGCCGGCTGGGGCGGCGACGACGACCGAGACGACGACCGTCACGACGGTCACGAGCAGGCTGTTGTTCAGCCAGGTCAGCACGCCCGTCTGGGAGAACACGTTGGTGAAGTTCTCGAACGTGAACGCCGAGGTGCTGGTGCTGCCGAGTGAAGGCTGCAGCGAGAGGAAGAAGATCGCCACGATCGGCACGAGGACGACGGCGGTGATGATCAGGATGAGCAGGAAGCGCCACCAGCGCCCGCGCATGCCGGCTTCCTCGAGCCGACGCCTCGGGACGTTGCGGCCCCGGGGAGTCGACTGAGCCGACGCGCGTACTGTTTCGACTGTCATTCGACGCTCGCCTTTCGAATCTGGCGGTAGAGAATCACGGAGACCACGATCAGGACGATGGTGGTCATGAAGGCGATCGCGACACCCGGTCCAACCTGGAAGTTCTCGAACACCGTGCGGTAGGCGAGGACAACGAGGGACGTCGTGGAGCCCACGGGGCCGCCACCGGTCAGCAGGAAGATCGTGGGGAAGTCATTGACGCAGAAGATGGTCATCAGGATCCAGCTGATGTAGGTCGAGCGCGAGATCAGCGGCAGGGTGATCTGGCTGAATGTCTGCCAGCTCCCCGCGCCGTCGACCTTCGCCGCCTCGTAGACGTTCGTGTCCACGGAAGCGAGCGCCGAACTCATCATCATCATCATGAACGGGAAGCTGATCCAGACCTTGAAGACGCACACCGTGACCTTGGCGAGGGTCGGGTTCGCCAGGAAGAGCACGTTGCCGAGTCCCAGGGCTTGGGCGAGCATGGGGAATGGGCTCTGCGGAGTGGCCACCAACCAGTTCCACGAGAAGGCCGAGACCACGACCGGCACGATCCAAGGCAGCAGCAGGAGCACCTTGAACACGCCGCCGGCGGGGATGCGCGTACGCAGCAGCAGCGCGAGCACCAGACCGATCACCCAGCTGCCGAACACGCCGACCAGAGTGAAGATGAGCGTGAACAGCGCCGCCTGCCAGAAGGCGGGAGTCAGGTTTCCGGCGACGAGCGTGTCGATGTAGTTGGTGAAGCCGACGAAATCGCCGCCCTGAATGAGGGTGCCGTTTCGCAGCGACTGGTATGCCGCATAGATCACCGGGTAGAGGTTGATCAGCAGCAGGAGGATCAGCGCCGGGGCCGTGAAAATGATGTAGGTCCAGCCTTTGGCGCGAAGCTGCCTATTCTTCTTTTTGGGCCCGGCCGAGCGGCCGCTGCCGGCGACGCCGACACCGCGCTTTGCGCGGCCCATTTGGTCGGCGATGGAGTCTGTCGACATTACTTCTCTCTCTCTGGCGACGGTAGGCCGAGTGGGTTCCCCGGGAAGACCCGGGGAACCCACCCCTTCCGGCTACGACTTCATGTTCGCCTTGATGGCATTCTGAAGAGTCGTCAGTGCCGACTTGGCATCGGTCTTTCCGCCCAGGATCGACTGGGTGAAGGTGTCCATTGCCGGGGTGCCGTCAACGGTCGTGACGCCGAGGAACAGCGCGGTGCCCCCCGGTGCCGCCCACGTCTTCGAGATCGGCTGCCACTCGTTGATGACCTTGACGTTGTTGGCGTTCGCCTGGAACTCCTTCGTCTGGGTGATCGACTTGAGCGGCGGCAGCCCGATGCCGGTGGCCTGAGTCCACAGCGGGCTCATGTTCTGGTAGTAGTACGTGAGGAACGCCTCGGAGCCCTGCTGGCTCGGGGTGTTCTTGTACATCATGATGTTGTTCGGGAAGTACAGCGCACCCTTCTTCCCGTTCGGGCTCGTCAGCGGGCTCGCGACCACCAGATCGTTGAGGGCATCGCCCCCCACGTTCTGAGCGAGGCCGGCGGTGTCGAAGCCCATGCCGAACTTCTTCGCCTTCCACTGCGACTGGGCATTCGCGCTCGTGTACGTGGGGCTGGCCGGGTCGACGTAGCCCTTGCTCACACACTCGAGCACGAAGTTCATCGCGTCGATGTTCTCCTGCGTGACGCAGTTCGGCTGCTGGTTCGCGTCGAACAGACCGCCGCCGTTGTTGATCATCCAGCTCACGAGGATGTGGCCGCCGGTGTAGCTGCCGGCGCCCGCGCTCGTGCCGTAGCCGTAGACGCCCATCTTCTTGAGCGCCGCGCAGGTGTCCAGGAACGACTGCCAGTCCGTCGGCACGTTCGCCCCGGCCTGCTGGAGGAGCGACTTGCTGTACCACAGGACGCGCATATCGAGGTTGTACGGAACAGCCGCGTAGCCCTTCGGGACCTTCATCGCGTCGAGCAGGCCGGGCAGGAAGTCGTTGTACAGCCCGTTGTTCTTCCAGCTGTTCAGCAGGTTGTCCGCGTACGCGATAGCGCCCTGGGACTCGAACTGGAACGCCTGGGTTCCACCGCCGGAGCTGACGGCCGGACCGGTGTTCGAGGCGACTGCGGAGGAGAACGTCTGGGTGAAGTTCGCCCATTGGATCTCCTGGTAGGTGGCCGCCGGGAGACCATTCGCAGGCTTGTAGGCCTCCGTGATCTTCTTGTCGAGCGGGTTGAAGGCCGTATTGCCCCACGGCATATTCCAGAACTTGAGCGACTTGCTGCTTCCGCCGCCGGAGCTTGACCCTCCGGTGCAAGCGGCCAACAGCGGGATTGATGCAGCGGCGCCAGCCAGGCCGAGGAAGCCACGGCGGCTGAAGTTCGAGCCGGTGAATGAATTGGTCATTGATGACTCCTTCCAATTGGAATCAGCAGCCGAGGCCACAGATTGCACACTCTTCATTGAGATAAAACGCGCTTCGTTACGCTGTCTTTAGAAAGAGCCGAATACGGGACCGGCCTTTCTTGCTGATCAGAATCAGATTTTTAGGATCCCGAGGGCTCTGCACCTTTCAGCCGATCGGATCGGCATCGAGTTGGACTGAAGAGGCTGTGGAGAGACGTGTCCTCCCGCGGAGGAAGGATGCGGGCTGTGAGCCGCTTCACAGTGAGCCTAGAAGGACTTTTGACGATGCGCAAGCAAAAGATGAGAAGTTAACATGCCAAAGGGTTCTCGCCACCGTTGCTCAGCCCTCCTGGCCCGTGAGGGGGACGGCGCTGGGCCGGTCGGCGCGGCTCGTGACCGCGACCGCCTTGCCGGTGTGCGCGGAGTCGAGGAGGGACTCCATGACGTCGAGGGCGTGGAACGCCAGGACGCCACCTGCGCGCGGCTCCTGGCCTTCGGGAGTTGCGGCGAGGTCCGCGATCCCGTAGCCGCGGCCCGAGTCGATGTAGCCGGCTGAGACGGGCAGCGTCTCCCACTCCGAGCCGCCGAGCCGGAACAGCCGGGTCTCGCCGTCGAAGTGGTTCGGGTCAGGCACGGCGAGCGTCCCCTGGGGCCCGTGGACCTCGATGTTCGCCGAATGCGTCGCGACCGCGTCGAAGCTCATCACGAGCGTCGAGAGCACCCCGGACTCGTGCACGAGGACGCCCGTGACGTGGGTGTCGATCTCCACCGGCACCTTCTCCCCCGCCCGCGGCCCCGACCCGATGACCCGCTCGGAGCGGGTGTGGCTCGCCGAGCCGATCACAGACACCACTGGGCCAAGCAGCGTCACGAGCGCCGTGACGTAGTACGGGCCCATGTCCAGCAGGGGGCCGCCGCCGGGCTGGTAGTAGAAGTCCGGGTTCGGGTGCCAGCGCTCGTGGCCCGGGGTGACCATCGTCGCCGTCGCCGCCACCGGGGCGCCGATGAGCCCGTCGTCGATCGCCTTCCGCGCGGTCTGGATGCCCGTGCCCAGCACGGTGTCCGGCGCGCAGCCGACGACGACGCCCGCCTCCCGTGCCGCGTCCAGCACCCGGCGGGCCTCCGCCGTCGTCGCCGCCAGCGGCTTCTCCCCGTACACGGACTTGCCGGCCGCGATCGCCGCGAGGGCGACCTCGGCGTGCGCCGCCGGGATCGTCAGGTTCAGGACGAGGTCCACATCCGGTGCGGCCAGGAGCTCCTCGACGCTCACGGCACGCACACCGCCGTCGCCCGCGCCGCCGCCGCCGTCGCCACCGCCGTCGCCCGCGCCGTCGTTCCACTCCGAAGCCACCGCACGCGCCCGCTCCATGTCGAGGTCCGCGACCGCGGTCAGCCGCACGTCCTCGAGCCTGCGGAAGCTCGTCAGGTACTGGGCCACGATCTTCCCGCAGCCGATGATCCCGACCCTCAGCGGCTTCTCCCTGCTCACCGGCTCGCCCACAGCAGGCCCCTTTCGATGATCGTTCGGACGTTCGGGTCCTGGAGGACCTCGACCCGGTGGCCCGGGGTGCAGACGAAGATCCGGCCCTTGCCCCATTCACGGGTCCAGATCGCCGGAGAGGTCACCTCCCGGTGCCACGGATCCCACTCGCGCACCTTCTGCGTCGTGGTGGCCAAGACGTCGATGTAGTCGTCCGCAAGGACCCAGTACTGCTCGGTCACGAGCCCGAAGTCTCCGATGCCCTCGGTGATCGGGTGCGAGGCCGCAGCCGGGAGCATGTTCACGGTGTACGGGACGTAGTTGTCCGACTGCTCACCGATCCGCTCGTCCGGATGCTTGCCCGGATGGCACGCGAACTGGCCGCCGATCAGGTGCAGGTAGTCCGAGGTGTTCCGGTACGAGTCCGCGATCCCCCCATGCCAGCCCGCGAGCCCGGTCCCGTTCTCCACCGCCGCGCGCAGGCCCTCGAACTCGTCCTTCTCGATCGTGGACATCGTCATGCACTGCACCACGAGGTCCACCCCCGCCATGTACTCGGCGTCGGCGTAGACCTTGGGCGATTCCTCGATGCGCACCTCGTACCCGTTGTCCTTCAGGTACGGGATGAACAGGTCCGTGGCCTCGACAGGCTGATGCCCGTCCCAGCCCCCTCGCACCACGAGCGCATTCTTGCTGCTAGTCACTGATGTCCTTTGCTTGGTTCTGAAGTTCCGGTTGCCCCGTCACCTCTGCAGGGTGCCCACCCTGCAGAGGTGACGGGGCAACGAGGGGCGGGCGCACGACGGCGGGAGCGCGGCTTCCGCGCGCACCGTCACCTGCTGCTGCTGGTCACCGGCTGCTGCTGAAGGCTGCGTCGAAGGCCGCGGCGGGCGGGGAGATCTGGGCGAGCTGCTTGACGAGGGCGAGGGCCTGGGGTGCCCCGACGAGGCGGTCCATGCCGGCGTCCTCCCACTCGATGCTGGTGGGCCCCTCGTACCCGATCGAGTTGAGGGTGCGGAAGATCGGCTCCCACTGCACGTGCCCGTGGCCGGCGGTGACGAAGTCCCAGCCCCGGCGGGGGTCGGCCCATGCCAGGTGCGAGCCGAGCCGGCCGTTGCGGCCGTCGAGGTGGCGGATGGACTCCTTGACGTGGACGTGGAAGATCTTCTCCGCGAAGTCCTGCAGGAACATGACGGGGTCGAGGTCCTGCCAGATGAAGTGCGAGGGGTCGAAGTTGAGCCCGAAGCCCTCCCGGCCCGCCATGGCCTCGAGCGCGCGCTTGGCCGTCCAGTAGTCGTAGGCGATCTCCGAGGGGTGCACCTCGAGCGCGAACCGGACCCCGACCTCGTCGAAGACGTCCATGATCGGGTTCCACCGGTCCGCGAAGTCCCGGTACCCGGCCTCGATCATCCCGTCCGGGACCGGCGGGAACATCGCCACGGCCTTCCAGATCGCCGAGCCCGTGAACCCGGTGACCGTCTTGACCCCGAGCCGCGCCGCGGCCCGCGCGGTCGCCTTCATCGCCTCGGCCGCGCGCTGCCGCACGCCCTCCGGGTCGCCGTCGCCCCAGACCTCCTCGGAAAGGATCCCGCGGTGCCGTGCGTCGATCGGGTCATCGCACACGGCCTGGCCGGTGAGGTGGTTCGCGATCGCGAAAACCTCCAGCCCGTTGCGCTTGAGGATGTCGAGCCGGTCCTGGACGTACGCGTCGTCCCGGGCCGCTCGGACCGGGTCGAGGTGGTCGCCCCAGCAGGCGATCTCCAGCCCGTCGAAGCCCCACTCCCCTGCCAGCCGCGCGACCTCCTCGAACGGCAGGTCGGCCCACTGGCCCGTGAAAAGCGTGATCGGTCGTCCCATCTGATCCTCCTAAACCTTGGTCCAGCGTGATTCGTCCGCGGCGCTGGCCTCGACGGCCTCCAGCACGCGCTGGACCTGCAGCGCGTCCGCGAACGACGGCGCGGGCTGCCTCCCCGCCGCGATCGCCTCCACGAGGTCCACCGCCTGGTGGGTGAACGCGTGCTCGTAGCCCAGCCCGTGGCCCACCGGCCACCAGTGGCCGGTGTACGGGTGCTCGGGCTCGGTGACCTGGATCCTGCGGAAGCCCGCATTGGGCTCGTCCGCGGCGTCGTAGAACCACAGCGAGTTCATGTCCTCGAAGTCGAACGCGAGCGAGCCCTCCGAGCCGTTGAGCTCGAGCCGCATCGCGTTCTTCCGGCCCAGGGCGAACCTCGTCGCCTCGAACACGCCCACCGCGCCGCCGTCGAGCCGGGCGCTGAAGACCGCGGCGTCGTCGACCGTCACCGGGCCCTTCGGCCCGCCCGCCTGCCCCGCCCCGCCCAGGCCCACGAAGTCCCCGCCCACGGGCCGTTCCTTCACGAACGTCTCCAGCAGCGCCGAGACCCCCGTGATGCCCTGGCCCGTGATCCACTGGGCGGCGTCGATCACGTGCGCGCCGATGTCCCCGAGCGCCCCGGACCCGGACTTCGCCCTGTCCAGCCGCCAGGTCAGCGGCGCGTCCTCGTCCGCGAGCCAGTCCTGGAGGTACTGGGCCCGCACGTGCCGGACCGTCCCGAGCGCCCCCGAGCCCACCAGGCGCTTCGCCAGGGCCAGGGCCGGAGTGCGGCGGTAGGAGAACCCGCACATCGAGAACACCCCACGCGCCGCCGCAGCATCCGCCGCCGCCGTCATCCGCTCCGCCTCCGCCACCGAGTTCGCCAGCGGCTTCTCGCACAGCACGTGCTTGCCCGCCTCCAGGGCCGCGACCGCGATCTCCGCGTGCGTGTCCCCGGGCGTGCAGATATCGACCAGGTCGATGTCCTCTCGCTCGACCAGCCGCCGCCAGTCGGTCTCCGCCGACTCCCAGCCCAGCTTCTCCGCCGCCGCCGCGACCCGCCCCGCATCCCGGCCCGCCACCGCGGCCATCACCGGCGCCAACGGCAGGTCGAAGAAACGCGGCGCCGTCCGCCACGCCTGCGAATGCGCCGCACCCATGAACGCATAGCCCACCATGCCCACACGCAAAGGCCTCGGTTGTGTCATGCTCTGCTCCCTTCTCGCGAAGGCTGGCCCCGCCGATCTCCTCGGAAGGCAGCCAACGGACGCAGTCGCGAAAATTCCGGTCGCCCGCTTGGCGGTCGAAACATTTCGTCGCGTTATCGCTGGCACTCACGCTAGGAGGTGATTCCCATCACGGTCAAGGGGTCGCGAGGAAAAAGTTCAGAGTGTTAACCAAACCGTCGTGACCTCATTGACGGCTCGCGAAGGAGCCAGCACACTGTCCCTAGCGAAATTCTTTCGAAAGTCAGGAACCCCGGCATGACGCTCACCGGCAGGAAGCCCACGCTCGCCGCCATCGCGCG
This sequence comes from Sinomonas terrae, assembly GCF_022539255.1. NCBI lineage: Bacteria > Bacillati > Actinomycetota > Actinomycetes > Micrococcales > Micrococcaceae > Sinomonas > Sinomonas terrae. The sequence continues at coordinate 4,077,573 of NZ_JAKZBV010000001.1, forward strand.
CCTCACCGGCGTTTCGACCCCCACCGTCTCGAAGGTCGTCAACGGGCGCGAGGACGTGGCCGCGGAGACCCGTGCCAAGGTGCTCGCGGCGCTCGAGGAAGCCGGCTACGAGTCGCCCACCCACCGGAGGACGACGCACCGCACCGGCATCGTGGAGGTCGCCTTCGACTCGATCAACTCGAACTACGCCTCGTCAGTGCTCGACGGCATCCTCGCGCAGGCCGCCACGATGGGCGTCGAGGTCGTGCTGAGCGTGACGGGCAGCGCGGCCTCATCCGGCTTTGACCTCGAACGCCGGGCCCAGCGCACGGTCGACGAAGACCGATCCGGCATCATCGTCGTCACCTCCGCGTTCACCGGATCCCACCTTGCCGCTTTCCATCGGCGGCGGGTCCCCGTCGTCGTCATCGATCCTCTCAACCCGCCGCCGTCCGACGTCGTGAGCGTCGGCGCCACGAACTGGGCCGGGGGCAAGGCCGCCGCCGAACACCTGCTCGACCTCGGTCACCGCCGGATCGCCTACCTCGGCGGCCCGGACTCCGCCGAATGCAGTCAGGCACGACTCCACGGCTACATGTCAGCGCTCATGTCGCGGGGCGTCGAGGTCGATCCCCGTCTGGTGCGGCACGGGAGGTTCCGGGTCGAAGACGGTGTCGAAGGGCTCACCGCTCTCCTGGCCCTCGATGAACGGCCTACGGCCATCTTCTCCGGCAGTGATGCGATCGCTGTCGGCGTCCTTCGCGAAGCACGACGGCGCCGCATCCACGTGCCGGAAGAGCTCAGCCTCGTGGGCTTCGACGGGACCGCCCTCGCAGAGGATTCCGTCCCCGCCCTCACGTCCGTCGCGCAGCCTCTGCACGATATGGGCCGGACGGCGCTGCGCACCCTTCTGCGCCAGGCCCACGGGGAGCAGCTCGACTCGCACCGCGTCGAACTCGCGACGCAGCTCGTGGTCCGAGAGTCGACCGCGCCCGCGCCAGCCCCCGCCCCCACCCCCACCCCCGCCTGATCGTTTCGGGTACACCAACTCCCCTCCCTGACCATCTCGGGTACACCAACTCCCCCCACTGACCATCTCGGGTACACCAACTCCCCCCACTGACCATCTCGGGTACACCAACTCCCCCCACTGACCATCTCGGGTACACCAACTCCCAACCGAATGCGGAGTTGGCGTACCCGAGATGCTAGAGAAGGCGATTATCTGCTCCCGAACGCCAAGGCCGCGGAACGCGAAGGCCCCGGAACGCCAGGCCCGGGAGCGCCAGACACAGGCTGGGCACAGCATCCTTTCGTATACGCCATAGGGTCCCTCAGTACGGTCTGGGTAGGCGCGGCGAGGGTCCGCGCAACGGAGGAACCCATGTTTGCTCGGTACCTGCAGCGCGAGCTGTCAGGCAGACGGAAACAGACCGTCATCATCGCAATCGCCCTGGCCTTGGCGATTGCCCTCGTCATCGTCGTCAACGCGCTCTCGGCTGGCGTCCGGGACGCACAGAAGGCCGCCCTGGCAAGCGTGTACGGCGTCGGGACGGACATCACCGTCACCCAAGCCCCCGCGGCGCCCACCGCTGGGGGCACCCAGGGCCCGCGATTCCAGTTCAATGGAGGGGCGGACAACAACCAGGGCTCCTCGACGTCGGTCAACCAGTCCCGACTCATCTCCGGCCGCGGTTCGGCTACGTTCGCTTCGACGTCGCTCGCCACAGTGCAGAAGACGACGGGAGTGCAGTCGGCCTCGGCGGCACTCTCGCTCACGAACATCACGCTCAACGGCCAGGTCGCCCAGCAGAACGGCAGCGCCAACGCGGCCCCGACGGCCCCATCGGAGACCGGCCAGCAGGGCGGGACGGGACGACGCTTCGGCGGCAACTTCGGCGTCGACTCGTTCAGCGTGCTCGGCATCGACGGCAACGCAGGCAAGGTCGGGCCGCTCGCCGCGGCGACGGTCTCGAAGGGCCGCGCGCTCGGCACGCAGGACGTCGGGCAGCACAACGCTGTGATCGACTCCTCGTATGCGACCACGGCGAACCTCGCGCTCGGCGGCACGATCAACGTGGGTGGCCAGAACTTCACGATCGTGGGCATCATCTCGGCGACTGGTTCTGACTCGCAGACGGCCGCGGACGTCTACATCCCGCTCGACGTCGCCCAGACCCTCTCGACCGAGACCGGCAAGGTCAGCACTGTCTACGTCCAGGCCGCGTCCTCGGATCAGGTCGCGAACCTCAAGGCGGACCTCCAGAAGGCACTCCCGTCCCAGACCATCAACACCCAAGCCGATCTCGCCTCGAACGTTTCAGGCTCGCTCTCCACGGCCTCCGGTCTGATCTCGGGCCTCGGCACGTGGCTCTCGGTAGCCGTCCTCGCTGCGGCCTTCCTTCTCGCGGCGCTCCTCACGCTCTCCGGCGTCTCGCGCCGCACGCGTGAATTCGGCACGCTCAAGGCGATCGGCTGGCGCAACGGCCGCATTGTGAAGCAGGTCGCGGGAGAGTCTCTCGTCCAGTCGCTCATCGGCGGCGTCGTCGGCATCGCGGTGGGCCTCATCGCCGTCGTCGTCATCAATATGATGAGCCCGACGCTCACTGCTGGCGCGGGCGGGGCCCGTGGGGCCGGCGGTGCAGCCCGGGCAGCCGGAAGCGCGGCAGGGCGTGCGGCCCAGAACGGCACAGGCGGCGGCTTCGGCGGCGGCGGCTTCGGCGGCGGGGGCTTCGGTGGTGGCGGCTTCGGCGGCTCGGCAACACACGTCGCCCTCGGCGCACCGGTCGCGCCTTCGTTCATCCTCATCGCCGTCGGCATCGCCATCTTGGGCGGCCTCGTGGCGGGCGTCGTGGGCGGCTGGCGCGCTGCCCGCCTCCAGCCCGCTGAAGCACTGAGGAGCCTGGCCTGATGACCATCGAGAACAAAGCGGAGGAACCTGTGCAGGAGCAGACCAGCGTTCAGAACCCGGCCGTCGCGCCGGCTCCCGAGGGCCAAGCGGCCAAGGTGCCGATGTTCCAGCTCGAAAACGTCGGCAAGACGTACAAGCAGCGCGACCGCACCGTCCGCGCGCTCGACGGCGTGTCGCTTTCGATCGCCGCCGGGCAGCTCGTGGCGATCCAGGGCCCGACCGGCGGCGGCAAGTCCACGCTCCTGCAGATGCTCGGCGCGCTCGACAGGCCGAGCCAGGGCGTCGTTCGGCTCGCGGGTCGCGAGATCTCGCGTCTCCGCGACCGTGAGCTCGCCGACATCCGCGCGAACGAGGTGGGCTTCGTCTTCCAGTCGTTCAACCTGATCCCGACCCTTACGGCTCAGGAGAACGTCGAAATGGGCCTCGAGCCGCTGCGCCTGAAGGCGGCCGAGCGCGCGGAGCGGGCCACTCAGGCTCTCGCCTCGGTGGGCCTCGGCGACCGCGCCGGCCACCGCCCGGGCGAGCTCTCGGGTGGCCAGCAGCAGCGCGTCGCGATCGCGCGGGCGCTCGCGAAGCAGCCGAAGGTCCTCCTGGCCGACGAGCCGACGGGCAACCTCGACGAGGGCACGCGCGACGAGATCATGGACCTCTTCGAGGGCCTGTGGCGCGAGGGCCTCACGATCGTGCTCGTCACGCACGATTCCTCGGTCGCGCGCCGGGCGGAGCGCCGCCTGCGGATTGCAGGCGGAAAGCTCACCGAGAAGAACTAGGGGCCAAATCTTCCCAGACAACGCACGACGACGGGTGGCGGCTTCCCTTGCGGAGGCCGCCACCCGTCGTCGTCCGGCCTTGTGCCGTCACTTCTGCAGGGTTGCCACCCTGCAGAGGTGACGGCACAACGTAAGGGCGAACATAAAGGCGCCACATAAAGGCACAACATGAAGGCACCACATGAAGGCGCAACATAACGGAGTGCCCGCGGGCGAGGCGGCGACAAGCTCGAGAGGATCGAACATGGACTTGAACAATGCGGTGATGATCGTGACCGGTGCGTCCTCGGGGATTGGCGCGTCGACGGCGCGGGCAGCCGCGGCGGCGGGCGCCCGGCTGGTCCTCGCGGCGCGTCGCGAGGACCGCCTGAACGAACTGGCCGAACAGCTCCCCGACGCGATCCCGGTGCGATGCGATGTGACCGATCCCGCCCAGGTGCACAACGTCGTCGACGCGGCCCTCGAGCGGTACGGTCGTGTGGACATTCTCATCAACAACGCGGGCCAAGGCCTGCACGAGCCCCTCGAGAAAGTGGATCCCGACGACTTCCGGGCCATCCTCGAACTCAACGCCGTCGCCCCGCTCGTCGCGATGCAGGCCGTGCTCCCCGCGATGCGGGCGCAGGGTGCGGGCAGCATCGTCAACGTCAGCTCGGGCACCACACTCCGGCCCCTCCCCGGCGCTGGGGCGTACGCGGCGTCGAAGGCCGCGCTCAATATGCTCTCCACGATCGCGCGCGCTGAGTTCGCGGACTCCGGCATCGCGGTCTCGACCGTGTACCCGTTCGTCACGGCGACCGAGTTTCACCGCGTCCTCCGCGCGGGCGCCGGCCCCGTGAGACGCGAAGGCGCACCGCAGGCGCAGACCCCTGAGCAGGTTGCGGAGGTCATCCTCGACCTCGTGCGTTCGGGAGCGGAACACGCCGACCTCATCCCCGCCAAGCTCGGAGGCTCCTACACGGGGTAATCCGCAGAAAGAACGACGACGGCGGGCGGGGCTTCCTCGGTGAAGTCGCCGCCCGTTGGCGTACCCGAAAAGGTTCATGGGGCGAGTTGGCGTACCCGAGAGCGTTCCTGGGGGGAGTTGGCGTACCCGAAACGCGTTCTGAGCGGACGTGGAACTGCAGCGCCGCTTAAGCCCAGCTTCTGTAAAAGTCCATACTCTTCGCGCCAGAATTCCCATGGTTTGGCTCGCTGTGCGCGGGTAACGGGGGTCCATGCACGCGAGGCTCATCAGGATCCTCGGCTCGCTTTGCACCCTAGCGAGCAGCGAGGCCCTGTGGGATCGTGAGGTCACGCTGGATAGGCCCTTTTGCTTTCCGGCGCATCGCTCCGCTTCGGAGCCCCGACTCACCGCGAGCCGCCGCTCTGGGACGGAGCAAATACATATCTGAATGCAGCCTTAACACGGACGGAGGCTCCCGTGGACGGAAGGGCGAAATTGGTGGCCGTATTGCTTGGCGGCTACCTGCTCGGTAGGACAAGGAAAATGAAGCTGGCCATCACGGTGGCCGGGGCCCTCGGAGGCCGACAGCTCATGACCCACCGCGGAGACATCATCGGCAAGGCTACGAAGGCCTTGGACTCGTCTCCCGAAGCCAAGCGCCTAGTGGACCAGATCACTGGAACCCTCGCGCAGGCGGCACGGGGCGCGGCCATCTCTGCCGCAGCCAAGGGGGTCGGATCCCTCAGCGAGAACCTGCAGAACCGCGCCGAAAAGCTCAGGGCACCGAAGGAGGCAGCTGGTCGAGCGGCTGGTACCGCACAGGAGACGGCCGGTCAGGCAGCTGGCTCAGCCCAGGAGACCGCCGGAAAGGCGACCCGAGGCGTCGGGCAGAGGGTCGGATCAGCGGCAGGCCTCGCTACCGCCGCTCTCCGCAAGCGGCCCAAGGGTCGCAAGGGCGAAGAGGAAGAGCCCGAGGAGGAGACGCCGGAGCAGGAGTCTCCCCAGGGAGAGGCCGAGGGCGAAGAGCCCGAGGACCAATACGACGAGGGCGAGTACGCCGAGGACGAATACGACGAGGACCAGGAATCCGAGGACGAAGGCGAGGAACAAGAGCCGGAGGACGAGGATCAGGGCTCCGAGGACGAGGAAGAAGAGCCCGAGGAAGAGCCTGAGCAACCGGCTGCCCGCCAAGGCGGCTCGGGCGGCCAGAAGCGAGTCCAACGCCCGGCCCAGCCCCGTCCCTCAGGGCAGCGCCCCGGTGGCGAGCGTCGCAGCGCTCCCCGCCGCGCGACGTCGTCCGGCCGTTCCTCTGGGAAGCCATCGTCCGAATAGATCTGTCGTCGTCGTTAGGAGAGACGCCATGGAGGCAAAGGCAGACTCCGGCACCCTGACCGACAAGATCGGTCTGGGCGGCCTGAAGGACGCGGCAGGAAGCTTCGCGTCCTCGCTCGTGAACAATGGCATCGGCAAGGTCAGCGACAGGGTCGAGGGCATCACCGACAAGCTCAGCGACTTCACCGATGGGAAGTCCTCGGGACCGAGCATCAAGGACAAGGCGGTCCAGGAGGGCATCAAGGCGAAGGTGAAGGGCAAGAGCCCGGCCCTCGGCGCGGTCGGTGGGGCACTCTCGGGCGTGAAGGACAAGGTCGTGGCCGGCGCCAAAGCCCTCACAGGTGGGGGCGGCCGCGGCAGCCGCCGTCAGAAGCTCGTGAACATTGTCGAATGGGTCGACGTGGGCGTTCCCGTGAGGGTGGCCTACAACCAGTGGACCGAGTTCGAAGAATGGTCCGACTTCATGAAGAAAGTCGAAAACGTCGAGCACAATGAGGACGAGGGAAAGGTCTCCTTCAAAGGCCAGGTATTCCTCTCCCATCGCACGTGGGAATCCCAGATCAAGGAGATGGTCCCCGACAGCCGGATCATCTGGAAGTCCAAAGGCCCAAAGGGCCACCTTGATGGCGCGGTCACTTTCCACGAATACGGGCCGCAGCTGACCAAGATCTGTGCAGTCGTCGAATATTACCCTCAGGGATTCTTTGAGAAGACCGCCCAGATCTGGCGCGCCGTAGGCAGGCGCGTCCGTGTCGAGCTCAAACGGTATGTCCGGCACGTCATGACCTCGACGATCCTCAATCCCGACGACGTCGAAGGCTGGCGCGGCGAAATCCGTGACAGCGAGATCGTGCGCACGCACGACGAGGTCGTGGAGGAGGAGCAGCGCCAAGCCGACGAGGACCGGCAGCGGGCCGAGGAACAGGAGCCCGAAGAGGACCAGCAGCGAGGCGAAGAAGAGGAGCCCGAAGAGGGCGAAGGCCAGGAAGACCAGGGCGAAGCCAGCGACGAGGGCGAGGAAGAGTCCGAGCCCGAGGACGAATACGACGACGAGGACGAAGAGGAGGGTGAAGGCGAGCAGTCCGAGGGTGAGGAAGAACCTGAGGACGAATACGACGACGAGTACGACGAAGGCGAAGACGAGGACGAAGACGAGGGTGAGGAAGAAGAGCCCGAGGACGAATACGACGACGAGGGTGAAGAAGAGCCCAAGGACGAGGCGGACGGCCGGGATGCCGGTCAGAGCCGTGAACCGTCGGGTAGTCGGGGGCGCCGATGAACAGCCTCCCGAAATCGATGATGTCCAAACCCACTCTTCCCGCTAGAGCCAAGCTAGGAGCGGATTCATGAGCAGCACGGCCATGCAGCCACGAGGTGGTTACCTCGACCGCCCGCATTCCAGTTCCCTCGCCGACGTTCTCAACGTCATCCTCGACAAGGGCCTTGTGATCGACGCCTACGTGCGCGTATCACTCGTCGGCATCGAGGTCCTCACGATCGACGCAAGGATCGTGATCGCGAGCGTGGACACGTACCTGCGTTTCGCCGAGGCCACGAACCGCCTCGACCTCACGCAGCAAGGCGGCAAGGGCCTGCCCGACATGATCAACGATATGTCCGAGGGCGGCTCCCACGGCAAGACCAAGGGCGTGATCGGCGGGGTGAAGGACGCACTCGTCGGGGACAAGGACAAGGACAAGGACGACGACGACAAGGAAGAAGCGCGTCCGTCTCGCCGGCGGAGGGATGAAGGGTAGGAATGGAGAGCGCATCCGAGATTTCCATGAACCTCTACGTCTACGGCGTCGTCCCTGCCGAAGCCGAGATTCCTCGGCTCACGGGTCTCCGGGGCGAAGAAATCGTGACCGTTCCTTCCGATGCGCACGCGGCACTCGTCTCCCCGCTCGCCGATCCGGAGACGATCGGCACCCCGGATGACCTCATGGCGCACAGCTCGGTCCTGGACCGCATCGCCGCGACGGCGCCCGTCCTGCCGATGGTCTTCGGAACGGTCGTCCCGAATGCCGAGACGCTCACGGACGAAGTCCTCGATCCGCAGTACGGCCTGTACGAGGAGAACCTGCGGCGCATCGGGGACGCCGCCCAGTTCTCCCTGCAGGCTCGGTTCGTCCGCGACGCGGTCCTCGCAGAGCTCATCAACGAGGAACCCGAGATCGCCTCGCTCCGAGAGGCGATCTCGGGGACCTCGGAGGACGAGACCCGCAACGAGCGGATCCGACTCGGGGAACTCATCGTCCAGGGGCTTCAGCGCAAGGCCGCCGAAGAGGCTCCCCGCATCCGGTCTGCTCTCGAGCCTCTTGCCAAAGAGACCGTCGAGCGCGAGGCCAGCCAGGCTGAGGATGTCCTCGATCTCGCGGTGCTCGTCGAACGGCCGCGTCAGGCCGAGTTCGAAGAGACGGCCGAGGCGCTCGCTCGGGAGGGTGCGGGCCGGCTCACCTTCCGCCTGATCGGACCGCAGGCGCCCTACGACTTCACCGGGGAGGTCTGATGGGTCTCATCTCGGGTCTCTTCGGGCTGCCGCTGGCTCCGGCGCGCGGTGTCGTCTGGGTCGCTGAGCGTCTGCAGGAGGAAGCCGAACGCCAGTACTACGACCCGGGCACGATCCGGCGCGAGCTTCAAGCGGTGGCAGCGGCGCGGGACGAGGGCAGCATTTCCGAAGAGGAGGCGGCGGATCTCGAGCGGGAGCTCGTGGCCCGCCTCCTGGAGGGTAACGCCCGACGACGGGAGGGCGGCTGATGGCAGACGAAGAGCAGCGAGCGGCGCCGCGCCGCAGCGAGGCACCGCGCGAGCGTGGTCGGGACCGCGAGGAGGCACCGCGCGAGCGTGATCGGGACCGCGAGGAGGCACCCCGCCGAACGAGGCCGCCGGGCGACCGGCCCACGCGCCCTCGCCCCAAGCCCGAGGAGCGGGAGCAGCGTGACCGGGAGCAGCGTGACGAACAACCGCGCCGCCGCGAGTCGTCGGACGAGCGCCCAGAGCGTGCTGGGGCTCCGCGCAAGCGCCGGCCTGACGACGCGGAGCAGCGGAGGCGCGACGAGGACCGCGAGCGCGACGACCAGGACGAGCGCGAGCACGAGCCCGACGAGGACCGCGACCAGCATGACGACCAGGATCGCGAGCAGGAGCAGGAGCAGGACGAGCAGGAGCAAGAGCGGCCCGCGCGGAAGGGCCTGAGCACGACCCGTCTGGCCCAGAGCGCGGTCGCGCAGCTCCAACAGCTCACGACTCGCGACATCGAGGCCGTCGTCGGTATGTACCGCAACGAGAACGGCAACCTCACCGTGATTCTCGAGGTGGTTGAAAGCGCTCATTTCCCCGATTCGGCCGACATCATGGCCGAGTATTCTGTGGAAGTAGATCCTCAGGGGGAGCTCGTCGGCTACTCTCGGGGCCCGCGCTATCAGAGGGGCCGGCCGAGCGGCAAGTAACTAAGCGGCGCGGATAGCGCCCAAAACGCGGATTGACCGGCGGCAAATGGTTTGACAGCCACAGCCAGTCCTGAATCAGCAATAACGAGTCAGAGAAGAGTGGGAGTCAGCGTAACCAGGCAGGCGGAATCAACCGGATGAGCAGCGAAGGCGAAAGCTCCGAGGGCCGGCAGTCCGTGCCCAGCGCGGGCGAGAGTTCCTCTGCGCGCAACACCCCCCGTGAAACCGGCTCCGCGCGTGAGTCGGGGTCGCCGCGCGAGACCGCTTCCGCCTCGGGCGCGCGCTCCGACGTCGTCCCCTACTCGACGCGAGGCCAAGCCTCGGCGCCCTACCCACAGCGTCCGGCGTCGCGCCAACCCCTCCAGCCTGAGCGGAGCCGCGAGGGAACGCTCGAACACGTCATCGAGACCCTCCTCGACAAGGGCCTCGTCATCAATGCGGACATCACGGTCTCGCTGGCCGGGGTCGAGCTCCTGGGGATCCGCATCCGGGCGGCGCTCGCCTCTCTCGAGACGGCCGCGCGCTACGGCCTCGACTTTCCGATGGGGACGAACCGCAACACCTCCGCGTGGGACAACGCAATGGAGCAGAAGGAGACCTGCCCTCAGTGCGGCAAGAGCGCTCCGGTGGATCAGCTGCTCTACGAGTTCTGCCCGTGGTGCGGGTGGCGGAGCGCGCTCGCGCTTCAAGGCGGCGGCGGCCAGACGCCCGACGGCGGCGGCCAGCCCAACAAGCCGCGCCAGCGGCGGGTGGCCAAGGGCGACGACGGCGACGGGACCGAGGGCTGAATGGCCGCCGATTCCCCTGATCGCCCTCTGCGGAATGGCCAAGGGTCCAAGCACTCAGCGCGCACTCCCCTGACACCACGCCGCGACCAGGAAGCGACGTTGTCCGGGCTCCTCGACGTGCTCCTCAACAAGGGCGTGTACCTCGACCTCGACGCTATCGTCACGGTGGCCGAGGTACCGCTCATCGGGATCAGCCTGCGGGCTGTGCTTGGGGGCATGGAGACGATGCTCGAGTACGGGATGATGGACGACTGGGACGAGCGTACGCGTGCATGGGCGCGCCGGTCCCTTCCGTCCGGCCTTGACCTCGGCGAACACGAGGAGATCGTTACGCGCATGCCTGGGTCTGCGTTCCGGGACGAGCCGCCGAACGGCGTGTGGCAGCCCGGGACCGTGTTCCTCACGACGCAACGGCTCCTCGTTCACCGCAGCGAGCCCTCCGCCGTCCTGTGGCAGGCGCCGATCGACGTGATAGCTCACATCGGGATCGTGAGGGAGCGGACGGTCGGTGGCGAGGAGGCACAGCGCCTCGTCGTCATGATGGACGACGGCGCCACGTCTCGCCTCACAGCCGCGAGGCCCGATCGGCTTCGGGAGCTGTTCGAGCGAACGCGTGCGTCCCAGTCGAATGCCCCTGCAGGCAGTACAGCGGACCCAAGCGACCCGAAGGCCCCAAGCGTCCTCAACGAAGGGGCCCGGAGCGAACCGACCCGAGACGAGCCGGCCCCCGCCGGCGATCAGCCAGACACGATCGTGGGCGAGGGCGAACTCTGGTTCGCCGAGACCCGTTCCGCCGGCGCCGTGTGGCGTCGGGGAATCGGCCGCTGCGACCGGAGTGCCGGCTTCACGTGGCGTGGCGACGGCGACCGCCGCCCGGCGGTGAGGGTGCCGCCGTCGGACGTTCTTGCGGTCCGGGCCGGCGAGGCTCCGGAAGGCGCAGACGCACCCGAGGGCCTCGAGGCCCTCGCCTTGGACACCCGGCTGGGCGTGGTCCGCCTCGCGGCCGCCCAGCCGGATCGGTGGAGCCATTGGCTCGAGCAGTTGATCCCCGAGGAGGTGGGCCGTGAGCACGCTCAGGATAGATGAGGACAACCTCAAGAATGGGGTGCTGACCCTCGTCGTGACGCTCGTCGAAGTCATCCAGGAGGCGCTCGAGGCACAGGCGGTGCGGCGCATCGAGGGCGGTTCGCTCACGGACGAGGAGCAGGATCGGCTCGGCAACGCGCTCCTCGAACTCGACGAAGCAATGGCGCAGCTCAAACGCGATCACGGCATCGACGAGTCGGTCGAGGAGCTCCGCCGGGGTTTGGACGACATTGTCGTGGACCTCGTGGACAAGGTCACGAATCCCGGACGCTGGGGCGAGGCCCGGGGGGAACTCGGGTGAGCGCAGAGGGCCTGTACGTCTACGCGATCGTCCCCGCGGAGACCGACCAAACGTCGTTGGGTCGCGGCATCGACGGGGCTGCCCTCGAACTCGTCCCAGCGCGCGAGGCGGTCGCCGCCGTCGTGCATCGCCATACTGAACCGCCGTACAGCGGCTCGGACGAGGCCGCGGAGCGCCGCGTCCTCGAACACGGGGAGGTCGTCGAGCGGTGCTGGGCGGCAACGAAGCGCGTGCTGCCCATGGGATTCAACGTCATCGTCTCGCCGGGGGACGGCGCTTCCGCGGAGGAGCGGCTGGTCGAATGGCTCAACCGCTCGGCCCCTGCCCTCGCGCGGCGCCTCGAGGCCCTTCGGGGGCTCGTCGAACTGCGCGTCGAAATATCGCTCCGTGAGGACGCGACGGGCAGCGGCAGCGGCGAGGTGCACGAGCTCGAGGAGCACATGCGGGAGCGGCCGCCCGGGGTTCAGCGGCTGCTCCGGAGGCGGCTCGAGTCCCTCCGCAGGGCCACCGCGGAGGAGGTTGCCGACCGCCTGTACCCCGAGTACCGGCGCCGGCTCGCCCAGCTCTCGCGGGATCTCACCGAGAACGTCCGGGGCCACCCGCCGGAGGGCTGCGTCACGGTGCTGAACGTCGCCGTCCTCGCAGACGAGGGAGACATTCCGCAACTCGGTGCCGAACTCGCGGACATCGAGGCCGAGGAGCCGGGCGTTCGTGTAGCGTTCCTCGGGCCATGGCCCCCGTTCTCCTTCGCCGATGTGCCCGATCTGCCGTCGGTAGAGTGGACTGCATGAGTGAGGGAATCGACGTCGGCAGCCCGGACGAGATCGAGGAGGGCACGGCCAAGGTCGTTGAGCCCGAGGATTCCGGTTTCGACGAACCGATCGCTGTCTTCCGCACCGAATCCGGCTGCTTCTTCGCGCTCAACGATACGTGCACCCATGAGGAGGCATCGCTCGCGGAGGGCTGGATCGAGGGCGACACGGTCGAGTGCCCGCTGCATTCCTCGAGCTTCAACCTCCGAACCGGCAAGGTCCTCTGCCTGCCCGCCACCGTCGATGCGCGCACGCACAAAGTCGCCGTTGAGGAGGGGCGCGTCGTCCTCTACCCGGGCGTCGACGCCGACGACGCGGCCCGCACCGCAGACTGAGGCGTGTCTTCGAACCTTGACGCCCCGCGTCGAATCGTCATCCTCGGCGGAGGCGTGGCCGCCTTCAGCGCCGCGAGCGAGCTGCGCACCCGGGGGTACGACGGCGCGCTGACGCTCCTCTCCCCCGAGGGCCTGCCGTATGACCGGCCGCCGCTCAGCAAGGGGTATCTGCTCGGCACCGAGGACGCCGCGAAGATCGCGCTTGTGCCCGAGGCCTGGTACGCCGAGCACGCCGTCGACGTTCTCGCTGAGCGGGCTGTCGCGCTTCGCCCCTCGGAGGCCTCCGTCGAGCTGGGCGACGGCGGGCTTCTCAGCGCCGATCGCGTCCTGATCGCTACCGGCGCCCGGCCTCGCCCCCTCGCCGTTCCCGGCGGGGAGCTCGCGCTCACGCTGCGCGACCGGGCAGATGCGGACGCTCTCCGGGACGCCCTCGCGCCGGGGGCACGCGTCGTCGTCGTCGGCGCCGGGCTCATCGGGGCGGAGGTCACCTCGGCCGCCGTCGGCTTCGGGGCAGAGGTGACGCTCATCGACCCGATCGACCCGCCGCTCGTCCCTGCCGTCGGCGAGGCGCTTGCACGGCGGCTCCACGCGATGCACGGCCAGCACGGGGTCCGCACCATCGCGTCCATTCCCGTCGAGATTTCAGCGTCCGACGGCGGCGGCGCTCGCCTCCTGCGGCTGGCGGACGGTTCCGCCGTGGCCGCCGATGCTGTCGTGGCTGGGATCGGGATCGTGCCCGATGCCGCCCTCGCGGCTGCCGCCGGAATCGAGGTCGACGACGGAGTGCTCGTCGACGCCTCGGGAGCGACCTCAAACCCCACCGTCTTCGCGGCCGGCGACGTCTCACGCCTCCGCCGCCCCGACGGAACGCTCACCCGCCGAGCCGAGCATTGGGAGGCGGCCGTGCGCTCGGGTCAAGCGGCAGCGGCAGGAATGCTGGGTGAACCGCCTCCGGCCTTCGGTGCTCCCTGGTTCTGGTTGGACCGCTATGGGGTGCACGTCGAGGCGGTCGGCACGCTCGATGGGCGCTTCGGTGGTCGCGTCATCTTGCGAGAGGCCGACGGCGTCCCCCAGGCTGCATTTCTGCTTGCCGACGACGGGCACCTCCTCGGTGCCGCCGCCGTCGACCTCCCCCTCCTGATCCGCGCCGCGCGCCGGATCATGGACCGCGGCCTCACACCGGACCCGGCCGCCCTCGCCGACCCGAGCGTCCCTCCGCGAAAGCTCGTGCCCTAAGCGACGGGCAAGTGGAGCGTCGCCTGGATCGCGTTGACGAGGCTCTCAGGGGAATGCGAGATGTCCAGACGCAGGCTTCCGTTCGCGTATTCGTCTGCGGTGAGCGGCTCGAGCGTGGAGAGCTGGCTCGGGAGAAGGCCGGTCGGCATGAAGTGGCCGCTACGGCTGGCCATCCGCTCTGCGAGGAGCTCGGGAGAGCCGTCGAGATGCGCAAAGACGACGTGGCCGTCCGCCTGGGTGAGCAGCCTGCGGTAGCTGCGCTTGAGCGCCGAGCAGGTCAGGACGGTGCTCCGTCCCACGGAGGCCTGAGTGGTCATCCAGTCGCGAATGCTGCGGAGCCAGGGCCAGCGGTCCTCGTCGGTAAGGGGTACGCCGCTCGCCATCTTGTCGACGTTCGCCTGGGGGTGGAACTCGTCGGCCTCGGCCAGAACCCAGCCCAGACGATCGGCGAGCGCGGCCGACACAGTCGTCTTGCCCGCTCCGGCCACACCCATGACCACGACATGCAGGGATTCCATTGCTACCTCCGCAGAAGACGTCGTTGGCTTCCGAAGAAGCGCCAATGCGGCACGCGCCGCCCCTCAAAGATAGCACCATTGCGTGAAATAGGTAATACTTTTACGTGAGACTACTCACGCGAAAGGTCGAGACCGATGACGACTCCCCAGGCGAACGACGACGGCGGCCCCGGCCTCAAGGCCGCGTCCGACGACGCGCGGCTCGCCCCGCCGTCGTCAACCTCCTCCGACGCCATCGGCCTCCACCGCCGGATGCTCGACTCCATCGGAGAAGCCATCGCCTCGGGCCGCTATACGCCCGGCCATCGCCTCACTCTCGAGGAGCTCCAACGCGAGCACGGCGTCTCTCGCACCGTTGCCCGGGACACGATGCGCGTGCTCGAGACGATGAACCTCGTGACCTCGCGGCGTCGGGTCGGGATCGTGGTGCAGGACGCGTCGCAGTGGAACGTCTACGATCCGCAGCTCGTGCGGTGGCGCCTGGCCTCGGAGCGGCGCGACGAGCAGTACGCGTCGCTGACCGAGCTCCGCATCGCTGCCGAACCTGTCGCAGCCGCAGGCGCCGCGCGGCGTGCGAGCGGCTCCCAACGCACGGAGCTCCTGCGCGTGGCGGTCGAACTCGCGCGACTCGGCGAGGTCGGCGACCTCGAGGCCTTCCTCGCGGCCGATATCGCGTTCCACCGGCTCATCCTGCGCAGCAGCGGAAACGAGATGTTCGCGGCGCTCGACGGAATGGTCTCCGAGGTGCTCACGAGCAGGACCCGGCAGGGGCTCATGCCGTTCCACCCTCGCGAGGAGGCGCTCGAGGCGCATCGGTTGGTGGCGAAGGCGATCGCCGACGGGAACGCGGCGGGGGCCGAATCCGCCATGCGCCAGGTCCTCCACGAGGTCCGAACGGCCCTCCACCTAGCCCCCTGACCCACCCCACCCCCACCCCAACCGCTCCTCGGCCCACCCTTCTCGTTTCGGGTACAGAAACCAAGCCCCACCAGCAACTCGGGTACAGAAACGCGCAAGTGTCTCGTCGCCGCCACTTAAGGCGGCCCCTCTCCGTGGTTGATCAGTTGCGAAGTGGCCTTCTGGGTGTTTCTGGCTCTCGGCCTGGCAGCGAGATACCTCCTCGCTGGGCCCGGCCTTGGGGCTGCATTGTTGGTGGGCCTCCGCTTTTGCTGAAGCGCACGACGACGGAGGGCGCCTTCGGTGGAGAAGGCGCCCTCCGTCGTCGTACCCGAAACCCGTTCAGGCGGGAGTATCTGTACCCGAAACGATCAGGAGCGGGATTATCCGTACCCGAAACGATCAGGGGCGGGAGTATCCGTACCCGAAACGGTCAGTGGCCCAGTTTCTGGATCGCTGCCTTCGCTGTCGGGTCCGATTCATCGAGGAACTTCTCGATTCGCTCGGGCTCGCCGTCCTCCCCGATGGCGGAGGAGGCGCGCCCGAGATCGTACAGCGCCCGGAGGAACCCCTGGTTCGGCTCATGCTCCCACGGGACGGAACCGGCGCCGCGCCAGCCGTTCCGCCGGAGGGCGTCGAGGCCGCGGTGGTAGCCGACCCGTGCGAACGCGTACGCCTCGACCGTCTTACCGCCGGCCCAGGCCTCCTCGGAGAGGAGCGCCCACAGCAGCGAGGACTCCGGGTGCTTCACCACGAGGTCGCGCGCGGAGTGGCCGGTCGCGAGCCCCTGGTACACCTCCGTCTCGGCCGGGAGCAGAGTGGGCTCCGGGCCGAGGAGGTTGGTGCGGAATTCGTCACTCATTCTGGTCCTCCGGCACTGGGCTACTTGATGGACTTGCCCTCGGAGCCGAGCTGCTGCGCGGCCTCGACGACACGTGCCGCCATGCCGGCCTCGGCCGAGGCGCCCCACACGCGCGGGTCGTAGGTCTTCTTGTTGCCGACCTCGCCATCGACCTTGAGCACGCCGTCGTAGTTCTTGAACATGTGGCCGGCCACGGGGCGGGTGAAGGCATACTGCGTGTCGGTGTCGATGTTCATCTTGATGACGCCGAACGAGACGGCGTCCGCGATCTCCTGCTCGGTCGAGCCCGAGCCGCCGTGGAACACGAGGTCGAACGGGTTGTCCTTGCCGATCTTCGCGCCGACCTCGGCCTGGATCTCCTTGAGGATCTCGGGGCGGAGCTTGACGTTGCCCGGCTTGTAGACGCCGTGGACGTTGCCGAACGTGAGGGCGGTGATGTAGCGGCCGTTCTCGCCGGCGCCGAGCGCCTCGACGGTCGCGAGGCCGTCGGACACGCTCGAGTACAGCTTCTCGTTGATCGCGTTCTCGACGCCGTCCTCCTCGCCGCCAACCGCGCCGATCTCGACCTCGAGGATCATCTTGGCGGCGGACGTCCGCGCCAGGAGGTCCTTCGCGACACGAAGGTTCTCCTCGAGCGTCTCGGCCGAGCCGTCCCACATGTGCGAGTTGAACAGCGGATTCCGGCCCGCCTTGACCTCGGCCTCGGACGCCGCGAGGAGCGGCAGGACGAAGCCGTCGAGCTTGTCCTTCGGGCAGTGGTCGGTGTGCAGGGCGATGTTGACGTCGTAGTTCTTCGCGACCTCGCGCGCGAACGCCGCGAAGCCGAGCGAGCCGGCGACCATGTCCTTCACGGACGCGCCCGACCAGTAAGCGGCGCCACCGGTGGAGACCTGCACGATCCCGTCGGAACCGGCCTCGGCGAAGCCGCGGATCGCCGCGTTGAGCGTCTGGGACGAGGTGACGTTGACCGCCGGGAACGCGTAGCCGCCGTTCTTGGCGGCATCGATCATCTCGACGTACTTCTCAGGGGTGGCGATAGGCATGGAATCTCCTCGATTCAGGTCCGTGCGGCAAAACTGCGCGGCGGTGTGCTGGCCACTTCACATCCTAGCGAGAGGCGCCGCGGCAGTGATGTGCCGACCGGCAGATGACAGCGCGGCCGCCGTCGCAGGGACATCTGAGGCCTGCAAAAGCAAGGACGACGACGGCGCCCCACGCGCCGCCGTCGTCCTCCCATCCGCTCCCCCAAGGGAAGAGCAGGCCTTGTGAGTGGCCGCTAGTGCAGCGCGGCCACCTGCTGAGCGAAGCCCTCGGTCATGCTGCCGACGCCGGTGACGTCGTCGTAGCCGGGGGCGGTGAACAGCGACGAATCGTGGTTCATCCCGACGAGGTAGGTGTTGCCGCTGACCGTGCTCGAGAAGGCGACCGCCTTCTCGTGAGCCGGTGGGACGACGTCGCGCTGGGCGCCACCCGCGGCCGCCGCGGTGTAGATTGCCGGATTGGCGAAGCCGATGACCTTCCCCGAGGAGCCCTGGGCGACCGCCATCTGGGCGGCGGTCAGCGGGCAGGCGAGCGACGTGCCACCGATGCCCTCGAAGCCGAAGGAACCGGTCTTGAGGACGTTGTCGTTCGTGATCGGGCTGTAGCCGATGCGGTAGCCGGTGTACGGGTCAGCGAGGGACGAGACATCCGGCGAGACGCGGTGGCCCTGGGCGAGCGACGCCGGAACCGTGCCTACCTGATATGCAGGCTGGGCGAAGACGGCGCTCGTGCCACCGCCAGCGCCGAAGCGGAACGGGCCCGGGAGCGAGCCGGCGTAGACGAGCTGGCCGGTTGAATCCTGGACCACGCGCTGGCGCGCCGTTCCCCAGCCTGTCTCGAAGAGATAGCTGCCATCTTGGCCAACCGCGAGGCTAGTGCCACCGACCGCGGTGACGTAGGGCGAGCTGGCCGCGAAGTCCGGCGAAGCGTACCCGAGGTTGGCCACCTCGTCCCCTGAGTCGCCGCTCGAGAAGTAGAGGCCGATGCCTTCCGCCGCCGCCTGAAGGTGGATGTTCTGCTCGCCCATGAGCGTGTTCGCGGGGAGCGCTTCGCCTGTGTTGCCGTAGCTGTTGGAGACAATGTTGGCGAGGTGGCTGTCGAGGATGGTCGACATGGCCAGGTCGAGGCCGCCGCCGCAGTTGTTGCCGCCGACGTAGAGGATGTTGGCGGCAGGAGCCATACCGTGGACGGCCTCCACGTCAAGCGTCTGCTCGCCCTGCCAGCCACTCGGCTCTTGGCACAGAGCCTTGTCGAGGAACATCCGCGAGTCGGGGACGATCTGCTGGTACTGGTCGGCCGCGAGCTGTGGGACCCCACTCGCGGCCGACCAGGTATTGGTGTCCTGGACAATCGTCGGCGAAGCGTAGGCGTCGATGATGGCGACCTTCTGGCCGGCGCCAGCCGTCGCGTTCACCGTGCCCGCAGGCGAGATCCCGTAGGCACCCTGAAGCTGGGCGGGCGTGTAGCCGCAGATATTGGTCGGGAAGCTCGTTGTCCCGTAGGCCTCGGGAAGCGTGGCGGTCTTCTGGCCCCAGTAGTCAGAGCAGGGAACGTTGAGCGGCGGTTGGATCGGCTTGCTTGCCGCGGGGGCGGCCTCGCCCGAATTCGGCGTCGCGTTCGTGGGATGGGTCAGGAGCTTGCCCTGATCGATCGAAATGCCTTGGATCGCGTCGCCGAGTTCCGCGGGAACCGAGGGGGCGCTGGCGGGGCCGATGAGGGTCTGGCCATCGAAGCTGTAATTCTGCTCGCTGGTACTGAATGCCGCGTTGATCTGGGCGACGGTGCCCCGGAAGACGACGTAGAGCCGGCTCTGCGGAGTGCCGGTGATGGCCATGCCCTGCGACTTGAGCCAGTTAACGGTCGCATCGAAGGAGGCCTGGGTCGGGGCGTAGGTGTCGATCCACTGCTGGGGTGTGAGGTATTGCCCATAGCTCGCGCTGCCCGGTGTCGATACCCCGTCGGCCGTGGCCTTCGCACCCGCAAGGTTGCGGAGGTTGAGGTAGATCTCACCCTCCACCGTCGTGTTGCTGAGCGGGTTGCCGGTCTTCGTCCGCGAGCCGGCCCAGGGCGGGACGGAGCCCGGATACGCCTTGGAGTGCGACGGCGGGGGGCTGGGCGGCGAGGCGACGGCGGAGGCTGCGGTTCCGAGGCCTGCGACGCAGGTGACGGCCGCAGCGAGCGCGAAGACGCGGAGCGAAAGTCGAGGGGACCGTTGATGTTCAGGCATGGATCTTCTCCCGTCCCGAGACTGGCGTGAATGTCTCGGCTGGGAGCGACACTAGTTGTGAAACAACCTTTGCAGGGAGAGACGAATAGCTGAGAGTTTTCTGTGAGTTTGTGAATTTCCTGTGAATTGGGGATCGGCAGCGCGCCCGGTAGGCTTGAAGTCGCGCAGGGGAGTATCCAACGCGCCGCACACGTCAACACGTCGGGCACGGGAGCCTGGCCGGGTGCGGCGGCCTGTCAGAAGGACGAAACGTCCGGCCGACGGGTGGAAAGACTTGTGGCGGTCACGCCTACCTTGCGAAAGGGACTCCATGTCCATCTCCCCCCTCGTCTGGACCATCACGATCCTCGTGATCCTGGCCCTTCTGGCCTTCGACTACTTCTTCCACATCCGCAAGGCACACGCGCCGACCCTTCGCGAAGCAGCCCTCTGGTCCGCCGCCTACGTCGGCGCCGCGGTACTGTTCGGCGTCGTCGTCCTCGTCCTCGGCGGTACGGAGATGGGCGGTCAGTACTTCGCCGGCTTCATCACGGAGAAGGCGCTCTCCGTCGACAACCTCTTCGTGTTCCTTGTGATCCTCGCGAGCTTCCGTGTCCCGCGGGAGGACCAGCAGAAGGTCCTGCTGTTCGGAATCGTCTTCGCGCTCATCGCGCGGACGGTGTTCATCTTCCTCGGCGTCGCACTCATCAACAGCTTCGCCTGGATCTTCTATGTCTTCGGGGCGATCCTCCTCATCACGGCGGGACATCTGCTCAAGCCCGAGAGCCACGGGGAAGAGGAAGCGGACAACGTCATCGTCCGATTGGCACGAAAGTTCTTCCACACCTCGGAGAATTACGACGGCGACAAGCTCTTCACGGTCGAGAACGGCAAGCGCGTCCTCACGCCGATGCTCCTTGTCATGGTGGCCATCGGCGGAACGGACGTCCTGTTCGCGCTCGACTCGATCCCCGCGATCTTCGGCCTGACCCAGAACGCCTACATCGTGTTCACGGCGACCGCGTTCTCGCTCATGGGCCTCCGGCAGCTCTTCTTCCTCCTCGACGGTCTGCTCGACCGCCTCATCTACCTCTCGTTCGGCCTCGCGGCGATCCTCGCGTTCATCGGGGCCAAGCTGGTGCTCCACGCGCTGCACGAGAACACGCTCCCGTTCATCAACGGCGGCCACCATGTTCAGGTCTTCGAGGTGACCACGGGCCTCTCACTCGCCGTCATCATCGGCGTCCTCGCGGTCACGATCGTCGCGTCTCTAGTGAGCCCGGCCGGAAAGGCGCAGACCGCAATCAACAATGCCCGTCGGCACGCCGAGAGCTACCTCGATCTCGGGTACACCGCGGACCCTGCCGAACGCGAGCGCGTCTACCAGGACCTCACGGACGAGGTCACGGCCATCGAGAAGATGGACAAGAAGTACCGGGACAAGGCGAAGGACGTCGAGGCGATCCGAGCGAAGGTCCGCGAGGCACAGGCGCGCCATGCGGAGTATTTGCGAACGGCAGGCTGAACAGGAGCCTTCCGCCCCGAGAATTCCGTAAGCGTTTCGGGTACACCAACTCATCACATAGGAGACTTCGGGTACGCGAACCTCGCCCTCGAAGGCGGCCCCACTCCGGACGAGCGAGTTGGCGTACCCGAGAGGCCAGAGAGGGCGATTATCTGTACCCGAAACATCGGGGGGAAGGCGCGGCTCTCGCCAACCCCAGCCAGCTTCAGCCAGCCCCCAGCCAGCCCCAGCCAACCCCAGCCACCCTCAGCCAGCGTTCGGAAGTTGGCCGAAGACGTGCCGCCGGATCCATGCGTGCATTGCGATCGCCGCTGCTGAGGCCGCATTGATCGAGCGGGTCGAGCCGAACTGCTCGATCGAGAGCGTTGCCTCGGCGGCGGCGTGGACCTCGGGTGTGAGGCCCGGACCCTCCTGGCCGAAGACGAGGACGCACCGACGCGGCAGGTCGAACGTCTCGAGCGGCACGGAATCCGGGAAGATGTCGACGCCGAGGATCACCAGATCCTCCGACCGCGCCCACTCCACGAACTCGTTGACCGTCGCGTGGTGCCGGACGTGCTGGTAGCGGTCGGTGACCATCGCGCCCCGACGGTTCCAACGCCGTCGTCCGATGATGTGGACCTCTTTGGCGAGGAACGCGTTCGCGGTCCGTACAACCGTGCCAATGTTGAGATCGTGCTGCCAGTTCTCGATCGCGACGTGGAACTCGTGCCGACGGGTGTCCAGCTCGGCGACGATCGCCTCGTGCTTCCAGTAGCGGTACTGGTCGAGGACGTTTCGGCGGTCGCCTTGGGCCAGGAGATCGTGATCCCAGTGGTCGCCCTCGGGCCAGGTGCCCTCCCACGGCCCGACTCCGACCTCGACTTCGCGCTCTCCGCCCTCGCCCTCGTGCATCACCGGACCAGCGTAGAGGAGGGAAGCAGCTCCCTTATGCCGAGTACACCGTCTATGCCGAGTACACCGTCACCGCCGCGGCCTTGGCCACGAGTACGACGGCGGAGCCCGGCCCGAGGTCGAGCTCGGCGGCTGCCGCTGGAGTCAGATCGGCAACGATGGTGGTGCGGAGGGCCGCGGCGTGAACGCGTACCTGCGGGCCGCGGGGTTCGAGTTCCTCGATGACGGCGCGCCAAGCGTTCCGGGGCGAACCGTGCGGAACCTCTGAAGGGCGATAGACGGAGACGTCGGCGGGCCGGAAAACCGCGACTGCCTCCTCGCCCGCACGCTCCCCCGCCAGCGCAACTTCTCCCGCCAGCCCAACTTCTCCCTCCTCCGCAGCCTCCGTCTCCGAGGGCTCCACGCCGAACACCTCACCCAGGCCCTCGACCCGGAGCCGACCGGGCGCCATCGTTCGCCCCTCAAGGAAGTTGAGCCCGGCGAGCCCGGCGGCGAAGCGGCTCCGTGGGCGCTCGAGCAGCTCCGCCGTCGGCCCCTCCTCCACGACACGGCCGGCCTCGAGCACAACGACACGGTCTGCCAGCATGTGAGCGTCGAGGGCCTCGTGGGTGATGAGCACCGCGGTGCGCTCGGCGAGCACGCGCCTCAGGAGGCGCCGCAGCGCGGGGGCGACGGCGACGTCGAGCGCCGCAAAGGGCTCGTCGAGCAGGAGGAGCTGGGGCTCGGCGGCGAGGGCCCGGGCAATGGCGACCCGCTGAGCCTGGCCGCCCGAGAGCTGGGCGGGGCGCCTCTCGGCGAGCTCGACGGCGTCGACCTCGCCGAGCCAACGCTCGGCCGCCGCACGCGCCGCACGCCGCGAAGCGCCCGACGCGCGCGGGCCGAAGGCGACGTTGTCGACGACGTTCAGGTGGGGGAACAACAGCGGCTCTTGGGCGAGGAGCGCGACGCCGCGGGCGTGCGGCGGGACCCACGCGCCGTCGTCGAACAGCACGCGCCCGTCCAGCACGGCACGTCCGGAGTCTGCCCGGAGCAGGCCCGCGGCGAGCGCGAAGAGCGTCGACTTCCCCGCACCGTTGGGCCCGAGGACAGCGACCGTCTCGCCGTCCTGCACTTCGAGCGCCGCGTCGAACCCCCGCTCCCCGATCGCTGCCTCCAGCCGGAAGCTCACGCCGAGACCGCCCCGGCCAAGCGGCGCCCGTACGCGACGCCGACGACGAGGGCAGCCACCACGACGAGCACAAGCGCGAGGGCAACCGCGGCGTCGGGATCGACCTCGCGCTGGAGGTAGACCTCGAGCGGGAGGGTGCGCGTGACGCCTTCGAGGCTGCCCGCGAAGGTCAGCGTGGCCCCGAACTCGCCGAGGCTCCGCGCGAACGAGAGCACGAGCCCGGACGCGAGGCCCGGCGCCACGAGGGGGAGCGTCACTCGCCAGAACACATGCGTCGGCGCGGCGCCGAGAGTCGCCGCGACGGCTTCATACCGCCCTCCGGCGGTCCGGAGAGCCCCTTCGAGGCTCACCACGAGGAACGGCAGCGAAACGAACGTCTGCGCCATGACGACGGCCAGGGTCGTGAACGCGAGCTGCACGCCGACGATGTCGAGCCACTGGCCGACAAGCCCGAGCCGCCCGAACGTATAGAGGAGCGCGAGGCCGCCGACGACGGGCGGCAGGACGAGCGGCAGCAGCACGAGGGCGCGAAGCCAACGCCGCCCGCGGACGGGCCCCCGCGCGAGCACGAGGGCCATCGGGACACCGAGGACGAGGCACGCTGCCGTGCTCGCAACGGCCGTCTCGAGGCTCAGGCGGAGCGCGGCGAGTGACGAGTCGGACGTGATGAGCGGGATGAAGTGCAGCCAGTCGACGCGCGTGAGCATCCCGGCCAGGGGCACCAGAACGAACAGGACCCCGAGCGCGGCTGGTAGGTAGATCCAGCGCGGGAGGCCGGAGTATCCGCGCGGCTCAGGGCGCGCCGAAGCCGGCATCGCCGAGCACCTTCTGCCCCTGAGCCCCGCGGACGAAATCGACGAACTCCTGGGCGAGGGCGGCGTTCTTGGAATCCTTGAGCGCCACGATCGGGTAGCTGTTGACCGCCGCCGACGATTCCGGAAAAGCCACTCCGCTCACCTTGCTGCCCGCGCCCTTGACGTCCGTGACGTACACGAGCCCAGCGTCGGCGTCGCCCGAGATGACCTTGCCGAGGACGTCGGTGACGGATTGCTCTTCGCTCACGGGCTTGAGGGTGAGACCCGCAGCCTTCGCCGCCTTCTGCGCCGCGCTCCCGCACGGCACCTGCTGGGCGCAGACCACGAGCCGCACACCTGCCTTCGTGAGGTCTTGGAACGTGTGGATCCCGGCGGGGTTCGACGGCGGGACCGCGATCTCGAGCACGTTCGTCGCGAAGACCTGCGGGGTGCCGGCGGCGAGACCGGCGTTGGTCGCCTTGGTCATGTTCGTCTGGTCCGCGGACGCGAAGACGTCCGCTGGCGCGCCGTTCTGGAGCTGGGAGACGAGGTCGGAGGATCCGCCGAAGTTGAAGTTCACCTTCGAGCCCGGATGGGCAGCCTCGAAGTCGTGGCCGAGTTCGGTGAACGTGGCCGTGAGCGAGGCGGCGGCGAAGACCGTGAGGGTACCCCCCGAGGAGGCGGACGACGACGCACTGCCGCCTGCCGTCGTCGTCCCCCCGCACGCCGTGAGCGCCAAGGCGAGGACGACGCCGGCCGCCCCCAGAGCTTGATTCAGCAGAGCCTTCATGAGACTTTCCCCCCGCTGGTTTCGACGATGACGGTCGTGGCCTTCACGACCGCGGTCGCGACGCTGCCCGGCTCAAGCCCGAGCTCCCGGACGGCTTCCGAGCTCATGAGCGAGACGACGCGGTACGGGCCGCACTGCAGCTCGACCTGGGCCATGACGCGGTCCTCGATCACGCTCGTCACGAGGCCGACGAAACTGTTCCGCGCGGAGCGAGCCACGCCGCTCGCGTCACGCGGCGTCGTCGCCTGTCGGCGGGCGAGGTCCGCGAGTTCGGCGCCGTCGACCGCGGAGCGTCCGGAGGCGTCCTTCGTGGCGGTGAGGACGCCGGAGTCGACCCAGCGCCGCACGGTGTCGTCGCTCACGCCGAGGAGGCTGGCGGCCTCGGCTATACGGAGGAGTGGCATGCGACGAGTCTAAAGGCGCAGATGCGGAAGCAGAAGCTATTCAATTCCGCATCTGCGCCTGTGTGGAAACTCATTGCCCGGGCTCGGAAGCGAGGTGGAAGACTGGACGCAGACCGTCCCCCATCAGGAGGAACCATGGCCGACTCCACATCCACGACCGCCGAGCGCGACGGCTCCCTCGCGACCCCGCCCGACACCGACACGATTCCCACCCCCGCCCCGGCTGGAAGCAAGGTCGTGTACCGCAGCGGCGAGGAGATCGAGTGCTGGCTGACCGACATGGACGGCGTGCTCGTCCATGAGAACCACCCGATTCCCGGCGCTCCCGAACTCATCCAGCGTTGGGTCGACACGTCCCGGCGCTTCCTCGTCCTGACGAACAACTCGATCTTCACGCCGCGCGACCTCGCCGCCCGCCTCCGGGGCTCCGGGCTCTCGATCCCCGAGGAGAACATCTGGACCTCGGCGCTCGCGACGGCGGTCTTCATCAAGGATCAGATGCCAGGGGCGCGCGTCTACTGTATCGGCGAGGCGGGGCTCACGACGGCGCTCCACGAGGCGGGCATGATCCTCACCGACCAGGACCCGGACTACGTGGTGCTCGGCGAAACCCGCACCTACTCGTTCAACGCCATCACGACGGCGATCCGGCTCATCGTCGACGGTGCGCGGTTCATCGCTACCAACCCCGACGCGACTGGCCCTTCGAAGGAGGGCGTCCTGCCCGCCACCGGCGCCATCGCCGCCCTCATCACGAAGGCCACGGGGCGCGAGCCCTACACGATCGGGAAGCCCAACCCCATGATGTTCCGCTCGGCGATGAACCAGATCGATGCCCACTCCGAGACAACGGCAATGATCGGCGACCGCATGGACACCGACATCGTCGCAGGCATGGAGGCCGGGCTGCACACCGTCCTCGTTCTCTCCGGCATCACCCAGCAGCACGACATCCAGACGTTCCCCTTCCGCCCGAACCAGGTCGTGAGCTCGGTCGCGGAGCTGCTGAAGCAACTCTGACCCAGGCAGCCCGTCCGAAGGCGCACGTTTGTCCCGAGAGCGTACGTTTCATGCGAGAGCGCACCTCGCAACCGCTCTAGAGGTGCGCCCTCGGACGAAAGGTGCGCTCTCGCAGGGAGCGGCGGCGCTTCATCGCGGCACGCGATTGCTCCAGAAGATACTTGTCGACTAGATCTCTCCCAAGGACGCGATGTGCGTCCCCAAGGGACAAGATCAGGGGAATTGAGACGTTGCCCTGACGACAAGCACGGGACGGATATCCGATTCACATGGAATCAGACATTCAGAGGCGAAAGATTGCCGGCTATTGGACCTTCCTCTCGTCTGGTCTCGGGGCGCTTGTGCTAATGCTGGGGTTCACCCCGCCGCTCCCTCTGTTGGTAACGGTGAGTAGCTCAACGGCCCTGTTGGCGGCGGGCACGCTCCTGTCGGTTCGGCTCGGCCAGATCAGCCGCCGGGTTTGGACGGATCTGCCCACAGCCTCGGTCGGCTTTGCGTCGTGGCTCGTGGTTCCGTTTGCGGCGGCTATCCTCCTCCGGGACACCCCCGTTGCGCTGTGGGCGGTCCCACTCCTCGCCACCGCGACAACGGTTGCAAGCAACGTGTACCTTGCTCGGAGCGGGCCGTTTCTCATGCCTGACGGGACGATCGTGAGAGGGCTTCCCCCGGCGACCTTGTAAACGCTTGCATCACCTGCTTACACTCTTGCGGGCGTCGGGGCCCACAAGCTCACTGAACGCAAGAAAACCCGCCGCTCCCGGCGCTGAACCACGTAAGGACAATGCCGATGCTGTCCCAGACCAAGCTGGATATCTGGACCGGCACCGAGGCCCTGCTCTTTGATCTCGACGGGGTTCTCACGCCCACTGCGGTCGTCCACGAGCTCGCGTGGCGCCGCCTCTTCGAGGAATACCTGACGGCCGCCGGCCGCGGTCCCGCCTATGCCGACGCCGACTACTTCGACCACATTGACGGCAAGCCGCGCTTCGACGGGGTCCGAGATTTCCTGGCGTCGCGTGGCATCACCCTTCCTGAGGGCCCCGATGACGACGACGCCGCCCACGAGACAGTCCAGGGCCTCGGCAACCGCAAGAATCGCCTCTTCAACACCATCATTGAGACCGAGGGCGTCGATCCTTACCCCGGTTCCGTGCGCCTCGTCGAGGCGGCTCAGGAGCGTGGGGTCAGGCTCGCCGTCGTCTCCTCGTCCCGCAACGCGCCCGCCGTGCTGCGGGCGGCGGGCCTTGCGGGTGCCTTCCCGATAGTGGTCGACGGCGCGGTGGCGGCTCGCGAGGGCCTGCCGGGAAAGCCGGACCCCTCGACGTTCGTCCGCGCCGCGGAGCTGCTCGGCGCCCAGCGCTCGGCGTGTATCGTCGTCGAGGACGCCGTCTCGGGCGTCCAAGCCGGAGCGGCCGGTGGGTTCCGTGCGGTCGTCGCAGTGAACCGCGGGGCCGGATCCGAGGTCCTGAAGGCGGCTGGCGCGACCTACGTCGTCGACGACCTCGCCGAGCTCATCTAGCCCCCGCCTGCACAAAACCCCGCCTGGACAGACCCACTCCTGCGGACCGGATGCCAACCAGCCGGCCCATCCCCCATTCAGAAACGGCAACCCTATGACCCTTGTGACCGCAGACCGTCACCGCTTCCCGCTCGACGAGTGGGCCCTTGTCGAGACGAGCCACGTTCCCGGCACTGAGGGAACGCTCGAGACGCTCTTCAGCCTCGGCAATGGGCATCTCGGGATCCGCGGAGCGCACATGGCGGAAGCGGACGGCGCACTGCCCGGCACGTTTCTCAACGGGTTCCACGAGACGTTCGACATCCGCCACGCGGAGAGCGCCTACGGCTTCGCCAAGCAGGGCCAGCGCATCCTCTACGTCCCGGACGCCCACGAGACGGTCGTGCGGGTGGACGGCGAACAGCTGAGCCTCGCCACCTCCCAAGTCGGGGACTTCCAACGACGGCTCGACTTCCGGACCGGCGTGTACGAGTGCACGATCGTGTGGCAGTGCATGTCCGGCGCGCGCGTCACGACCCGCGAGCGCCGGGTGGTCGGCGCGGCCACGCGCGCGAGCCTCGGCATCGAACTCGAGATCAGTGCGGACCGCCGGATCGTCGCGGACGTGGCGTCCGTCGTCGTCAATCGCCAGGACCAGCCGCGCGATGACCACTCGGACCACGACCCGCGCCGCGCCGGTCGGCACGCCGGCCGCGTCCTCGACTCGGCCCTCGCGGAGGGCGCGAACGGGAACCTGCGCCTCGCGTGGACCACTGTCGCCTCGCGGCAGCACGTCGCGGTCGCCGTCGACCACGTCGCAAACACGCCCATGCCGCCTTTCTCGACCGAGGCCGAGGCGGATCGCGGGAGTGTCCGCTACGTCCTGCCGATCGACCCGCACGAGACCTTCCGTCTCGAAAAGCGCGTGAGCTACGCCGTCGGCGCCCAGAACGCGCCCGATCTCGCGGGCGACGCCCTCGAGCCGACTGGCTGCGTGAATGCCCTCACGGAGGCCGCCGCCGCCTCGCTTCGCACCTTCGAAGAGCTCCTCGAGGAGAGCAAGACCCGCTTCGAGCGCTACTGGGCCGCCGCGGACATCACGATCGGCGGCCCGCCCGAGCTCCAGCAGGCCGTGCGCTGGAACCTCTTCCAGCTCGCCCAGGCGACCTCGCATGCGGGTGTTGCCGGCGTTCCCGCGAAGGGGGTCACCGGCTCGGGATACGAGGGCCACTACTTCTGGGACCAGGAAATCTACGTCCTGCCCTACCTCACGTACACGGACCCGGAGGCGGCCCGGCAGGTCCTGAAGTTCCGCCACGAGATGCTGCCTGCGGCCGCGGCACGCGCGTCGGAACTCAACGTTGACGGCGTCCTCTTCCCGTGGCGCACCATCAACGGGCAGGAGGCGAGCGCCTACTACGCCGCGGGCACGGCCCAGTTCCACATCAATGCGGCCATCGCGTACGCCGCGGCGCGCTACGCCTGGGCGAGCGGCGACCAGGAGTTCCTCGGGGGCGAAGGCGGCGACCTGCTCATCGAGACTGCCCGCATGTGGGCCTCGCTCGGCTTCTTCGGCAAGAACGGCCAGTTCCACATCCACGGCGTCACGGGCCCGGACGAGTACACGGCGGTCGTGAACGACAACCTGTACACGAACGTGATGGCCCGCTTCAATCTGCGCGCCGCCGCGTCGCTGGCCCATCCGGCGGTCTCCGAGACCGAGCGGCTCCTGTGGTCGCACATCGCGGAGCGCATGGCCCTGCCCTACGACCCGGACATGCGGGTTCACGCGCAGGACAACGACTTCATGACGCTCGAGCCGTGGGACTGGGAGACGCCCCGGTCGCAGTACCCGCTGCTCCTGCATTTCCACCCGCTCGTGATCTACCGCCACCAGGTCCTCAAGCAGGCGGACGCAGTGCTCGCCATGCTCCTTCAGTGGCAGGACTTCACTGCGGAGGAGAAGCAGAGGGCCTTCGACTTCTACGACCCGATCACCACCGGGGACTCGACGCTCTCGGCCTGCGTCCAGGGCATCATGGCGGCCGAGGTCGGCTACACCCCTGAGGCAGTGCGGCACTTCAACACGGCCGCCTTCATCGACCTCGACAACCTGCACGAGAACACGATCGACGGCGTCCACACGGCCTCAGCGGGCGGGGTATGGGCCGCGCTCGTGAACGGCTTCGCCGGCTTCCGCGACCAGGGCCCGCTGCCGTACTTCGACCCGCGACTCCCCGAGGACTGGGAGAGCCTCGAGTTCCGGCTGCAGCTCCAAGGCCGTTCGCTGCGGGCGCGGCTCACACCAGGGCAGCTCGAGCTTCAGGTCGATGCCGGCGATCCCCTCGACGTGAGCGTGCGCGGCGGGATCGTCGAGGTCGGCTCAGAGCCCGTCGCGGTCGAGCTCGGGGAACCCCCGGCCCCTCAGCCGAGCGTCTTCCCGCGGCCGTTCCCGACCGCCGGGCTGAGCGCGCTGTCTTCGCTGTCCTGAGCGGGCGGAATCCGGCGGACGACGACGGCCAGCACCCGCCGTCGTCCGCTCCGCGGCCGTCTAACGACTCACTTCCCGTCGCGCCGTCAGCTCCGCAGGGTGAGAACCCTGCGGAGCTGACGGCGCAAGTAGTTCAGCCCTACCCTGCCCCGCCGCCAGCGCCTCCAACCGGTCGCGGCAGGGGGAGCAGCAGCGGGAGCAGCTTCCCGAGCACGTTGTTGTAGAGCGCCGAGTTCCACTGCGGGCTCGCGTGCGCCGGGAAGGCTCCGGACGTCTGGAGCGAGGAGGAGACGAGGTTGTCCGGGAAGTACTGCTGCCAGCGCGCACGGGCCGAATCGTAGTCCACGGTCTGATCGCCGGGATTCCCGATGAAGCCCATCTGGATCTGCCCCAACTCGCCCTCGAACCGGGTGCCCTCCCAGTCGTAGATGTACTGGGACTCCGTCTGGATGAGCACGCTCGACGGCGCGAGCGGTGTGAGCTGCTCAAGCGTCTGGTCGAGGACCTGTCTCCAGGTCCGCTCGTGCTTGTTGATGATCCGTTCGCCGAGCTCGTAGCCCCCGCGCAGCACGCTAGGGACCCGGAATCCCAGCTCATACAGGTCGACGACGCCTTCGAACCAGGTGAGGTCCTTGACGTCGTACTTGGAGGCCGGCGAAGAGTCGAGGACGATTGCGCCCACCCTAGGAACATTCGCCCCGGTCGACGCCGCCAACTCCAGCAAGCGGGACGCCACCTCGACGGCGAGCATTCCCCCGAACGAGTGCCCATAGAAGTGCAGCTCCGTGAGCCGATTCTCGTTCGCGTACCCGAGGATGGCCGCGATGACCTGATCGATGTCGAGCCCGTCGTTCGAATAGCCCACCGCCGCGAGCTGCCCGCGGTCCCCGAGCGATGGCGCGAGCAACGTGATGATGAGCTGGGCCTCCTCCCAGCTGGTCTTGTAGCCGGGGAACAGGACCCAGGAGGTGCCCGGAAAGCGCCGCTTGGCGTCGTCGTCGTTCGCTGTGAGCACGACCGTCTGCCGCCGCTGGCTCTGGATCACCCGCGTGGTGAGCATGTCGGCTGCGAGGAGCCCCGCGGTGATGCTCCCGCTCAGGAACGCCCGCCGCGAGACGCGCTGCAGGTGCTCCGCGGAGCGCAGCATCGCGGCAAGGCGCCGGATCCCGCCCTCGTCGAGGCCGGGATTTCCTTGCGGCCGCTCAGTCGAGTCCGAGCTCATCCTTGCTGAAGGCATAGAGGTACGGCACGCCGGCCTCGGCCTCGATGCGCTCCTTCGCGCCCGTCGCGCGGTCCACGATGACGACGACGGCAGTCACCTCGCCTCCAGCATTCCGCACGCCCTCGACGGCGGTGAGCGCAGAACCGCCCGTCGTCGACGTGTCCTCGACGACGACGACCTTCCGCCCCTCGACCGAGGGCCCCTCGACCTGACGGCCCATCCCGTAGGACTTCTGCGCCTTCCGGACCACGAAGGCGTCGACCTCGCGGCCAGCCTCACGCGCGGCGTGCATAATCGCGGTACCTACGGGGTCCGCGCCCATGGTGAGACCGCCGGCGGCCTCGACCCCGACGCCGGCCTGGTCGATGAGATCGAGCATGACGCGGCCCACGAGCTGCGAGGCCTCGTGGTGGAGCGTGATGCGGCGGAGGTCGATGTAGTAGTCCGCTTCCTTGCCGCTCGAGAGCGTCACGCGGCCGTGGACGACGGCGAGCTCCTTGATGAGCTCGAGGAGGCGCGCCCGGGCGGCGGCCAGGTCGGGCAGTGCTGAGTCAAGGGGCGCAGTCATGGCTACGATTCTAATTGCTGCCTCCGACACGTTTGGGCGGCGCCGCCGGCATCAGCGCGCGAAAGGCATCCATGGACTCCACGACGCCCGACGAGGTCTATTTCGCCACGCCAGACGCGGCGGGGGTCGAACCTGTGCAGGAGGTCACTTCAGCCGCGGCCGGACGGCGCCTCGGGGACCGAGACGACGTCATCAGGACCAAGCGCGGCTACGCGCTCGTCAACCGGACCCTGACCCCGCACGAGGCGATGGTCGAGGACCTCCTCTTCGTCCGCGACGTGCTCGACAATGCGGGGATCCCCTTCCTCCTCGTGCGCGGCAACGACGCCCGGCCTGTGATCGCCGTCGACTGGAGGCAGCGTAAGGAGCTCCGCGACGCCCTCGTCGCGGCCTGCCGCAATGAGCCCTTCTACTCCATCACGGTCGACGCGCGGAAAGGCGACGCGCTGCTCGTGGCCGACGGCCGGCTCGCTGCAAGCGGAAACGCCCGGATGTTCCGGCTATACCGGCCCCGCCTCGAGCCCGAGGGCGGCCTCCTCTACAGGCAGGAGACCGGCGTCCAGATCGAGCTCTGGAGGTGGGAGGGCGATCTCCTGTACCTCCCCATCGAGAACTCGCTCACGCGCCGCACCATCCCCGTTTCAGAGGCCGTGCGCGGAACGGTCGAGCGTTTCGGGCGCACGTGGCCCACGATCGAGAACATGTTCGCGGACCACGCCACAGATATCGACTTCGAGATCGACATCGTCTTCTCGTGGGTCGACGGGAGCGACCCCGACTACCTCCGCTACCGGTCATCCTTCCTGCCAGGCGTGACCCTCGGCGAGGGGGACGAGGCGGAGGCCCGCTACCGTCAGATCAACGAACTCAAGTACGCTCTGCGATCCGTGCACATGTTCGCGCCGTGGATCCGACGGATCTTCATCTGCACTGACTCGAAGATTCCCGAATGGCTGGACGCCGATCATCCGAAGGTCACGATCGTCCGGGCCGAGGAGCATTTCCGCGACCCGTCGGTGCTGCCCGTGTTCAATTCCCAAGCCATCGAGTCCCAGCTCCAGCACATCCAGGGCCTCTCGGAGTACTTCCTGTATTCGAACGACGACATGTTCTTCGGCCGGCCCATCGGCCCCGACATGTTCTTCTCGCCGGGCGGAATCACGAAGTTCATCGAGGCGACCACGCGCATCGGCCTCGGCGACAACCACCTCTCGCGCTCGGGCTTCGAGAACGCGGCCCGGGTGAATCGGCGCCTCCTCTACGAACGGTTCGGCCGCATCACGACCCGGCACCTCGAGCACACAGCCGCCCCCTTGCGGAAGAGCGTGCTGCTCGAGATGGAGGAGGAATTCGCGCCGCAGTTCAAGGCGACCGCCGCGAGCCGCTTCCGCGCGAAGGACGATATCTCCGTCACGAATTCCCTGTACCACTACTACGCCCTGCTCACGGGGCGGGCGGTGACGCAGTCCAACGCGAAGGTCCTCTACGTGGACACGACGACGTACGCCGGGCTCGAACTGCTGCGGAAACTCCTCAAGAAGCGCAATCAGGACTTCTTCTGCCTCAATGACGGGTCATTCCCAGAGGTCCCGGCCCAGGAGCGCCAGGAGCGGGTCACGGACTTCTTGGAGAAGTACTTCCCGATCCCGGCCCCGTGGGAGCGCCCCCTCCCCTAGCCGTCTCGGGTACACCAACTCCCCCCTCAGGCCATCTCGGGTACACCAACTCCCCTTACCTCGACCAAGACCGGCGGCAGACGATCCGTCCGAGTTCTTCGCCTTCCCGGCCAACGTCCCCAGGTTCTGACGAACGACGACGGGACTCGCCGTCGTCCTTTGTGAAGTTGGGGGATTCGGCGGACCGTGGAAGGGAGTTGGCGTACCCGAAACGCCCAGAGAACCGAGTTTCCGTACCCGAAACGCCTGAGCAGGGGATTATCTGTACCCGAGACGTCAGAGGACGGGGAGCATTCCCGTCGTCGGGTGGGAGTCGTCGTGGAAGGCGCCCTCGTCCTCGGGGAACTCGACGCCGGCTTCGGCGAGGATGCGCGCGACCTCGCTCGGCGCCACCTCCTTGCCGACGGTCTGGCCGCCAGCGGCGGGCACCACCGAATGCATGACGGTGTCGCCGTACACGTGGACAAGGTTGTACGCCTGCCCCGTGTCGCGGCCGCGGGTGCCGCGGATGCCGGTCTCGGGATCGACGACGGCGGCGAGATCCTGGGTGTAGCACGTCGCCGAGGCGACCGAGACGGGGATGCCGGCGAATGTCGCGCTCGTTGAGTAATGGAGGTGGCCGGCCAGAATGGCGCGGACATCGGTCCCCTGGAGCACCTCCGCGAGGGCGGCTTGGCCGCGCAGCTCGACGAGCACGGCGAGCTCCTGCACACACGGCACCGGCGGGTGGTGCATCGCGAGGAGGGTCCCATCCGGGGCCGGGAACTCGAGCTCCTCGGCGAGCCACTCGAGCTGCGACGACTCGAGTTCGCCATGGTGGAAACCGGGCACGGTCGTGTCGATCGTGATGACCCGCAGCCCGCCGAGCCAGTGGACACGGTCGAGCGGCTCCGTCGAGGGCTCCTCGCGGAGGAGGACGGACCGGAGCGATGCGCGGTCGTCGTGGTTCCCCATCGCCCAGATGAGCCGGGCGCCGAGCCGTTCGGCGGCGGGCTCGGCTATCTCCCGCAGCCGCTCGTAGGCAGCGACCTGCCCACGGTCCGCCAGGTCTCCCGTCACGATGATCGCCTCGGGCGACCCACCGGCGTCGGCCGCTTGCTCGAAGACCCGCTCGAGGCTCGCCTCCGAATCGAGGTGACCGCCGAGCTGTGCTCCGGCGAGCAGATGGGTGTCACTGAGGTGGAGGAGGAAGTGGCGGGGCCGAGGATGCTCGGCCTTGACGGTGCCCATATCAGCCTTCTTGTCCGGTTCGGTCCCCCAGTGCGCAGATGAAGCCAGTGCACACATAAAAAACGCACACGAGCTTAATGTCCAGTGAACACACCGTGAAACTGGGAGGAACCTACCGATATGGACACGAAAGGAGCGGACGACGGCGGAACTTGCCTTCCGCCGTCGTCCGCGCCTTGATTTTTCGGGCTTCTACATGTCCAGCGACCGGTTCAGGACCTAAGGACCTCAACCTCCGGCACTTGATCCAAAAGTCCCATATGACGCTCAGTGACGTGAACCGATGCGACCGGACCGGAGCCACTCGGCTGCCTCGTGCGCGATCTGCTCCGGCGGCTGGGCGATATCGAAAACCTCGCCCACCTCGTCGGGTTCGAGGTCCTCGAGCGTCTCGATCTGCGAGTCGAGCAGGGCTGGCGGCATGAAATGGCCGGGACGGGTCTTCATGCGCTGGGCGAGGATCTCGTGGGTCCCGACGAGGTGCACGAACCGGCTGTCCGGCGCGGCGCTGCGGATGATGTCGCGGTAGACCCGCCGCAGGGCGCTGCACCCGATCACCATCGTCCCGTGGGACGAGGCCATGCGATCGCCGATCGTCCGCAGCCACGGCTCGCGGTCCTCGTCCGTGAGCGGGATGCCCGCGGCCATCTTGTCGATATTGGCCTGCGGGTGCAGCACGTCGCCGTCGAGATACTCGCCGCCGAGCTCCTTCGCGAGCAACTCCCCCACGGTGCTCTTGCCCGAGCCCGAGACTCCCATCACGATCACGTGCAACGCCTGAGTCACCTCGCCCACCTCCGTCACCAGTCGTGGACCGTGCCGTCGATGAGGCGGTTGTACGGGAGGTAGGCCTGCTGGTAGGGGAACGACGCCGCGGCCTCCTCGTTGAACTCGACGCCCAGGCCCGGCTTGTCCCCCGGGTGGAGGTAGCCGTCGATGAACGTCATCGACTGCTCGAACACGGTGTTCGTGGCGTCGGAGTGCTGCATGTACTCCTGGATCCCGTAGTTGTGGATCGCGAGGCCGACGTGCAGCTGGGCGGCGAACCCGACCGGGGAGATGTCCGTGGGGCCGTGGAAACCGGACTTGATCTGGTACTGCGCCGCGTAGTCCATGACCTTCTTCAGCGGGCTGATCCCGCCGAAGTGCGTCGAGGCCGCGCGCACGTAGTCGATGAGCTGCTCGCGGATGAGCAACTGGAAGTCCCACACCGTGTTGAAGATCTCCCCGATCGCGAGCGGGGTCGTGGTGTGCTGGCGGACAAGGCGCAGGCCCTCCTGGTTCTCCGCGGGGGTGCAGTCCTCGAGCCAGAACAGGTCGTACGGCTCGAGCGCCTTGCCCAGCTTCGCCGCCTGGATCGGGGTCATGCGGTGGTGCCCGTCGTGCAGGAGCGGGATGTCGGGGCCGAACTCGTTCCGGACAGCCTCGAACACGGTCGGCAGGTGCTTGAGGTACGCGCGGGTGTCCCAGTCCTCCTCCTGCGGGAACGCCCCCCGCCCCGCGGGCTCGTAGTCGTACCGCTCGCCCGAGGCCTGCGCCTGGGCGGCGACGCCGTACACGGCCTTGATCCCGGGGATCGCGGTCTGGACCCGGATCGACTTGTAGCCCAGCTCGAGGTGGTGCCGGATCGAGTCGAACAGCGACGGCAGGTCCGTGCCCGAGGCGTGCCCGTACGCGCGCAGCCCCCGCCGGGACGCCCCGCCCAGGAGCTGGTACACCGGCAGGTTCGCGACCTTGCCCTTGATGTCCCACAGCGCCATGTCCACCGCAGCGATCGAGGCCATCGTCACCGGGCCGCGGCGCCAGTACGAGGACCGGTAGAGGAACTGCCACGTGTCCTCGATCATGTGCGGATCCTTGCCGATCAGCAGCTGCGCGACGTGCTCCTTCAGGTACGCCGCGACCGCGAGCTCGCGCCCGTTCAGGGTCGCGTCGCCGATGCCGGTGATGCCCTCATCCGTGGTGATCTTCAGCGTGACGAAGTTCCGCGACGGGCTCGTCACAAACACCTCAGCGGCAACGATCTTCATGGTTCTCTCCATCCAGAGCGGGTTCTCAGCGCTCCATCAACAATTCACTGCTCCATCAACCATAGTGAGGCTGCGGAAAATTATGGCAATCGCTTGCCAGCCATTGCCATGTCAGGCGCGCGCGAACCCGACCAGCCCATGGATGAGGTCGACGACGGCGGCGTCCGCAGCGAGGTCCGCGTCGACGAGGCGGATGAGCGCTTCCGTCCGCTCCCGTCCTGTGCGCCCGAGGGCTTCCCGAATCGCCCCGACGAGCGGATCCGAGATCTCCTCCGCCCCCGAGACCCAGTCGATCCAGGCAGCGATCATGCGTGCCGCGCCCAGCCCCACACGGCCCTCCGCCCGTTCAGCCTGAAGGACCGGCACGCAGCGAAGGCGCAGCTTGAGCGAGCCGTCCTGGGCGATCTGGGCGAGGTAGTGCGCGATGCGCGGGTTCGCGAACCGCTCGAGCAGGGCCGCTCGGTAGGCGGGCACGTCGAGCTCGGGCAGCGTGAGATGCCGCGCGGCCTCGTCCCAGAACTCGGCCATCGCCCTGCGGCACACCGGATCGCCGAGGGCGTCCGCCACCGTCTTGTGCCCCCGGAGCTGGCCCGCGTAGGCCAGCATCGTATGGGCCCCGTTGAGGAGCCACAGCTTGCGGTTCTCGAACGGCTCGAGGTCCGCGACGAACTGCGCCCCGGCGTCCTCCCACGCCGGACGCCCGGCCGGGAAGTCGCCCGAGAGGATCCAGGACGCGAACGGCTCCGCCACAACGGGCGAAGCATCCCGGTACCCGCACCGTTCCGCGACCTCGGCGACATCCTCCGGCGTCGTCCGCGGAGTGATGCGGTCCACGGAGGTGCCGACGAAGCTCACGTTCTGGCGCACCCAGGCGCCCAGCTCCGGGTCGAGGTCCTCGGCGGTCCGGACGACGGCGCCCCTGGCCACCTTGCCGTTGTCCGCGAGGTTGTCGCAGCTCACGACGGCGATCGGCCCACCTCCCGCTGCGCGGCGCGCGGCGAGGCCGCGCACGAGGCGCCCGAGCGGCGCGTCCGGGGCGTCGTCGTCGTACACCTTCTCCGTGACGGTGAGGGTCACGACGGCGGTGGCCGGGGCTGCGAGGAGCTCTTTCAGGCGCGCGGTGTCTGCTCCGTCGACGGCCTCGGCGATCGAACCGATCACCTCGAAGCTGTCCCCGTCCGCCGAGCGCTCGACGAGCGTGAAGAGGCCGTCCTGCGGGGCGAGCGCGAGCGCGGCGTCCGGGCGCCGGCCCGTGAACGAGGCGATCCCCCACTCCCCCGCGTCGTGCGCCCTCGCCGTGAACCACGCCTGGTGGGAGCGATGGAACGCCCCGAGTCCGAGGTGGACGATCCGCACCGGCGGCGAGGGCTCTCCGTGGCGGCTCAGGAGCGGCAGCTCCGTGGTGGTGCTCGGCATGGGCTTCCTCCTAGAGCTTGACGACTGCAGGCTGGCGGCTAGAGCTTGAAGACGCGCCGGGGAGCGCGGTCGACGATGTCGACAATGAGCTCGTGCGCACGCGCCTCGGTGATGCGGTGCTCCGCGACCAGCCTAGCGAGGAACGAGGCTTCGATCCGACGCGAAGTGTCATGCCGAGCGGGGATCGAGCAGTACGCGCGGGTGTCGTCGATGAAGCCCGAGGACCGGGAGAACCCGGCCGTCTCGGTCACGGCCGAGCGGAAGCGCAGCATCGCGTCCGGCGCGTCGAGGAACCACCACGGAGAGCCGATGTACACCGACGGGTAGAAACCGGCCAGGGGGGCCAGCTCGCGCGAGAACACGGTCTCGTCCAGAGTGAACAGCACGAGGTGGAAGTCCTTCGCGGTGCCGAAGTCCTGCAGGAGCGCGTGGACGCCTTGCGTGTAGTTCACCGCGAACGGGATGTCGTGTCCGGTGTCCCCGCCGAACTCGGCGAAGGTGGGGCCATGGTGGTTGCGGAACGAGCCCGGGTGAATCGTCATGACGATCCCGTCCTCGACCGACATCCGCGCCATCTCCCACATCATGTGGGCCTCGAACGCGTCGCGGTCCGCCGCGTCCGCCTCGCCACGGCGGGCCTTCTCGAACAGGGCCTCGGCCTCGGACGGCTCGAGCCTGAGGGTGAGCGGGGTGCGGACGCCGTGGTCGGCCGAGACCGCGCCATGATCGACGAAGTACCGCCGTCGGTTTTCGAGGGCCCTCAGGTAGCCTGCGAACCCCGCGACCCCGCCAGATGCCTCGGCCGTGAGCCGCTCGATGCGCTCGGCCCACTCCGGATGGGCGATGTTGATGTACGCGTCCGGCCGGAACGTCGGCACCACGCGGCCTCGGAACGACTCGTCCTTCGCGAGCCGCTCGTGCGCCTCGAGGGAGTCCAGAGGATCATCGGTCGTGGCCAGGACCTCGATGTTGAAATCCTCGAACAGCCTCCTCGGGCGGAAGTCAGGCTCGGCCAACTTCGCGGCTATCGCGTCATAGACCGCGTCCGCGTTGCCGGGACAGAACGTCTCCACCATCTCGGCCGGCAGTCCGAAGACCTGCTCGAACTCGCTGCGCAGCCAGTACCCGGACGCCGTCCCGTCGAAGAGCGGCCACGACTCGGCGAAGCGGCGCCAGCCCGTGCGGGAGAGATCCTCTCCGAGCGTCTCGCCCGCGCCCACCCCGAGTTCGCCCAGCGGCACGCCCGCGGTATGGATGAGGCGGGTGACGTAGTGGTCGGGCGTGACGAGGAGGGCGGTCGGGTCCGTGAACGGGACATCGTCCGCGATCCACTCCGCCGGGACGTGCCCGTGGGGGGACAGGATCGGGAAGTGCTCGACGTCGGCATACAGCTCGCGCGCGATCTGGCGCGTCCCCGGATCGGCTGGGAAGAGCCGGTCCGGGTGAGAGGCAAGGGATTCAGTCATCGTCTCTTTCGATTCATCCGGAAAATGTGGGTGGTCCCAGAAGGGCGCTTCGCCGGTTTCCCAGCTTCAGCACCGGGTCCCCCAGCTTCAGCACCGGTTTCCCCAGCTTTCTGGGCCGGAACGCGGCGTGTTGTGTAGAACCGTCGGCGAGTCGCGTCGTCGTCCCCTCTGATTGTGGGGAACGCGGCCCTGAAACTGGGGAAACGGGGGCGGTACTTGGGGATACCGGCACCAGAAGTCGGGGAAGCCGGGCCAAAAAGTGGGGAGTCCGGCCCTGAACTTGGGGAAGCCGGGGCAAAAAGCGGGGAGCCCGGAACCGGAAACTGGGGAGGTTGGTCCCGAAGCTGGGGAAGCGGGCAGGAGGCTCAGGCGACCCCGACGCCCGCTTCTTCGAGGACCTTGGCGAAGGCGCGCGCCGCGACGCCGAACGAGTAGGGGCCGCTGAAGCCCCCGGTCTCGTACGCGTACGCGAGGTGAGGCTCGAGGGACGCGAAGCCCTCGTACCCGCTGTCGCGGAGGGCTTCGACGGTCCGGAGCACCTCGCCGTCGCCCTCGCCTGCCGGGACCACCTGCCGGGTCTCGAAGAGCGCGTCCTTGACCTGGAGGTACACGACGTGGGGGCGGAGGCGCTCGTAGGCTTCCGAGAACGGCTTGACGCCGACCTGGACGAAGTTCGCCGGATCCCACGCGAGCTTGAGCGCGGGGGAATCGACGGACTCGACGATGTCGAGGACGCGCTCGGGGATGTCGCCGAAGATGTCCTTCTCGTTTTCGTGCACAAGCGTGACACCGGTTCCCTCCGCGCGGCGGGCCAGCGCCGTCATGCGTTCGACGACGGCGTCCCGCACCTCCTCGGGCGCCTTGCCCTCGTAATAGAAGGAGAAGATGCGGATGTAGGGGGCGCCGAGGACCTCGGCCGCTCGGAGGGCCCGGTCCAGTCGCTCGACCTCGTGCTCGACCGGAAGGCCGACGTCTACCTTCCCGATCGGCGAGGCGATCGCCGAAGCCTTGAGCCCAGCCTCGTCGAACACCCTCTTGAGCTCGGCGAGCTGCTCCTCCGAGAGCTCGATGATGTTCGTGCCCCACGCACCCCGGACCTCGATGTGGCTCGCCCCGAGCGCGCGCATGACGGCGGCTTGGACCCGCGGGTCGTCGTCGATCTCGTCCCCGAAGCCGGACAGCGCCCATTCGACAGTCATTTCACTCCTCCGGCGGTCAGGCCGCCCACTAGGTACTTCTGGAAGAACAGGTACAGGAACACGACCGGCGCGGCGCACACGAGCGCGGACGCCATCATCTGGCCGTAGTACGGGATGGCGCCGCCCTCGGTGCTCGTCGCGAAGATCTGCAGCGCGACGGCCGCCGTCTGGCTCTCCGGATTCGTCATGACGGACGCGAACAGGACGTCGTTCCAGCCGAGCAGGAACGCGAAGATGCCGGAGACGATGATGCCGGGCCAGCTGAGCGGCAGGATGATCTTCGTCAGGATCCCGAGGCTCGTTGCCCCGTCGATCCGGGCAGCCTCCTCGAGCTCCTTCGGCAGGCCGCGCAGGTAGGTGACCATGACCCACGTCGAGAACGGCAGCGCGAACGTCAGGTACGTGATGAAGAGGCCCCATCGGGTGCCGATGACCTGGAGCCCCAGATACGTCGCCGAGGAGGAGAACAGCACGAACACCGGCAGCACGAGGAGCGTACCGGGCACCGACTGCAGCGCCAGGAGGCCGCGCATGATCGTGAGCCGTCCGAAGAACTGGTACCGCACGAGCACGTACGCCGTCCCGATCGACAGCGCCGCCGAGACGATGGCCGTCGAACCGGCGACGAGGATCGAGTTCATGAGGCCGTTGGCGAGCCCCACGTTGGTCCAGATGTTCGCGTAGTTGTCCGGCGTGAAAACGGCGGGCCAGAAGTCTCCGCGCGCCACCGAGATGTCCGAGTTGAGGCTCGCGAGGACGATGTAGACCACCGGGGCGAGCACGAACAGGGCCAGGACGCCGATGACGACGACGATCAGCCAGTTGGGCAGGAGCCGCGTCACCTGGGATTGCTGGCGCGAGCCGGGACGGTCGACGACGGCGACCCCGGGCGCGGTCGAGACAGCGGTGGTAGTCACTTGCGGCCTCCCTGTTCGGCCTCGTCGAGCTTGACGACGCGCAGGTAGATGAAGAGCGGGATCGCGATGAGGATGAGCGAGACGACCGCCATGGCGGCGCTCAGCCCGAAGCGGAAGCTCTGGAAGCTCGTCACGTAGGTGAGGACGGGCAGGAGCTCGACGTCGTGCGGCGCGGGGATGCCGAACAGCACGAACGGGAGCGTGAAGTTGTTGATGTGGTTGAGCATCCCGATGATGAAGGCGAGCGAGACCGGCCCCTTGAGGTAGGGGAAGATCACGTACCGGAGCTTCGTCCACCACAGCGCGCCGTCGAGGGCGGACGCCTCGTGGACCTCGTGGTCGACGGCTTGGAGGCCGGCAAGCGCGAGCAGGTAGATGAACGGCCAGGATGCCCAGATCTGGACGAAGATGAGCGTCCAGTACGTGTTCGGACCGTTCAGGAAGAGGCCCGGGTCGGCCCCGAGGAGGTGGAAGCTCTTGTCGATGATGCCGCCCGGCTGGAACATCGTGCGCCATACGGTCGCGACGACGAAGGAGGGCAGGATGTACGGGATGAGGAACACGGACCGGACGACCGCCCGGCCCTTGAACGCGTTCTGGGTGGCGACAGCCGCGGCAATGCCGATAGGCATCGCGATCACGGTCGCGATGAACGAGTACGAGACGCTGAGCCACACACCGTGGAACAGGTTGGTCTGGGACACCGCCTCGATGTAGTTCGCTATCCCGATGAACGGGGCCTCGATCCACTGCCTGAGCGTGTACTGGTCGAGGTCGAGCAGCGACATGTAGATGCCGAGCAGGAGCGGGACGATGATCACGATGATCATCAGCACGCCGCCCGGGACCAGCATCCACAGGGGGCGGTTGCGTTCGGAGGGGCCCCGACGCCGGTTGCCTGCGGGCGTCTCGAAGCCCTCGGCGATGGCGGGGACGGACCTCGTGGGGCTCTCCTCGGAGGTGCTGTCAGGGCCGACGGCGGGGGCCGGCCCGGAGGCCCGGCGCGCCGCGCGTGCGGCGGGCCGGGTTCCGGATGCGGAATTGCTTGTTGTCATGATTGCCTCAGCGGATCAGCGTCCGCGTCTCACTTCGCCCGGTTGAGGGACTGCTGGGCCTTGTTCTGCGCATCGCTGATACGGGAGCTCAAGGCAGAGTCGGAGACATTGCCGGACGAGAGATCCGGAATGCTCTGCACGACGACGTTCAGGAGATCGAGCTGGATGTCGCTCCACGCGCCCGTGAACGGCGTCGCCTGCGACTCCTTGGCGGCCTGGGTGAGCGCCGCCATATGCGGGGCCGAGTCCAGTGACGCGAGGGCGTCCGCATTGGCGGGCAGATCGCCGAAGATCTTCTGGTAGTTGAGCTGCTCGTC
Source organism: Sinomonas terrae (assembly GCF_022539255.1). Classification (NCBI taxonomy): domain Bacteria; kingdom Bacillati; phylum Actinomycetota; class Actinomycetes; order Micrococcales; family Micrococcaceae; genus Sinomonas; species Sinomonas terrae. Next base: position 4,120,722 of record NZ_JAKZBV010000001.1, read on the forward strand.
CTTGCTCGTCACGAGGTTGATGTAGGCGAGCGCGAGATCCTGGTTCTTGGAGTAGGTCGCGACGACGAGGTTGTCACCCGAGAGGATGGATGCGGCCGGGTTCGAGCCAGCCTTGTCCGACGTCTGGCCGGGAGCCACGGTCGGCATGAGGGAGTAGTCCCACTGGTCCTTGAGGGGAGACTTGTCGAGCGTTGGGATCGAGCCCGAGCTCGTCATGAGGAAGTAGGCGTCCTTGCCCGACGCGAAGTCGGCCAACGCCTGGCTGTTGGTCCAGCCGACGGAGGAGGGATTGACGACCTTGTCCTTGGTGAGCCAGCCGAAGTACGTCGAGTACGCCGTCTTGACAGTGGGATCGTCGAGCTTGGCGGTCTTGCCGTCCACGAGCGGGTTGCCGGCTTGGACCGACATGCCCCAGATGTACTTCCAGGGGTCGAAGTTGTCCTTGTAGGCAATCGCCATGCCGTACTGGCCCTTCGCTGGGTCAGTCATCTTCTTTGCCTGGTCCACGAGGCCGTCCCACGTCGTGGCGGGCTTGTCGATGCCGGCAGCCTTGAGGAGGTTCTTGTTGTAGGCCATGACGAACGGCCGGCTCACGAAGGGGACGCCGATGAGGTGGCTTTGGTCTGGCCCCGAGATGCCGAGCGCGGCCTGGTTGAAGCGAGACTTCCCGCCGATCTTGTTCCAATCGGAGTCGTTGAGCACCTTGAAGGCACCGGTGGAGTACGCCGTCGGGGTGAAGGTGGTGCCGAGTCCGTAGACGTCAGGGCCCTGACCGGAGACGACGGACGTCTGGATGCGGGTCAGCTCCTCATTGGCCGAGGTGAATGTCTCGAACTTCAGGGTGGCGCCGGTCTGCTGCTTGAACTTGGCGGCAGTGTCAGACATCCACTGCTTCTGCTGCTGCGGGTAGGCGGTGTTGATGCCGACGAGCACGTCGAGCGTCTTGCCGGCTCCGTTGACCGCCCCGCCGCTCGAACTGCTGGATGATCCGCTGCCGCATGCCGACAGGGCGAATACCGCCGCTGTAGCGATCGCGGCCACTCGGGCCTTGGTGCCGAAACGCATGTGTCTCCTCCTTGAGTGCCACGGGGGCGGAGCCTATGTGACCGAGCTCACCCCTGCATCGATATGGTCGAGCCTAGGAAGGTGTGCAACACTGCGGCAAGCGATTGCCAAAAGTTGCCAGCGGTGCTCCAATGGACGCCATGACCCCAGACCCGCCCTCTTCAGCCGAGCGGATGCCGACTATCCGCGACATCGCCGAGATGGCCGGCGTCGCCACCTCCACCGTGTCCCGCGCACTCTCGAACCCGCAGCGGGTGAACGCCCGGACGCGCGAGAAGATCGAGCGCATCGCGGCCGAACTCCACTACGTTCCGAGCACTCAGGCCCGCGGGCTCAGCTCGGGGCGCACCGGCGTCATCGCCGTCCTCGTCCCCGACATCACGAACCCCTTCTACTTCGACATCATCCGAGGCACGCAGTACCAGCTGAAGGCCTCGGGCTACACCCAGCTGCTCGTCGACACTGAGGAGGCGACCGACGTCGAACTCGACACCCTCCGCAAGCTGCGCCGCTCCACGGACGGGGTGATCCTCGCGGCGTCGCGCCTCACGGACCAGCAGCTCACGGACGCCGCCTCCCGGCAGGCGCTCGTCACCATCAATCGGGCGACGGCGGAGGCACCGACGGTGCTCATCGACACGCCGGGGGCGGTCGTCCAGGCCCTTGAGCACCTCGCGTCGTTCGGGCACCGATCCGTCGTGTACGCGGGCGGCCCGACGAGCTCGTGGTCCAATCACCGCCGCTGGAAGGCGATCGAGGACGCCGCCGCGAAGCGAGGGATGTCCGCCACCCGTCTGGGCCCCTACGCGCCCACGGCCTTCTCGGGCGCGGCGGCCGCGGATGCGACCCTTGGAACCGGGGTGACGGCGGTCATCGCGTTCAACGATCTCCTCGCCATCGGCATGCTCGAGCGCTTCCGCGAGCGCGGCGTGAGGGTACCGGAGGACATCAGCATCGTGGGGTGCGACGACATCTTCGGCGCAGACTTCTGCAACCCGCCCCTCACGACCATCTCGTCCCCCATCGAACAGGCCGGCCGAGTCGCCGTCTCGATGCTCATGGCCCAGCTCGACCCGATCCACGGGGGCACCCCCCGCAAGCTCGCCGTCATGCCGACTCACCTCAAGGTCCGCGCCTCGACGGGACCGGCGAGGGCCTCAGCCGGCCCGGCCCGCTGACGGCGCGGACCGCCGTCGTCGCCTCGCAAAGCAAGCGGGCGACGGCGGGCGCCCACCCGCCGTCGCCCGCTCACGGGGACCCGCCCGCCGTCGTCCGTTCCTGACCCTCTTTCACGCCAAGTGGCGGCGACCCGCCGCGAGACACGCCCGTATCACGGCACCGGGTGCACGAAAGGGGGTCGGGATGGGACCGACCCCCTTTCCACCATCCGTCAGCCGCGCTGGGGGAACTTGCCCTCCTCCGCGATCTTCTTGTTCAGGAGGCCGAGGAACTCGTCCTCGTCGAACTCCATCGACACCTCCTTGCCGGTCCAGGCGGAGAGGTGGATCGCGTTCGCGAGGCGGACACCCAGGATGCCGTCGCTGCCGGGTGCGATAAGCGGGGTCCCCTCGAGGATGTTGGCCGCGAAGTTCTCGAACACGGTCGCGTGCTGGCCACCCCACGCGGAGTCGAACTCGACCGTCTCGTGCGTGTAGTACTCGTTCGGATCGAACTCGTCCCGAGTCATCTTCCAGATGTCCTCGGTCGGAATGCTCACGTTGATCTCCTGCTCCGAGCGGCGGTAGCGGGTCACGACCGCAGTCTCCGAGTCGGTGACGACGATCTTGCCCTTGTCGCCCGTGATCTCGAAGCGATCTGTGCCGACCAGCTCGTGGGTCGCTGTCGTGAAGGTGCCCGTGGCGCCGTCGCCATAGTCGACGACGACGGTCACCTCGTCCTCGACGTCGATGTCGCGCCGGAACCCGAAAGCGGCCTTCGCGAACACGCTCTTCGGCACGCCGCAGATCCACTGCCACAGGTCGAGGTTGTGCGGCGCCTGGTTGACCAGGACGCCGCCGCCCTCGCCGCCCCAGGTTGCCCGCCACGCGCTCTGGTCGTAGTACGCCTGCGGCCGGTACCAAGTGGTGATGATCCAGTTCGTACGGCGGATGGCGCCGATCTCGCCCGAGGCGACGATCTCCTTGAGCCTGCGGAACAGGGGGTTGGTGCGCTGGTTGAACATGATGGCGAACGTGAGTTCGGGCTTGGACGCCGCGAACTCGTTGAGTTCACGCACCTGCTTCGTGTAGACGCCCGCAGGCTTCTCGATGAGAACGTGGATGCCTCGCTCGAGGGCCTGAATCCCCATCTGCGGGTGCAGATAGTGCGGAACAGTGGTCACGACGGCCTCGACCTGACCGGATTCGAGCATCGTGACGTAGTCGTCGAAGATCGCGAGCTCCGGGTGCCGCTCGGCAATGAGCTCGCGTCGGCCGGGGTCCGTGTCCGTGATCGCGACGAGCTCGATGTTCGGGACCTTGCCCTCGGTGAGGAACCTTGCGTAGTTGCTGCCCTGGTTGCCGAAGCCGACAATTCCGAGGCGGACTTTCCTGCTCATGCTTCTCTCTTGCTCCTGTCGGTCGTGCTGCTGGTGCTGTGGAAGAGGCCTCTAGAAGAGGTCCTTGAAACCGAGGGCCACGAGGTTGTCGTGCGAGATCTGGAGCGCCTCGAAGACCGTGCGGCCGTACAGCTGATCCTGTTCGACGAGCAGGTAGCGGGCACCGGCGTCGATCGAGGCTGGGACGATTGCGGCGAAGTCGAGATTGCCCTCACCGACCTCGGCAAACTGAACGGTGTCCCAGAAGTGCCGCTGGAACGTGGCGTGGTCACCGCTCTGGTGGGCTTTGATGCCCTCCTCCGAGAGGGCACCGATGCGGTAGTCCTTGAGATGCACCATGGCCGTGCGGCCCGCGTACTTGGCGAGGGTTCGCACCGGCTCCAGGCCTCCGCGCTGGACCCAGTGGACATCGATCTCGAGGCCCATGCTCGGCGCCTCTGCGGCGAGGATGTCGAGGACGTGGCGTCCGCCCATCTTCGCGAACTCGACGTGGTGGTTGTGGTAGTACAGCGAGATCCCCTCGCCCTCGAGGGCCTTTGCGGCCTTCTCCGCGCGCTTGGCGTAATCGACGACCGTCGCCTCGCTGCGGAGCTCACCCATGGGCAGCATGCCGATCCGCAGCATCTGGCTCCCGAGCCGCCGGCAGTCGGCGACCGCGCGCTCGAGGTCGACAGCGAGCGGATACGGCGTCGCGCCCTTCTCGCCTTCGAGTTGCGCGGACAGAGCGGCAAATTCGACGCCGAGTTCCCCCCGTGCCCGTTCGAGCTCCGCGACGTTCTCCTCGTTCATCGGAATCTGGGACACTTCCACTGCCCGGTACCCAATGTCCGCCACCTTGCGGAGGGTCTCGAAAGGGCCGATCTCTGCGAAGCTCTCCTTGAGCATCATCGCTTGGACACCGATTCTGGCCATCCTTGCGCTCCCCTCGTTCGGAATCACCGGCCGCGCTCGTGACGGCCATCACACGCTTTTCACCGTAAGCAGGGATGGCACACGATGGAAACCGTTTGCCATTACTTGCCACGGAAGGAGTTTCCGTACCCGAGACGACGAGGAGCGGGAGTTTCCGTACCCGAGACGACGAGGAGCGCGAGTTTCCGTAGCCGAAACGAAAAGGCGGAAGGGGCTAGAGCCAGCCGCCCTCGGGGAAGGAGCGCGCATAGACGTCCTTGATCAGCCGGAGGGCCGCTGTGGCCTCTTCGGCGCCGATCCAGAACGGGATGCCCGAGTCGAGCGACGCATAGAAATCGGCGATGAGCAGCCGGTGCGAGGCGCCCCAGTAGCTCCGCTCCCCCGGGAGGATCCCCGATTCCTCGATCACATCCACAGTCCCGTCCGCGTAGCGCACGGTCAGGACGCCCCGAAGGCTCAGCTCGGCGCGCTCGGTCACGATGTCGAGCGTCACGGGCGAGTTCACGGCATTCGCATTGGTGGCGTAGAAGACGGAACGCACGGACGCGCCGTCGTCCGTTGTGTGCTCAAGGAGGATATCCGCGGTGTCCTCGACCTCGATCACGCCTTCGAGCGCCCGCCTCGAGGCTCCCCCGCCCACGACCTTCGCCGGGCCGACGAGCCATTGGAGGAGGTCGAGCGTGTGGATGGCCTGGTTCATGAGGAGGCCCCCGCCGCTGCCGTCCCAGGTGCCGCGCCACGGGCGGGCGGCGTAATAGTCGGCGGTGCGGTGCCACATCACGGTCGCGTTGGCAGCGAGGACCCGGCCGAGGCTTCCGCTCTCGAGCAGGCCGCGCAGCGCGCGGATCGTCGCGTTATACCGGTTCTGGAAACAGACCCCGAACTGAGCCCCGTGCTCGGCGAAGGCCTTGCGCGCGGCCGGCGCGAGCGCCTCGGCGTCGGAGAGGGTGTGCGCCACGGGTTTTTCAGTCAGCACGTGGACCCCGCGCGCGAGGGCTTCGAGAGCGAGCGGAGCGTGCGCCTTGTGCGGGGTGCACAGATGGACGACGTCGATCTCCCCCGAGTCGAGCAACTCGCCGAGGCTCGCGTACCCGGGTACGTCGTGGGCCGCCTCCGCTTTGGCGAGCCGCTCCGGATCCGTGTCGACGACGGCGGCCAGCTTCGCGCCGTCGACCGCTTCGATCGCTGCGAAATGCTGGGCGGAGATGTCACCGCAGCCGACGACGGCGGCGCGCCTCAGGATGGACTGGGGGGACTCAGCGGGGGCGTCAGATGCCATCGTTCCAACCTAATGCCATCGTTCCAACCTAGTGAGGACGGCGGCCGGCGGGCAACCGTTTGCCACGCTTGCCTTTGTCCGGCGGTAATCCTGCCGGGATCGTGCCGTCATCCTGCTTCCAAGGACTTCCTGCTCAGGACTCGTCGATGCGCTTGAGGAGCTCGCCGAGGGCTTCGCGGATCTCGTCGTGGTTGTACTGGCTCGCCCGGCTCTCACCGGAGATCACTGCGCACCGGTGAACCTTGTTCAGGTCGCCGAAGGGGAACTTGTAGTGCGCCTTGCTCTCGTCCGGGGCCTCGTCGTCGACTCCAAGGAACCATTGCGAATACTCGCCGGGCCCCTTCTTGTCGAGGAAGTCGCTCAGTTCTTGGTTGTTCGGTGCATGCTCGCTCCAGTCGTCGCGGCTGTCCCGCACGACCTTGCCCTCGCGGACCAGCGATTTGGCGTGCTCGAACGCTTTCTTGTTCAGCTTAACCGTCACGTGGGTAGGCTATGCCCATGCGCGAACTTCAGGCGAAGATCATCGAAGAAATGGGCGTCAAGCCCGAGATTGACCCGGCTGAAGAAGTCACGGCCAGGGTCAAGTTCCTCAAGGACTACGTCAAGGTCAGCGGCGCGAAGGGCTTCGTGCTGGGCATCAGCGGCGGGCTCGACTCCTCCCTCGCGGGACGCCTCGCGCAGCTCGCCGTCGAGTCCTTGGCGGAGGACGGCGTCGATGCTGACTTCATCGCCGTTCGGCTCCCCCACGGGGTGCAGCACGACGAGGAGGACGCGCGCGCGGCCCTCGAGTTCGTTCAGCCCAAAACGGAGTGGACCTTCAACGTGAAGCCCGCCGTGGACGGGTTCGAGCAGGAGTACGAGCGGACCTCCGACAAGGAGCTGAGCGACTTCACCCGCGGCAACACAAAGGCCCGCTCCCGCATGATCGCGCAGTACATGATCGCCGGCGAGCGCAACCTGCTCGTGATCGGCACCGACCACGGAGCCGAATCCGTGACCGGCTTCTTCACGAAGTACGGCGACGGCGGCGCAGACATCCTGCCGCTCTTCGGGCTCAATAAGCGCCAGAACCGGCAGATCCTCCAGCATCTCGGTGCCCCCGAACGGGTCTGGCAGAAGATCCCCACTGCGGACCTCCTCGACCTCCAGCCGGGCCGCACTGACGAGCATGAGCTCGGCATCACCTACGAGGAGATCGACAGCTACCTCGAAGGCCGCGACGTTCCGGAAGAGGTCGCGGAGTCCATCGAGAAGCGATACCTCCTCACTCGGCACAAGCGCGCGACCCCTGTGACCCGCTTCGATACGTGGTGGCAGGAGGGCGCGGCGGCCTGGACGAAGTAGGCAGCTGCCTCGGTCGCTCGGCTCGTCGCGCCGACGCCGCGCCGTTGATAGCGTGGGCTGCGTGAAGATCGCCACTTGGAACGTGAACTCCCTCCGTGCCCGCGCCGACCGTGTAGAAGGCTGGCTGCTGCGCAGCGGAGTGGATGTGCTCGCGCTCCAGGAGACGAAGTGCCGTGACGAGAACTTTCCCTGGGAGCTCTTCGAGCGCAACGGCTACGAGGTTGCGCATTTCGGCGTGAGCCAGTGGAACGGCGTCGCCATCGCGTCCCGTGTGGGCCTCGAGGACGTCGAGCGCACGTTCCCGGATCAGCCTGCCTTCGGCAAGGGTGGGATCGAGGCCGAGCAGGAAGCCCGGGCAATCGGCGCGACCTGCAATGGCGTGCGGGTGTGGAGCATCTATGTGCCCAACGGGCGCGCCCTCGACGACGAGCACATGCCGTACAAGCTGGAGTGGCTTGCGACCCTGAACAAGCACGCGTCGGAGTGGCTCGCGCAGGACCCCAAGGCACAGATCGCGCTCGTGGGCGATTGGAACATCGCGCCGCTCGACGAAGACGTGTGGGATATCGAGATGTTCCGTACCGAAGGGTTCACGCATGTGAGCGAGCCCGAGCGCGAGGCATTCCGAGCCTTCGAGCGAAGCGGATTCACCGACGCTGCGCGGGCTTACACTCCCGGCCCCGGTGTCTACACGTACTGGGACTACAAGCAGCTGCGCTTCCCGAAGAAGGAGGGCATGCGGATCGACTTCGTCCTGGCCTCCCCCGCGCTCGAGGCTCGCGTCGTCGGGGCCCACATCGACCGTGAGGAACGCAAGGGCAAGGGTGCCTCCGACCACGCTCCCGTGGTCGTGGAGCTTGCGGACGGCGCGTGAGCGGGACCTCGAGGCCGGCGGCCGGGCATGAGTGAGTCGCACAGCCCTGTCTCAAGGCCCTTGTCCTCCCACTTGCGCATCTACGAACCTCTTGAGTCGTTCAGTCCGAAGGAGCGCGAGCGCATCAAGGCCGGGCTGCTGGGGAAGGGCGGCCGGGAGGACCTCGACGCCGCGGAAACCGACGCGACGCTCGACCGCATCGTCAGCCGGGCGGACGATCCCTTTCCCCCTGAGGGGGCGGAATTCACTCGGGCCTTGACCGTCAACGGCACGACCCTCTACTGCCCTAGCCAGCTTGTGCTGCGTTCGGGTCTCGCCGCCGAATCGGTCATCAGCAGCGCTCCCCGCATCCTTGCCGAACTCATGCTCCCCGAGCAGGCTCGCGAGCGGCACCAGCGCCGTGTCGACCGGATAGCGGCGGAGACGGCGAGCCCGCGGATCAACACCCGCGAATCCCTCTGGGGCATCCCGTTCAGCTGGTTCGTCCTCTTTCAGGAATCGGACCCGACGGAGGTCGTCGAGGAGGGCGATCATGTGCGCACGGTCCGCATCGTGGCCACGTGGGCGAAGGCCATCGGGCGGGCGCGCTTCGCCGTCGCGAATCTCGCTCTCGCGGCACCGGACATGAGCATGCTCGACGAGCTCACGTCGCTGACCGAGTGGCTCGAGCAGTTCCACCCAGACTCGGTCATCGAGCTCGACTACGGGCGTGTCGCCGATCGGGTGTTCCCCGACGAATCCTGCCTCGACGTGCGCCTCGGCATTGAGTGCCTCGCGGAGGGCGATCTCACCGGCGCCGCGGCCGCTTACCGTCGGCTCGCCTCCCGCTGGATCCCGATCCGCCAGCTGGCCCGCGCCTCCTGACGTCTCGGGTACAGATAACCCCACCCCTGGCCGTCTCGGGTACAGATAATGCCCGGCTCAGGCGTCTCGGGTACAGATAATGCCCGGCTCAGGCGTCTCGGGTACAGATAATGCCCGGCTCAGGCGTCTGGGGTACAGATAATGCCCGGCTCAGGCGTCTGGGGTACAGATACCTTCGAGTTGGCGTACCCGAAACGAACCTGGGCGCGAGTTGGCGTACCCGAAACGGAATCAGCGGCGGGGCGGCGCGGTCGACTCCCGCACGATCAGCCGCTGCTCAGCCTTCTCGGGGTGGACCGCGCCCTCGTCCCCACCGAGCTCGGCGAGGAGCATCTGCGTGCCGCGGCGCGCTTGCGCTGTCGGGTCCTGCCACACGGTCGTGAGTCCGACGGCAGCGCCCATCTCGTGCCCGTCGATCCCCACCACGGAGAGCTCCTCAGGGATCCGGATACCGTGACGTCGCGCCTCGAACAGAACGCCGAGGGCCATCTCGTCGCTCGCGCACACGATTGCGGTTGGCCGCGGGGCGGGGAGCTCCAGGAATCGCCGCATGGCCTCGACCCCGCTCTCGACGGTGAAGTTGCCGAACAGCGCGGTGTCGGGGTCGAATTCGAGGCCCGACTGGTGAACGGCATCGTGGAAGCCCTCGACGCGAATCCGAGGGACACTGAAGTTCAGGTCGGAATCGTCCTGGCCATGCAGGAGCGCAATGTGCCGATGCCCGAGCTCGATGAGGTGCTCAGTGATGGTTCGAGCGGCTTGGTAGTCGTCAATGCCAACGTTGGAAAGGCCCGGAACAGGGCCGCCGACGACGACGAGCGGCATGTCTATCGCATGGAGGTCGTCGATTTCCTCCTCATGCAGATACATGCAGAGGAGGAGGAGCGCGTCGATCTGCTTCTGCACCATGGCCTTGCTGAACAGCCGCTCACGCGGCTGCGTCCGCCCCCCGAGGTTGAAGAGCGAGAGGTTGTACCCCCGCCCGTGCAGCTCGCGGTCGACGCCGGCGATCGCCTTCCCGAAGAACCAGCGGTCGACGTAGGGGGCGAGCACGCCAATGGTGTGCGTCTTCCCGCTCGCGAGCCGTGAGGCGGCCGACGACGGAACATACCCGAGTTCCTTGGCGGTCGCCAGGATCTTCGCGCGGGTTCGCGGCGATACCCGGGGAAGCCCGCGGATGGCCCTCGAGACCGTTGCCGTGGACACCCCAGCCGCAGCAGCCACGTCCTCGATTCCGACCATGTTCCCTCCGTGGTTCACCCAGCCCCAACGCTGGCGAGGGCACAGACCGCTAGCGCCGGCTGGCGCGCCTACGGCTCAGTGCCGCCTGATGCGCCTACGGCTCAGTTGTCGTGGATGTGCCCTCGAAGCACCTTACGCCTCAGCGCCCACACGCCCGCGATTGCTACGAGCACGGCAGCCAGTCCGAGCGCCCACCACAGGGCCGGCTGCCCGGTGACCTCGAGCCACACTGTGACGACGAGGAGGAGCACCGCCCAGAAGCCCAGAATGCCGACGAAGAGCTCGAACTGCTCGACCACGGCCTTCCGCGGGCCGGAGGAGCGGCGGTATGCCTCTCCTCCGACCGCGAAAGGATCCCACGGTCGATTCCGATCGTCCGTCACTTCACCGCGCCAGCGGTGAGGCCCGCGACGATCTTGCGCTGGAACACGAGCACGAGCACGACGAGCGGGATGGTGACGATGGTCCCCGCCGCCATGACGGCTGTGTACGGCTCGACGTGCGGCTGCGATCCGGCGAAGGACGCGATGGCGACGGTGACAGGCTTCGTCTGGTCGGAGGAGAGCTGGCTCGCAATGAGGAACTCGTTCCAGGCCGAGATGAAGGCGAGGATCGCGGTGGTGAACGTCGCCGGGGCGGCGAGGGGCAGAATGACCTTGCGGAAAGCCTGTCCCTGCGTGCACCCGTCAATGCGGGCGGACTCCTCGAGCTCCCACGGCATTTCGCGGAAGAACGCGGTGAGGGTGTAGACGGTCAGCGGGAGGGCGAAGGAGATGTCCGGGATGATCATCGCCTGGTACGTGCCCATCCAGCCGATGTTCGTGAAGAGCTGGAACAGCGGCGTGACGAGCGCGACGCCCGGGAACATCGACGCCCCGAGGATGAATCCCATGACAGCGAACTTGAACCGGAAGTTCAGGCGCGCGAGGGCATAGGCAGCGAAGACGCCGACAATGAGGGCTACGACCGTGGTCACGCCCGCGACGATGAGGCTGTTGAGCAGGTTCTGGGCGAAGTGGTTGCCCAGGCTCGTGTCGAACACCGTGCGGAAGTTGTCCAACGTGACGTGCGTGAAGAAGAACGTCGGGTCGAACGTGTAGCCGACGTTGCGGAAGGCCGTGACGATCATCCAGTAGAACGGTGCGAGGCACCACACAAGGATGACGACGGCGGCGATGTACGTCCGGGTCAGGCCCCAGTCGTACCCCTTCCGACGGCGCTCGGGGACAGAGACGGTCCGCGACGTGGTGGCGGTTGTTGCGCTCATTTCGTCACTTCTTTCCCGAGGAGGTCGCCGCGCCGACGGCGTTTGCGCCGAGGAAGCGGACGAAGATGAACGCGACGATGAAGATCACGAGGAACGTGATCGTCGAGAGGGCCGCGGCGCTGTTGAAGCCCTGGCGGATCTGGTCGACCACGAGGATCGAGAGGGTCGTCGTGTTGTTGGCGCCCTGGGTCATGATGGCCGGCAGGTCGTACATGCGGAGCGCGTCGAGGACGCGGAACAGGATCGCGACCATGAGCGCCGGGCGCACGAGCGGCAGGGTGATCTGGGTGAAGCGCTGCCAGGCGTTCGCGCCGTCGACCTTCGCCGCTTCGTAGACCTCATCCGGAATGAGCTGCAGACCCGCGAGGATGAGCAGCGCCATGAACGGCGTCGTCTTCCACGTGTCGGAGATGATGATCGCCCACCGTGCCGGCCACTCCGACCCTGTCCACAGGATGTGCGTATTGAAGAGCGTGTTCGCGATGCCTTGGAACGCGAAGATGAAGAACCAGAGCTTCGCGGTGACGGCCGTCGGGATGGCCCACGGCACGAGGACAGCAGCCCGGATGACGCTGCGGCCACGGAAGCTGCGCGCCATGATCACAGCCATCCAGAAACCGAGGACTGTCTCAAGCACGACCGTGATGGCCGTAAAGAGGAAGGTCGTCCCCATTGCTCCCCAGAACTGCGAGCCGAGGGTACCTGGCGGGCAGGAGACGCCGTTGCACTGCTGGGCGAGCCAGTGCACGTAGTTGTCGACGCCGGCAAAGCCGCCTTGGACGAAGAAGCCCGACGACGAGAGGCCGGCGTCGTTCTGGAACGACATGACGATCGCGTTGACGACCGGGTAGATGATGACGACTGCGAGCAGGATCAGTGTGGGGAGCAGGAGGACCGACGCCCAGCGGCCTTGCGTGACCTGTTTGCGGTCGGCACTCTCCCTCCCCGGCATTTGACGCGACGACTTCGGGGCTGCCTTGGCCCGAGACCTCGCCGGAACCTCAGTGGACATGGTGACTCCTTTTCTCCCCCTGGGGCCGGGACAAAGGCGGTCCGGCACCGAGCCGGCGCCGGACCGCCCTGGAACACTCAGCGGCTATTTGGCTCCGGCCGCTTGGAGTGCGGATTGCATGTCGCTCAAGGCCTGGTCAACCGACTTGTCGCCCTTGAGTGCTGCGTAAGCGTTGTCCTGGATCGCCTTGGTGACCGCCGGGTAGTACGGGGTGACGGGGCGCGGCACCGCGTTCTGGATCGAGGTCAGCAGGGTCGGCAGGTACGGAAGCTTCGCCGTAAGGGTGGGGTTGGTGTACAGGCTGGAGAGGACCGGTGCAAGAGAGCCCTGCGTCGCGTAGAACTGCTCGGTCTCCGAGCTCGTCATGAACTTCATGAAGTCAAGAGCCGTGGCCTTGTGCTTCGAGTAGACGCTCATGGCGACGTTGTGGCCACCCAGCGAGGAGGCGCCTGGCTGGCCGTCGGTCGCGCCCGGAAGAGGAGCGACGCCGAAGGTGTCCTTGACCACGGATGTCCCGTCAGTCTTGGCCAGGTTGTAGACGTATGGCCAGTTGCGCAGGAACAGGAGCTGGCCGGCCTCGAACGCCTGCCGTCCCTGCTCTTCCTGATAGGTGATGGCCTGCTGCGGGATGTTGCCGTCCTTGTAGGCCTGGACGAGGTTGTTGAGGCCAGTCTTCGCCTGCGGGGTGTTCACGTTGGCCTTGCCCGACGAGTCCACGATCTGGCCTCCGGCGGAGTTGATCGCCTCAGCCGCGTTCACGGTCAGGCCCTCGTACTGGGCGAACTGGCCCGCGTAGCAGCCGATGTTGTGCTGCTTCGCGATCGAGCAGTCCGACATCATCTCTGCCCATGTCTTGGGCGGGTTCGGGACGAGGTCCTTGCGGTAGTAGAGCAGGCCGCCGTCGGAGGTCTGCGGGGCCGCGTAGAGCGTGTTGTTGTAGGTCGCGGTCTTGACCGTGGCCGGCAGCATCTGCGAGGTGTCGAAGGCCATGGACCCTGTGAGCGGCTGAAGCCAGCCCTTGGCCGCGAACTCCGCCGTCCAGACGACGTCGACGTCGACGACGTCATAGTTGGAATCCTGCGCCTGGAAGTGCTGGACGAGATCGTCGTGCTGCTGGTCCGCCTGGTCCGACTGCTCTTTGAAGGTGACCTGCTCGTTCGGGTGCGCCGCGTTCCACTTGTCGACGAGCGGGCGGACTACGTTCGAGTTGTCCTTGCCCTGAACGTAGGTGATCGGGCCCCGGCCGTCGGTGTTCTGCGTGGCGGCGTTGTTGCCTCCGCCGCCCGAACTCCCGCCGCAGGCAGAGAGTGCCAGGGCCAGCACGCTGGCCGTTGCCAACGGCACTGCGTACTTGGAGAACGTCTTTCTCATGCTCGACTCCCTTGTCTGTCGGGGCAGTCTTTCGCCGCCCCCGGGGGTGTGTGACGCAGTTCACCCTAGGCTGCGCAAGAGCTGTGTGCAAGCGCTTACGCACGACTTTTCCATTCTGTGATCAAACGTGCGTAAGACTTGAAAAGCGGGCGTTCTCGGCAGTGTCAGCGGACGCGTTCGGCGCGGCTGAAACGCGCGCGCGGGCCCGACGCAATGTGCAGCAGGACGGGGCAAGGATGCCCGAAGAGCAGGTCCATCCCGCCCACGAGCCGCTCGACTTCGGCAGTGATCGAGTGAGGGTCCGCCCCCTGTCTGGCGACGACCCGCACGCGCAACGCGACCTTTCCCTCGAATTCGACGGCGGCCACGGAGGTGCTCAGGAGGTCCTTGCGAAGGGCGAGGGCCGCGCGAAGGGCCTGATCAGCCGCCGACGCCGCGATGGACACCTGCCCCGGGGCCTCACCTGTCTCCGGAACGCCTTGCTCCGCCTTCCGGTTCGACCAGGCGATGAGGTCCCGGCGGCCAGTCCCTTGGAGCGCCATCCAGCCGATCATCCCCAGGATGATCAGCACGAGCAGGGCCATTGCGAGCAGCCAGAGCCAGCTGACGTTCGTGCCTGGAATGAGTGTGGACGCGAACGCCCGACCCGCCCTCAGTGAAGCCGAGGGCGCCCACTCCGTCCACCACTCCGCGACCGCTGGCACGGCCGCAAGCATGAGCATGAGGACGCCGACCGTGAGGACAAGCAGCCCGAACAGGAGGATGAGGATGCGGTTGAGCAATCGCGGCGTTCCGTTCATGCGCCGACCACCCCCGTGCCCGCGACGCGCACCCGGAGGAGCGGGTACGGATGGGGCCGCAGGCGTCGGAGCTCATCCTCCACTGCGGCGAGGACAGCCTCCGCGCTGACCGGGATCCCCGAGGTCGGCCGTACGTTGACGATTGCCTCGTTGCGGGAAAGCACCACGTTGACTTGCTCCGGACGCACCGTTGCCGCGCTCCGAGCACGGCGGGCGAGCGCCGAGGCGAGCACCTCGTCATCGAGGACGACGGCGACCCGCTGGCCGGGCAGGGACCGGCGGCCGGAGCGGCCGCGAAGAAGTGCGACGAGCACGAAGATGAGCCCGACTACCGCGATCACGAGACCGAGCAGTCCGAGGATGTTCCGATCGGCGTCCTCCGGGAGGCCGGAGACGAAGCGGGCGGCGCTTTCAGGATCGATGATCCAAGCTGGCTGATTGATGGCTTGAAGCGTCGATTCGAGAAGGGCGTAGACGCACAGCAGCGTGACGACAAGGGCCACGATCGCGGACGCGAGCACTCGCCCCGAGCCCGTTTCCCTCCGGACGGCACGATCGAGCCGGTGGTTCGGGCGCATGCTTCCCGGCTCCGCGATTGCCCCTTGGTCATGGGGCGGCGGGGCGTGGTCGCCGTCGTGCGCAGTGCCCGGAGCGTCCACGCTCATACGACCCGCGCCTTCTGGCCGAACGGCGGCCGGACTCCTGCGATGCGGATGTCCACTCTGCTGAGTTGCGCGCCGCTCAACCCAGATACATGGTGCAGAATCGCCGCCTTCGCCGCCGTCGCCCGATCCCAGACACTCCCGCCGGCTGCCGAGACATCCTCGGGTCCCGAGATGGCTCCGAGATCGGGCACCGCAATGGGCGAGACGATCCGCAGAGCCAGCAGCCCGGCGTCGTCCGTCCACGACGCCCGCACCTCACCCGGCCGCACACCGAACTGCTCCGCGGCCGCGGCCTGCGCGAGGCTCGTGAGGGCCTGGGTGCTTACGCGGTTGTGGCCCACGAGCACGCGAGCCGCTGGGGCGGCTTCGCTCACGACGACGAGCGCCTTCCGCTCAGCGCATCCCAGACGCGGCGCAGATCGACTTTGCCCTCGAGGACCCGGCCGAGGACCGCCCCGATGGCCATGAAGATGAGGGACCCGATGAAGCCCCACGCCCCGAACTGGAAGGACATGAAGGCGACAAAGGCACCTATGGCGATGCCAATCACGGTGAGATTCACAGCACCTCGATTCCGGCCGGACCGGCCGAGCGCGGCGCCACAGGTGGCTCCGGCTGGCGCGCATCGCCCGGCCTGCTTTCGCCGATGAAGACGTCGGCGATCTCCACGTTGACCTCGATGACCGTCAGGCCGGTGAGCTCTTCGACGGCCCGGTAGACAGCGGCGCGCACATCGTCGGCGAGCTTCTGCAGCGGAATCCCATACTTCGCGACGAGCGTCACGTCCACGGCGGCCTGGGTCTCGCCGACCTCCGCACGCACGCCCCCCGCGTGATCCGCGCCGACCGCGTCCCGGATCGCGCCGAGGGCCCGGGAGGGAGCGGTGCCAAGCGAGTGCACGCCGAGGACGGATCGTGCGGCCGCCGCCGCGACCTTCGCCACGGCCTGCTCTTGGATAATCGTCCGGCCACCAGGCTCGGGAGGATCGACTGCGTACGCGGGCGGGCCCGGTCGCACCTCAGGATATTGCTCCATGCCGTTCCCCTCGCCGTCTCCCTTGCCAGTTCAGTGAGCCCTGATCCCACCTTAGTACGGCATAAAACACGAACGCCTTAAAACACGAAACCCCCGATTTCTCGGGGGTTTCCCGATCTCTCGGGTTTTCGCTGTGGCTCCCTGGCCGAACAGCAGGACGATCTCGCCCAAGAGACTGCCTTGGACGAGCGATCCCTTGGAATCGCCCACGGCATCTCGCCATTCTCCTTTTCACACGCGTGCTCTGGGTCGTCGGGCTGGCCGACAACGGAGAAGGCGGGCTCATCCAGACGATCCTGCTCGTCGGTTCCTCGGGACGATCGTGCCCAACTTCGCCCTCACCCTCCGCAGCGGAGCACCACTCATCGGCCAATAACTGCCGGGAAGAGCAGGCCAAATAGCGCTGCGATTCACAGCGAAGGCTTGTCCTCGTTGTCCTTGCACCCCGCGCCGTCAGACTCTTCAGCTGGCTGGGTCATACATGAATGCCCGCACCTCCTGGGCGCACCGGCAGGCCGCCGCAATTTTCGCAGCCCATTCGAATGCCGCCTTGCGGGAGGGCAGCTCCAGTATTGCGTAACCGCCTTCGATCTGCTTCGTCTGCGGATATGTCCCCTCAGTGACCGCACCATCCCCATCGACCCGAACGGGCAGAATGCTCTCGTCGATTCCACCGCCGAACACCCAGACGCCCGCATCCTTCGCCTCTGCCACAACCGCGTGCGCTGCATCCGAAACTGCTTGCATATCCTCGGCGGCAACGTCCATAGCGCCGCTCGGGAACGAAATCAGGTACTTCGTCATCGTCGACTCCTTCTTCCTGCCTCAGGGATGACTGGGTCAAGGATCGGACCCATCGTCGCCGAAGCGGCGCACCGTCACAAGGTTCCCATCGTGAGCGTGCCGAAGGCGTAGCCCGGAGGGCCTGTACCGGCGGCCGGACGCCCTACGATCGGGCGGCCGGCACCAGGGCCTTTTGCCCGACGCTGCTTGCGTCTGCGTCGCCACATCGTCACCCAGCGGAGGAGGGAGGCTCGGTGTGGCCGGGCCTCCCTCCTCGCTGTCCGGCGCCGTGTGGGAGAGGAAGGCGCCGGGGTCTTGCGGGCCGGTCAGAACTGTGTGACGGAGATGCTCTGGACGGCGGTGCTGTTCGCTGCCGAGAAGACCGTTCCCGCGTTCACCGCGTAGGAGGCGTTCTGGGCTGCGATGAGGGCGGTGTTCATGTCCCACAGGAGAGTCTCGCGGCTGGGGAGCAGCTCGACGGTCTCGGCGGACAGTTCGGTGATGGTGAGCTTGGTCATGATGGTCGACTCCTTGATGGTGGCGCCGTGGAGGCGGTGCCGGATGGTTGGGTGGTTCTGGTTCGAAGTTCGGACCGGTCCAGGGCGCAGGGCGGGGTTTCCCTGCCGCGGAGCGCTGGTTCCCGGTCCGCGCTCTCGGCTAGTGCTGGAGCACGCCGACGAGCTGGAGTGCGCTGGCGTTCGCCGTAGACCCGATCGTCGCGGCATTGACCGCGATGGCAAGGTTGACGGCGACGACCGGTGCGACGTTGATGTCGAAGAGCATCGTGTCGCGTTGCGGTAGCAGCTCGGCGTGCTCGGCGGCGATGTCTTCGGCAAGCGGTGCCTGCATGGTGTCCTCCTGGGTTGTGGCACCCGACGCCGACGTGGTGGTCGACGCCGGGTGCGTGTCGGTGCAGGGTCAGAACTGGGTGACGGAGACGCCTTGGAGGGCAACGCTGTTCGCGGCCGAGAGGACGGTCGCGGCGTTGACCGCGTACGAGGCGTTCGAGGCCAGGATGCCGGCGACGTTCTGGTCCCAGAAGAGGGTCTCGCGGCCCGGGAGCAGCTCGACGGTCTCAGCGGCAAGTTCGGCCTTGGTGAGCTTCTGCATGATGTTCACCCCCTTTCAGCGGTGGGTCGTGGCTCTCAGCTCCTGAGAGCTGGTGCCCGGTTCAGCTGTGTCGGCCGATCCGGAGTCTGCGGGAGGGGATCGCGTGCCGTGGCAGAGGGCGCGGCGCGCGAGGGGTGAGGCGCCGGATGGCGGCGCGTCCGACGGTCCCAAACGCCTGGGCCAGGATCAGCACTGATCCGACGGCCGGAAGCGCGATGAGGGTGATCGCGAGCACCGAGAGGGCGGCTTCGAGAGGCTGGCCCGTGGCGAGGGCGATCGAGAGGTTCCTGGCGTGGGCGGCCACGGCTGTGAGAGCGGACGAGAGGATATAGGGCAGGCTCAGAGCGAGCCACACCACGACGCCGGCGAGGAACGGGACGACGACGAGCACCCACGAGGTGACGATCCATCGCGACAGCGGCCTGAGCTCGCTCACACGGCGGTCGATGCCCCGACCCGGGACGAGGCTGCGCAGCACGGGCCCGACGCGGGCGAACAGGTCCGGGACCCCGGCGAGGTCCGCGAGGACGAAGTATCCGTCCAGTCGGATGGCGGGCGGGAGCTGCTGCGCCATCTGGAGCTGGGTCATGATGACGAGCAGAAGCAGCAGGGGACTGCCCGTCGCAAGATAGCCGAGGCCGGCGCCGAGGACCCACCACAGATGGAAGTAGAGGCCGCCCAAGTCGGTCCGGATGCGGCCGCCGCGGCTCAGACGATACGAATCGGTCACGTCCGTGTAGAAGGCCGGGAAGATGATATATAGGCCGACCCCGATGACCCCTGGCCTCGCCCCGCCATATCGGCAGGCCGTCGCATGGCCCACCTCGTGCACGAGGGCGCCGACGCTCATGAGCGCGAACAGGCTCAGGAGCAGCCCGGGCGTGAGGAGCACGTCGTTGAGTGCGGCGGCGGCGTTGGACCTGACGAACAGGAGCAGATCTAGCCCGACGAGCGCGAGGCACGCGAAGACGACCACCGGCGCCGTATACAGGGGCTTGAGCAGAACCGAGAGACGGGCGACGGCGCTGCGCGGCAGGAGCGTCGTCTTCGCGCTGAGGGCGAGGAGGGGCGTGGCCTTGGGAACCGGCGTGGCGACGCGGGCCTCAGGATGCTGGAGGAGACCGAGCGGCTCGAGCTTCTTCTCCGCGAGCAGTGTGAGTCCCTCGACATCGAGCTCCCGGCCGAAGCCGGCGCTCACACGGCGTGCGAGTTCCTCTGAGGGAAGCGGGAGGGCAGCCTCGGTGATGATGAGATGGAGGAGTTCGCCGAGCTGGACTACCTGCCCGTCCGAGCGGCGGACGAGGTACGTCACGTGGTTGAGGCCCGAGCCCGAGACGAGTCCGAGAAGCTCCAGCCCGGCCGTGCGCTCCCAGCGCTGCGGCGGTGCGGCAAGGTCCTGCGACATGTTCGTTGCTCCTGGCGTTCTTGGATGGTGGGGTGGTGGGTGGAGGCCGCTGGTCGCGGCGATGGGGAGAGCGGAGGGAGACGGCGTTGGGGCCGTGGGTCCGGGGCCCCTGCGGTGGCCGGCCGCCCCGTGTTGATCTGCTGTGGCGATATTCAGTCGAGCGGCGTGAGCCCTGCTGCTCTGAGGGTCCTGTGGGTGGCCTCTTCTGTGATTCCGCTCGATCCGTCCGAGCCTGGCTGGGGGTGCAGACCGCTGAGCTTGAGGGTCACCCATCCCGTACTGAGGGACACGTGCTCGACTGTCCCGCTCATGCGGCCACCAAAGCCACTGTCGCACTCGGCCTTCTGTCCGCAGTACAGGTCTGAAAGGTCGCACAATTCGATCACTCTCCACTGCTCTCTCTATCCGATGTGGATACGTTTAATGACTCAGCTCGCGGGTGCCGGGACTGCTTGCGACCGGTGCCCCGCTCCAGAACCGTGCAGCTCCGAGGCCATGTCTCCCTCCGGTTCTCGTGGTGGGGGAGCCAAAGTGCCCGTCCCTGCGGAGTATCTCGATGCGAGGGGAGCCGCAGCCGCTGGTCGTGCTTCCGGACCGGTCCCCCAGCAAGCTGCGCTGCCAGGGAATCCAATAGGGGCTCCGCACACCGGGCAGTCGTCACGGACCGATTCCCGCTCGGGTGGTACTGACGGGAGGATCCCAGTGGGCGGCTGACGTTCCCGTCGGCTGTGCACTAACGCAATCCGCTTCATGACACGCCTCCTGTTGTTTCAGAAGCTGACCGATGGCGGAGAGGGGAGGGAAGCGGCGTTGGGGCCGTGGGTCCGGGGCGGCCTGCGGCGGCCGGCCGCCCCGGACAGGCGGGGCAGGGTCAGCCCTGCGTGACCGTGATGAACTGGCCGGCTGCGCTGTTGGCGACCGAGCCGAGCGTCACGGCGTTGAGGGCGACCGAGCTGTTCGAGGCGAGGATGCCCGTCCAGTTCAGGTCGAACACGAGGGTCTCGCGGCTCGGGAGCAACTCGACGGTCTCAGCGGCAAGGTCGGTCATGGTCAGCTTCGTCATGGGACTCAACTCCTTGTAGTAGTGGTGATCTGAATCGGTGTCGCGATTGGGTCAATCGCTAGAGTTATTACATCGAATGGATTGTTATTCCGGAGTTATTGGCGTGTTATCGCTCTGACGTGGGAAAACGTTGCCGCTGGATGCCCCGAAAGAGCGGCGCGAGGGGCGTGGAGGCGGGCAGTGCGGGAGGAGAAGGGCCCCCCGTCGGCAACCTTTGAGGCTGCTGACGGGGGCCCTGGCAGGGGCGAGTTGACGCCCGGCTCAGCCAGCCGTCTCAATGTCGATGCGGGCAGAAGCGGGGAATGCTTGGGCGTCTGCCGCAATTGCGGCCTCGGCGCGATCCGCGGCGTCGTCCGCATCCTGCCTCACCTCGCCAGTGTGTTCAGGCGCGGCGTTGGAGCCGCCACGAGCTGGAGGCCGAGTTCTTGACCTATCGGCTGGATTCTGGCGCTCGCCGCGGCGGAGAGCCCTCCTTGCGAGCCTCCGATGACGACGGCCGCAGCGGCCCTCGGTCCTGTGAGGATCTGCACTGAGACGGCCGATGAGGAGCGGCCGGCGCAGCTCGATCAGGCGGCAGCGACGTTCTCGGCGACCGCTGCCGCATTGCCACCCGGACCGTCTGAGGCTGCTCGCGGTACCCGAGCACCCATCGCCTCCGCTCGTCGCGACGGCGGTCGCGACCGCTTCCACTCCGAACGACCTGCCATTCCTCACGTCTCCTTCGGCCGTCAGGACTGTGCGGCAAGCACAGGCGTGCGGTTCTTCGCGGCGAGCGGGCCGGGGAGACCCAATTCGTCGCCCGCGTTCCCGCCGATCGCCGCCTCGAGCCGCCGCGAGGGCTCAAGGCCCATTTCGTCGCGCAGCCGTCGGCGGAAGTCTTCGAGCGTGCGGTGGGCGCCAGCCGCGTTGCCCGCATGGATCTGACCGCGGATCATCAGCGCGTGCGCCGATTCGCGCAGGGGTTCTATAGCAGCGGCGTGCATCGCTGCAGCCACGGCCGCGGCCGGATCGTCGGTCCCAAGGTGGTGGCGCGCGATCGCCTCCAGGGCGGAGATGCGCACTTCGCGCAACCGCTCCTGCTGGAAAACGACCCAATCGTCGTACCAGCCGGGGAGGAGTTCGGCCGAAAAGAGCTTCTCGGCGATTCCAGCGCCGATGCCGGTGCCTGTTCGCGCCGCCTCCGCGCTCCGTCGCAGTGCTTGAACGTCCACCGCGACCTCGGTGGACAGCGACACCGGATCAATCCCATCGTCCAGAAGGCCGGGTAGCTGGTGGCGGACCTTGAACAACGTGGCCCGCAGGCTGCCCGAAGCCTGGCGCTCGGGACTCTCCGGCCAGAGGAGGCCGGCAAGATAGCTTCGGGAGCGCTGGCCCACGAGGGCCAGAGCGGCGATGAGGCGCTGCTGGCGGGCTCCCACCGCAGTCGCCTGGCCGTTGCACAGGAGCTGCCAGCACCCCAAAAGGCGCAGTTCCCATTCCATGGGCGAGACCCTCCGTCGAGAAGCGAGACCCCGCGGAGGGGCCTCGACTCGGCGACGACCCCCGCGATCCACGCCTGCTGAACGAAACAAGCATGACAACCCGGAGATAATCCAGTCAATAGATTTATTCGCAGTGACAGGAGATCTTGCGGAACTTCCAGCGAGCTACCGGGACCGTGAAGTCACCGGTCACGCGCGGGCTCGCTGTCCCCTTGTGCGAGGCCACTCGCGTTCCGGGCCCCAAGCCAATCGCTCACGCTCTTGACAACTGTCTTTGGATCGGGGGTGACTGTCAGTTCTCCAGGCTCCCACGCGCCGTCGGACGCCAGCCATGACGCGGGCGCGCCCTCGCAGAGGCGAAGAAGGAACTCGCCAAGGCCATGGCAGGGAAGAACCGGGGCGGGACCATGACGCTGAGCCAGTGGCACGGACGCCACTGGACCGCGGTCGCAGCCTCGGTCCGACCGGCGACCGCGCGGGCACACCCCCGCCCGCGAGATCAGACGCCCCTCCCAGGAGGCCGGGATCTCGCCGATCGACTATCCTCTTCGACGCCGGAGCCTCAGCCGCCGACGTCCAGGCCGTCCTCAGAAGAGGCAACCCCCGTCAAGCCCGGAACGGCCGAGTAACCCGCCCCTGGCCTGGAAAACACGAAATCCCGCACCTCGTGGTGCGGGATTTCCGATGTGGCTCCGACCGGCGTCGATCCGGTGACCTTTCGAGTAAGCGTAAGGCACTTTCGGGGGTTTCTGCGGGCTACCAGTATCTTCGATCGCCGCAGGTCAGGGCTGCCTTCTGCTGTCACCCGCTTTTGGCCGCTGTCATTGAATCTGCGGGATAGATGCGGGGTCCGGGACAGTCTCTGGCGGGGGCAGGAGTCGAAGATCGTGCGCATCCGCCTGGAGACTGCTGCGCCACCGCTGCTTTGCAGGCAGGGGGTTAGGGGTTCGAGTCCCCTTGCCTCCACTGAGAGGAATGAAGGAAGCCAGGCGTTCTGAACGCCCTTGAAGCGTTGAGTGAGCCTAATGTCGCAGGTGGGCTACCGGATTGGCCGGCCGTCCCGGATCCTCTCGTCATTCTGTTGCGCCTTCACCGACGGCGGATGTTGTCGCGGGCCGCGACCACCCGCTCCTGCGCGGGGGCGTGGCTCAGTTCTGGGACCACGGGCTCGACGCCATGATCAGGTTTGAGGAGCAACGGCTCCTTGCATGGGGACCCGCTCTGGACCTGCTGTCACCGACGGATCGGGACGTTTAGTTGGGCCGTGTGGATCGCCGTGACCATTGGAACGAGCGGCGGCCCTCATCCACGGCTCCAGCACGGAGGGCGCCGTGCGCAATCTCTGTCGGTGCCTTACCGTACGCTGATCGAGCAGAGCGAGGTACACAGGGGGTGCACGATGAAGCTGACGTCGTTCCGGGTCCGCCGGTACAAGAACGTGTTTGGATTCGACGGAAGTGTCGGTGGAATCGGACGTCACGACGCTGGTCGGGATGAACGAGTCGGGCAAGTCGACGATGCTGGACGCCCTCTACCGGCTGAACCCGGTCTACGGAGACGAGTTCATCGAACGGGACGACTACCCTCGGTGGCGCTGGAAGCGGGACGGGCGGAAGGAGGATCTCTCTGTTGTCACGCCGATCGAGGCGACGTTCGAGCTTGACGAGGGTGACCTCGATGCCCTGCGAGGTCACCCTAGGCGATGGCGTCACGACCGAGAGAAAGGTCACCATCGGCCGGCGCTACAACGGCTGTTGCTGGATCCGTGTGTCGGTCAACGAGCGCAGGTTCCTTCAGAACGTTCTCGAGGGCCACCCGGAGGCCGAGACACTCCTGGCGGCACAAGCCAATGTCGCCTCGCTCAAAGAAGCTCTTACAACGGATCCGATGCCTTCGCTGACAGCGGTCGAACCGACTGAGGAGGCTGAGGAAGGCACTGAAGAAGAAGATTCGGCCGCTGCCAACGCCGAAGCGCTGGCGAAAATCACGTCACATGTGGGCGATAAGGAGGACCTGGGCGCGATCGCGAGGGGGGTCGTGCTGAAGAGAATGCCAAAGTTCTTCCGCTTCGCTTCGTACCAGAACCTCGAAGGCCGTGCGGACGTCTCAAGCTTGCGCACCCAAGCCGACGAGCAGCCCGGTGCCTCGTCGAAGCAGACCGCGCGCGCCCTGCTTCGACTGGCCGACACAGACATCGACGCGGTGACCGACGCGGAGTTCGAGTCGCGAACGGCTGAGCTTGAGGCGGTGTCTAGTGACCTTTCCCGTGAGATGTCCGAGTACTGGAGCACGAACCCTGAGCTGCGGATAAAGGTGGAAATCGAGCCGGAGACCGTCACGGCCCCGAACGGCCAGACGAGTGTGGTGCGCCACCTCAACTTCCGGGTCGAGGACCGGAAGCATGACTTCACGAACAATTTCTCGCTCCGGTCCTCCGGCTACCAGTGGTTCTTCTCCTTCCTCGCGGCCTTTAGCGAGTTCGAGGATCGCGATGACGTGGTGATCCTGCTCGACGAACCGGCGTTGACGCTGCACGCGAAGGCACAGCGCGACTTCCTGCGCTTCATCAACAAGCGACTGGCCCCTGTCGGGCAGGTTCTTTACACGACGCACTCGCCGTTCATGGTCGAGCAGATCGAGCGGGTCCGAGTCGTCGAGGACCGAGGCCACGACATCGGCTCGGTTACCTCGTCGGACGCGCTGGAGGTCGGTGAGGACAGCGCGTTCCCCCTTCAGGCACCGCTCGGCTATGACCTGTCGCAAAACCTCTTCATCGGGGAGCGAAACCTCCTCGTCGAGGGCCCCTCAGACCGGGCGTACCTCGATGTGATCGGCCGTTACCTCCGCGCCCAGGGCCGCGATGGCGTCGACGAGCGCTGGCGGATTCTCCCCGCCGGTGGGGCGTCGAACGTGCCCGCCTTCGTCTCGCTACTCGGGCAGAAGGTGTCCGTGACGGTGCTGCTTGACTCGGGCACCGAGGGCAGCGGGAAGGTCGAAGCCGCGATGAAGGCGAACAAAATCGCCGCGAAGCGGGTTGTCTTCGTCGGGTCGGTCCTCGAACAGAGGCACAGCGACA
The DNA here is from genome assembly GCF_022539255.1 of Sinomonas terrae. NCBI lineage: Bacteria > Bacillati > Actinomycetota > Actinomycetes > Micrococcales > Micrococcaceae > Sinomonas > Sinomonas terrae. The sequence continues at coordinate 4,145,927 of NZ_JAKZBV010000001.1, forward strand.
TCGAGGACCTGTTCACCGCGGGCGACTACCTCGGACTGTACAACGAGGCGTTCGGCAAGAAGCACAAGGTCGGCGACTTGCCCGACAATCCTGATCGGCTCGTGCTGCGGTTGGAGAAACTGGACGGGAAGTTCGACCACTGGCGACCAGCTGAGGTCCTGCTCCGTGACCCGTCCAAGGTTGAGAAGCTCTCGCAGACCACACTGGCCAACTTCGAGCAGCTGGCCAAAGCCATCAACGCAACCCACGGCTGAGAGACATCTCGCACTGAGGAATGGGCACCGATATGGCGATTACACCAGAAGGCCCGCGGCACCCGGCGGGCTCGGTCTACCCGGACATTGCCGTGGTCGCCCAGGGGCTCTGCGACCTGCTCGGCTCTGAGCTCGCCGCATCGATGGCCGGGGTGAAGGACCCGGGGCAGGCGCGCGAGTGGGCCCGCGGGGACCTCGAGCCCACCCAGGCCGCCCAGCAGCGCCTCCGCTTCGCCTACGACCTGCTCCACGAGGTCGAGGCCGCCGAGGGGCGCAAGGTCGCCCAGGCCTGGGCCACGTCCGTGAACCCGCGCCTGTACTACGGGACGCCGCTGAAGGCCATCCGCGAGGACCGCTTCCAGGACACCGCCGCGGCAGCCAAGGCCCTGATGGAAGACGCCTACGAGGGGTGACGCGCAGACGCTCCCCGTTCGCGCCTCCCCGATGGCCAGGATCAGCCACACCTCCAGTGGTCGATCTTCCGCCTAGCACTGAAGGGTGACGCTTGCCTGCCCTCCCCGGATCAGTGGGACGCCGGCACCTGAGGGATTTCTTGAACGAATCGGAAGACTATTCCAGTGTCGGAAGCTTCATTTGGGCCAGTCTCTTCACCGCCTCAGGGGTCGGCCGGCCGAGTTCGGCGTCCAGGACGACCCTCAGTTGTGCGGCCCGGATCCCACGGCGCAGGTAGCGGGCCACTTCTCTCCGTGATGCTGGATCCGTCCGCTGCTTCCCGTCCGGGGATCTGAGAGCGTCCAAGGGCGATGGCAGCGGCGGCATGGGCAGCTGTGCCAGCCGCACTACCGCTTCTGGTGTCTGACGTCCCCGGGCCTCGTCCAGGGCGACCCGCAGCTGGGCTGCCCGGATACCGCGCCGAATCCGTCGGGCTGTCTGTTCCCTCGAGATCCGGGATGCCTCGCCAGCGGCCATTGGTTCGCTCCTTCCCTGCACTTGGGTTCGTCCTGTTCCAGAGGAGCCAGCTGGGGGTGGCTCTCGTCAGCTGGGCCGCTTGGCCAGCTCCGTGATCCTTTCGGGGACTTCCTCCCCAGCCTTCTTCATCGCTGCGATGTAGGCCTTGGCGGCCGCAGCACCGTTCGCGGTCTTCTTAGACACAAGCCGGCTGGTGGACTCCTTCTCGGGCGAGGAAGTGCACCTCCGCAGCCTGGGCCATCTGCCTGAGTAGCCCCACGCCGCCTGGAAGCGTTGCCGGGTCCACAGGGCCCTCGCGCCCGTCGACGACGACGGGCACTTGGCGGCCGAGCATTGCCCAGAAGACCCCGACGCCCAGTGGTTCTGGCGGCGCTGGGCGAAATCCTGGTCGCCCGAAGTGAACGTGCATGGCGTTCAGCATCTGGTGTCGCACGAGGTCACGGCGCGGGCGCAGCGTGCTGCAATTCGTTATCGACGCGATGGTCCGAGCAAGGTCCAACCGCTGGCGGGCGCTATGCGTGGTGAGACTCTCGATGTAGTAGACCGACGTGAGAGGGAAAGCGACACCAGCGTCGGCCGCCTCGCGCACCAATTCCAACACGGCTGAGTCACTGCGGTCCTTCGGGACCCCGTTGGCCGCTCGCGCTAGGCGAATCCAGACCCACCGGTCGAGAAACACTGAAGGGCGAGAGGTGTGCAGGTCCATATCGATACCAGTTCCACTCGTCACGTCATTTTCGCATTCGGGACTGACACTACGCCTTCGGACCGCGGCGGCTTGCGGACTTGAGCGGATCAGCTATCGGGCGGCCTGACGGCGTCAGCAGGCAGACACCCGGAATCGTTGCTGGCGGCAGTCGAATGAATCGTGATTCCGGGGCCAGGTTCCAGAGCACCCGCCGTCATGCTGTCGATGTGCACTGCGAGGCGGCGTGCCGCGCTCGGTGTGGCGGTCGGGAACCAATGCCGGCCGGGGCTCACGAGGATGAGGAGCCCATCGACGTCTCCGACAGGTTGGAAGGTCGGCACTCCGCTGCCGTAAGCGCCGACGCCGAACGCCGATTCCATCGAGGCTGCGACTCCGGGAACGTCCTCGACCGCGATGCCCACTTCGCTGATGCATTGGATGTGCTCGGCGGCGAACGGCTCGGTCCGGTCATCGCGGATGTCCCTCCGGATGATGAATTCGAGGATGTTGCCATCCGGGTCCGAAAAGTAGAGGGAGTGGGCGTTCCAGTGCGGCGCCGTTTCGAATTCATCCCGGCCATCAGCGTCGCGCAGCAGAGGCTACCCGCTGGCTGATCCATTCCTTCGCGCTCTCGAACATTAGCCGAGGGATCGTGAAAGCGAGATGCTGCGCGCCCGGGCCGGCCGGACCTTCGTGCAGGGTCAGGAGCGACGAGCCCGCCCGAACGGTCAGAGTGCCGTCCTGGCGAACCGTGGGAAGCCCGAGGACCGAACCGTAGAACGCCTCCGCGCGCAGGAGGTATTCTGTCTCGAATTCGACAGAGCAGATGCGCATGGATTCCCCCAACATGCTCAACTTTGGTTCAGGTCAAGTCTACAGGTGGGGCTGGAATACCGGTTTTGGGGGAGGGATCGTGTTTCCGCCTCTACTTCGGCGATGGAAGCTTCATCTGGGCCAGTCTCTTCACGGCCTCGGGGGTCAGGCGGCCACGGGCTTCGTCCAGGGCAACCCTCAGTTGCGCGGCTCGGATTCCTCGGCGTATATAGCGGGCCACTTCTCTGCGCGAGGCTGGATCCTTCGGGAGCTTTCCGTCCGGGGACCTGAGGGCATCAATGGGTGACGGCATGCGCAGCTGCGCCAGTCGTACCACGGCTTCTGGCGTCGGACGTCCAAGCACCTCGTCCAAGACGACCCGCAGCTGGGCCGCCCTGATACCTCGCCTGATCCGTTGAGCGGTCTTTTCTCTGGAGATCTGGGATGACTCGCCAGCAGCCATTGGCTCGCCCCTCTCTGCACTTGGGTTGATGAGCTCACTCTCATCAGCTGGGTCGCGTGGCCGGCTCCCTGACCCACTCTGGGGCTTCCTCCCCGGCCTTCTTCATGGCGACGACGTAGACCTTTGCCGCCGCGGCACGGTTCGCGGCCTTCTTGGTCACGACCCGGCTAGTGGGCACCTTCCTGGGGATGGTGCCGGTCTCGTCGTCCACCTTGGCCAGCTTCCTGACCGACTCAGGGACTTCCTGCCCGGCCTTCTTCATGGCCGCAACGTAGGCCTTCGCAGCGGCGATACGATTCGCTTCCCGCTTGGACACGACCCGGCCGGTGGGCACCTTCTTGGGCGTGGTGCCAGTCTCGTCGGCCATCAGGGTTCCTCCGTCTTCTGCTGGTCCCATTCTGCGTGCCCCTTCGCGGCGCCGTCCATGGTCTCTTCCTGGTCGCCGTCGAAGAGGAGCGGCCGTAGCGCCGCGGCTGCCCTCGGAATGACGCAGGCCGGGGCGGCTACGCAAGTGGCGGCAGCTTCAACCGAGCCAGTCTTTTCACGACCTCGGGAGTTGGCCGGCCGCGTTTCTCGTCGAGGGCGACCCTCAGTTGCGCGGCCCGGATCGAGCGGCGCAGGTAGAGCGCAGCTTCTCTGCGTGATGCCGGGTCCCTCCGGAGCTTCCCGTCCGGGGACTTGAGGGCGTCCAGCGGTGACGGCAGCGGGGGCATGGGCAGCTGCGACAGCTGCACGACCGCGGGTGGGGTCTCACGCCCCCGGACCTCGTCCAGGGCGACCCTCAGCTGGGCCATGCGGATACCGTGGCGTATCCGTAGCGCGGTCTGCTCCCTTGAGGCTGGGGACCGCTCGTCACCGGCCGACGGCAGCAGCGGCAGGGGCATCTGCGACAGCTGCACGACAGCGGGCGGGGTCTCGCGTCCCAGAGCCCCGTCCAGGGTGACTCGCAGCCTGGCTGCCCGGTTGTTGCGGCGTATCCGCAGTGCGGTTCGTTCTCGGGAGGCCAGGGACCGCTCCTTGCCAGCCGACATCGGCATCATCTCCCTTTCTGCATCTGGCGACATCATGGCAGCGGGGGCAACCATCAGTTAAGGGCCGACATCTCGGCCGGCCCGGCATCGCCGAGGATGCAGTCATGGCCGTCACAGCTGGCGAGGCCCGCTGAGAGCTGGCCCGGCTGATTCAGCGGGTCAACCTCGACCGCACCGAGAACGGTCGTCTCGAAGCATGGCTCCGCGGTGCTGATCTCGAAGGCAGAGTATGACTCACTGGGTGGGGACACGGGCTACCTGCTCCAATTCCCAACCAACGCACAGCATCTCCTCTCGGCACTGCGCGAAGCCCGCGGATCTGGTGCCGCTCGCGGATGACCGGCCCCCGTCACACCGAGCCCTGACCGTCATGCCCACGATGGGCCTCGCGATAGGCCGTGAGGGCGTCGACGAGGAGTGCGTTCCTGTTGCCACCCGTCCAAGTGCCGGCGAGTCTGTCAATTACCTTCATGTGGTTCCTGTGGAACCGTACTGCACGGGTCTCGGCTTCGGCCGGACCCAGGGATGGTCGGGAGGGAACACGCGGCCGGGCGAAGATGTCGTTGAGCGGGACAGTGCTGCTGTCGGGCGAGAAGATCTCGGTGAGCCGGTCTCCCGCGGCCGCCCAGTTGACGGCGTCCAGCACGATGTCTTGGTACGAGAGGCCGGAAGCCCAGTGATGCTCTGCCAGCCAGCGGTTCAGATCTTTCGCCAGGTAGAGGGTCACGTAACCGGAATGCTCAGCGTCGCTGGCCTCGACTGAGGAGGGCGCCACCGGTGGGACAACCGGAGCGCTGGATGCAGGCTGCGATGGCAGATCTCTGCCTTCCTCTGATGGCTCCACCGCAGCCGCCGCCGGCTCTGTTCCCTGGGCCAAGTTCCGTGCCCCGACACCCGGAGTGTCGACGAGGCTATGAGCGCTATGGCCTGCTTCCGTCTGCAGGACCCTGTACCGCCTCTCGACCGCCGACAGATTCATCGCTGCCAGTACCCTCACCCGGGGTGGGGTCCCGCGCCCGGACTTCTTGTCGTGCTTCAGCCTCAGTCGTGCTGCACGGACCTCGTTCCACAGGGCGGCGTGCTCTTCCTCGCTGATCTTCAAGTTGTAGGTCCTGTCGTGCCGCTTCGAACCAGACGCTCTGCGTCGGCTGCGCCTGTGCCGCAAATGAACACTCATGAGCAGGACCGTAGCCTTGATGACGCGGCCCGCGCGACGAGGCAGACCCCCGTCCGCCGGTCGTCAGCGCAGCCGTAGGAAAACGGTTCTGCTCGGCGACGAGCAGTCTCCCGTCCCAATGGACAAAACTGGGCCGTCTCGAAGTGACGTGGTCGGCTCCGTTTGTGACGTCATCGACGGCGCCAGGGCTTGCTCGACTACCCCCGGTGGGCTCAGGTCGCGGAGTTGGACCTGTCAACGATGGTCCGCAGAGCGCCCGCTCAATCCGTCCCTATCGACGACGCGATAAGGTCATCCTCGATGGTGACCATCTCAGCGATCTTGGTGGCAATGATGGCCATCGAATCTTCCGCCGTGTCCAACCCGTTTCGGGAACCGAGCAAGGGGCTGACCATCCGAAGTTCGTCATAGGTCGTCTTGTGCACGACAGGGATCAGCAGGTCCCGCGCAAGGAGTGCCGAAAGCTCCTTGCCCGAGACCCCGCGGGTTGTCGACGCGCTTAGGGAGCGCCGGGGTGACCAGCACAAGACCCGTACGCGACTTCGCCAGGCCTCTGTCGATCTCTCGCAGGAACGGTTGGCCAAGGACAATGTCCTTCTCGCTGAACCAGACAGACACCCTTTCGGCTGTAAGGAGCTCATGTAGTTCCGTGGCGGCACCGCGCCGGTCATCCCATGCGTGGCAGAGAAAGACGTCCCGAAGGGCAGGCTCTTGGCATGCTCTTGACTCTGCCGTGCGGCGAAGAGGGGTCAGGGCCCGCACTTGGTCAGCGGTGTAGGTGACGGCTGAGTTGCTCGGCGACCAGCTCGGCCGCGTTCTGCCGCTGACTGATCCGCCGCCACCGCTCGAACTCCCGCTGCTGCGTCGCGGCGTGTAGGCCGGCGGCGAGTAGTAGGACCTGGACGAGTATCCAGAGCCTCTGCCGCCGTGCACGGGGCAGGCCGCCGCTCCAGCTGCCGTTCGGTGGCCACGCGAGGGGGCTGTGCACCTACTCATGGCCCGATCCTATCCACTCGGAGCCTTCCGGCTGGGTGGACGCGACTTCGGCCTCGGCCTCGGTCTGGAGTATCCACACGGCCGAGCGGTTCTCGCTGTCTCACAGACATCTCCTAGATGAGCCGAGCCTCGTTCACCGGCCATGCGTCGCTGAACGGGTCTCGGAAGGCGGTCTCAGAAGTCTCCGTCGCGGGTCGGAGTTTACGTGACGGAGGCGAACGAACGGTGCCGCGCGCCAGAGCTTGCTTATTGGACGTTTGAGGGCCCCAGCTTTCGGAGTCCGTGAATTCCTTTGTTCACCGGAGTCCCCGGCCACAGTCTTGCCCTGCCTGGCCTGTGCCCGAGCAGTTCCAAGAAAGGAGATGCCCCGCCGGCGGGGCCCGGCAGGGCTTCTTGGGTGTTGCGGGGACGGGAGGTCGGTGAACGACGACCGCCTGGACTGGCTGCCCGCGTTAGGCGGAACCGGGCAGCACCTCGATATGCAGGGGTGCGCAGAAGTCGGTCAGCCAGTCCAGGTCCGGGCCTACGGCGAAGATCCGGCCACTACCGGGCACGACCTCAAAGTCGCCCTCGGTCACACGGTCACCGAAGAACATGTAGGCCCGATCGCTGTTGTCCTGTCGGGACATCCAGGCGATCCCGTCGAAGCCGGCGGCGTGCGCGGCCTCTGCCCATTTGCGGGTCTGCGGGTAGTTCTGACCAGGTGTTGTCGTCAGCTGCTCGGGACCCACCTTCAACGCCCGCAGGTCGGTGCCCAGGAACGACGCCAGGCGCACTTCCCGCTTGATCTCCAGGGCGGCCATGACCTTGCTCTGGTAGTCGCCGTAGGAGATGACTCCTCCGGCGACCGGAATGTTCCGCAGCAGGGTTTCCGCGACGGCAGCCGCCTCGGTAGCGGCGGTATAGAGCACCGGAACGGCAGGTGTGCCGAAGAAGTGGAACCTTCCTGCGCCCTTGGGTCCGGGGTTGAACTCGTTCGTCCTGAACCGGTTGTCGTGCAGACGGTACATGCCGGTTGTGGCCGGCATGACGATGGTCCGGGGCCGGAAGGGCACTGGCGGATCCGGTGTCACCGGGCCGCCAGCGGTCACCAAGTACCCTCGAACTGATCCTTGGCCGCAGCCAGCACCCGGTCTTCTTCGCCGAGGTGGTCGACGGGCCGGTCCTGCTCGTGGAAGAAACTGCTCGGCGAGGTCAGCCAGAACACCAGGTCCTCGTCCGAGCGACCATTCTCCCGGGCAAGGGCGATGAGCTTGGGCATGACCGGCACGACGGCGCCTTTTTCGGCGTCGAACTGGAATCCGGGGAACCGGTAGGAGTTCGCCCGCATCACGCCGACGATGCTGCCTTCGCTGCGCAGCGTGGAGGCGATGGAGCGGTTTGGCTTCCTCGATCCCAGAAGCTCAGCGACCTGGATGCTGGTAAGCATGCCGAATTCCTTGTCGATGCTGCGCCAGATGTTCTCGGCAGCCTGGAGGCGCCGGGCCGTCTGCGGGGAGACCGCAACCGGACTCGTGGCCATGGCTGCTCCGAGGGCGTGGACGCCTTCCCACACGGTGCTTGCCAGGCTGTTGAGTGCATCAGGGTCAAGGACCGTTGCCTTTGCCGCGTCGTGGGCTGCACGGGCGGCAGGCTCGAAGCCCAGAGGGGCCAGGTGTGTCCTGGTGGCTGCGAAGGCATGAAGCGTATCGAGGACGGCTTCAGGAGCGACGTGAAGGTCGTCCAGCTCCTTGAGCAGTTGCAGCTGGGCCGGGCTCGGGTGCTCCGCAGCGGTCATGGTCGACCCTCCTTCTCGTGTTTCCTGACGTTTTTTACACTCCGATCATAGTGTCATTTTCATCAATCGGATAGGGCCGGGCGTGCTGCTGCCACCCGGTGAGTGGGGGCATGGTGGTCGAGGTCGTAGCACGAGCGCCCGCAGGCCAGGCAGCGCCAGATGGTGCGCTCGGCATTGACGCAGTTCATGGCGCCGTGCAGGAGGCAGCGCGGCTTGTTCCAGATCGGGTCCAGCGAGACACCCCGGGTGCTGACTGTCGCCCGAAGAGACCATTCCCCGCGCGACTGGTTCGTGGCCGGGTTGAAGTTCGGGCTGTCGATCATGTCGATGATGTTGATGGTGCGGCTTCCTTCGTAGCAAGCGTGTCAACGGCCAGTTGGTTTTCCCCGTGGACGGCCAGTTGTTCTCCCCGGTGGCGGCCATCTTTCCTCCCCACGTATGGCCAGTTGATTCCCCGGTTCGGGTTTGGACTGTCTGTCGGGTCAGCGGAAGGGCGTCACCCCCTTGCCGGAGGCGGCTTGGGCGAGGCGGTAGGACTCGCCCTTGGTCTCGACCCGGTGGGCGTGGTGCATGAACCTGTCCACCGTCGCGGTCGCGATGGTCTTGGGCATGATCTCGTCGAATCCGGCCGGGGCGAGGTTCGAGCTGACCGCCATCGCCCGGCGCTCGTAGGCGGCGTCCACGAGGCGGTAGAACCCCTCGGCGGCGTCTGGGGAGACCGGGAGCAGGCCTATGTCGTCCACGATGATCAGATCGCTGCGCACGACCCTGGTCAGGGCCCGGGCGATGGAGTCGTCGGCGCGGTGCTTGCGCACCAGGGCGCCGAGATCCTCGATCCCGAACCAGGACACGATCATGCCGGCCTCGACTGCCGCGTGGCCGAGCGCCTCGCAGAAGTGCGACTTCCCAGTCCCCGACGGCCCGTAGATCGCGAGATTCTCCCGCCGGCGGACCCATTCGAGGGACTTGAGTGCTTCCTGGGTCGGGCGCGGGATCGGGGAGAGCTCCTCGTCCCAGTCGCCGAAGGTCTTCCCTGCCGGGAAGCCGGCGGATTTGCGGCGGGTGATCAGGTTGGCGCGGTCGCGGCCGGCGACTTCCTCCGCGAGCAGGACCCGCACGAGCTCGGCCGGGTCCCAGCGCTGGGCCTTCGCGGTGGGGATCAGGTCCGTGAGCGCCTTGCGCATGTGGGGCAGCTTCAGCCGGCGGGTCAGCTCCAGGGCCTCGGCCAGCGGGTCGCCGTGGGCGCGGGCGACCACGGTCTGCATCGTTGTGATCGTCACCGGTCCTCCTCCTCGCCCGTCATGTCGGCGGCGGCGGGCTCTGAGCCATCGAGGCGGCCCCAGCCGCCCGTGCCCGGCTGGAGGGAATGGGCCTCGGAGGCCCGGGAGGGCTCCACGTGGGCGAGCCCGGCCTGGTAGCCCAGGATCGAGACCAGGTCCCTGTCGGCGAACCTGCCCGTCGTCGCGGCCGTGCCCAGGGCCCGGTCGACCTGGTCGGTGCCGTAGAGCTTGGCGAACGCAACGGCCTCGGCCATCTTCGCGCGGATCCGCCTGGCTCCCGCGGCGGCGGCCTCGACCAGCCACGCCTTGGCACCCGCGCCGAGCATCAGGAACGCTGCCTCCTCCGGGGTGGTCGCCCTGGGCTGGCGGTCCGCGGCCTCATCCGCCCGGGGCGGGTAGTGCGCGTCGTCCAGGACTGGGGTCCCGGGACGCCCGGTCGCATGCCGGGCCACCTCGCGGGCCTCCCCGCGCTCGGCCACGGAAGTGACGATGACCTCCTCGCCCGCCTCGCGCACCCAGACCCTGGTGTTGGCCAGCTCGTGCGGGACCGAGTACCGGACCCCGTTCATCGACACGGTCGCGTCCCAGTTCACCCGGCGGGTGGTCCCGAACACCACCGTGAACGGCGCCTTCGGAAGCAGATGCAGCCGCTCCCGCTCCGCAGCGAGCATCGCCGCCGGCGCCTGCCGTGTCTCCCGGTGCGGGCGGGCGTTGACCTCGTCGCAGAAATCGTGGCACGCCTTCTCCAACTGCCCGAAGGTGCGGTACTCCTCGAGCAGGTTCGCCGCCGTGGGCACCAGGTCCGCCTTCGAGATCCGCACCGTGGACTCCGAGCCGCCCTTGGACTGCGGGTCGGCGGGAACGCAGGTGCGCACGGTCATCCCGTAGTGGCGGCCCATCTCCACGATCTGCGGGTTGCGCACCGCGACCCTGGCGATGTGGTCGGCGGTCACGGTGCGCTCGTTGTCGGTCAGCGCGAACGCCGGGACCCCGCCCATCCTGCGCAGCGTGGCATCCATGCACGCCACGACCGTCGGCAGGCTCTTGTCCCAGATCGGGATCACGACGCGGAACCGCGACCACGCCAGCCACGCGCACCACAGCAGCGTCGCCCGGCCCCCGATCCTCGGCCCCCATCCGTAGTCCCACTGCAGCCACAGCCCAGGCTCGACGATCCAGGGGCGGAACACGCGCCGCCGCCCCGCCGCGAACTGCGCCTTGGCCTCCGCGACCGTGCGCCTCGTGGTCCTCTCCGCGCCGGCGAACCCCATCGCGACCAGCCGCTCATGGACCACATCCGCCCGGACCCGGCCTCCCGAGCGCTCGACGAGTTCTTCGATCTTCGGCAGGAACCCGTCGATCGGCCTGGCCCGCTGCCCCTTCTCGCGATCCGGCCCTCCGGCAGCCCGCAGCTTCACATACCTGGCCACCGTGTGATGGTCACACCCCGCGAGCTCCGCTGCGGCACGGTAGCTGCCGGTGAGGTCATACGCCTCAAGAATCTCCATGATCTCCTCGTTGCTCTTCATCCGCGATCATCACCACGACCGGCGGAAGGAATCCCGCACCCGGGGAGAACAACTGGCCGTGGACGGGGAGAAAGAACTGGCCGTCAGCGGGGAACTATCTGGCCGCCAATGGGGAGAATCTCATGGCCGCTGACAGCCGGCGCAGGACCCGGGACACCGTCCGGGCCGGGACCCCGACCCGGGGCCCGAGCCTGTCGGGGCCTTCGCGGTGCTCGGCCCGGGCCGCGAGGACCCTCTGCTCGGTCTCGGGCGCGGTCCTGGCCGGCATCGAGTGCGGCCTCGAGGAGCGGGTCTCCAGACCGGCCTCGCCCTCGGCCCTGTGCCGGTCGATCCAAGTCTTCACGCACTTGCGGGAGACACCCATCGCCGCGGCAATATGGGCCTGCTTCCAGCCGTCCTGATGCCGTTGGACGATCAGCTTCCGCCCATGGACGGTCAGACGGGCGTTACGGTGGGACACGAGAACCTCCGGGTTGGAGTGGGCCTTAGACAAGCCACATCCCACCCGGAGGTTCTCCCACGTTCAACCAGGCTCGCGAGCTTGTCAAGTCTTCTGTGTAAGGGGCGGGGTCATAGGTAGGGGTTGATGCGGTCGGGGTAGGCGAGGGCGAGCTGGGCGAGGGCCTGCTTCCAGTTGGTGGTGACCTGGCCTTCGACGAGGCGTCCGTCGGCGTGGCGCTTGTCGGAGGGGACGTTCTGGTCGCGTTCGCGCTGGCGGTCGCGGGCGCGCTTGTCCTCGATGTTGCAGATGGCGAGCCAGAGGAGCTTGACGACGGCGTCGTCGTTGGGGAAGTGGCCGCGGTTCTTGATGATCTTGCGCAGCTGATAGTTCAGGGACTCGATGGAGTTGGTGGTGTAGATGACGCGGCGCAGCATGGGCGGGAAGGCCAGGAACGGGGTGAAGCGCTCCCAGGCGTCGGCGAAGACGCGGACGGTGTTGGGGTTCCTCTTGCCGAGCTCGCTCGCGGCGAAGGCGTCCAGGGCGGCTCTGGCGGTGGGGGCGTCGGGGGCCTGGTAGACGGTCTTCAGGGCGGCGGCGACGGCCTTGCGGTGGCCGTAGTTCACGAAGCGCATGGCGGCGCGGATCAGGTGCACGACGCAGGTCTGGACCATCGAGCCCGGCCAGGTGGCCTCGATCGCCTCGGGCAGGCCGGTGAGGCCGTCGCAGCAGACGACCAGGACGTCGGCGACGCCGCGGTTGGCCAGCTCGGCGCAGACCCCGGCCCAGAACTTGGCGCCCTCGGCGGCCTGGACCCAGATCCCGAGTACGTGCTTGATGCCCTCCAGGTCCACGCCGACGGCGATGCGGCCTTGTTGCGCACGTGGGCCCCGTCGCGGACCTTGACGACCAGGGCGTCCAGGTAGACCACCGGGTAGAAGGCCTCCAGGGGGCGCCGCTGCCAGGCCAGGACCTCCTCGAGGATCTCGTCGGTGATCTTGGAGATGGTCTCGTGCGAGAGCTCGGTGCCGATGGTGGAGGCGAGATGGTGCTGGATGTCCCGGATCGTCATCCCGCCGGCGTAGAGGGAGATGATCATCTCGTCCAGGCCCCCGAGACGCCGGGATCCCTTCGGGACCAGGCGCGGGGCGAAGGTCCCGTCCCGGTCGCGCGGCACCTCCAGGCCCACATCCCCGACCTCGGTGGCGACCGTCTTCGGGCTCGTGCCGTTGCGCGAGTTCGGGAACGACGCTGCCTCCGGGTCGCCCTTCTCGTAGCCCAGATGGGAGCTCATCTCCGCCTGCAGGCCGCGCTCGAGGGCCGCCTTGAGAAGCCCGGGCAGCAGGCCCCCGTCGCCGGTGAGCTGGACCTCGCCCGAGTCGATCCTGGCGAAGAGAGCGTCCAGGGCCCCGGAGGCCTCCAGGTCCGCGGCGACCTCGGCCGTCGAGCGGCGCCGGCCCTGCTCCTCGTCCTCTGTCATGGTCATGATCCTGATCCCTTCAGATCCGGCCGTCACCCCTTACACAGAAGATCTGACACCTCCAGGCTCGCCGCTACCAACGTCCTGGCCGGGTACACCTAGGCGGTGCGGTCAGGGACAGGCTGCGCATGTACGACCACCTCGGCGGAGGCGACAGCTCCGTGGTCTACGGGCCCGCCACCGTCGAACGCTTCGGAGAGGCGGCCCAGAAGGCCGCCGCCGACGGCTTCACCGCGCTGAAGATCCTCGCCGTCCCCACCGGAGCGGGCCTGCCCAGCGACGACGACCTGGCCCGAGCCGCCGCGGCGATGCGGGGGGTGCGCGAAGCGGTCGGAGACGGCGTGGACATCATGGTCGACCTCCACGGCCGCACCAGCGCCGCCGGAGCGATCGCCTACGGCCACGCCCTCGCACCCTACAGGCCCTGGTTCTTCGAAGAACCCTGCCAGCCCGGCAACCCCGAAGCACTCGCCTCCGTGGCCCGCGCCCTCCCCTTCCCTGTCGCCGCCGGAGAACGGCTGATCAGCCTCCAGGAATTCCGGACCCACCTCGCAGCCAACGCGTGCGCCATCCTCCAGCCCGACATCTGCCACGTCGGCGGCCCCACAGGGCTGCGGAAGATCGCCGCCCTGGCCGAAAGCCACCACATACCCCTGGCGCCCCACAACCCCCTCGGCCCCATCGCCACCGCCGTGAACCAGCACGTCGCCTTCGCCACCCCCGGCGTCATCATCCAGGAAGTCATGCGCTCGGACGTGCCTTGGCGGAATGACGTGGTCAGCGGGACCTTCCCGATCGTCGACGGGTTCATCACCGAACCCGCCGGCCCCGGCTGGGGCGTGACCGTCAACGAAGAAGCAGCCGCAGAACACCCCTACGAACCCGAGATCCAGATCAGCACCCGCGCCTCCGACGGATCAGTGGCCGACTGGTGAACCGTTCGATCCCACGAATCGCGGACCGCGCCCTATCGGCGGCCCCTCAGCACCGCCGTTCCGATACGACCCGAAACAGGAAATCAGCATGAACATCATCGCCGGGGTCGTCCCGTCGTGCCGACCGTCTTCAACGAGGACGAAGAACTCGACCTGCACGGGCAGCGGCGCGTCATCGACTTCCTGGTCGATGCCAAGGCCGACGGCGCCTGCGTCCTGGCCAACTACTCCGAGCAGTTCTCCCTCACAGACGAGGAGCGCGACCAGGTCCTCAGGACCACCCTCGAGCACGCCGCGGGCAGGATCCCCGTGTGCGTCACCACCAGCCACTACAGCGCCCGCATCGCCCGCCAGCGCACCCTGGCCGCCCAGCGGGAGGGCGCGGCCATGGCCATGCTCATGGCACCGTTCTTCGGCACCACCGTCAGGGTCGACGAGGACGGAGTGGTCGAGTACTTCAAGCGCGTCACCGACGGGCTCGCGATCGACCTCATGAGCCAGGACGCCCCCATGAGCCCCACCCCCCTGCCCGTGGGGCTGCTGGCCCGGCTCGCGGCCGAAATCCCGCAGGTCAGGTACGTGAAGATCGAGATGCCCCAGACAGCGGACAAGCTGCGCGCCCTCGCCGCAGCGGCAGGCGGGGCCCTGCCGGGACTGTTCGACGGCGAGGAGGCCATCACCCTCATCCCGACCTGGAAGCCGGCGCGAGAGCGCCGCGGCCGCCTGGGAGGAGATCCTGCCCCTGATCCACTTCGAGAACCGCCAATGCGGCCTCCGCGCCACCAAGGCCCTGATGAAGGAAGGCCGCATCATCAACAGCGACAAGACCAGGGCCCCCTCGGCGGGCTCCACCCCGACACCCGCGCCCAGCTCCTCGAGATCGCCAAACGCAAAGACCCCCTCATCCTGCACTGGGCATAATCCGTACAACTCCGACATGGCAAGAATCAGTCATCACCACCAGCCAATCGTTTAGAACCCCGCCTCCCTTGAGGCCGTTCCTTCCCTGCGGCGCGCCGTAGACGGCGACGTTCGATCTCTCGGCGCGGTCCTGACCGTCAGCCGCGAACAGATCCGGGCCAGCCCTCCGGCGGGGCCCTGGGCTAAGCCTCTTACAGCTGCTGGGCGAGCCATGACCCGTTCCACCAGACCGTTGTTTCTTGCCTCGCTGCCCCGCCATGGCCGGCAGTTCCCGGGTCTCCGTGCCGGTGTCAGGGTCTCCCGGTTACCATCGACATCAGGCACCGGGGAATCCTGTGGCGGTCGACACAGATGGGACCGTGCGACGGGCGCATGGTCCGATTTGGGCTTCAGCCCCGACCACTGACATGTGCGCCCGGGGGGATGCCGAGGAGACGGAGAGGAGTTGTGATGGTGCGCGGCGTCGTGGATTCGCTGCCGTTCTACGTCGGACGCCTGCTCGTCGAGTGGCTGGTCTTCCTCGGGTCCTGCATGGTCCTGGTCGGCGTCTGGGCACTGGTCCTGCTGGTCGCCTCGGCGATCCTGCTCGCCCGGAGGATCGCCACGGGCGGCAGGTACCATCCGACGAAACGCTGCTTCGCCCGGCACTTCCCCTACTGGCTCTAGGGACGGGGGAAGCTCCGGCTCAACGCTCGCCGGCCACAGACGGTGCTTCGCCACCGGTGACCTCGCCTCGTCCTGGGGAACTGTCCGCGCCACCGCCGACGATCTGAAAAGCGGCGGGGAATTCGTACCGGTTCGGATCGGCCCGATGTTGGCGGGGTCAATCCACGGTCGGGGCCGGTGGATCTCACTGCACCAGTGGATCGTTGTGGGCGTATCCGGCAGCGTCAAGGGGCGACATCTGCCAAGCCAGAGAGCTCGGCGGTAGATCTGTGACCTTCGCCGCCGCCGAGCTCTCCAACGGTGTGTGGGGCTTCCTTGCCCGTCGGTGGCAAACCAGAGCATTCCTGATTCGAGAAGGCCAGACCGGTAACGAAGGAAGCCCTTCTCACTACTCCTGTTACCGCTGCGAGCCCTTCGTCGACTCCACCTCGTGGCCCTCCCTCAGCGGCCTCGGTCGGGCTGCCCATCGCAGTCGGGCACTGGGGAATTCCGCGGCGAAAGCCTGATTGCCTGGCTGGCGATCGACCGATGCACGACGGCGCATGCCCAAGGGATCGAGCCCGATGACCTTGGGCCTCCCGACCAGGAAACCGCTTCGGCACGTGTCCCGGATGCCTCACGCGAGGGTCTCTGTCTTCGCCGGGCATCCCCTTCGTCAGGCCCCGCTGACGGCCCTGGCAGCGACCGCCGGCGATCCCGTCGGATCCGGATCCGGGGTCGGCAGGCACCTGGGCCGGCGCCCTCCCGGACCCCGCCCGCCGGGGGGAAGCGAAATCTTAGAGGCTTCTTAGAACGCCGGGGCGATGATCGGCTCGTGGCCCCCAGCGACTGCGTCCCCGGCTGCCGGACCCGTGACGGGTCCGGCGCAGGTCGGCGTACCGGCCGGAAGGCGGGGTGGCGGTGAGCGGGAGCAGGCCCAGCGCGCGGGGCCGGCTGATCGGCGCCGGCACCCTTGTGGGCAGGACCATGGCATTCCTGGCGGTGAGCGTGGTGTGCGGGATCCTCGCCGCCGGGCTCCTGGGCCCAGCCGTGGCTACGGGCGCGGCGGCGGCCAACGGCTCCGTGCAGTTCTTCGACAGCCTGCCGAGCGATCTGAAGGTCACACCGCCAGCGCAGGTGACCCGGGTCCTGGCCTCGGATGGTTCGCTGATCGCGACCCTGTTCACCGAGAACCGCACCGATGTGCCTTTGAGCCAGATGTCGATGAACATGCGCAACGCGATCGTCGCGATCGAGGACTACCGCTTCTACCAGCACGGCGGCATCGACCCCATGGGAATCCTGCGCGCCCTCACGGTTGATGCGGGCGGGGGCCGTCAGGGCGCCTCGACACTGACCCAGCAGTATGTGACGAACGTGCTCAACGAGGACCTCGTCGCCCAGGGCAAGGGCTCGGACGTGGTCCTCAACGGCGACAAGACGATCGGGGACAAGCTTCGGGAGATGAAGCTCGCGATCGGTCTGGAGCAGCAGGAGTCCAAGGACCAGATCCTCCAGGGCTACCTGAACATCGTCCCTTTCAGCGGCAATGCCTACGGGGTCCAGGCCGCGGCCCAGTACTTCTTCTCGGAGGACGCGAAGGACCTGAACCTGCCCCAAGCGGCCCTGCTCGCGGGCCTGGTGAACGGGCCGGGCTACTACGACCCGACCGCCTACCCCGACAGGGCGGTCGCCCGACGGAATCTCGTGCTGGACGCGATGCTCGAGCACGGGTACATCGACAAGGCCCAGCACGACGCGGCCGTCAAGGCCCCTCTCGCGCTCAAGCTGAACCCGCCGAGGCAGGGCTGCCAGTATGCGGCGCAAGCCCCGTACTTCTGCGACTTCGTCCTGCACCAGGTCGAGAACGACCCCGCGTACGGGGCCACCGCCAAGGACAGGGTCCAGCGGGTCACGAGCGGAGGGCTGACGATCAAGACGACGCTCGATCCCCGTCTGCAGGGGCCGGCCCAGCAGCAGGTCGACGCCACGACCGGGCCGCACCCGGACAAGTGGGGAACCTCTCTCGTGACGGTCCAGCCCGGAACCGGGAAGATCCTAGCCATGGCGCAGAACTCCCGCGAGCTCGCCGGCCAGGGCACCGACTTCGTCACGAGCTACAACTTCAACGTCGACAGCGCCGACGCCAACGGCAACCCGCTCGGCGGGGTGGGGGGCATGCAGCCCGGCTCGACCCTCAAGCCCGTCACCCTGGCCGCCTGGCTGGACGAGGGCAAGCCCACCAACCAGGTCGTGGACGCGTCCCGGCGCGTGTACCCCCTGAACTATCCCTGGCGGGACACCTGCACCAAGGTCACCGGCGCGTACGACGACGCCGAGGTCGGCCAGGGAGCGACCAATGACCTCCAGAACGACGAGCCCGGCTGGTACCGGCCGATGACCGTGAGGGAGGGGATCGCCCAGTCGATCAACACCGCAACCTTCGCCTCCGCGGCCGGCCTGGACGACTTCTGCGACATCCAGCGCGCGGCAGATGCCCTCGGGCTGCACAAGGGCGACAAGGCCGGGGACAAACTCAACCTCTCCACCCTCGGAAACCTCCTCGGCGGCGAGAATGTCGCCCCGCTGACGATGGCCAACGCCTTCGCCACCTTCGACGCCGACGGGACGTACTGCACGCCGATCTCGATCACGGAGGTTGACGACGCCCACGGCAAGAAGATCGGCGGCCAGAACCAGAGCTGTCAGGCGAACGCCCTCAAGCCCGGGGTCGCGCAGGCGGCGACGAACGTCCTCCAGGATGTCGTGACCAAGGGCTCAGGCCTGCTCATTCCCGAGAAGCTCGGCGTCCCGGACGCGATGAAGACCGGCACCAACCAGTACAACAACCAGACCTGGGTCGTCGGATACACCAAGGGCCTGGCCACGGCCTCGTTCTTCGGCGATCCCTTCAACTCCACAGCCAGGCTCGGACGCAACCTGACAGTCAACGGACACTTCTATCCCGTCGTCGACGGCGCCTACATCGCTGGTCCGCAATGGGCCCAGTACATGCAGCATGCGTACGCGTACTACGACCACGGGAACTTCGATCCGCCGCCCCAGAACCTCATCACGGGCGCCCCCGCGCCCCAGCCCCCCGCACCCCCCTCGGGCGGCAGCACCGCACTCGGCCAGCCCCCGGCGGCCGCCCAGCCTCCCGCAGTCCAGGCCCCGGCGCCGAAGCACGGGGGCGGCAAGGGGTAGGCCGCCCGGGCCCCGACAAGGGGCCCGAAAGGCCACCCCCAGGCGGAGGACGGCAGCAGGCACACGAGAGAACGGACCCAGCCAGGCCGCAATGGGAGGAGAGAGCATGCCAGCGGATCGGCCAGCCCGCCCGGGCCCCCAGGGACGCTGGGGAACCCGAACCCTGCTCATGGGGATGCTCGTCGCAGCGCTCCTCGGCGCGGTGACAGCCCTCATCGGCTGCTCCCTTCTCGCACCGCCCCCCGTGCCGCCGCCCGAGCGGGTGCATTCCCGGCCCGTCCCCCGGCACGCTGGGACGATGCGAATCCTCGGCCACCGGTAAGGAGCTACCGCTCCCGTCCGAGGCCCAGGGCGAAAGGGTCCGCACCGCGTAGGGGAGAAGGGGGCCGGGAGGGACGGCGTCCTTGCCGGCCTGGCTCCCGGCCAGCCGTGGGGAGCATTGCCCGGCATAACCCCGCCTGCCGGCCCGCTGCGACGCGAGGAGCAGGCCTGGAAGGGGAATGCTCCGGCCCGTGCGCCCCGATGCCGGACGACGATGGGATGAGCGCCGGCGCAGGTTGGCAAGCGGCAGTCCCTATGCCCCGGCTCGTCCGGTCGCGGTGCCGTTCGGCGCCCCCTCCGGTGCCCGTTCCTTGGCGGCGGCGTCCCTGATCGCTGCGGGCAGGTTGTGGTTGGCGATCTCCCGGAGCACGAACACGCATCCCGGCGGCACCGCTGGGGGTGCGGGGCGCTGGTGCGGGTAGCTGATCAGGGCCACGCAGCCGAGCGTGGGGAGGACGTCCCGCGCGCGCCGGAGCACACGGAACGGATTCCGGTCCGGGGTCCTGGAGTCCAGGACGAGCACGCGGGGGCGCAGTTCGGCGATCAGTGCCAGTGCTTCGGCGGCCGAGGCGCTCTCGCCCACGACCTCCATGCCCTCCCCGCCGAGAAGGTCCCTGAGCGCCCTCCTGAGTGGCCCGTGCTCGCTGAGCACGAACACCAGCAGCCCCTCCCGGCTCTCTTCGTCCATGGAGAGTCCCTTCCTTGACGGGTTCCGGGGCGGGGCTGGATCCGGGCCCGCGCACGGGCACCCAGCGCACGAAGGCCTGCCTCCGCAAGCCCGTCCGCCACAGCCGCCCGCCCGGCGCCCCCCTGCCGCCCCACGGTGTACGGCACAGGCGCTCAGGGGCCCCCGGCTGCGGGGCACTCGCACCGGGACCGGCTTGAGCGGGCCGTCGCCGCCGGTTCAGGACCGAGTGCGTGCGCCGCCTGGGGCACGGCCGTTCCTCGTCCTCGTCTCGACGGCGGCAAAGCGGCGGGCCTCCTCGGCCCGGTACTCTTCGTCGGTGACCGTGCGCACCCAGCGTGCGGGGATCCAGGCCTTGCGGTAGGCGTAGGAGTCGTCATGCCAGGAGACACGGATGCGGTCGGCGCTCCAGAGCCTGGTCAGGGCGTAGAAGGAGACGGGGCCGAGGCTGACCCGGACCTTCAGCTCCGACCCGACCGGCAGCCGCGAGAGCGGGCCCGTCCCGGGACCGGGGTCCTCGTAGCGGTGGGTCCTTCCGTCCTGCGTCCATTCCATGTCCTGATGCCCTCTCCCCCGGCCCTCACAGCGGGAGGACCGCCCACTCGCGGTCCCGCTCCGTGCCTCGGCGTCATTCTGCTGGGACCCTGCCGGTCCCGCCTTGGTCTGGATGCGGCCGGCTCCGGGCCCGGCGGTAGTGCCTGGCCGCGATCCGTGCCAGCTCCAGGAGCTGGCGCTCCTGGTAGGTGAACTGGCCCAGGGCGGGCCCGAGCAGGCCCAGGGCAGCGGTGAGCGCGCTGGCCTGGGCCTGCTCGTCGGCGCCCTCGGCCTGCGAGGCCAGCCGCCGTGCAGCCGGGGTCGCGGCAGGGCTGGCAGCCAGGAGGGCCATGGCGTCGCGGAGGATCGCGTACTCGGGATACCGCCGAGCCTGCTCCTCCCGGCCGCCGTCGATCACCGGGACGGCCGCGGGCCCCGGACGCGAAGGCCCGCTGCCCCCCGCTTCGGCGGCAGGCGGGGGCCCTGCGGCCCGAGCGGGGCGGAACAGCCCGAACGCACCCATGCTCCCCTCCCATCCTCTCTGCCTCGACGAACGTCCCGGGGGCCGCCGGGCCCCACCAATCAAAAGTAACAACAGGATCAAGTTGCTAGAAGCTAGAGCTAGTCTACCCGACCTCCAGTCCCCCTCGCGGCCGACACCCCTGCCGCCCTGGAGCCAGGCTCCCGGCCCCCTCTCTGCCTGCTAGTGTCGGCGGGGCAGGAAAGGCAGTTCCGAGAAGGGCAGGATGGCAGCAGCAGGGATGGCTTGGGACATGTCGGAGGGTGCGGGCCGGACGGAGAACCCGGCAGCAGCCGCGCTCAGGGACCTCGTGGTCGCGGGGGAGGGCCTGCGCCGCAGGCATGCGAAGCAGCTCGGCCTCGGCACGGCCGACCTCATCGTCCTGGGGCACGTGTTCACCCACGGGCCGGCCGCACCCCACGAGCTGGGCGCACTGGTGGGGATGAGGTCCGGGGCGATGACCTCCCTCCTGGACCGGGTCGAGAGGGCCGGGCTGGTGGCCCGGGCCAGCAACCCGCAGGACCGCAGAGGCCTGCTCATCACGGCCACCCCTGCCGGCCGCAAGGCCATGGAACCGATCTACCGGCTCTTCGACCAGGCGATCGACAACGCCCTCGCCTCGACCCCCGAAATCGACCGGGACAGGCTCGCCGCGACACTCCAGTCCCTGACCGAAGGCCTCCTGCAGCCTCTCCCCCACGACACCTAGAGCGGGAACCACCCTGCCGTTCCCGGCCGAAGCAACCTTGAGGTGGCCCCGTTACATCGTGACGGGCCCACCGGCGAGGCCTCTGCGTTCCGAGGGGAGCGCTGGACTGTGACCCGACCTAACGGCGGGTCCCCCCGCCCCGAGCCCCAGGACTCCCTCGGCGCACTTGATCGGGTATGGGCTTCCTGCGCGCTCGGGGCACCAGGGCTTCTCGCCTTCGTCATGGATCAGGTTGGAGCCGACCCGCCGCGCAATACACGAGCCTCCAAAGCAGCATCTGCTACACCGGTTTCATCGGTTTCCTCTGACTGGATGGGAAGGCTGCGAGAATGCACCAGGTCATGCCCCGGACCCCCGGGCGCCCTGCCCCGCGGCCCTCGCGCCGATTCGTCCTGGCAGCCGCCGGCTCAGTCGCCTTGGGTGCGGTGGCGGCCGGGTGCGGGCCCAGGGATTCAGGCCTCTCCGCACCCGCCTCGACAGCAGAAGCGAGCACCATCCCGAGGGACGGGGCCCTTTCGGCCCCGGAGCCGTCCGCGGCTCCGGGCGCGGCGGTCCCGGCCTCCAGGTCCGAGATCGAGCGCCGGTTCGCTGGCCGTCCGCCCGGCCGATGGGGGCTCGACCTTCCGGGGATCACCACCCATACGGGCACTCATGCCGTCGCGCTGACCTTCGACGCCTGCGGAGGGCCCGGCGGGTCAGGCTACGACAGCCGGCTCATCGACCTGCTCCGCCGCCTCCGTGTGCCGGCAACGCTGTTCCTGAACGCACGCTGGACCAGCGCCAACCCGTCTCTGAGCCGGGAGCTCGCCTCCGACCCGCTGTTCGAGATCGGAAACCACGGCCTGGCCCACCTCCCGCTCTCCACGACCGGCCGGAGCGCCTACGGCATCGCCGGGACCCGCTCGGTGGACGCGGTGATCGACGAGGTCTCAGGCGGTGCCAGCGCGATCATCGCCCTGACGGGGAAGCGGCCGCCGTGGTTCCGCCCCGGGACGGCGTTCTACGACGAGACCGCCGTCCAGGTGGTCGCTGCGATGGCCCTGTGCCCACTGAGCTTCTCGGTCAACTCCGACGGCGGCGCGACCTTCCCGCCCCGCACCGTCGCTGCGCAGCTGGGCACGGTACGGCCCGGGGACATCGTGATCGGCCACCTGAACCAGCCCCGCTCCGGGACCTCCGCCGGCTACGCGGCCGCCCTGCCGGCGCTGATCGACCAGGGCCTGGACTTCACGACCCTGTCCCAGGCCAGAGCCCCCATACCGCACCGCCCCGGATTCGACTGATCCCAAGAACACTGCGTTCGGGCCACTTCACGGCCGCCTATGCCGCGACGGGACCCCCCGGCAGAATGCGCCCTCCGACGCACCAGGTAACTGATCGGCATCCTGGTCTGGTGAGACTGATGGAATGCTGGGCCAGCGGATCCGCGACCACGCCGAGCGGCTGAGCTGCGCCTGCGAGGGAGGAGGGCGTCCGCCTGTGAACGATAGGCGAATTGACAGCCAGTCCGGCGGTGCCTCCAACGACGCCCTCCAGCTGGCCCGGGAACCCGGGGAAGGCTGCGGGCGCCGCGTCGCGAACCTGCTCCGCCGCCCGGCGAAGGGACGGCTCGGCTGCCGGCAGTTCCCTCGCGCATGCAGCGCGTCCTGCCGGAATGCCCACATGCGGATTTCCTGTCGCGACTCTCACCTGCCGGCGCGAATGCCGAAAGACTGGGCAGAAACAGGGGCAATCGGGACAAAGCCGAGCAACGGCAAGCGTTGCAGGTCGATGCTGGCAATCCGACGTCGGCCCAACCGCGAGCGGGCTCGACGGCGGAGCGATCGGGGTCCCGCGTCGAGGAGCACCGGGGAGGCCAGGCTGCTGCCGAATGGGCCGCGGGCGTTCCCCGGGCAGTCGCCGGCCGGTGGCGGGCGTCAGCCCCAGAACTCCTCCTGGGCGTGCATGTCGTACGGGTATGTGTGCACGGTGCGGATGAGGCCGCCCTCGACCTTGAACACGTGGCAGACCGTGTAGTCGATGGAATGGCCGTCCCGCTGCGCCTGGCTGCGTTGGAGGACGAAGCTGTGCTCGGCCCCGTCTGCGACATCCATCACCGTGGACCGGAAGGTCCCGCCCGAGAGGCGCGGGAACTTCGGCAGGAACTCGCCCACGACGGCATCCCGCCCCCGGTACTCGCCTGCGAGGCGGCTCTTCCCCGGGAACGACCACACCCCGTCCGGGTCGAAGAACTCCCCGGCCTCCTCGACCTTGCCCTCGTTGAACAGGTCGTAGGCCTTCTGGATCAGATCCTTGTTCTGCATTTCCATGCCCTTCGTTTCGTGGATAGTGGATACAGCACAGCACGCGATCGGGCACTCGACCACGCGCGGCTTGCTCGTAACCGCCCCCACCACGGCACGGGGCTGTTCAGAATGCCCCCCAGCCGGTGCCTGCTCCGGCCGACCGCCCGAGGCGGTCACTGTACAGCTCCACGGCGATCCGCACGAGAGCGATTTGTCGGCTCCAATCCGAACTCGCGGGCCTCGGCCTCCCAGACCCCTCCCGGATCACTGGGATTCCCTTGGTTCCCGCCCCTTGCCCCTGGCCTGACCCCCGACGTCGACAGCACCGGCGCTCACGACGGGGGACTGTCCGAATAACGGTGGGTTCGGTTTGGCCCATGGTTAGTTGATTCGACCTTCGAAGGCGATCGCGAAGGCGTTCAGTGCCGGCTTCCAGCGTGTGGCCCAGCGTGCCCTGCCTCGTCCGGTCGGGTCAAGGGACCGGGTGACGAGGTAGAGGCACTTCAGCGCTGCTGCGTCATTGGGGAAGTGGCCTCTGGCCCTGACCGCGCGGCGGTAGCGGGCGTTGAGGGACTCGATCGCGTTGGTCGAGCAGACCACGCGGCGGATCTCCACGTCCCAGTCCAGGAACGGGGCGAACTCGGTCCACGCGCTGCGCCAGAGCCGGGCGATGGCAGGGTATTCGGTGCCCCACTTGGACTCGAACTCCCCGAAGCGCTCCCGGGCCGCGGCCTCGGTCGGGGCGGTGTAGACGGGCTTGAGGTCCTTGGCGAGCTCGTCCCAGCGCTGGCGCGACGCGTAGCGGAAGGTGTTGCGGATCAGGTGGATGATGCAGGTCTGGACGGTGGCCCGCTCCCAGACGGCGGTGATCGCGTCCGGGAGGCCCTTGAGCCCGTCGCAGACGGCGATGCACACGTCCTCCACGCCGCGGTTCTTGATCTCGGTCAGGACCCCGAGCCAGAACTTCGCGCCCTCCCCGCCGTCCCCGGCCCAGATCCCGAGGATGTCGCGTTCGCCGTTTACCGTCACGCCGAGGACGACGTAGAACGGCTTGTTGCGCACCTGCCCGTCGCGGACCTTGACGTGGATCGCGTCGATGAACACCACCGGGTAGACGCGGTCCAGCGGCCGGTTGGACCACTCGGCCATCTCCCCGGCGACCTTCTCGGTGATCCGGCTGATGGTGTCCTTGGAGACTGCGGCGCCGTAGACCTCCTCGAAGTGCGCGGCGATCTCGCCCGTTGTCAGGCCGCGGGCGCTCAGGGACAGGACGATCTCGTCGATCCCGTCCAGGCGGCGTTTGCGCTTCTTGACGATCTGCGGCTCGAACGTTCCCTCCCGGTCCCGCGGGACCTCGATCTGGACCGGCCCGACCTCGGTGAGCACGGTCTTCGAGCGGGTCCCGTTGCGCACGTTCGTGCCCTCCGCGGCGCCGTGCCTCTCGTGGCCGAGGTGCTCGGTGATCTCGGCTTCGAGCGCGGTCTCCAGCACGCTCTTGGTCAGCCCGGCCAGCAGCCCGCCCGGGCCCACCAGGCTCACGCCCTGCTCGCGCGCCTGCTCCAGCAGCGACTCCGCGAGCTCCTTCTGATCGATGATCTCTCCCGTCACGGGATCGATCATGTCGGCGGTCTCGGTCATTGCCCTTCCTTTCGGTCAGGCCACGCCGTTCACACCGTTTTTCTTACAGTCCCCACGACGGTCAGGACGAGAATGCCATGGAGGATGCTGGTGTTGACGCTCTTGAGGAACTGAACGTTTGTGCTCTTCGAGATCTGGTCAGTTCGAGTGGTTGGGCCGCATACCCCTGGTTCCGGATGCCGTGAGCGGTCGGGGGACTGTCCCGTGTCACGGGTGGGTTGGGCTGCGTCAAGTTTTGTAGACAGTCTGTTTGTGGGTCAGGCAGCGGTTGCGGCCTGAGGGGTCTGGCTGTCGCGGAGCGCGTCCGCTGGGGTGCGGTAGCCGAGGGTGGAGTGGCGGCGTCGGCGGTTGTAGAAGACCTCGATGTACTGCATCACGGCGAACCTCGCCCTCGCTCGCGTGCGGAACGAGTGCCGGTGGTACATCTCGTTCTTGAGCATGCTGAACCACGATTCCGCGACGGCGTTAAGAGGGACGACCCTGTCCTCCCGACGGAGAGCCTCCTCCGAGCCTTCGGGCGTGGTCGGCGTACTCCTGGGAGGTGTACTGGGCGCCGCGGTCGCTGTGAAAGATGGCACCGGGGCGGATGTGACCGTGGGTGTGCGCCATGCGCAGGGCATCGGAAATGAGCTCTGTGCGCATGTGCTCGGCCATCGACCAGCCCACGACCATGCGGGTGTGCAGGTCGATCACTGTCGCAAGGTAGAGCCAGCCCTCCCCGGTCCTGAGGTAGGTGATGTCCCCGACGAGCTTGGTCCCGGGCTCGGCGGCGGTGAAGTCCCGCCGCACCAGGTCGGGGCGCTTCTCGGCATCGTCGGCGGGGATCGTCGTGCGCTTCCTGGAGCGCGGCTGGATGCCGAAGATGCCCTGCTGGCGCATGAGCTTGCGCACCAGGCCCTCGGAGGCCGCAACGCCGGCTGCGGCCAGGTCCGCACGGACCCGGCGGTGGCCGTTAACCCCGTGGGACATCTCGTGGCTGGCCTTCACCCGGCGGGCGAGGTCCTCGCGGCGGGCCTTCGACGGCGGCACTGCTCCGAGCCTGCTGGCCCACGCGTAGTAGCCGGCCCGTGAGACTCCGAGCAGTCTGGCCATGAAGCCGACTGAGTGGTTGGCCTTCTCCGCGTGCATCAGCGTGAACTTCTCGTTCACGGCTGCTCCTTGGCGAAGAAGGCCGCGGCTTTTTTCAAGAAGGCGTTCTCCTCCGCCAGCCTCCGGTTCTCCGCCTCGAGCTGCGCTATCCGCGCCGCTTCGACCGGGGAAGGCGCCTGCCCCGCGGGCAGGCGCTCATGCTGCTGCCGGTACGCCTTCACCCAATACCCCAGCGAGCTCTCGTTGATCTCGAGCTCCTTGGCGACCTGCGCGATCGGCCGGCCCGACTGCACCACGAGTTGGACCGCATCGGCCTTGAACTCGGGAGTGAACTTCCTGCGATTCGTAGACATGACGCCCCGAGCGTCCTTCCTGATAACGACTGTCTACGAGAAGTGTCACACCCCGGGACAGCTTGCTGCGTCCATTCCATGCCTCCACGAAGTCCATGCCTGATCCACCAAGACTAGGGGCGGCCGGGGGCGCCGGGAGGACCGGAACAGGGCGGCTGCGGGAAAACTCGCACATTCCTTCAGGACGGCCCTCGAGGGCCCGGAGCCCCTGTGCGCTGATCACCGGTGGTGCGCCCAAGCCGGTGATGCAGAGCGTGCACGTCCTTGGTCCGCTCCGGGCGCCAGGCCTCCCCGCCCCCGGGGCACGCGCGTGCGTCGGGTGCTCCAGCGTCCCCGGCCACCGCACCGCCTTCGCCGTCTCCCTCCCAGCCGCCGACTCCCTGCGCCCCGTCCCGGTTGCGGGAGACGAAGGAGGGCGGCCAGAGCATGGGCGGCGGCTGGCGCCGCGCATTGAGAATGCTGCGGCCTTTTGCCGTTCCCTGCGTGCCCTTAGGATGCTGGGGTAATCCTTGGGATATCCTCGGGGAAAACCGGCGAATTTCCCGCTCGAATTCATGGGGCCCGTTGCTATTCTCGTATTGCTCTTCCCGGTAATTCGCTTTGCCGGGCGCGCCCCGATGAGGGTCCGGTATTCATGGTGCCGAGTTCTTGGCTGGGTGCGGCTTGAGGAGGGGCGGGGGCCTTGGCCAAGGCTTCCTGCCCTGTCTGGCGCTGTCGTCCCGGTCCCGGAGAAAAGGGCGGGGAGGGCGGCGGACAGGACGGCTCAAACGCGTATCCGGTGCGGCTCCCGCTGCACATGCCACGGCCGTCCGTGGAATTCCTGCCCGCGGGATTTATGCGCTTCGGGCAGGCGGCAGGGGTTTGTCAGGCCGGGCGATGGCGGCTCATTAATGCGTGCCAGTACCGGTCCCTTCGAAGAGAAAACAGGAATATCATGCGCAGAACTACAAAGGCCCTGGCGGTTCTCGCCGTCTCGGGGATCGCACTCGGCGCGGGCGCGGCGGCGGCCTCGGCCGACACGGTCGACTCGACCGTGTCGGGCGGTTCGCTGTGGAGGTGTCAGATCTTCTGTGTAAGGGGTGACGGCCGGATCTGAAGGGATCAGGATCATGACCATGACAGAGGACGAGGAGCAGGGCCGGCGCCGCTCGACGGCCGAGGTCGCCGCGGACCTGGAGGCCTCCGGGGCCCTGGACGCTCTCTTCGCCAGGATCGACTCGGGCGAGGTCCAGCTCACCGGCGACGGGGGCCTGCTGCCCGGGCTTCTCAAGGCGGCCCTCGAGCGCGGCCTGCAGGCGGAGATGAGCTCCCATCTGGGCTACGAGAAGGGCGACCCGGAGGCAGCGTCGTTCCCGAACTCGCGCAACGGCACGAGCCCGAAGACGGTCGCCACCGAGGTCGGGGATGTGGGCCTGGAGGTGCCGCGCGACCGGGACGGGACCTTCGCCCCGCGCCTGGTCCCGAAGGGATCCCGGCGTCTCGGGGGCCTGGACGAGATGATCATCTCCCTCTACGCCGGCGGGATGACGATCCGGGACATCCAGCACCATCTCGCCTCCACCATCGGCACCGAGCTCTCGCACGAGACCATCTCCAAGATCACCGACGAGATCCTCGAGGAGGTCCTGGCCTGGCAGCGGCGCCCCCTGGAGGCCTTCTACCCGGTGGTCTACCTGGACGCCCTGGTCGTCAAGGTCCGCGACGGGGCCCACGTGCGCAACAAGGCCGCCCACATCGCCGTCGGCGTGGACCTGGAGGGCATCAAGCACGTACTCGGGATCTGGGTCCAGGCCGCCGAGGGCGCCAAGTTCTGGGCCGGGGTCTGCGCCGAGCTGGCCAACCGCGGCGTCGCCGACGTCCTGGTCGTCTGCTGCGACGGCCTCACCGGCCTGCCCGAGGCGATCGAGGCCACCTGGCCGGGCTCGATGGTCCAGACCTGCGTCGTGCACCTGATCCGCGCCGCCATGCGCTTCGTGAACTACGGCCACCGCAAGGCCGTCGCCGCCGCCCTGAAGACCGTCTACCAGGCCCCCGACGCCCCCACCGCCAGAGCCGCCCTGGACGCCTTCGCCGCGAGCGAGCTCGGCAAGAGGAACCCCAACACCGTCCGCGTCTTCGCCGACGCCTGGGAGCGCTTCACCCCGTTCCTGGCCTTCCCGCCCATGCTGCGCCGCGTCATCTACACCACCAACTCCATCGAGTCCCTGAACTATCAGCTGCGCAAGATCATCAAGAACCGCGGCCACTTCCCCAACGACGACGCCGTCGTCAAGCTCCTCTGGCTCGCCATCTGCAACATCGAGGACAAGCGCGCCCGCGACCGCCAGCGCGAACGCGACCAGAACGTCCCCTCCGACAAGCGCCACGCCGACGGACGCCTCGTCGAAGGCCAGGTCACCACCAACTGGAAGCAGGCCCTCGCCCAGCTCGCCCTCGCCTACCCCGACCGCATCAACCCCTACCTATGACCCCGCCCCTTACACAGAAGACTTGACAAGCTCTTCGCTGTCGGTGACCACCGCGGCCCCGACCCTCTCGGCGGTGACGCTGAACGGGACGAACACCCAGACCTCCACCGGCACCTCGGGGACCTGGACCATCACGGACGCCCGGGGCACCGGGGCGAACTGGACGGTCTCGGCCAGCGCGACGGCCTTCACCAGCGCCGCGGGCACGGTGGAGACCACGGCCCGGACGATCCCGGCGACCGCGCTGACGGTCACCCCGGGCACGGTCGCCCCGGGCGCCGGCGCCGACGCCGCCACGATCAGCGCACCGGCGCTGGCGATGTCCACGACCTCCCAGGCCCTGATCAGCGCCACCGGCCCGGCCAAGGGCACCTACACGCTGGCCCCCTCGTTCAGCCTGGCCATCCCGGCCAACGCCTACCGCTCCAACTACTCCGGCGCGGTCGGCTCCACGGCCCTGAACCCCTACACCTCCACCGTGACCTACACCATCGGCTGACACCCGGCCGAGACGGTGGCCTGCCCGTTGCGTCATTGGCGGGCGGGCAGGCCACCGGCCCCAGCACCGAGCATCCGCAATCCCCATCGACCCCAGGAATCGAAGAAGCCGTGACCGCAAAGCCCTCCCACCCGCTCCGCCGGCGCCTCCGGCCCGCCCTGGCCGCCCTGGCCCTGGCCCTGGCCGGCCTCGCCGCCGCCGGCGCCCCGGCCCTGGCCGTGGACAACGGCACACTGGGAATCAGGCCCTCCAACGAGTCCGACTTCTTCCACCTCGACCTCGCCCCCGGCGCCGCCACCGACGCCACCGCGATCGTCTCCAACCACACCGGCGCCCCGGTCACCCTGCTGACCTACCCCGTCGACGGGCAGAACACCGCCCAGGGCACCTTCGCCTTCGCCGGGCAGGACGACCCCGCCAAGGGCATCGGGTCCTGGGTGCACCTGGACGCCGGACAGGTCACCGTCCCCGCGAACACCGACCTGCCCGTGCACTTCCGCCTCACCGTCCCCCAGGGCACCCCGCCCGGGGACTACGCCGGCGGCCTCATCATCCAGGCACCCCCCGTCCAGGGGAAGACCACCACCGTCCACGACACCGCCGTGCGGATCGACACCGTCCAGCGCCAGGGCGTGCGGATCTACCTCAAGGTCGACGGGACCCCCGTCAAGTCCCAATCCCACGGCACCCTCGCCTGGACCCAGCACGGATCCGACCTGGACTTCACCCTGCCGGTGACCAACACAGGCAACACCATCCTGCACCCCACCGCGGACCTGGACCTCACCGGATGGCCCGAGAACGGCGCCCAGGCCAAATTCGACACCCCCGAGGCCGTCCTGCCCGGGGCCACCGTCGACCTCCACGCCACCCTCCACAACGCACCCCCCGCCCAGACCGGCACCGCCGAGGCCAAGATCGCCTCCGAGGCCGGCACCCAGGACGCCGCCGCCAGCGTCCTCTACGCCCCCTGGCTGGCCCTGGGCATCGCCCTGCTGGCCCTGGCCGCCGCCGCCTACGCCGCCTTCCGGCTCGCCAGATTCGTCCGCCGCGCCCGCGCCGCCCTCGCCCAGGCCGCCGCCGCCCAGAGCACTGGAACCTGGCCCGCCGCCCCGCCGGCACAGGGCCGCACGGCACAGGACGGCACGGCACCGACCGGCCGGCGCTGAGCCCCACCGGCCCCGCCCCTTGCGGGGGCAGAGAGGAGAAGGCCATGGGAGAGCGGTTCGGGACCCAGCTGCGCGCCGAGCGCACCGCGCGCGGCCTGTCCCAGACCCAGCTGGGCGGGGAGGAACATTCCCCCAGCTACATCTGCCTGCTCGAGATCGGACGCCGCGAGCCCACGCCCGAGATCATCGCCGAGCTCGCCGCACGCCTGGAGCTCGCCCCGTTACCTTTTTCGTGGCTCCCCGATCCGGCAGGATCAGGGGTGTTGGCCGGTCGGGTTCCGGCATGACGTTCTGCCCCCAGTCGCCCATGATCCGAATCTTCTATATCTGTCAAGCCGCCCGCGGGATCGTGCCGTCGTGGGCGTGGAGCGCGTTGAGGGCGCGGTAGAGGCGGCGGGCGAGGTAGCGCTTGAGGCATCGTCGCATCTCGCGTGGGGTCTTGCCTTCGGCCTTGCGGCGTTCGGCGTAGGCCCGGGTATCGGGGTCGTGGACGGTGCGGACGACGGTGGCCATGTGGAGGGCGTTGTTCAGGCGCCTGTCCCCGCCGCGATTGAGCCGGTGGCGCACCGTGTTCCCTGAGGATGCGGGGATGGGGTTCACGCCGGCGAGGGCGGCGAAGGCTGCCTCGGAGCGCACCCGGCCCAGATGCGACCATGCCGTGTAGACCACGGCGGCGGTGATTGGGCCGATGCCAGTCTCCTCCAGCAGGGGCGCTGCGGGGCTGGCCTCGAGGATCTCGGTGGTGCGGTCGCGGTTGTCCTTGAGCTCGCCGTCGAGGACGGTGATGCGCTTGGCGAGCCGGACCGCGTCCGCCCGCTCGGTGGCAGCGGCGAGGGCCTCGTTCCGGGCACGCCAGTGGGAGACCTCGATGATTTAAGGGATCGCCCACGCCTGCATCGGCATGGTCTCCGAACGGGACACCATCATCATCGACGCCGGCACGACCTGCTACGAGATAGCCCGGCAGCTGCCCTCCGATTTCAAGGGCACGATCATCACCCACTCCGCCCCGGCCATCCAGCAATGCCTCCGGCTCGCCTCCGCCCGCACAATCTGTCTCGGAGGAGAACTTCTGCACGACAGCCAGGCCTTCATCGGCGAAATGGCCGTGGCCGCAACCGCAAGGCTGCGCGCCCAGAAGGCCTTCATCGGAGCCGCCGCAGTCCGACCGGACGGGCTCTATGTGGATCGCGACCTCGAACTCGCAGCCAAACGCTCCCTCATCCGCTCCGCCGACCAGGTCATCGTCGTCGCCGCAGCCGGGAAGATGGGCCGTTCCGCCCTCGTGCACCTCATGGACTTCAGCCCCGTCGACGTCCTCGTCACCGACGCCCCACCCCCGGCAGAGATCGCCGCAGCCCTCGAAGAATCCGGCGTCGAGCTCGTCGTCGCCCAGTCCTCCACCTGAGCCGCCGAGCCCGCAGGGAGGGGCAAGGAAAACTCGCGGCGAGGCGACCCGTCCCGGGGTCCGACCAGTCGTACTGCTCGCGTACCCAGACCGGTCCGCCTGGCCGCTTTACTACCCTCGCGCACCTCCGCCGTGGTGTCGCGGACCGAGTACCTCGTAGAGGGAGGGCTCGATCCGGGACCCAGAGGGCGTATCGGCTGCCGGTCCCGTCGAATGAGCCGTTCACTTCCGGCCCTGCTGAAGCGTCCCACTGGGTTTTCCCGGTGGGGCGCTTCTTCGTCTGCCGAGGCTCCACTTCTGGTGATGCTGCCCACATTCGAGGGGCAATTGGCCCTCCTGGGGCCCGAGGCGGTGACGGACCGCTGGACTGCCGCACACATGTATTCCGACAGCGAAAAGCACGAGCATCGGAGCACCATGGACAGCAGCACCACCAAGGCCGCAACCACCACCACGACCGCCGGCGAGGCTGGCATCGCTGCGGCAATCGGGGGCCTGCTCAGCGAGTACGAGGCGCTCGAGGAGAGGATGACGCTCCCGGCGCACGGCCGCCGCGCCTTCGCGATGGAGCGGCTTGCTGCTGCCTGCTTCGCCGCGGTCGAGGAGTACCTCGACCCCTACGGGCTCGACTCCCTCAACGAGCGGGCCGCCGAGGAGGCCCTTGGGTGGTCGCTCGCCGCCGCGGACCAGATGACGACGATCATGCTCGACTTCCGCGAGACGGTCGAGAGCGGCGGTCTGGGCTCCGATGACGGCTGCCGGGATGGGCTCCGCAGCGCCCTGCTCGAGATGTGGCGCATCGCGATGACACTGCGATAGCCAGCGGGAGCACTGGTACTGGTAGAGCCTGGGTCCGGCGCGGCCCAGCGTTGACCCCTTCGGACGGCGCGGACCATCTCGAAGATCATCCCGTGCAGCGGCGGTGCCGTATCGACTTTGTTGTCGGGCCAGCTGCCGCATGCTTCCTCTCGATGAACTCCGTGCTCGGTGTCATCGCTTGCCTTTCCGCCGTCGGGGCCACTGCGGCATCCCGGCGCCCTTCCAGGCACCGATCAGGGAGGCGGTCCACCTGACTCCTGCATAGAGCCCGTACGCAGCCGCAGAGAGGCCGCAGACTACGGCTAGCCAGCGCCCGATGCCGAGCCACACGCTTCCGTCTACGTCAGTGGCCCACTGCACCCCCGCGAAGAGGCCGCCGATGACCATCCAGATCCCGGCGACTACGGTCGCGACGGGCAGGAGTGTCAGGAACATCGCGGCAGAAGCTGACCAGAGCTGGCGAGCGGCCAGCCTCGCGGTGCCTGCCATGATCAGCTGCGCACGTTCGTTCGCAGCGGCCAGATTGGCGGTGAGGACCCTGGAGGCTTCACCGCCGATCTTGCTGACCGCCTCTTCGATCTGCCGGGTCGCCCGCTTTTCCATGCGCTCCATGGCTGCTGCGGTGCTGCTGATGAGAGCCTTGTTCTCGGCAGCCTGCAGCCGGAGCCCCTCAACTGCCGAAGCCGTGGTCTGCCGGTTCCTCTGAGCCTCGAGGACCAAGCTGTTCGAGGCGGCGCTGAAGTTCTTTCCGTCGAGACTGTGCGAGAACTCGACGAGCGTCTTCTCGATCTCGCTCAGCCTGTTCTCGATTCTCACGCTCTGCCACGACGTGCTGCCGGAGGGCAGCGAGGTCGGCGGCAGGGCCTTCTTCACCTCGTCCCTGACCGTCTCCTCGATCACGACCTGCAGATGCGCCTTCAGGCCGTTCACGGCCTTCGTCTGCGCGTTCACCGCGGCGATGACCTCGGCGTTCGACGGCTCCGACGGAATCGACGGCGTCGAGTCCTGCTGCTCCTGCCGGAGCCGGTCGGCGAGTCCCATGGGTGGTTCCCTTCTGCTGGTTCTGCTGGTGGATGTCGAAGATGGCTGTGGCCCCTTCGGCGGTGAACTCCGGGGTGAGCGCCGAGGCTTTCTTGCGCCCGGGCTTGCCGTTGTCGGAGCGCCTCATCTTGTAGCTCCACCCGTCACGATGCGTGACCGCGAGCGTGACGCCGTGCTCCTCGAGCACACGCTCGAATGCCTGCTGGTCGACTGAGCGGGGGTCGGAAAGGGCCTCGTAGACCCGGTCGCCGACGGTCTGCTCGAACCCTCCGGACACGAAGGCCTCACGGCGGAATTCCCAGTCGGGCTTGGGCTGCTCCGGGTCGGGGAGCACTCGCAGCCCCTCGGTGCGCATGAGGTCGTCGTTCAGCTGCCGGAGGCCGTGCTTCCAGCTGGTGTAGCGCTGGAGGGACTTCCCCGTAAGGTTGTCGTGGTTGGCCACGAGGATGTGCGCATGGGCGTGGCGACCGGCCGAATCCGCGTGCACGACGATGAGGTAGTCGGCGGTGTGCATTCGCTCGGCGAGCTTGACCGCGACATCCAGGACACGGTCCAGGTCGTCGGGGTCGGCGACATCGAACTCATCAGGAGAGAAGGCGAGTACGTAGGACTGGAGCTCGACCCTGCGGCTGTGGACGGCGGCCACCATCTCGGTTCGTTCGATGAACGCCGCCGGCGAGGCTCCGTGGTCGCCGGCAACCGAGATGGCGAAGGCCGCGGCGCGGGTCTGGGCGGCCCCGATGAGTTCCGCTCGGCGCTCCCTCGAGTTCCCGTAGAGGACGTAGTTCACGGCGCCTGCCGCATCACGGGACGACCGGACGTTGACCGTGCTCATGACGCGGTCCTGTCGCCGAGGGAGGCACGGACCGCATCGACGGCAGCCCGCACCTGACGGAGCAGACCATCGTCGAGCCCCGAGAGGTCTCCGCCGTTGACGGCCCGGAGGGCCTGATTGAGATTCCGACCGACCCGGCGAAGCTGTTCCACAGCCGTCGCAAGCTCCGGCTGAGGCGACGCGGGCGCCGCCAGATGCATCCGTGAGACCTCATCCCTTCGGGCGTCCAGAGCATCGAGGACGACCCCGCGCACCCAGGCGCTCGGCTTGACGCCGAGCACCTGGGCACGGCGCCGGATCGCTTCGCGCTCCGTCTCCGTGAGCCGTACGTCCAACGAGACCCGGCGACGCTGACGGGTGGTCTCGTTGGACGTACGGCTGTGCCTACGCGGGAGGGACAACGGATGCAGGCCAGCAGGGTTTTTGTCGGACATTTCGCTGGCGCTCACGTCCGACAGAAACCGCTGGCCCTCGTCCTCGCTCGCTGCGCTCCCTGCGGGCGAGGGGGAGATTGGACCCGGTCCGCGGTCACTGGACCTGGCATAGGAAGCCTCCGCGAACTCCTTCTTGAGCAGCGCAGCCTGGTCCTCCACGAACCGCCTGCCGGCCAGTTGCGCGGTTGCCAGTGCAGCGTCGAAACGGGCCGCGGGCATCAGGCGGCACCACCCAGGATGACGACCAGCCGATCACGCGATGCCGTGGAGAGCCGAGGGGCAGCTGCCCTGACGCACTTCATGGCAGCCTCAACCTCAACCTGCGGCGGAAAGGTCTTGATAGGGCCGCGGAGGCCTGCGGTCGTTTCCGTGGAGGGATTTGAGTGGACCGTGAGGTCGCAGGCCAAGATGGCGGTGGACATAGTTCTCCTGCAGTACGTTCTGCAGGTAGAGAGCCTCGCGCAACATCTCAGCTGATCAAAGCGAGGAGAGCCACCAGCCGGGAACTGATTCCCTAACCCTTGTTTCTGTCTTCGGGCTACCTTTTGTCTGACATTTACCCTAATGCCCGCTGCCTGAATTTGCAAGTGCCACGTCCTCGACGGTATCGCTAGGAAGGGACCCGAATGTGGCCCGGATTCGGGCCTCTTCAGGATGCGTATTGACCAAAAATGGCCCAGCGTTTTGATGACCATTACGCAACGGCCAATGTCGGCCCGATTCAGACCCAGAATTTGGCCGAAAATGACCAGGAATGGGCCGCCAATCTGAGGGTGGCCCAAGATTGGCTACTTACTAGCCGAAAACGGCCCACCGTTGCCCCGCAGTCTACCGACGGCCAACAATCTGTCGCCGTTCCACGCTCACAGCACTTGTCAGAGGCCGATGTGGGCAAAGAGCCGCTTCCTGGCCCCTCTGGAGATTCCGACCTGACGTGGAACGGTTCCCTGCCGGAAAGGGCATCTGCCCGCGCACAGGAGCAGGCGCCCCTTCCGCACATGTATGTCCGGAAGGGTCCGGAAGGGGTCCGGAAACCTCACTCGGTCCGGAATTCAATTTCTGCTGATATCTGAGACTCTTCAAGACTCGAAGAGGACAGGTTCCGGAAGTTCCGGAGCATCTAAGGTGGATCGGAGATGTAAGGAACTGAGCGAACCTTACACTTCCTGCGATCTTCCGGAACTTCCGGAACCCAGACCACTTACGGCGCAGGAATCCATTGATAAACCAACGAAGGCGGGTGGTTCCGAGAGTAGTTCCGCGTGCACAGAACGACGGATCTTCGGAACCTCTCGGAACTCGACCACCGCGCACCCTGAACGTCTTCCGACTCGGCGATCTCCGTTCCGGCCCCCGAGCGGAACCCGACGCCGCCCCGCAGCTTAGGAGGCTCAGTGAAAAGACGATCCAGCACAGCAATTGCCGGAACTGTGCAAAGACACCGTTCCGGCACTCCTGTCGCACCGGGCCATCACCACCTGTCGACCGCCACGGAATTCCCCAGGGCTTTCGCCACGGAATTCCCCAGTGCCTGATGCGATGGTAGCCGGACGACGGCGTGAGCAGGGAGCCCTGAGAGTGCCTCGCTGACGGCTTTGGCGGCGCCTGTTTAGGGCAGGCGTTTCTGTCCTGTTCTGGGTCAGTGCGTGGCGGGTCGTCGCCGCGCCCGGTAGGAGCCGGCCTGGATGGTGATCTGGTAGGCGTTGTTGACGAGCCGGTCCAGGAGGGACTCGGCGACGACCTGGTTCGGGAACAGGGGGTACCACTCCTGGGGTGCCCGGTTGGTGGTGACGACGATGGAGCGGGCGGGGCGCTCGTTGACGATCTCGTAGAGGTCGTCGCCCTGGGCCGGGGTGAACTCGCGCATCGCGAAGTCGTCCAGGATCAGCAGGTCGGGCTTGGTGTAGGCGCGCAGGCGATGGGCCCAGCTCCCGTCCGCGTGCCCGCCGGCGAGGTCGGCCAGGACCCGGGAGGTGGCGGCGAACCGGACGGTGTGCCCGGCCCGGATGGCCTGGTGCCCGAACGCGGTGGCGATGTGGGTCTTGCCGGAGCCGACGGCGCCGCTGATGATCACGTGCTGGCCGGTGCGGACCCATTCGGCGTTGGCGAGGTCGCGGATCCGGGCGGCGGGGATGCCGGGGTCGGCGGTGAAGTCGAAGTTCTCGATCCTGCCGTCGGATTCGAACTTCGCGGCCCTGGTGCGCCGCTCCAATGCCGCGGAGTCGCGGCGGTTGATCTCGTCCAGGCACAGGGCCTGGAGGAAGTCCAGGAACCCGAGCTGGCCCTCGGCGGCTTGGGCGAGCCGGTTCTCGAGGGAGTCGAGCATCCCGGAGAGGCGCAGGGTGCGCAGGGAGGCGGCGAGCTGGGTGCGGTCGGCTCCCGCGGGGCTTGGAAGGGCCGGGGCGGTGCTGGGCGTGGTGGTCATGGTGGTTCTCCTCTTCGTCGTGATGGGCGCGCGCCCCCGGCCGGCACGCCGGCCGGGGGCATGCGTTCGCGTCTGCGGGGTTCAGCTGGCGGTGAAGGCGCCGGGGCCGCGGAGGTAGGCGCCGGCGCCGTTGTCGCCGTTGGAGCGCACGGGCAGGACGGTCACGCCTGCGGTCAGGAGGCCCCGGACGGTCTTCAGGGTCGGGTCCCCGGCCGCGATCGCCGCGGCGCAGGCGGTCTCCACCGCCTCGGGGCGGTGGGTGCCGGCGAGGCGGATGATGCCCTGCGCGGCGCGGATCCGGTGCACCGCCGGCTCCTCCAGCAGCCCCTCGACCAGGGCCGCGGCGGCAGGGCCGATCAGGGAAGAATTCTCCCGGCACCATGCCGCGTCCCGGGTGAAGAACCCTGCGGCCGCGGGCGGGTAGTCGGACAGGTCGGTCTGGCGTCCCTTGGCGATCCTGGGGTGGACCTTCGCGATCGCCCCGTCGAGGTGGAACTCGACCGTCGTGCCGCTCAGCCGCACGTCCAGGCGGGTCCCGACGAGCTGGTAGGGCACCGAGTAGAGCACCCCCTTGACCGAGGCGTGGCAGTCCGATCCGACCATGGCGGTGCGCCACTCGGCGGGCTCGAGCCTGCGGGGCGGCAGCGGGACCAGGGCCGGGCGCTCCACCGCGGCCAGGACCTCCCAGGACGTCTGCCCGGCCAGGGCCCTGGGCTTGTGGGCCCCGGCGACGTCGCGGCACCACCGCACGGCCTCGGCGCGCATCTGCGCCATCGAGGTGAAGGACCTGCCGGCCCAGAACGAGCCGCGCACGTACTGGACCATCCGCTCCACGTGCGGCTTGTCCTTGGGCCTGTTCCCCCTGGCCGGGTCCAGCAGGGTCCCGTAGTGCTCGGCCAGCTCGGCGTAGGCCCGGTTGAGCTTGGGGTCGTAGAGGTCGGGCCTGATGACCCCGGCCTTGAGGTTGTCCGAGGTGATCCGGCGCGGGACGCCCTCGAAGAGCTCGAACGCGGCCACGTGCGCGTTCGTCCACACCGTCTGGTCCATCCGGGTCGTGGGATAGACGAAGGGCAGCTTCGAGAACGGCAGCGTGAGCACGAACGCCCACACCCGGTGGCCCCTGCCGGTCTCCGGGTCGCGCCAGTGCCCGAGCATGCCATAGTCGACCTCGCCGAGCTCTCCCGGCGCGGACGGGGGCTTGAGCACCGTGGGCTTCCGCCCCGCCCGCCCGGCATCGGGCAGGGTCGCGGCCAGCCAGCGGTAGAACGAGCGCTGCGAGGCGTTCACCCCGTGCTCGTCCACGAGGCGCTGGTGGACCACGGCCCCGGCGACCCCGGCCTCCAGCTGCTCCCTGACCCACTCGATGCGGGCGTCGAACTCCGGCCAGGAGACCTGCCGCAGCCTCCCGTCCACCACCGTCGGGAACCAGCCCGCGACCATGTCCCGCCACTCCTCGGCGTTCAGCCCGAGCCCCGGGGACAGGCCCTCGGCCTCGGCCGGGGCAAGGTACTTCGCCACAGTCTTGCGGTCCATGCCCAACGACACTGCCAGCTCGCTCTTCGAGCGGCCCGCGTCCCAGTGCATGAACAGTTCGATCAGATCCATCGCTGCCACACTCCTACGCGCCAAACCACGAACCCCGCCTCCGGCCCGACCATCGGACCCGAGGCAAGGCTCTCGGACAAGGCACCGGCGGCGCGTGACGTCATCCCCATGGGAATTCCGTGGCGAACCACCGCTCAAGGTGGGGAAATCCGTGGCGAGAACCGACCTACGAGTGAGGAATTACGCGGCGGACGACACACCACCAAGGTCGCGCAGCGGATCCGCGCCCAGTGCTTGGACGTCGGCATCGCACCGGCGGGGCTGGGCTACCGTCCGTCCAAGTTCGGCTTTGCCGAGGGCAATTACTGCTGGGCCGCCTTCCTCGAAATCAACGGGTCGGTCTGCTCGGCCCGGCGAGGCCTTCTCGGCCTCGGACCGAGACCTCCGCCAGGCCATCCTCCGCACCGGCGTCAGCGTGAGCTGAGAGGCGCCTCCGCCAGGGTCAAATCCCCCTCTTCGCACGCCCACGGCTGACTCGACTCACCAAGCCAGTGCCGACCGGGCCCGGCTTTGGCGGCGGGGGCAGGACAGCGTCTGAGGGTCAGGGCCGTGTGGCGCGGGCGAGGAGTTCGAGGATGTGGCGGTACGGCCGTCCGGTGGCTCGGGTGAGTCCGATCTCGCAGGTGCGGTTGGAGGATGCGTAGGCGGAGAAGAGGGCTCCCCGCTGCCGCTCCGCGGCGTCGATCGCGGTGGCTTCGGGCTTGGTGGCGCTCTCGGTGAGTTCGGGGTGCAAGAGGCCTCGGTCCCCCGCGAAGGCGCAGCAGCCGGCTTCGACCGGTGTGTAGACCTCGTCCGCGATGTGTTCGGCGATCAGGGCCAGCGAGGGGGCGGTTCCGGCGATGGTGCTCGAGCATGTGGGGTGGAGGGCCACCGAGGGGATGGGCGAGTGCACCTCGAGGCGGGGCAGGAGGCCGGCGGCGAACTCGATGGCGTCCACGATCCTCAGCCCGGGGGTCTGTTCGGCCGCGGTCTGGAGCAGGGTCGCCAGGCCCTCGGCGCAGGAGGAGGCATCGACGACGATCGGGATCCGGCCGCCGTCGCTCGCTTCGATCAGCGCAGGGGCGACGAGGTCCCGCATGTGTTCCCAGCCGGATCGCATGCCCTTGGACTTCCACGGCGTGCCGCAGCACATGGAGTCCAGCCCCTCGGGAGTTCGCAACCGGACGCCAGCGCGGTCGCAGACCTCGAGGAAGGCGCCCGAGGCTCCCCCGGGGTGGCCTCCTTCTTCAGGGCCGAACATGGTGCCGATGCAGGCGGCGAACAGCACTGCCTCGGCGTCTGGATCGCGCCGCTGCGGGCGTCTGGCGCCTCCGCCGGGCAGGCCGCCGTCGTACTGCGGGAGCTCCTCCCCGAAGATCTTCCGCCCTGCGCGGGTTGCTGCCTCGATCGGCGCGCTCGGGAGTGCCTTGGCCGTGCTCAGTGCCACCCCTCCGAGGCGGGAGGCAGGGCCCCAGACCCGCGCGGCACCCGCCCAGGCTGCAGACTCGATCGGCCCGGCGGCCTCGGCGCGG
The DNA here is from genome assembly GCF_022539255.1 of Sinomonas terrae. Classification (NCBI taxonomy): domain Bacteria; kingdom Bacillati; phylum Actinomycetota; class Actinomycetes; order Micrococcales; family Micrococcaceae; genus Sinomonas; species Sinomonas terrae. The sequence goes on from NZ_JAKZBV010000001.1 coordinate 4,186,840, forward strand.
AGGCGGCGCACGAGGTCTCCGGTGTTGATGCCGACGGGGCAGGCGGTCCCGCACATGCCGTCGACGGCGCAGGTGGAGGTTCCCTCGTAGTCGTAGCCGTCTAGGATGCGCTCCGCGAGGGCGGAGTTGCCCTGTGCGCGGGCGTGTGCGGCGTCCCTGCGCAGGACGATGCGCTGGCGTGGGGTGAGGGTGAGCGAGCGCGAGGGGCACACAGGCTCGCAGTACCCGCATTCGACGCAGCGGTCGACTTCCTCCTCCACGGTCGGCGTGACCTTGAGGTGCTCGAGGTAGGAGCGGGGTTCGTCAGAGAGGACCGCGCCCGGGTTGAGGATCCCGAGGGGATCGACGAGCTGCTTGAGCTCGCGCATGATCGCGTAGAGCTCGTCGCCGTACTGGCGCCGCACGTAGGGGGCCATGATGCGGCCCGTGCCGTGCTCGGCCTTGAGCGTCCCGCCTGCTCCGAGGACGAGGTCCACGAGGTCCTCGGTGAAGGCCTCGTACCGGCCGGTCTTGCTTCCGTCGCCGAAGTCCTCGTTGAGCATGAAGTGGAGGTTGCCGTCCTTGGCATGGCCGAAGATCACCGGGTCCCGGTACCGGTGGCGGGCGAGGAGCCCGGCGAGGTCGTGGCAGGTCTGCGCCAGGGCCGGCACCGGCACGGCGATGTCCTCCAGGAGCTGACTCGTACCCGAGGGACGGGCACTCGCCACCGTCGAGTACAGGCCCTTCCGGACCTTCCACAGCGCTGCCCGCTCAACTGCATCACGGGTCATCGCCACGGGGCGCGCGAGGCCGAGCCCCGCGAAGATGGCCTCGGCTGCACTGGAGCGTTCCGTAAGCTCCTCGGCGTCGGCCGCGGCGAACTCGACCAGGAGCGCCGCGGGGTCGGGCAGATCCAAGGTCCGGATCTGCTCCGGGCAGCCCGGCAAGCGCGAGGAGACGCGCAGCGACATCGAGTCCATGAGCTCCGCTGTCTCGGCGCCTGCCGCGATCAGCTCCGGGACGGCCCTGGCCGCAGCGTGGACGCCAGGGAAGACCAGGAGCCCGGCAGCGATGTGGGGTTTGACCTCGACCGTTTCGAACACGGCCTCGGCCACGAACGCAAGGGTGCCCTCGGAGCCGACAACGAGGTGGACGAAGATGTCCAGCGGGTCCTCGTAGTCGAGGAAGGCGTTGAGGCCATAGCCCATCGTGTTCTTCATCGAGAACTGGTGCCTGATCCTCGCCACTGCATCGGACGAATCGAGGATGCGGCGCCGCAGGCGCAGCAGTCCCTCGTGCAGCTGCGGCTCTCGGGCGGCGAACTCCCTGGACGCGTCCGGGGCAGCCGAGTCGACGATGGTCCCCGAGGGCAGGACGAAGCGCATCGACTTCAGGGTCCTGTAGGTGTTGGCTTCGGTCCCGCAGTGCAGGCCCGAGGAATTGTTCGCCACGACGCCGCCTATCGTGCAGGCGATCTCGCTGGCCGGATCGGGGCCGAGAGCGCGCCGATGGCGGGCAAGTCGGGCGTTGACGGCCCGTACCGTGGCTCCGGGCTGGACCCGGACGGCCCCGCCGTCATCGAGCACCTCAATGGAGCCGAAGTTCCGGCGCGTGTCGGCCAGGACGCCTGCCGTCACCGCCTGCCCTGACAGGCTCGTCCCGCCTGAGCGGAACGTCAGGGGCATCCGGTGGCGTGAGCAGGCTCCCAGCACCGCTGCCACGTCCTCGGCGGACCGAGGCGCGGCGACCAGGCTCGGCACGAGGAGGTAGTGGGATGCATCGTGCGCTCTGGCGTGCAGGTCGAGCGGCCTTGCCGACACCGCCGGGGCGCCGAGCACGGCGGCGAGCTCATCGGCGAGCTCGGCCACGCTGCCGTCGCTCCCCTGCGGATTCCCCGTCGGACCCGGGCCCGTCCTCGTACGCAGCATCATGGGGAAGTCCTTCCTTCGGGAGGGGGAAACAGCGGGCCGGCCAAGTGCAGGCCGGCAGCACGACGGCGCCCCTCGGGCTCGTCACATCCGGCCAAGCTGCCTGTGCGAGACATCACAGCAAAGGCCCATATTCACCGGACGGCGGGAGGTCCCGTAGCAGATGTTGACCGGTTCCGAATCCTCCTGAGCAAGCTGCCTCGTCGATGCCCGACGATGAGCTCGAGGGGCTAGCTGCCGAACTCGCGGAGCGGATGTCTCTCGCCGTCGAGGAACGGGCTGACTCCGGAGAACCACGACGATGCGGTCTGAAAGGCCCTGTTCGTCGCTCACCCTTTGCGCTTCCCTATCCGAGGAGAGGTCCGCCCCGGCCCCCCGTTCAGTCCAGCTGGAGGGACGTTGCCGAGCAGAGCCCCGATGTAGGACTCGACCGCAGCCATCCAATATGCGACGTCGGCGGCGAGTTCTGAATCCGGGAATTTCAGCCTCTCCCGCCGCGCCCTTGTCCTCTCCAGCAACCCCGCAAGGTCGGCTTGGACGGCATTTGCCGCACAGCGGGCGGCGCGGGTAGCACCATCTTGTCGAGCGCTCATTGCCGTATCCTCCTTCACGCATTGGGCAGACCCTTAGGGCGTCCGGCCACGCCTCGGGCACGCTTCGAGAACGGACGTGGCGGATCGCCTCCCCCGCGTGGATGGACGTAGAACAGGCCGATCCGCCCCGAACGGCTCGTGGTGATGCTCACCGTTCAAGGAGGGTGTCTAGCCATTCGGCGCAGAAACCGGATCCGGCCTCGCGGGCCACACTGGTGGCATGTCAGAAGCGCGCCGTGAGGCCGCCGTCGACCACCCAGTCGGCGCCGGTGACGAAGGATGCGCTTCGAGAGGCCAGAAAGCAGACGACCTCGGCGATCTCCTTCGGCTCGGCGATACGGTGCAGCGGATGCATGTCGTCCACGGCACGCCTGGCTTCCCCGGGGTCGGCTTGTCGACCGATCCATTCGTCGACGAGGTGAGTCCGGATCCAGCCTGGACTGACCGCGTTCACGCGGAGGCCGGCCTCGGCGACCTCGAGAGCGAGGCTTCTCGTGAGTCCGATCAACCCCGATTTTGCCGCAGCGTAGGGAAAGTAGCCCTTGGCCGTGGCATGAGCATGGACGGATGCGATGTTAACGATCGATCCAGTTTTCTTGGCGATCATCGCTGGCAGGACGGCACGCGCCATCAGCCATGCACTGCGCAAGTCGACGTCGAACAAGTTCTCCCATTCGGTCTCGAGCATGGCGACCGGATCGAAGTAGGCGTTGCGCCCGGCGTTGTTGATCAGGACAGTCGGGGTGCCCACGGTCGAGGAGATGGCCCGGAGACCTTCGTCGATCGCTCTTGCATCCGTGACATCGACCTTCGCTCCCACCGCAGTACCGCCCCGCGCCTGAATGCGCTGAACGACCTCCTGGGAGTCCTTGAGATCGAAAAGTGCGACGGTGGCGCCGTGGAGAGCGGCTGTTTCGGCGATTGCAGCACCCAGGCCGCTGGCACCCCCCGTGACCAGTAAAGTCTCGCCTGCAAGGAGTGTCACCGTTCAGGCCCCACACGGGTGTGGGCAGGGCCGCTTGCGCGCTCCGGGCCGTGCAGCCGTTCGATCCTCAAGGTCATCGGGGCAGTCCTTCCGTGTTACCAGTCGTTGAGGAAGCCGTCTTCGGCGCCGATCTCGACGACGGGCTCAGGTTCGTAGGGATGGCGTGCGGCGGCCGTCTCGTCGACATCGAGCCCCCAGCCGGGTTTGTCAGGGATGGTCACCTTGCCGCGCACGATCGGCAGGGTCCCCGAGACGACTTCGTCGCGCCAGGGGACATCGCCCCGCATGACTTCCTGGATGAGGAAGTTCGGCGTGCTGAACCCCATGTGCTGGTTAACCATGGTGGCGATCGGCCCCAGGGGGTTGTGCGGTGCCAGCGGGACGTGCCAGCTTTCGGCGATGGCGGCGATCTTCTTGAGCGCGGTCGGACCGCCCACGTGGCAGACGTCGGGCTGCAGGACAGCACACGCTCCCACTGCCAGGTGGTCGCGGAACTGCTGGATTTCGGTCAGACGTTCGCCGGTGGCAACCGGGAAAGGCAGCGCGCGGGCGATGGATGCCATGGTGGCCGGGTTCCCGGGCTGGCAGGGTTCCTCGAAGAACCAGGGGTCGTACTCGGCCAGGGCACGACCGTACTGGAGCGCAGCAGCGGCAGTCGTTCGGCCGTGGAGGTCGACCATGATCTGGATGTCCGGCCCCACGGCTTCGCGGACAGCTCCCATGACCTCGGAGGCTGCCCGGATCTGGGAGCCGGTGGCAAGGCCGGCTCCCATGGGCACGGCAAGGATCTTCAGCGCGGTGAAGCCTTCGTCGATACTGTGAATCGCGCTCTCTGCGAATCCTTCCTGCGTGGCGGCGCCGTAGACGATCGACGAATCCCCGCCACCGAGATGGTCGTACATTGTCACCGTGTCGCGGACGCGGCCTCCGAGCAGTTGCCAGGCCGGCACTCCCCGCTTCTTGCCCGCGATGTCCCATAGCGCCTGGTCGATGCCGGAAAGAGCCGACATCGTAACAGCCCCGCCTTGAAAGAACTGGCCGCGGTACATGAGCTGCCAGAGGTACTCGATCCGCTCGGGATCCTCGCCGACCACGAGTTCGGCAAGGTCGGCCACTGCGCCGACGACCGCCCGGGCCTTCCACTCGAGGGTCGCCTCGCCCCAGCCGATGAGGCCAGGTTCGTCGGTGGTCACTTTGACGAACACCCAGTTGCGCAGGGAGGCGTTGACCACGACGGTCTCGACACCGGTGATGGCGGTCATTCGCCCTGCTCCTGGATCAGAACGCGGCTGTCCCACGCGCCGAGCTCCACGTCCGGGCCGACGGCGCGCTCGGGCTTGCCGAGATCCACCAGACCGGAGAGGGTCTGCGGAACGGGGAGGCGGACGGGAGTGTGGCTGTGGTTTGCCGCGAACCACAGGCGACGCCCGTCAGGCCGCACTGCACTGGTGATGCGCACCGAGTCCGGGCGTACCGTCCACTCGTCGGCGACCGGGCTGATTCCGCGTTCCCGCACGGCCCATTGCAGGATTGCGGCGGCGCTGGCGCGATCTGGCAGGGTACCGATCCAGGTCATGCGTCCGGATCCGACCGCGTTGGTGGTCGCCGCGGCGAAGGCTCCGAGGTACGGGTCAGCGTACTCGCTCAGCACCGCAGCGTTCTCCGCCTTCATTCCATCCGCCCAGCCCTCGGCCAAAGCGCCGGCGGGCAAAACCAGGTCGGGCACGCCGTCCACCGCGAGGGCGCGAAGTGCGACGGGTGTCGGAAGGTTGGTGAATTCCTGGTAAGAGGCCCCCACCTCGGTTCGCAGCAGGGCTGGCTGGCGCTCCCATCGGACGCGCGCCCACTCGTCTGCGTATCCGCTGCGGAAGGTGAGCACGACATGGCCACCAGCGCGGGCGTGTTCCTTGATGCGTTCGAGCAGGGCGTCATCGGCGATGTAGAGGGCCGGGACGATGAGCACCCGGTGGTGGGACCAGTCCGAATCCGGGTGCACGATGCGAACCTGAAGCCCTTCGTCCACCGCGCCCTGATAGAAGCGGGTGAAGATCCGGTGGTAGCTGCTGTGATCGGGTTCCGGGGTACCGGGTTGGGCTAGTGCGGGCATCGCATCCAACGCCTTGAGGCTATCGCGGGAGTACAGGATGGCGATGTCGGCGTCCGGGACGGCATCCTTCAGCTCGGGTGTGAGGAGCTTGAGTTCTGCTCCCAGATCGGCGACCTCGTCGTAGATCCGGTTGGGTTCAAGATCATGGCCGAGGACCCCTCCCCAGTAGGTCTCGCCCCCGTAGTGGAGAGAATGCCAGTGCCAGTAGGCGAGCATGTCCGCGCCGCGGGAAGCGACCAGGTGAGCCATCATGCGCAGCTGCCCGGGGAATGGCGGAATGTTGGCGGCTGGTCCGCCGAGCGAGCTGGCCTGCGCTTCGGTGACCAGGAAGCGTGAGCCGTGGGGCCCGCGGAGACTGTAGGCCATGTCCGAGCGCCACAGCGCGGACCAGGTTCCGGCGTCCAAGCCCGGCAGGAGTTCGTAGAGCCCCTCCAGCTCAGGTTCTGGGAGTTCGAGTGCCTTTTGCATCGGGACATAGATATTGACCGCGGTCTGGTCCATGATCTCGGAGATGCCCTGGATATCGGTGCTGGGGGCGCTGTGACCCCCGATCAGGTCGTGGATGACGAACTGGTCGGGACTGATGTATTCGCGGAGCAGGTCGCGCTGCCATTTGAGGAAGTCAACGGTCAGCGATGCCTGGAAGCGCTCCCACTCCAAGGCGTATCCAGGGTTGGTGTTGCCGTCCGGCGCCCAGAGATCGGCCTGCTCGGACAGGCGGTGGCTCCAATAGGTCAGCCCCCATTTCTCGTTGGCGCCTTCGACGCCGCCCAGCCGGGCCATGACATGCCTGCGGAATCGCTCGAGAACTTGAGGGTTTGCCAGCCGGTGGACACCGATCTCGTTGTCCACCTGGAAACCGATGACTCCGGGCCGGTCCGCGAAGTGTGCGCCCATGCGACGCAGCAGCCGTTCGGCGTGGAAAAGGTAGGCGGGGCTGGTGAAATCGACGTTCTGCCGCGCACCGTAGGGCAACGTGTGCGTGTTGGATGTCTGAGCCATCACTTCGGGATATTCGCGGGCCAGCCAGGGCGGGATGGCATACGTCGGTGTTCCCACGATCACCTTCAAGCCATGGGCGTGAGCGCGATCAACCACGCGGGTCAGGGCCTCGAAACCGATCTCGCCGTTCCTGGGCTCGTATGAGGCCCAGGTCGATTCTCCCACCCGGATTACGGTGAAGCCGGCTTCGACCATGAGGTCGAGATCTTTCTCGAGCCGTTCGATCGGCATGTATTCGTGGTAGTAGCTAGCGCCGAACAGCATGATGCCTCCTGTGTTGGGTCATCCTTTTACGCTGCCGGCGCTCAGGCCTTCGAGGAGCTGGCGACGCAGCGCGATGAAGATGATGAGAGCCGGGATCGTTGCGAGAATCGCTCCCGCCATGACCAGGTTGTATTGGTGGTTCTGGGCTCCGTAGAGGGCCTGGAGGCCGAGGGGGAGCGTGAAGTTCGAGGGTGAGCTGACGGCAATGAGCGGCCAGAGGAAGCTGTTGTAGCTGTTCACGAATGCCCAGACCGCGAGGGCTCCGGCACCGGGGCGCAGGAGCGGGAAGACGATCGTCCAGAATGTGCGCAGCTCCCCGCAGCCATCGATGCGGGCGGCCTCGATGAGGTCGGGCGGAACGCTCTGCTCGGCAAACTGCCGCATCATGAAGATCCCGAACGCAGGCGCGACCCACGGGACGATGAGGACGAAGTAGGCGTTGGTCAAGCCAGCGCGGGAGAGCATAACAAACAGCGGTACTGCGACCACGACGAAGGGCACTGCGAGCGAGCTGAACATCAGCGAGAACAGTGCCTCCTTGCCGCGGAAGGCGAACATCGCAAAGGCGTAGCCCGCCAGCGAGCACACGAAGGCGGAGATCGCCGACGAGAGGATCGCCACGATCAGGCTCGTCAACAGCCACCCGATGAAGGGCTGTGTGGACAGCAGGCTCGCATAGTTCGCGGTGGTGGCAGGGCTGGGAAGCAGCTTCGGCGGGTACTGGAAGATATCCCCGGGGTCCTTAAACGAGGCGGAGAGCGCCCACACCATGGGGCCTACGCACACGGCCACAAGTACGATCAGCACGACGTACAGGATGATTCGGGCGAAGGTGGGTGGATTCCTCTTCTTCATGCGTGCCTCCCGACTCCCGCGATGCTGGCGCCTATGCGGCCCATCACGAAGACGACTGCGAACAGCAGGACGGCAGCTGCACTCGCATATCCGAACTGCTGCTCCTGAAACGCCGCACGGTAGATGAACATGACGACCGACAAGGTGGCATTGCCGGGGCCACCCTGGGTGAGCAGGAAGGGTTCGTCGAAGATTTGCGCTGATCCGACAAGGACTGTGACGACGACGAACGCCGTCACGGGACGCAGGGTCGGCAGGGTCACGCTCAGGAACTTCCGCCAGGGACCGGCTCCGTCGAGGTCAGCAGCCTCGTAGAGTTCGCGTGGCACAGCCTGGAGGCCGGCGAGGAAGAAGATCGAGAGGTATCCGGTCCACCGCCAGACGACAAGGATGCCGACGCTCACCTTCGCCAGCGTCGGGTCTCCGAGCCAGTCCACTTTTGGAGCTCCGATCACGGACTGGATCGCGACGTTGATGAGGCCGAACTGCTGGTCGTAGAGCAGGCCGAAGATCAGAGCGACAACGATCGGCGAGACAATCATCGGGACGAAGTACGTCACTCGCCAGAAGTCCCGGAACTTCAGTCCGCGCACGTTGAGCGCCTGGGCGACAAGCAGCGACAGGGGCACGACGACCAGCACGCTGATCAGGACGTAGATCAGGGTGTTGATCCCCGCCGTGTAGAAACTGCCATCACCGAACAGGCGGATGTAGTTGGCGAACCCCGCCCAGGTCGGACTCCCGATCCCGGACCAGACGGTGAGGCTCAGATAGATTGCCCCTCCAATGGGCACCACCATGAACACCGCGAACAGGATGTAGAACGGGGAGATGAATGCATAGGGGGCCGCCCTCACCCTCCCCCTCAACTCGGAACCTGCTGCTTATACCCGGAGATGGCCTGGCTGACAGCTGCCTTCGCCGAGATCTTGCCCTTGTAGGCGTCCTGCAGCGGACCGACAAGCTGGTCCGTGAGCGTCACGAGATGGGGGCTCTGATAATAGCTCGGGCCCTTGTCGGCGAGCTTTGAGTACACATCGAACGTCTTCTGTCCGCCGAGGAAGGGGTCCGTGTAGTTCATGAGTTCGGGGCTCTGGTAGGCGGACTTGAGCGTCGGCAAGTAGCCGATCTCCTTGAACCGCTGCACCTGGCCGGCGACGGTCAAGAAGCCGTTGGCAACCAGATCCGCCACGGCGGTGGTGTTGGCGTGCCCCTTGACGTCCGCGAAGCCAGTTCCGCCCCAAGTGGATGTCGGATAGCCGCCGCCGGCGAAGCGCGGCATTGGGCGGATCGCCCACTTGCCCTTCTGCTCGGGCACGGTCGCCTGGATGCCGTAGGTGTTGTACCAGTCAGGCATGGCTGCGCCAAGGACAGTGTCCGACTTGAAGCCGGCCTGCAGCGCGCCTCCGTAGAGATTGTCGACGCCTACAATGAAGCCGCTCTTGAGGCCGGCGGCGAGGAAATCGATCGTCTCGACGGTCTCGTTCGAGTCCAGGGCAAGGTTCCCCTTGCTGTCGTACAGGCTGCCGCCGCGCTGGAGCAGGAACTCCAGGAAGCTTGCGACAGCGCCGGGCCCGGTATCGATAGCGAGCATGTATTTTCCCGTTTGGGCGTGGAAGTTCGCACCGAACGAAGCGAAGTCCTCCCAGGTGTCCGGGTCGGGGATCTTGTACTTCTCGAACAGGTCGGTGCGGTAGTAGTACACGCACAGCGGGTTGTCGGAGTCGAGGCCATAGACGTGGCCGTCGACTGTGAACGGCGCCAGTCGGCTCGCAATGATGTCGTCCTTGACCTTGGCGATGCGGTCGTCCCACGGCTCGAGCAGAGAACCTGCGATGCCGCCGGACATCAGCCGCGGGAACTGCGCGATCTCGATGCCCAGCATGTCGGGCAGCTGCTGATTCGCCGAGGCCGCGGCCAGGAACTTGGTGACGAGGTCGGGTGCGGCGTAGATCGTCGTGTCGAGAGTGTACGTGAAGGGTGTGCTCTTACTCGCATTCAGGCCCTCCGCGATCGTCGTGAAGAACTGCTGATAGCCCTTGTCATGAGTCCAGAGCGCGATCTTCGCCGCGCCGGATGTGGCAGCGGGAGGCGGACCGCCCTGCGAAGTGCATGCTGCGAGTGCGACGGCGGCACCGCCGAGGAGCCCCGCGGAGAGCAACGAGCGCCGTGTGATTTCAGGCATAGAACACTCCTTCGTGTGGCCAGGTAAGGCGATACGCCGAACCAGTCAGCAAGACGCTAAAGGCTAGTATGATATGTGTCAAGGTAAATCATATTTAGCGAGGCCTAAGATCACATCAACCAGATGCCATCACTGCAGGGCTCCCGTCCCAGGGCATGCGGCGAGCGGCGATACAAGGAGGCTCCCGTGATCACTTCGATGCCGCCCAGGGGCGGGGTCGGAAAGTCCAGCGACACGGTGCTGACGATCCCTACTCGGGCTTTGTCGGTTGAACGCGAAGCGTTTGGCGTACCCTTACTGGGCTGCGCGGAATCCGTCCCCTCGTTCGAGACCACCGCCGGGCCGCTCGAGGGGCGTCGGAGGGCGGGTATGCTGTCATTCCTGCTCCCCGGCGAACGACCCGGAGGCTCGAATCCCGCCCCGCCGGGCGTTGACGGTTGGCTGCTCGAGGAATGCGGGAAGGGTTCGAATGAAGGTTGAACAGCTCACGCCCCCGCTCGTGGTGCATGGGGAGGGTCCTGCCTGGTCTCCGCGCTGGTCCGGAATCCGCTGGTTGGACATGCTCGAGGGAGACGTCTTGGAGCTGATGCCGAGCGGTTCGGTCCGGCGCCGCCATGTGGGCCCGGTTGCCAGCCTCATCGCGCCGCGTCGCGGGGGCGGAACGATGCTCGCCACGGGCACGGAGGTGCTGGTCTCGGACAGCGACGATCTGGACGCCGCACTCGATCCGATCGCGTCGCTGGTGGACTCCCCCGCCTGCCGCCTCAACGAAGGCGGCTGCGCGCCGGACGGCTCGCTCTACATCGGGTCGATGGCCTTCGACGGGGCGAGCGGTCGCGGATCGCTGTGGCGCATCGGTGCAGATCACACACCTGTGACCGCGATCGACCCGGTGACCGTCTCGAATGGGATCGCCTGGAGCCCGGATGGGTCCACTGCGTACTACGCAGACACTCCAACCGACAGGGTCGATATGTTCAGCTGGACTCCCGATGACGGCTTGTCCGATCGTCGGCCCTTTGCCAGCGTCGGCGGTCCCGACGGACTGTGCGTCGATGCGGAGGGCGGCGTATGGGTCGCCCGTTACGGTGCCGGAGCCGTCCATCGATATGCACCTGACGGCGCGCTCACCGCCATCATCCGCGTCCCCGCTCCCTTCACGACATCTGTGGCCTTCGTCGGACCCGACCTCCGGCAGCTCGTTGTCACTACGTCGCGTCTCGAGCCGCAGGCCGGTGAACTCGGTGGAGCACTCTTCGCCGTAGATCCCGGAGTGGCGGGCGTGGCCCTGACGGAATTCGCGGGATGAGCACGACCGCCGGCCGTGGCCTCCGCCCCCTTTGCGTTTCCACGAATCGGGGGTGGCTCTGATGAGCAGCGCCGGCCGACTGCCGCTTGAGCCTTCAGAGGGGCTCGGGATCGAGTTCTCCGAGGTCCGCGCGGGGAGTGCCTCCGAAGTGAAGACTCCGGGCTCTCAGGGCCCGCTGGGGGGCGGGCGGCATGATCGCGTGCTCGACTCCCTTGGTGCGCGCATCGTCAGCGGGGAGCTGGCCCCCGCGACGATGCTCGACCCAGTGCAGCTCAGCCAGCACTACGACGTCAGCCGGTCAGTGGTCCGCGAGGTGCTTCGCAGCCTGGGCAGCAGGGGCCTCCTGCGAGCTGTACCAGGCCAGGGTACGTTCGTGCGCGAGCGCTCCGAGTGGACGCTGCTGGATCCGGACGTCCTGCGGTGGCGCTATCAGAGCCGGAAAGACCCGGACTTCCTGGCGCAGCTGACCGAGATGCGCCTCACCATCGAGCCGACTGCTGCACGGCTCGCTGCCGAGCGTCGCACCGACAGCGACGTCGCGAACATCTACATCGCTCTGTCCCGGATGGAGGATCCCCAAGCGAGCACCTCGGAGCATGTCGAAGCGGACGTGCACTTCCATCAAGCGCTTCTGCTCGCCGCCCACAACGAACTCTTCGAGAATATGTCGACGATCATCGAGATCGGACTGCGCGCCCGCGACGCATACGTGCACGGATCGATCGAGCTCGATGAAGGCGACAAGCTGCGAGAGGTTGTCGCCAGCCACCGTGGGGTGCTCGATGCGGTTCGAGCAGGACGCCCGAAGAGCGCGGAGCTAGCGATGCGCAAACTCCTCGAGCGGTCTGCCGCTGATATTGCGCGAGTGCAGAATAGAGCGGACTGACCCCTGCGAGCCGCGATCCGGCGAGCACGGATACGAGGCGAGCACGGATACGAATAGCCCGGCAATATTCAATTCTGAGGAGGCCTGCAGGCGAATACCCTTCGGGCCCGAAGGCCTCCACCCTCCCGGTTTCCGTCAGCAGCACCTGTCGAGCTTCTCTCTCCGGCCGCACCACGCGGTGTCCCTTCCCCTCGAGCATCCGTCAGACTGGAGGCGAGAGCCGGAGGGACTTCTTCGCGAGCGTGAGCGGCGGAGGCGGGGCTGTGCTCTCCTGCGGTCTCGAAGAGGCTGACAGGAGAGCGGGAAGGCTTTCGTTGCCCGGGATCAGGCCCAGCGGAGGATGAGGGGGTCTTTCCGCTTGGCGATCTCGAGCAGCTGGGCGCAGGTGTCGGGGTGGAGCCCGCCGAGGGGGGCGCGGGTCTTGTCGCTGTCGATGATGCGGCCCTCCTTCATGAGGGCCTTGGTGGCGCGGAGGCCGCATTGGCGGTTCTCGAAGTGGATCAGGGGCAGGAGGTCTTCCCACCTGGCCACGGCGCTCTCGCGCCGGCCTGCGTGGTAGTCGTGGACGATCAGGCCCAGCTGGTCGGGCACCAGGCAGCTGCTCATGGTCCCCTGCGCGCCGGCCTCTAGGTCGGGGATGAGGGTGATGGCTTCCTCGCCGTCGAACAGTCCCGGCAGGGCCCCGCCTGCCGCTGCGGCGAGGGCGCGCAGCTTGTCCGCTGTCTGGGGCATCTCGATCTTCACGTACCTGACCTGCGGGATTTCGGCCGCGAGCCGGGCCAGCAGCCCCACGGGCAGGGGGGTGGGGCTCATGGGGGCGTCCTGGATCATGACGTCGATCGCGAGCCCGTCAGTGACGCGCTTGAAGTACTCGACCACCGCGTCCTCGTCGGCCTTGACCGTGGCCCCGAAGAACGGTGCCATGAGCATGGCCATGGCCGCGCCTTCCTGCTGGGCCTGCAGGGTGCGCTGGCGGGCGATGCGGGCGCTGTAGTGGCTGGTGGTGACGCACACGGGGATCCTGCCCGCGGCGTGCTCGAGGGTGGTCCTGAGGACCTGGTCGCGCTCCTCGTCTGTGAGGGAGAACTGCTCGGAGTAGTTGGCCAGGACGCAGGCGCCGTCGGCCTTGGCATCGACCAAGAAGTCGATGATCCGGCGCTGGCCCTCCAGGTCCAGGTCTTCGTCCTCGGTGAAGACCGTCGGCACGACAGGGATGACCCCGCTGATGATGTTCATGCTGTTCGCTCCTGAATCAGACTTACACCGTTGAAAGCACAGTTCCCCTCGGTCCCCTCGAGGGAGAGCGGCCCGAAGTATCCGCCTCCGTCACGCGACGGAGACGCTGATCGTCGCCTCCGACCATTCCGGCGTCCTTGTCGATTGTGCTCTAGGTATTCCATATACTAGATCTCTGTTCCGAAAGTTGGCAAAGCGTAGTTGCTGATCCGGACCCGCAACCCGCCGCGCCCCGGAGCCGGACAAGGGCGCGCGCGCCCGCGACCGTATGACCCCTGCAGCCCACCTCCAAGGAGATGTTGACGTGCGTGACTATCCCGCTCCGCGCATTGCCTCCAGAAAGACGCATCAGGTCGGCGAGGGGCCGATCTGGGATCCCATCCGCGAGGAAGTGCTATGGGTAGACATCCCGGCCAGCGCCGTCATGCGTGCCGAACTCACCCGGGAAGGCTCCCTCCAGATCATCGAAACGATCCTGTTCCCGGATACCGCGGGCGCCGTCACGATATCCGAATCCGGGGAGCTTCTCGTCGCCGGACGCGAGCGCCTCTACACACGAGACCGTGACGGTGTGATCCATCCGGGAACCGTCCTTCTCCCGTCAGGCACCGGTCGGCGACTTAACGATGGCAAACCTGATCCGGGCGGCCACTTCGTGGTGGGGAGCCTAAGCCTGCGTCAGCGGAGCCAATCCGGCAGCGAGATCCTCGTACGGGTGGAGGCAGACGGGGCGGTTACAACCATCGACAGTGACCTGACCCTCTCCAACGGGCTGGCCTGGTCGACTGACCAGGCCAGCATGTACAGCGTGGACACGAACACACGACGCGTGTACGTGCGCGACTACGATGCATCGTCCGGCGCCATAGGGGACCGAGAGGTTTTTATCGAGCTTCCCGAAGGATTGCCTGACGGCCTGTGCGTCGACGCGGAGGATCACCTCTGGCTGGCGGTCTATGGTCTCGGGCAGGTTAACCGATACGCGCCATCAGGGGAACTCGTAGGACGGATCACGGTTCCTGCGCCGCGCGTCACCTGCGTCGCCTTCGTTGGACCGTCCCTCGACACCCTCGTGATCACGACCGCGACCGCCGGACTCAGCGAAGCGGACCTGGCCGACTATCCGCTCTCCGGCCAACTCTTCACGATCCAGCCGGGCGTCAGCGGCGCACCTTCCGCGCTGTGGTCGCCGACGCCGTGACCGAGCCATCCGTTTCCAGAAAACGACCATCTGAAAGGAACACCCATGAAGCTTGTCCGCATCGGCGCGTTCGGCGAAGAGAAGCCGGCGGTTCTCGTCGATGACGTCCGATATGTGGATGTCTCGGACGTCATCGACGATTTCGGCGAGGACTTCTTCGCATCTGACGGCATCACCCGGATCCTTCCGGTCGTGGACGAAAGGGCGGCCGCCGGCGATGTGCACGCCTTGGCCGACCAGCGGCTCGGGGCGCCGATTGCGCGCCCGCATCAGATCATCTGCGTAGGCCTGAACTACGCAGACCATGCCGCCGAGAGCGGACAGGCAGTTCCCGCCGAGCCGATCCTGTTCACCAAGTCGCCGAACACTTTGATCGGACCCAATGACGATGTGCGCATTCCCCGCGGCGCGACCAAGACCGACTGGGAGGTCGAACTGGGAATCGTCATCGGCAAACGCACCAGCTACCTCAACACCGCGGAGGAGGCCCGGGCCGCCATCGCGGGGTTCGTCCTCGTCAACGATGTGAGTGAGCGGGCCTTCCAAATGGAACGCTCCGGCCAGTGGCTCAAGGGCAAGTCGTCAGAGACCTTCAATCCGGCTGGACCTTGGCTGCTCACCGGGGACGAAATCGGTGATGTCACCGCGCTTGACATGTGGCTGGACCTCAACGGCATCCGTCGGCAAACTGGATCGACCGCGACGATGATCTTCGACCCGTACTTCATCGTCCAGTACATCAGCCAGTTCACGGTGCTCGAACCCGGCGACCTGATCAACACCGGAACCCCGCCCGGGGTCGGGATGGGCCACAACCCGCCCATCTGGCTCAAGCCCGGCGACGTCATGGAACTGGGCATCGACGGACTGGGAAGCCAGCGCCAGAGGGTGATCGCACCACGATGAAAGCCCTCGTACTCACCGAACCGCACCACGCGGAAGTGCAGGACGTCGAACCTCCCGTCCCCGCAGCGGACGAAGTCCTCGTCGACGTCACCCTCGCCGGGATCTGCGGGACCGACATCGAACTCTTCACCGGAGAGATGCAGTACCTGCACACCGGATACGCGAAGTACCCGCTGCGGATCGGACACGAATGGATGGGAACCGTCAGCGCCGTCGGCACTGACGTCGACCCTTCGTGGCTGGGAAGGCGCGTCACCGGCGACACGATGGTCGGCTGCGGGAAATGCCGACGATGCGCGACCGGCTACCAGCACGTGTGCGAGTATCGCTTCGAGCTCGGTGTCGGCGGCGGCCGACCCGGCGCCCTGGCAGAGAAGGTCTCACTCCCACTCCGCGCACTTCACGCCCTGCCCGACGAAGTCAGCGATGCAGCGGGGGCGCTCGTCGAGCCGGCCGCGAACAGCTTCCGAGCCGCAGCCGCCGCGAACGTGCAACCGGGGCAGCGGGCCCTCGTAATGGGTCCGGGAACTCTTGGACTGCTGTGCGCAATGTTCCTGCAGGCCCGCCGAGTCGAGACGCACCTCCTGGGACGTTCGGAAGAGAGATTGCAGTTCGCCCGCAGCCTGGGAATCGAGAATGCGTGGATCAATGAGACGCTCCCGCGACGGCCTTGGGACGCAGTCATCGACGCCTCCAGCGCCGCGCAGCTGCCGGCACGCGCGGTCGAGCTCGTAGAACCGGGCAAACGGGTCATTTATCTGGGCATCGCGGCAGCTCCCAGCCTTGTCGACACTCGGGACTTGGTCCTCTCCGACATAACAGCAGTCGGAGTCCTCAGCGGGTCACCGGTCATCCCGCAGACCATCGAGTCCTTCGCCTCGGGGGAGGTGGACCCAGCTCCCCTCATCGCCGCGACAATCCCTCTTGACCAGCTTCCGGATGTGCTAGCAGGGGCACGGCCAGCGAACGCGGGCCCCGGACCGAAGATCCATGTGACCACCCGACAATGAATTACAGGAGAGCCACCATGACTCGTGCGATCGTTACAGGCGGGGCCAGCGGCCTGGGCGCAGCCACCGTTGCAAGGATGAGGGCCGAGAACATCGAGGTCTTCGCCGTGGACATAGCCGGCGAGGCCGACATCCGGCTGGACATCACTGACGAGGAGGCTGTCCAGGAGACTGCGGCTCGCATAGGCCCCGTAGACATCCTGGTCAACTCTGCAGGAATCGTCGGACCGAACACGGCGCTCGCGTCGACCAGGTCGGATCAATGGCGCAAAGTATTCGACGTGAACGTCATCGGCACGGTCACGATGATGCGAGCTTTCATCCCGGGCATGGTTGAACGCGGATGGGGCCGGATCGTGAACATAGCCAGCATGGCCGGCAAGGACGGAAATCCCAACCTGTCCATCTACTCCGCCTCGAAAGCGGCGGTCATCGCGCTGACCAAGTCGGCCGGGAAGGAGCTGGCCACCACGGGCGTCCTCGTCAACGCGATCGCGCCCGCCGTGATCGCCACGCCCATGAACGACGACACTGCACCGGAGGTGTTGGCACATATCAGGAGCCTGATCCCGATGAAACGGGTGGGGACTCCGGAGGAAGTGGCAGAACTCATCGCCTGGCTCACCTCGAAGAAGGTGAGCTTCTCGACGGGAGCCGTCTACGACATCAGCGGGGGCCGCGCCACGTACTAGCAGCCGGCACTCCGTGCGAAGTTCGCTAGAGGTCCGGCGAGGTGCCGTGAGTGATCATGTCGATGATGTTGGGCACCTCGCGGACCAGCAGGTCCAGAGGCGTCCGAAACGCGAGGGCGCTAATGCTGATCGCGCCGGCTGTGGCAAATCCGGCTTCAAACGCGGCTGGGACTGCAACACAGTTCACCCCGGCTTCGTTCTCCTGATCGTCAATGGCATAACCACGTTCCCGCGTCTGGACGAGCTCAGCCCACAGCTCGGGGATCGACCCGATTGTGTTCGGGGTGCGACGCTCCAGAGGGCCTCCTCCATACAGTGCGCGCAGCTCAGACTCGCTGGAGATCTGGTGACTCAGCAGGAGCTTTCCAACGGCCGTGCGGTAGGCGGGGTTGCGACCGCCGACTGAAGAGGTCAGTCGGACGGCGCCTCGCGGCGAGTCGACCTTGGCGCGATAGACGACCTCGGGACCTTCCAGGACGGCATAGTGCACGGTCTCGCCATAACGTTCGGCCAGGCGCTCAAGGATCGGACGGATCAACATCCCCTCAGGCCGGGCCTCGTAGTTCTGGAACGCGAGGCGAAAAAACTCATCCCCGAGGACGTAGACGCCGCGACTGACCTGCGCGGCCAGTCGCGCGCGGCGCAGGGAGGTAAGCGCACGGTGCACGGTTGACTTCGAACTCTTCAACCGTTGTGACAACTCGTCGAGCGCCACACCAGTGGGATGCTCCGCAAGCTCGATCAGCACGGCGAGCACACGGTCGGACCCGACAACCCGGGCTTCTTCCTCGTCAGTGACGGTCACCGCCCCGTCTCCTCCATCAGCCACCTTCGAATGGTACCCAGAGACGGAATAGGCGAAGGAACCCATACCGAAGTTACTTGCAGCTATTGGAATTATAATCCACTATTCTAAAAACCGACCCGCGGCCGTCCGTGGCCGACTACAGCTGGACGGGGCCACGCAATCACAAAGGAGTTCAGATGGCCGATGTCGTCATCACGCGCATCACACCACGGCTGTTTCGGGCCGTAGACACGCCAACGCCTGTTCCGTACGCGAATCCTCTGCGCTCTTGGCTGGGCGACGCCCCGCTGGAAGGGTCGTTCAGCTTCCGCGAGTGGCTCGTCGTGGAGGTAGAGCTCTCCACGGGTGAAATCGGCTACGGCAACACAGGTCTTGCCGCCGTGCTCGGGGCCAGCGTGGTTGAAAAGTACCTGGCGCCCCTCGTCGTCGGACGGCGAGCTGCCGACATCGAGCAGATCTGGCAGCTCATGTACCGCTCGACCGTGGCGTTCGGCCGCAAGGGCGTCGGAATGGCGGCCATCAGTGCCGTCGACATCGGCATTTGGGACGCATGGGCGCGCCACCTGAACGTCCCTGTATACGACATCCTCGGCGGCCGACGCAACGACACCATCCGCGTCTACGCGAGTCGTCTGTATGCGCAGGGGAGCTTGGAGGACCTCGCCGCCGAGGCCGTCCGCTACCGGGACCAGGGTTACACCGCAGTCAAACAGCGCTTCGTATGGGGTCCCGCCGACGGGCGGCAGGGGATGCTGCGCAACGTCGAGCTGATGCGCACCGTCCGGGAGGCGGTCGGACCGGACGTAGAGATCATGGGCGATGTGTACATGGGCTGGGATCTGCCGTACGCGAAGCAGATGCTGCGGATGTTGGAACCGTTCGATGTCTCCTGGATCGAGGAGCCGCTGGTCCCCGACGACGTCGAGGGGTACGCAGCGCTGCGCGGCCTGACCTCGATCCCGATCGCCGGCGGCGAGCACGAGTTCACCCTAGCCGGATGCGCTGACCTGTTGAATCGGCGCGCGGTGGATGTCCTGCAATGCGACACCAACCGAGTGGGCGGACTCACTCAGGCTCGGAAGATCGCCGCTCTGGCGGAGAGCCGCGGTGTACCGCTGGTCCCTCACGGCGGCCAACAGCACAACTACCACTTGGTCACCTCGCAGCCCGCCTGTCCGATGGCCGAGCACTTCCCGCTGGATTCAATCGAGGTCGGCAACGAACTGCCGGCATGGGTGTTCTCGGGCGAGCCGGCCGCGACCGACGGCTACATCACCCTCGCTGAGGTCCCCGGACTGGATCTGAAAGTCGACCCGCGCTACCCGGTGGAGGAAGTCGTCCTCCACTGATTCGATGCGCGTTCAACCGCTTGCAGACGCATCGAACCCGGTTCGGAGCCTCCTGTCCTCCTAAGCGCAAAGCCGACGCGTCTCGAGCATTGAAAGCTCAGTCATGGTCCACGACCACAGCGGTTTCGCCTGCCGATTCCGTGCCCCTGCACCTCCCCGTCTCCGAAGGATCACGATGACCACCTCGCCCGAATCGCACGCCGCCAAGCTCGCTTCCCTGTCCCTGGAGGAGAAGGCGTCCCTGACTTCGGGGGCGGACTTCTGGAACACCAAGCCGGTGCCCGGTGCGGGGGTTCCGGGGATGCTGCTCACGGACGGCCCGCACGGGGTGCGCCGCCAGGCCGAGGGCGATGACCACGTGGGCCTGAACGCGAGCGTCCCCGCCACCTGTTTCCCGCCCGCCGCGGGGCTGGGCTCGAGCTGGGACCCGGAGCTGCTTGAGCGCGTCGGGGCGGCGCTGGGCGAGGAGGCGAGGGCGGGCGGGGTCTCGGTGCTGCTGGGGCCGGGGATCAACATCAAGCGCTCCCCGCTGGGCGGGAGGAACTTCGAGTACCTCTCCGAGGACCCGGTCCTGACCGGCCAGCTCGGCGCCGCCCTCGTGGCCGGGATCCAGTCGAAGGGCGTGGGGGCGTCGCTGAAGCACTTCGCGGTGAACAACCAGGAATCCGACCGGGTCCGGGTCAGCGCCGACGTCGACCCCCGCCCGCTGCGGGAGGTGTACCTGCGGGGCTTCCAGAAGGTCGTCGGCGCCGCCCAGCCCTGGACCGTGATGTGCTCGTACAACCGGATCAACGGGGTCTACGCCTCCGAGGACCCCTGGCTGCTCACCGACGTCCTGCGCGGCGAATGGGGCTACACCGGGCTCGTGGTCTCGGACTGGGGAGCGGTCAACGACCGCGTGGCCGGCCTGGCCGCGGGGCTGGACCTGGAGATGCCCTCCAGTGGCGGCGTGACCGACGCCCAGATCGTCGAGGCGGTCAAGAACGGCACCCTCGACGAGGCGGTGCTGGACACCGCAGCGGTCCGGGTGCTCGAGCTGGCGGACCGCACCGAGGCGGCCCGGGAGGCGGGCGGGTCGTACGACGCCGACGCCCACCACGCCCTGGCCCTCGAGGCCGCCCGGCGCAGCATCGTGCTGCTGAAGAACGAGGACGGCTTCCTGCCCCTCGACCCTCAGGCCACAGGCCGGATCGCCGTGGTCGGCGAGTACGCCCGCACCCCCCGCTACCAGGGCGGGGGCAGCTCGCTGGTGAACCCGACGAGGCTGGAGAACGCCCTCGATGCCATCCGGGAGGTCTCCGCCGGCGAGGTCGCCTTCGCCCCCGGCTACACCACTGGGGACGACGAACCCGATGCGGCGCTGATCGCCGAGGCCGCCGAAGCCGCCCGCGCCGCCGACACCGTCGTCCTGTTCCTCGGCTCCGAGCTCGAGTCCGAGGGCTACGACCGGAAGAACATCGCCCTGCCCGCCGCCCATCGTGCCCTCCTCGACGCGGTGGTAGAGGCGAACCCGGCCACCGCCGTCGTGCTCTCCAACGGCGGGGTCGTGCAGACCGCCGGCTGGGACCACCTGGTCCCGGCCGTCCTGGAGGGCTGGCTCCTGGGGCAGGCCGGCGGCCCGGCCACCGCCGACGTCCTCTTCGGGCTGACGAACCCCTCCGGCCGGCTCGCCGAGACCATCCCGGCCCGGCTGCAGGACACCCCCGCCTACCTGGACTTCCCCGGCGAGCTCTCCCGCGTCCGCTACGGCGAGGGCCTCTTCGTGGGCTACCGCTACTACGACGCCCGCGAGATCGAGGTCTCCTACCCCTTCGGGCACGGCCTCTCCTACACCGCCTTCGAATACGCCAACCTCACCGCAGAAGCGGACGACGGCGGGATCGCTGTTCGCGTGGAGGTCACCAACACCGGGGACCGGGAAGGGCGCGAAATCGTCCAGGCCTACACCGCCCTCCCCGGCTCGGAGTTCGTGCGGCCACGGCGGGAGCTGAAGGGCTTCGCCGCCGTCGACCTCGCCCCGGGCGAGACCCAGCGGGTCGAGATCCGCATCGGCCGAGAGGACCTGATGATCTGGCACCCCGTCCTGGAGAGATGGGTCCTGGAGGGCGGCGACTACCAGGTCGAGGTCGGGGCCTCCTCGCGCGACCTCCGCCAGGCCGCCGTCGTCCGCCTCGACGGCCACGACCTCACCCTGCCCCTCGGCCCCGGCTCCACTTTGGAGGAATGGCTCGCCCACCCCGCCGGCGGCCCAGCCCTCAGCAGCCTCCTCGAACAGGCAGCGGCCGAAGGCAACCAACTCGCCGCGATGCTCACCGACCCCGAAGGACGCTCCCTCATCGGCAACTTCCCCCTCAACCGACTCGCCGCCTTCCCCCGCAGCCCCCTCACCGCGGATTCCGTGAGCACGCTCCTCGAATCGTTGGAAGCCGAATAGGTGGAGGATCCAACGCAGCCGAAGCCCCAAGTGCCGCCGCACGAGCCGCCGTCGTCTAGACGCATCGAACTGCACTGGGTCGGCCTCGCCCACCAGCGGCACCTCTCGATCGGCGGCATCCGGGAACCCAGCGAACAGGCGAGCAAGAAGCAAGAGCCGTCAGAATGAATCCCTCACGCCAGTTCCTCGCCCCCGAGGCACGGAGTTCGGCCATACCGTTGCTCTGCGTGCACCGTATTGGGACGCTGCTGTTCGACCACTGCGCGCGATGCAGTAGGGTCCCAATCCTCACTTCAGCTACACCTGTGGCACAAAGTCCTGACCTTATGCAGCGCAAGCCAGCGGGCCAGACGGTGGCCTACGTCGGGTTCAGCTCCCGAGGGCTTCGAGGGGGCTGATGGCCCCGGCATACTTCCACCATTTGGGGCACCAGGTGATCCCGGCGGTGAGATCGATCCTCTTGCGGTACGTCACGGCCAGCTGGTCCCCGACGAAGTCGGCCACGTCGGGGTAGAGCATCACGCGCGCACCCTCTCTTCCGTCTCGGTCTCGTCTTCCCTTTGATGGATCCGAGGCTCCTGCGGCGGCCTGAAGGCCTCGCGGACCGCGGTCCAGGTGGCGGCGTCGTGGGCGACGGCCGGACGCGGCGGCCACTGCGTCGGCGTGGGGTCCGTCCTTCCACGGGACGATCTTCAGCAGGGCGGCTGGGGCGCCGCAGGCGAACATGACGGCCCGGCCCCTGGGAAGGGCGGCGAGGTCGGCGACGTCGAGGATGCGCTCCTTGCGGTCGTCGCGGTGGCTGTAGCAGGTGCCGCCCTGCCGGGAGCGGGTGGCGTTGGAGTAGCGGTAGCCGCCAATGGTCTGGGCGAGCTCGCCGAGGAAGTCGGCTTCGGCGACGCCGCCGCCGTAGACCTTGCTGTTCGCCGCACTCCAGAGCTTGCGCATGCCGTCCGTGCCCAGGCTTCCACTCCCTGGGACC
Organism: Sinomonas terrae; assembly: GCF_022539255.1. NCBI lineage: Bacteria > Bacillati > Actinomycetota > Actinomycetes > Micrococcales > Micrococcaceae > Sinomonas > Sinomonas terrae. The sequence goes on from NZ_JAKZBV010000001.1 coordinate 4,209,548, forward strand.
AGGGCTGCAGGATGGTCATCAGGACAAGGCTGCGGTGCGGGAGCCGTAGCGGCTGTACAGGTTCGGCAGCTCGCGCCAGCGGCACACGTTCACGGCCCTGAATGCCCGGAGTCGCGGCGGTAGTCGGCCCAGTTCGCCTGGTGAGCGGCGGGGCCGACGTCGCCCCAGCCCAGCTCGACCGGGGTGCCCTGGTATTGCGCCTCCTCGATGAGGCGCGCGGGTGCCGGGCCGTAGGCGATCCTGACGAGCTCGAACAGCTCATGCGCAGGCAGCGCGCAGGCCCCTGCCCCCGTTGGACTCCAGCCGCTCGGCCAGCCCGGACAGGCGGGAGGCCAGGTCTCTGGCGACCTCCTCGGCGGTGCGCTTCAAAGGCCCCGGGCCTGGCGGCGGCGCTGAACGTCAGGGCCACCTAGGCCCGGATCGTGCTTCTGTTCCTGGAAGCGTCAGCCAAGGCGCCGATCAGCTGAAACTTCGTCCGTTACCGGTCCTTCGTATGTGGAGCGTTACGGCCATGTGGTGATCCAGCTGGGGCGTTCGCGAACTTGTCCACGCCGTGCTGGTCCGGGCAGGTTTGGGTCAGGCATCGTCGTCGCCTGCTGCCGCGGCGACGCTAGTTGCGGCCGTTTGGCGACGCACTAAGCCACGCAGCTTTTGGGTAGGCGCCTGTACGAGCTCCCTGTGAAGGCTGGTTCCGGCGAAGTTGTATGTGCGGTTCGACCATCGCTTGAGCTCGTACTCCGGCACGAGGGGTTCACGGCATCCGTTGATGCACGAAGCGTCGTAGCGCTTGGTTTCCTCGCCGTTGGGCGCAAGCTCGCGAGCCCAGACGTCCGACGACTTGGCTAACACATCGATCTGCTTCATGAAGGCCCGCGTCTCCATCTTCGCCCCACCCGGGTTGGTGCGGTCTGACCAGGCGACGTACAGGTCGTATATGAACTCAACTGGCAGCATGTCGAGCAGGAACCGGTCCTCGAACTCCTCCCAGAATTCGCGCACGGGGTCGTTGTTGACCTGATGCTCGGCGAGGAGCCTCTTGCATGCAGCGGGCTCAGCGAGCTCATAGTAGTCCGGCATGTCGACCAGAACCCTCTTCAGCAAATAGCGGAGGACATCCTGGCGGTGCAGGTAGTCGTCCTTGATGTACTTCCGCTCAGTACCGCCGAACCACTTTTCGAACGGAATGAACAACTGCCGGCGATAGATGCTCTCAGACTTGTCCTTTGAGCGGGGCAGGTCGTTGATGCACTGCACCATGAAGCCCCAGAACTGGTAGTTCACAGCACGCATGAACTTGCGGTTCATAGTCACCGCATCATGTGTGATCAGTGCCTTGAACCTCGACGAGTCGGTGACGAAGTTCCCGACAGGGTTCTCGTCCGTGAGGATCGACTGGGCCCCAATCAGGAACTCGAGCATGAACTCTTCAGCGATCTTGTTCAGCGGCAGGTTGGCCCATTTGCCCGACAGGTTGCGCATGAGCTGGAGAAGCGTCCCTTTGCCGTTGTTCCCCCGTTCCGAGTAGAGGAAAGCCGCTTTGTTCCACCTGACACCATAGCGGATGATGACTTGCCAGAGCAGTTCCACGACCTCGGCATCGTCGGAGAGGGATCTCATCCACCCCTCCACCTCCCACAGTTCGCCGTCAGGCATAGCTATGACTGGACTCTCGGCCCCAGGGTCGAAGGCGACAGGAGTCTTGACGAGGAAGACGTAGTCGGGCGTGAATTCATGCGCCGTCTTGGTCCTGTAGTCGAAGATGCCGTTCTGCACCGCGACGAGATCGTGGTCATCGCAGACAGTGCGCCACGGGGCCGCACCCCGAAGCAGGTCTAGCACCTCATTTGCCCCGCTGATTCTGAGGTGGCGATTGTAGCGGCGGGCCATTGACTTGATCGACGTATCGCTTGTGTCGTGAAGGCCGGTTGCCGGGTTGTAGATGCCAAGCAGTGGATGATCTTCATCCCGATCCTGGCCAATCGGAGCGATGCGTCGGGCGTGGTGCAAGATCATGAGAACTTCAGCGATTTGCGAGTAGGTGAGCTGTTGGAGCAGCGGGATCTTATTGCCACGGACGCGGCCTGCATTCTCGACGCTGAATTCCTTGTTCACCCGGTCGATCAGGGTACGCTCGACCTCGAAGGGCCCGGGAGGGTCCGCCGGGTCCAGTTCGGCGAGGTAACCCGCGGTGACCTTCGAGATGATCTCATTCTGAGTCTCGGCCATCACCCAACTCCCTCTGGCATGCAGGGGGCAGAACCATTAAGATCTTCTTCAGAGCCCGTCCGGAGCTTGTTGGCCGCCTCAGTGTCACCAGCACTGGGGCGGTTTTTTCGTCCGCTCATCGCGACGCGCCTCCCCGCTCTGGCTCCAGTTGCTCCTCTATCCACGCGTCGATGTCGGCCTGGCGCCAACGCACATGTCCGCCGATCTTGACGGCACGTGGCAGCGACTCCCCGAGCGAGCGCTTGCGGTAGATCGTCGACACCGACCAGCCCGTCTGCGCGGACAGGTCCTTTGCCGTCAGGAGCGCTTTTGCTCCCGTTGCGAAACGTACGGTCATCGCCATCTCTTTCTACAGGTTCTACGACTTGTCCCCGACACTAACAGCTTGTCCCGGCTTCTACAAGTTGCATAGACTGTCGATATGAGTGACCCCCAGACCATACCCAGCGCCGTCGGAGCGTTCGTTACGCGCGTCCGGCGCGAGCACGGACTCACCTTGGATCAGATCGCCGGCGCCGCACGTTCGTACGGGGCAGGTTGGAGCGCCAGCAGCGTCCGAAACATCGAACGCGGGCAGGCATCGCTCACCCTGCCAACCCTGCTGCTCCTGGCGCTCGCCCTGGGACACCTCATGGGTCGGCCGTTGAAGCTCTCGGACCTGCTCGGCGACTCCGAGGTCCTCGCTCTCGCGGCCGATAACCAGTATCCGGTCGATCGATCGTGGATCGACTCCACACTCCGGGGCGAGGAGGTGACCGTGGGCGAAGGCACCCAAGCGGACGCCCTCGACGCCGAGCACGACGACGGTGTGGAAGAAGGTTTGGAGGACGAGGTCCTGCGCACGTTGAGAGAGATGCGCGGCCGAAAGCTGACGCGTGAGCAGCGACATGGACACCTCGACCAGCTTGTCGAGCAGGCTCAGATGCCGCCCGAGCCAAACCGCCGGCTCAGGGACAGGCGCCCTGCAGCGAGCCTGGCCGAAGAGCGCGCCGCGAAGAAGCTCGGCATCAGTGCCGCACACCTGCGCCAGTTGGCTCACGATCTCTGGGCGCGGCCCCTCGAGGACGAGTCGTCCAGGAGGGCTGGTCCTGATAGCACGCCGCAGGCCCGCGGCCGCGTCACCCGTGTGCTCGTTGATGAGATGCGAGAATCCCTGAAGGAGCGGCGCTGATGGCTCGACCGAGAATGGGAATCGGAACCTACGGCACCATCAACACGACCGAACTTCAGCCTGGGAAGTGGCGGGCACGCACGCGTTACCGATTCTCGGACGGGAAGGCGCGTCAGGTCGAAAAATACGCTCCGAGCAAGGCGAAGGCGATCTCGGCGCTCAAGCACGCGCTCATGACTGTCGAAGCGGATCGGGGCGGTGAGCTGAAGCCGACCACATCTTTGCGCCTCCTCGCGCAGATGTTCCTGGATGCCAAGCGTGACGTAGGCAGATCCGAGGGCACGTTGGAGACCTACGGCTATGCCGTCTCCGCGCACATCACACCAAGGCTGGGCGACCTCACGGTCGCCGAGGCCAAGCCGGAACGCCTGCAGCCTTTCCTCAACCGCGTCGAGAAGGAGAGCGGGGCAGGCGCTGCAAAGAACTGCCGGTCCACACTGAGCGGCATGATGGCGCTGGCCGTGGTCAACGGCGCGATCGAGAAGAACCCTGTGCGTGAACTGGATCGGATCTCCCGCGCTAGGGGGAAGAAGCGCGGCAGCGCCGCAATCCCAATCGGGGAGCTGGCCACGTTCCTTAGGAAGGCCCGTGCCGACGCGGATCTGCAGAAGTGGGACACAGTCGAACTGATCGAGTTCATGCTTTCCTCCGGCTGGCGTGTGGCGGAGGCCTGCGCCCTCGACATCGCCTCGGTCGACTTCGCGGTCGGCACTGCCGCTGTAGAGGCCATAAACGTACGGGTGAAGGGCAGGGGCGTGGTCCGGCAGCAGTTTCCCAAAACTGAGAAGTCCGCACGCGTCACTCCTCTCCCAGCAAGGACGATGGACCTGCTCCGGCGCCGGCACGACCGTCTGAAGGAGTTCACCACACTGGTGTTCCCGACGCCTTTGATGCGCCTGCGCGACCCGTCGAACACCCAGCGCGAGATCCGGGACCGGCGCGTCCTGCTCGGCTACCCCGGGCTGTCGACGCACTCGTTCCGCAAGACCGTGGCGACGATCCTCGACAAGGAGGGGCTGTCCGCCACCGAGATCGCGGACTACCTCGGGCACGAGAATCCGTCGATGACCCAGGACGTCTACATGAACACACTCAAAGGATCCACGCGGGCTGCCGAGGTCATGGGCCAGCGGCTCGAGGGGCTGATCTGAATGTGCGGGGTTTCTGCGGGACGGCTGACTGTTAGAAACAGAAAACCCCCGGTTTCCCGGGGGTTTTAGTGGCTCCGACCGGCGTCGATCCGGTGACCTTTCGATTTTCAGTCGAACGCTCTACCAACTGAGCTACAGAGCCCCGGTGAGTCAATCACCGTTGGCAACATGACCGGGGCCAGTCGCCGAAGCGACCCTGACGGGACTTGAACCCGCGACCTCCGCCGTGACAGGGCGGCGCGCTAACCAACTGCGCTACAGGGCCTTGTTGTGTCCGAGACTTACCTCGCTCACAAGATCTAAATCCTAGCAGACCCGCAGGTCGTGATCCAAAACCAGATCTTGTACCCCCAACGGGATTCGAACCCGTGCCGCCGCCGTGAAAGGGCGGTGTCCTAGGCCGCTAGACGATGGGGGCCAGAGAACCTCACGAGACTCCCCTTGCGGGGCATCCCAGTCGAAGTGGACGCAGAAAACTATACGGTGTGGCCGCCGTCGCCCACAAATCGCCTAGTTAGCATGGCGCACATGGGCGCCTGGATGGACGAGGACGAGTTCGAGGAAGCGGTGGACGCGGCCCTTGCCCGCATCCCGCGGCGGCTCGCGTCGCACATGGACAACGTGGCCGTCTTCATCGAAGACCGGTACCACCCGGGCCCTCACGACGACCCCCACACGGTGCTCCTCGGCCTCCACGAGGGGATCCCCCTAACGAAGCGGGACTCGTGGTACGGCGCAGGATCCCTCCCCGACCGCATCACGATCTTCCGCGAGCCGATCCTCGAAATCTGCCGGAACCGCGAGGATGTCGAGCACGAGGTACTCGTGACCGTCGTCCACGAGGTTGCCCACCATTTCGGCATCAGCGACGCGCGGCTCCACGAGCTCGGCTGGGGGTGACCCCTCCTGCGACACGCGGCAACTTCTGCAACGAAATGACACTCTTGTTGTTTAAGCTACGTCTGTGACCCTTGTTGCAATTGTGACAATTGGTCCGTAACCTCGACCGGGGAAAGCGTCGAGGCTACGAGGTATGCATGGAGATGAACGTGAAGTCCGCCGGGCGGCCATTGGCCGCGATCAGCGCGGCGGCGGCCCTTGTCCTCACGCTCGCCGCAGGCCCGGCGACCGCAGACGATCCGAGCATCCCGACGCCTCAGGAGATCAACGCCGCGAAGGCGAACGCCGACTCGACTGCGGCGGAGGTCAGCCGGGTCGAAGGCCTCATCCTCACTGCCCAGGACGCGCTCGCCCGCAGCACCACGGATGCGATGCGCGCCAACGACGCCTACAGCATGTCGCTCCTGACCCTCGACCAACGCCGGACCCAAGCCCAGCAGGCCCGATCCAAGGCCGACACCGCCGCCGCCGCCGATCAGGCCGCGCGCAAGGCAGTCGGAGCCCTTGCGGCCGAGCTCTACCGAAGCGGCGGCCTCAACCCGAACGTCCAGGCGTTCGTCGCCGACGGGGCCGGCGCGGTCCTGGACCGCGCTGCGGCGCTTCAATCGATCGACGAGCGCCGCGCCGCAGCATTCAACTCGGCGCAGCAGGCGGCCCAAGCCGCAAAGCAGCTGAGTGACCAGGCTGACCAGGCGGCCCAGGCAGCGGACGACGCCGCCAAGGCAGCCGAGCAGGCCAAGTCGGCGGCAGACGCCGCAAACACCTCATATCAGACGGCCGTCCAGCAGGCGACTGCCAAGCACACGACCCTCGTGGGGCAGCTCGCGACCCTCCAGAACACGACCGTCGCGCTCGAGCAGGAGCGCGTGGCCGGGCTAGTGCGCCAGCGGCAACAGCAGCAGTACGCGGCCCTCCTCGCCGCATCGACCAATGCCTCGAGCAATGCCTCGAACAGCCAGGCCCAGGCACAGAACCAGGCTCAGGCGCAGAACCAGACTCAGGCACAGGCGGCCCAAGGGGCTGGGGCGGCGACGAGCGGAAGCGGCGCGGCGGGCACATCGGTGAACAGCTCGGGCCAGTCGGCGTCGGTCCTCCAGCCTGCCTCCAACGGCCAGCCCTCGTCGCTTGCACCGGCGCCGGCTCCCGCACCGGCACCAGCACCGGCTCCCGCGCCTGCCCCAGCCCCAGCCCCCGCACCGGCTCCCGCGCCGGCTCCCGCACCAGCACCTGCCCCGGCCCCGGCTCCCGCGCCAGCACCTGCCCCGGCGCCAGCACCGGCACCAGCACCCGCACCCGCACCCGCACCCCAGCCGACCGGTTCCGGCATTCAGGCTGCCATCGACGTCGCGATGTCCAAGGTGGGCGCCCCGAACTACTACGTCTGGGGCGGAACCGGGCCCACCGGCTTCGACTGCTCAGGCCTCGTCTGGTACTCGTTCAATGCAGCCGGCATCTGGGTCCCCCGCACAGCCACCGAGCAGTACGACTCCGCCCCGGTCCACGTTCCGCTCTCTGCGGCCCAGCCGGGAGACCTCGTGGTCTTCGGCACGCCCGGCAACTTCTACCACGTCGGCATCTACATCGGGAACGGCCAAATCGTGAACGCCCTCAACCCGAGCGATGGCATCACGGTCACGCCGCTCGCGTGGATGTCGGGCGTATGGCCCACGGTGGCCCGCTACTGAGAGCACGGTGGCGCGCTACTGAGAGCTCGAGCGCTACAAGTCGTCAGGGCGTGAGCATCGGCCCGAACTTGGGCCGATCGGCAAGCCGCGCGTCCTCGTGATCGGGCACCACCATGACGGGGCCCTTCGCATGGTGCAGGACGCCGTCGGTCGTCGATCCCAAGAGCATGCCAGCGAATCCGCCGTGCCCCCGGGTGCCGACGACCAGCAGTTCGACGGCGCGGCTCACGTCCACGAGGACGTCCACAGGTGCGCCATCCACAAGGCTCGTCTGTACCTCGAGGTCGGGGAAATGGCTCTGGAGCCACGCCGTTCCCGCCTTGAGCTGAGCCTGGATGTCGCGGAACAGCTGATCGCGGTCGACGGGTGCCGGGACCCACGCGAGGCTCCCGCTGAACTGCGGCACCGCGCATACGACCCGCAAGGGCACGCCCAGCAGCATGGCTTCCTCGGCGGCCACTAGCACCGCGGCGCGGGCCTGCTCCGAGCCGTCTACGCCGACGGCTACGACATGCTCAACCTCTTTCGGGCTCTCCCTGGCCTCCTCGTCGCGGATCCGCCGATCCCCCACCCGCTCGCCGAGCCGCTCGGCAAAACGCAGCGGAACGGTCACGGTCGTGCACTTCGCGTGAGCGGGAAGCGCGCTGCTCACGGAGCCGAGGAGACGGCCCACGAAGCCGCCCCTCCCCCGCGTCCCGAAGACCAGGAGCTCGGCGGTCTCCGAGAATTGGAGAAGCACCCCAGCGGCGTCCCCGCTTTCGACGGACGAGGTGATCTCGACGTCGTCGTACGCCTCAAGGGACTCGACCGCCTCCTTGAGGACGGCCTTGGCGCCGTCCTGGATGACCGTGTCGTCAATGGTCGAGTAGCCGCCGTCGAGCCCGGACGCGGCAAAGATGGGGACGCTGTACGCGGTCACGACGTGGAGCGGACGCCTCCGCCGCTGCGCCTCCTTCGCGGCCCAGATGAGCGCGCAGCGCCCGTGATCGGAACCGTCCACTCCGACGACGATGCCTGTCGGAAGGGGCGCATCCCCGCCGAGGCTCTGGCCGGTCTCGCGTTCGGGCTGGTCTGCCATGGCGTCCTCCTCGTCCGTGAGCCGCATCGGGCCCTGTGGGGCGAAACGGCCCCTCAATTGACAATGGTGGTCTGTTTACAGGGCTGGTCAAGCTCCGACGGCGGCGGGGCGAGACCGCGGGTCCCCACGAGTGGGACGGGCCTACCGGTCCGTCAAGAATCCGGGTAGTCTTCCGAAGGTGCTTCCCCGGGGGACGACGCACCCAAGTCCTTTTGCCCGCCAAACGGAGGAGAGTCGGCCTGTGTCCACGTCGCCGTCGACCACGTCGGAGTCGACCACCGCGGTCGTGATCGGCACCGGCCTTTCTGGTCTCGCTGTCGCGGGCGAGCTGAGCCGCCGGGGCGTCGAGACAGTGACGGTGCATGGCCTCGAATCCGGCGCGCCGAACACGATGACGACGGCGCTGCGCGTCACGGACCTCTCCTCGGACGATTCCGCCGAGTACCTGCAAGTCATGCGCCACCTGCGCAACCACGTCGCAAGCCTCGGCCTCGACGTCAGGACCACGGTCAGCGCCCAGCACCTCGCGCTCGTCGAACACCCGAAGACCAAGTCCCGGCTGCGTTGGGCGGTCCGCACGGAAACGGGCGTGATCTTCGCCGACGCCGTCGTCCTCACGCGGTGCGCCCACAACCAGTTCCGCCGGTTCCTCGCCGATCTGGGTTTCTCCCTCGGAGAGACGCTCGTCCAGGAGCTCGCGGGGATCGGGCTGTACCTCATCGGTGTCGCCGAGCTCTCGTCACCGTCGACTCGAGAGCTCCTCCGCCAGGCGAAGGCCGTCGGCAAGGCCGTCGCGACGGTTTCCGGGCGCCTCTCGAATGGCCTAGTCGCCGCTCTCTGAGTCTCCGGGATCGCCGTCGTCGTTCGCCCGGCGTGCGAGCACGGCCCAAGCAATCAGGAGCACGACGCCGAGCACCCCGAACACGATGAAGATCCACGTGAGCGGGTTGCCAGGCGCCTGAGGTGCGGCCGGGGGGGTCTGCGATGCCCCCGGCGCCGCGGGCTGCATCCCGGGCACGGCCGAGCCGCTGCTTGCGGACGCGGACGCTGCGACGGGCGACGGCGTGGGCTGGCTGGAGTCGGCGATGCTCACGTCCGCGGGGGCGAGCATGAGCAGGAGAGCCAGAAGCGCCGCGGAGAGGGTAACCGAAGCTACTCCCCGCAGTCTCCTTTTCCACCCTCTAAATTCAGAGTTGTCGATCACATTTCTCGCGAATTCGCATAGGGATGGGTCCACAGGGCATTAAGATAACCACGATATCCTCCCACCAAGCCAAGGGGACCTCTATGTCGACAACCACCACTGTGTCGACCAGTGCGATGGATCGATACTTCAAGATCACGGAGCGGGGATCGAGCGTGGGCCGCGAGATCCGCGGTGGCCTCGCGACGTTCTTCGCGCTGAGCTACATCGTCGTCCTCAATCCGCTCATCCTCTCGGGTGCGGACTCCTCGGGGCACACGCTGGGGATCCCGAGGGTCGCCGCAGCCACCGCGCTCGTGGCCGGCGTGCTCACGATCCTCATGGGCGTGTGGGCAAAGCACCCGTTCGCGCTCGCGACGGGCCTCGGCGTCAATGCCTTCGTCGCCGTCACGATCGCCACCCACCCCGGCGTCACGTGGCCGGACATGATGGGCATCGTCGTCGTCGCCGGCATCGTGATGTTCATCCTCGTGCTCACGGGATTCCGCACCGCCGTGTTCAGGGCCGTCCCAGAGGGGCTGAAGACCGCGATCGTTGTGGGCATCGGCCTCTTCATCGCCCTCATCGGGCTCGTGGACGCCGGTTTCGTGCGCCGTCTGCCGGACGCCGCGGGTACGACCGTGCCGCTCGGCCTCGGCGTCGACAGCCGTCTCATCGGCTGGCCGACGCTCGTCTTCGTCGTCGGCCTCGTCCTGACGATCGCCCTCATGGTCCGCCGCGTGCGTGGCGCGATCCTCATCGGCATCCTCGGGGCAACCGTCCTCGCGAACATCCTGGAGGCCGTGTTCCACATCGGCCCGAGCGCGGGTCAAAAGCCGAACCCTGCTGGCTGGTCCCTCGTCGTCCCCGGTCTCGGCAACGTCCAGCCGATCGACCTGAGCCTCATTGGCCAGGCGAACCCCATCGGAGCGTTCGCACACCTCGGTCCTCTCGCGGCGATCCTCATGGCGTTCGTGATCCTGCTGAGCATCTTCTTCGATGCGATGGGCACGATGGTGGGCCTCGCCCGCGAGGCCGGGAACATCGACGCCGAGGGGAACATCCCCAACGTCGACCGCGTGCTCCTCGTCGACGCCTTCGGCGCGATCGCCGGCGGCGGCTCGTCGATCTCCTCCAACCAGATCTTCGTGGAGTCGGGCGCGGGCATCGGCGAGGGGGCTCGAACGGGCTTGGCGTCCGTCGTCACGGGCCTCATGCTCATCCTCGCGATGTTCCTGACGCCGCTCATCAACCTCGTGCCGTTCGAGGCGGTTGCCCCTGCGCTCGTGGTGGTCGGCTTCCTCATGTTCCAGCAGGTCACGAAGATCGACTGGGCGGACCTGGGAATCGCGATCCCCGCGTTCCTCACGATCGCCCTCATGCCGTTCACTTACTCGATCGCGAACGGCCTCGGCGCCGGGTTCATCAGCTACGCGCTCGTCCGGCTCTTCCAGGGCCGTGCCAAGGAGGTCCACCCGCTCATGTGGGCGGTGGCCGCGGCGTTCCTCCTGTTCTTCGCCCTCGGGCCGATCGAGCAGGCTCTGGGAGTCTGAGCTGGATCTCTAGACCGGGCCTCTAGACCCCGGGCCTCTAGACCCTGGGCCTACACCTAGGCCGGAGCCAACCGAGGTCGCAGCCTCTGGAGCGCAATCAGCCCGAACGCGACCGCGAGCGGCAGGGACACTGCCGCGGCGCTCAACCAGGCGCCCGCGCCACCCCATCCCTGAAGGGCTGCATTGAGGGCCTCGAACCCCGTGGCGGCGGCTGCGAGGAAGAACGCCGCGGCCGCGAGCGTGGGGGCGAGGCCGGACGGCAGCGGAGCCGACTTGGGGAGGAACCGCCACACGAGCAGGAGAAGAAGCCCGAGGATGCCGAGCGCCACCCGGTACTCGACCACCTCGCCCCAGTGGTGTTCGGCGGCGGCATGAAGGCAGTCCAGGCCCGGGTACGGCGCTTGATACACGGCGCAGCGAGCGGCCGTGTAGGCGTTGCCGGGAAGGTCCCCCGCGACGAAGCCGGCACCCCAGAGGCGCCCGAAGAGTTCGGAGAGCGCTCCGCTGACGCCGACGGCGATGGCACCGGCGGCAGCGAGTCCGACGGCGGGGCGCAGGAAGGCGCGCAGCGGGAGCCGCGGAGAGCGGAGAGCGGGTGTGACTGCCTCGATGGGTCCGAACCGCCGGATCGCCTCCCGTTCGGCGCTTTCAGGGTCCATGCCTTGCGCTCTGAGGCGAGCGGAACATTCGCGAAGGTGTGCCTCGGTCTCGGCCAACAATCGCCGGGCGGAGGGCGCCTCACCGTGCCTCAGCGCGACAAACAGCTCGTCGAGGTAGCGATCGAGCGGTCCCTCCGCGATCGGCGACTCATGCTCCCTCATGACGCCGCCCCCAGAACACCGCGGACGCCAGCGGCAAAACCCTGCCACTCCTCGGCGCGTCGGGCCAACTCGGTCTGCCCCGCCGTCGTCAAGGCGTAGACGCGGCGGCGGGCGCCGTCGTCGTCCGCCCAGCGGCTCGCGACCCAGCCCGCGCCTTCGAGCTTGTGGAGCCCCGGATACACCGAACCCTCTTGCAGCTCGATGCGCTCCCCGCTGCGCGCATGGATGCGTGCGATAAGTGCGTAGCCGTGCGTCTCGCCCGCTCCGAGCGAGGCGAGCAGCAGGAGATCGAGCTGACCGTTGACTCCACTTCGTCCCATACCTAGAGAATCTAGGTATGGGACGCGAGCTTGGCAAGAGCCGGTCACAAAATCGCGTCATGGCTGGCCACGCCCGTGCTCAATTCAACTGATCAAGCTGGGCAACTGATCAAGCTGATCAAGCTGGCTACTGCTGGGTAATGAGCCGAGGCAAGAGCCATCAAGGAGGCAGGACATGATGGAACAGCGCGAGTTCGAGGCCAGGGCAGTCCGGAACGGGCATCTGTGGGAGATCGCCATCCCCGAGCTGGGCCAGACGGCAGCGACCAACGACGCCGAGCGCGTCGAACTCTACGCCCGCAAGCTCGCAGCAGCGTCGCTCGGGGTCCCGCCTCGGGCCGTCGCGATGAGGGTCACGTTTGAGGAGCCGCTGGCGGCGTTGTAAGGGCCGACGGCGGTTGACTCAGAGGGCGGTGAGGCCGCCGTCCACAGTGAACTGCCCCCCGGTGGCGTAGGCGGAGTCGTCGCTGGCGAGAAAGACCATGATCCCTTCGAGGTCTTGAGCGCGGCCGGGCCGCCCGAGCATGGTGGCGTCGACGAGACCAGCGCGCTGGGCTGGGTCTTCGGCGATGGCCCGCACGAGGGGCGTCTCGGTGTAGCCGGGGATGACGGTATTGACCCGGATACCTTCGCTGGCATAGTCGGCCGCGACGACACGAGCGAGACCGTGGATGCCTGCCTTGGAACTCGTGTAGGCGGTAAAGGTCTGCCCACAGGCGACGACGGCGGTGGGGCTTCCGGTGCAGATGATCGAGCCGCCGCGCCCGGCCATGGCGCGTACGGCGTACTTGAGCGTCAAGAATGCGCCACGCTGGTTGATCCGGATGGTCTTCTCCCAGACCTCGAGGTCAAGGTCGCCGACGCGGGCGTCTTGGCCGAAGAGCTGTACGCCGGCATTGGCGACGACGATATCAAGCGGACCACAACGGATCGCCTCGGCGAACGCAGCCTCGACGCTGGGCTCGTCTGAGACGTCCAACTGGACCGCGTGGGCATTCTCGGAGCCGGTGTCCCCCGCGGCAGTCCGAGCGCCCTCGAGGTTCACGTCGGCGAAGTAAACCACGGCGCCCTCGGCGACGAAGCGGCTGGCGACGGCGCGGCCGATTCCGGAGGCGGCACCCGTGACGAGGGCGGTCTTGCCTAGAAGACGGTTGGTCATAGGGAGTGATCCTTTCAGATGGTGAGGACGGTGGTATCCCAACCGGGAATCCACGTCTCGCAGGTCTGGCCGTCGGGCCCCGTGAGCCTGACCTCGATAGGCCAGGGATTCGGGTTGGCAAGGAAGCACGTGATCGCGGGGCCGGATCGTACGGGGTAGGCCACAGGGCCTGTCGCGGTGGTGGCTGTTGAAAGAACCTCAGACCCGGAGAGTCCGGCGAGTTGGGTCAGAAGCCGAGCCATCGGCGCCTCCGCGCCCCCGGGAAGTCCGTAGCTGAGGGAGGCTACCTCGGGGAGGGTGAGGACAGCGACGCTGCCAAGGGCCCACGCGGCGCCGAGGGGCCGGGCGGCGAGAGGGCTGGGCTGGGGCAGCTCGTCGTCGCGCGGCGCATCGGTGGCAACAGCGTTGAAGCGCGGGGCGATCGTAATCGGGCCGATGTGGAGGGGTCGCCCTCCACCGAGCCTGAACGCTTGGGCCGCCGTGAGAGGCTGCATCGCGACCGTCTCCATCACGGACTCCGGTTCCACAGCGTGCATCTGAGAGGTGACCGAGTAGACCGTCCCGTCGTAGCCGCCGGAGAGGACATGCGGGTTGCGGTTGAGCTCGGTGAAGTGGCTGCGGGCACCGGTGAGGATCTTGCCGCGGTAGCCGAGCCTGCGTGCGTGGTCGGCGAAGACTTCTAGCACCTCGGCGTTCGCCAAGTGGGTCACGGGGTCGAAGACCGTGAGCCGGAGGACCTTCTCCGCGGGGATCTCGTCCAATATCGCGTCCAATATCGCGGTAGCCTCGGCTGCGGTGCGAGCGACGATGCGCAGGTCGATCCCGTGGACCGCGTGCTCGGAGGCCTTGAGCGCCTCCGACGGCGCCACTGTTCCGTCCCCAGGCTGGGGTGCCAGGCTGACGTCCAGCACGAGCGGGCCCGGCAGCGTCTCGAGCACGGCACTCGCTGGGTCCTCGAGACAGAAGCCGATTTCCGGGACCCGGCCGACCACAGCATCGCCGACGTCTACCGTCTGTACCGCCCTGAGGCGGACCGACTGCTCGACTCGGCTCCCGGCCCCGTACCGAACAGGGAAGGGCCGGCTGAGCGGGGTGCTGTAGGTCTTGAAAGAGGCGTCGGTCCAGTTGCGTTGGTCCTCGGTCTCGAACACGTCTCCGGAGAACGCGAGCTCAAACGTCGTCCCGTCCCGGTCCCAGGACATGCCCGCGATGCCCTTGAACGGCTGGTGCGGACTGATCTCCCTGGGGAATGGAGCCTCGGTCTGTGACCCGTTCGGGTGCCCGACGACGACGGGACGCCCGGCGTCGTCCGGACGGTGGAGGACGACGAGTCCAACGCGGTTGCCCAGGAACTCTTCGACGGCGATGCCGTGGAACGCGACCGCGACCCCGTCGTCGTCGATCCGCACCTCCGCCCGGCCCGAATAGCGGGCCCCAAAGCCGCTCCACGCCACCTCGAGCTCAACGGCGAGAGCCTCGTCCGTCTCCCGGACCTCAACGGCGGCGACTTCAGGGGCGAGCGTGAGCCAGTTGTGGTTGCGGACGACGGCGCGGATCCCCCTGAGGACAGGAAGGCCGGCATACGAGATCGCAGCGATCTCGTCGCCGCGCAACTGGAAGGCCCAAGGGCCCCAAGAGAGGCCGAGGGTAGGAGTGCCTTCAGAGGCGTGCCCCGTCAAGGTGATCCTGTCCCCCGCTTCGGCCGCCGTCCCTTCTGAGGGACAGCGTGCGCCGCGGTGCTAGTCGGTGGAAGGGTTGAAGTCGGAAATGAGCCGCTGGGTGGCGGTGGCCATGTGCTCCTGCATTACGCGCCGTGCAGCCTCGGGGTCACGCCCCTTGATCGCTTCGAAGACTGCCGAATGCTCCCTCGCGGCCTGGGCCGCGTGCTCCTCGTCGCGCAGCCCACGGTCGACCCAGATGCGAAGGAGCGACCTGATGCTCTGGAGGATGTCCTCGAGCACGCTGTTGCCGGCAGCGAGCGCGATCTCGCGGTGGAAGGCCGCATCGGCCTCCTTGAAGGTTTCGAAGTCGCGAGTCGAATCGTTCATCGTCTCCACGAAGCTAGCCAGCCGTTGGATCGATTCGTCGGTGATGCGGGCCGCCGCTTGCTCGGCAGCTTGAGTCTCGAGTCCACCGCGGAGCTCGGCCAGCTCACGGGTGCGCGGCTCGCCCAGCATCAGCCCCCACGAGAGGGTCCTCGGGAGGAGTTCCGAGGCGCCGCCCCTCAGATACGTTCCTGAGCCGGGCTTCACGATGACGATTCCAAGGATTTCCAGTGCCGCGAGGGCCTCGCGGATCGCCGAGCGCCCCACGCCCAGGCTCGCCGCGAGGCTCCGTTCCGACGGGAGCCTCGTCCCCGGTGCGATCTGGCCGCTCGTGAATACGCCCATGAGTCTCTCGGCCACCTCGGCGGCGACCGAGGCGCTGTCCATCGAGCCCAAGGCCTGATTGAGGTCGACGGCGGCACTCACGTTGGTCTCCATCCTCAAGAGGTTAGCCAGCTGGCCAATGCATCCCGCGGGCTTGCGGAAGGTCCTGACGACCGTTCTACGGCTAGAACCTGCTAATTACAACCGGTTGACCAATTTCCTTCCGAGGGATTACGGTCGAAACGGTGGGTCCCAGCCCAAGAGAGCCCAGCACAAAGGGAGCCGCAAGGATGAGCAGCGTGACAGGCCCGAGCACGGACAGTCGCTCAAGAATCGGGCTCAGCACCTACGCCCTCTTCTGGGAGCTCAGCGACCGCGTGCCGGACCCGCTGAGCCTCGCCGACGCCGTCGACCGCACCCGCGAGCTCGGGCTGGGGCTCCTGCAGATCTGCGACTACGCCCCGCTCGAGACCCTCGACGAGGTCGCGCTCAAGGAACTCCGCGGGCACGCCGACGCCCGGGGAGTCGCCCTCGAGGTCGGCACGAAGGGAATCCGGCCCGCACGGCTGCGCCGCTTCCTGCACATCGCCCACCTGCTCGGCGCGACCGTGGTGCGCAGCATGCTCAACACCCCGGAGCCAGACATCTTCGCCGGCACAGGCGGGCCCGGGCACGCGCCCTCGGTGGCCGAGGCCGTGACGATCCTGCGGGAGCTGATCGGCGAGTACGAGGAAGCAGGCGTGAAGCTGGCCCTCGAGACCTACGAGCAGGTGCCCACCGCCGACCTCCTCGCCGTCGTCCGCGCCGTCGGCAGCCCGAACCTCGGGATCTGCTCGGACCCGGCCAACAGCGTCGCCGCGCTCGAGAACCCGCGAGCCGTCGTCGAGTCCGTGGCCCCGCACGTGCTGAACATGCACATCAAGGACTTCGCCTTCGCCCGCCAGGACGGCTGGGTCGGGTTCGTCTACTCGGGCGCGCCCATGGGCGAGGGCCTCCTCGACTACGACCACCTGGCCGCCGCGATCCGACCGGCCGAGAACAACATCAACCAGATCATCGAACACTGGCTCCCCTGGCAGGGCACCCCCGAGGAGACCGTGCGCATCGAGCGCCGGTGGACCGACCAAGCCATCGAATATCTGAGGAGCAAGGGAAATGCCTGAGGCAGCAAACGGAACGACGATGCACGGAACGACAGGGCAGCTCACGGTAGCCGTCATCGGCGCCGGCGGGAAGATGGGCCTGCGGGTCTCGGCCAACCTGCAGAAGTCCGAGCACACGGTCTACTACAGCGAGAACTCCCCCGCCGGGCAGGAGCGCGTACGCGGCTTCGGCCGCGAGGTCACCCCAACCGAGGAGGCCGTCAAGGACGCCGACGTCGTCATCCTCGCCGTCCCCGACGTCGTCCTGGGCAAGGTCTCCGAGGGCGTCGTGCCGCAGCTGAAGCCCGGCGCGATCCTGCTGACCCTCGACCCGGCCGCCGCCTACGCCGGCCTCCTCGCCAAGCGCGACGACGTCGTCCAGGCCGTCGCCCACCCGTGCCACCCCTCGGTGTTCCTCGAGCGCACCACCAAGGAGGAATGGGCCGACACCTTCGGCGGCGCCGGCGCACCCCAGAACGTCGTCGCCGCGATCGACGACGACGCCCCCGCCGGAGCGCGCGAGCGCGCCGAGGCTGTCATCCGCACGATGTACGCCCCCGTGATCGACGTCCACTGGGTCACCGTCCACCAGCTCGCCGTCCTCGAGCCCACCCTCGTCGAGACCGTCGCGTGCATGATCGGCACCCTCCTGAACGAGGCCCTGCACGAGACCGTCCACACCGTCGGCGTCCCGGAGGAAGCCGCAAAGGCGATCCTGTTCGGCCACGTCCAGATCGCGCTCACGAACGCACTCCGCGGCTCCAACCCGTTCTCCGAGGCCTGCGAGATCGCGATCCAGTACGGCAGACGCACCATCATCAAGGACGACTGGAAGAAGATTTTCCAAGACTCCGAGCTCGACTCCGTCATCGCTCAAATGCTCAAGCTCGAAAAGGTAGAGCACTGACCGAGGCGGTAGCGCCAATTCGGGGTTCTCAGCTCAGGCCTGATTCCTCAACTCTTGCTCGACTCAGAGAATCAGAATGGTGGGGGATCTGGCTTTGGCCGCTCCCCGTCCGCTGGCGCTCCGGCTGGTGCTCCGGCTGACGCTCCGGCTGGCGCTCCGGGTGGCGCTCCGGCTTCTGCCTCCACCGACAGGCGGATTTCGTGAATGGCGGGTCCAGCGAGGGCGTGGCCGCCCAAGGGTGAGGTCCAGAGAATGTCCCCGGCAGCGTCGCCGGCAGCGTCGTCCTCGTTCCCTAATCTGGTGGGGTGCCACAGGCGCAGGCTCTTGAGGGCATGGTGCTTCCGGCACAGGGCCTGCAGGTTCTCCGCGTCCGTGGCCCCGCCGTCCTGCCACTCGACCATGTGGTCGATCTCGGCGCTTGCCGCTGGAGACGAGCACCCGGGGAACTGGCAGGTCCCATCCCGATAGCGGATGAAGCGTCGTAGCCCCTTCGGCGGCCGATACGCGGTGCGGCCCAAGGACAGGGGGACTCCGTCCTGAGTCTCCAGCAGCCGCTGCCAAGTCGGAGCCGCAACCGCGAGCGCTCTGGCAGTCTCCGCATCGATCGGCCCATAGCCCTCAAGCAGCGCTGGATCGCCGGAAGCCCCGAGGAGCGATTCGACCGAGATGTGCACCACGATCTCCGCCGAGGGCCGGGGCGCCGAATCCTCCAGGCCGACAGTGGAGGCTGAGCCAATAGCCGAGCCAAAAGAGGAATCGTCGCCGACGGAGGAATCGTCGCCGACGGAGGAAATGTCGCCGACCGAGGAATTGTCGCCAATAGCGGACGCTGAGCCGACAGTGAAGTCGTCGCCAATAGTGGAGTCGTCGGGCACGCCTGTGGAATCGTCGCCAATAGTGGAATCGTCGGACACGGCTGACTCGAGGGCGGTACGCGCGCGTTCCTGACGGACCGCGGGGTCCGCCAGGACCAGGCCGGCGAGCTCGTCTGCGCGCAACTGGGGAAGGGTCCGTCCCTCCTCAGGGTCTGCTTCTCGGCGCTCTCTGGCCAGCGCATCGAGGCGGCCGAACGCCGCGAGCCCGACCTCCGCCGGCAGGAATGCCGCCAGAGTGCACATCCCGTCTGGCTCCGGCCTCACCCACACGGTCCGATCACGTTCGGCGCGCACCTTTCTGGCCCGGACTGACTCCGGATGCAGCCGCTCCCGCAGCGAACGCACCACCCTCCGGAACTCCCCGGGAGACCGTCGCCGCCCCGTGCGCGTCTCGAGCCGGGAGAGGCACTCGATCCCGAACCGCTCGGCCGCGGCCATTGGCAGGGTCGCCGTTTCGTCCGCAATCACCCTCGCATGTGCCTCGGTCAAGTCTCCGGCCTCCAACCGGTCCAGCACCGCCAGCTGCGCCCCACAAAGCGCCTCGGCCGCTCCTAGCAGCCGCGCCGCAGCGAACTCGGAGACCTCCCCTGCGACCGCGACTTCCGACACCGCCAGAGCGCGGCCCACGTCTCCGCCGAACCGCGGCGCCCCCGCCTCGCTCCGAGCAGCGCGCCCTGAATCGGCAGCGTCCTGCGCACGCTGAGCCTCCTCCTCGCACGCCAAGCGCACCCGCTCTACTGCCAAGGCCTCCAACGCCGCGAAGAACGATCTCGCCCTGCGGATATCTACCAGGATCCGTCTGGCCTGCTCACCTGACAGCGTCGAGGGGTCCGGGTGCCACAGCGAGCCCTCCAGCAGAGAACCGGGACGCGGCTCAAGCACTACCGCCGTGTCCGGCACAAGCCCCAACGGGCTTGGAACCTGTCCACCCATCATCGATGCTCCCCAAGCTCGATTTCGAAAGTATGTTCAGATACTATCATGAATATAGAACACGTGTTTGCATAAACGACGGGCCGCTCAGAACGAAGGGCCGGCCAGAACAACCCGCCCGTTCGAACAACGAGACGCTCAGAGGTCTGGCGCCCCAGACATCTCCTGCTCCGAACACTGGCGCGTCCCGCGCCCCATACGTTGTGCTGGTGGGATGAATGAAGTTTCCTCCCTCGCGCTGCCCGTCGACATTGAACCCCTGCCGTGGTCAGGGCGGCACGACGGCGACGGGCCGGAGCATCGCCGCTGGTGGCAGACGGTTCGGCCATGCGCCACGACCGACCTTGCCGAAGCCGTCGTAGAGGGCGCCGAGAGCGGGCGGCGACCAGCCGTCCTCCTCGGTTTTCGCTCCGATGAGGGTGTCCGCCGCAACAAGGGGAGGATCGGGGCGTCAGCGGCGCCGACGGCAGTCCGGGCCGCCCTCGGGCCGCTCGCATTCCACCTTGGGCGGGAGGTGTTCGACGCCGGCGACGTCGTCGTCGAGACGGGGCGTGATGGCGAGTCAGGGGACCTCGAGGGGGGCCAGGAACGTTGCGGGGAGGTGATCGCCTCCCTCCTCGACGCCGGCGCCCTCACTGTGACCCTCGGCGGCGGCCACGAGACCGCGTTCGCGAGCTACCTCGGGGTAGCCGACACAGAGCGCACCTCGGGCGTCCGGGTGGGGGTCCTCAATCTCGACGCCCACTTCGACCTGCGCGCCGAGGACAGGGCAAGTTCGGGCACACCGTTCCTCCAGATGGCCCGCGCCGAAGCCGCCGCGGGGCGCACGCTCGAGTACGCCGTCGTCGGCATCTCCCGGCCCAACAACACGCTCGCTCTGTTCCGCCGTGCGGACGAGCTCGGCGTGCGTTACCTCCTCGACGAGTACGCGACTCGGGAGACCGCCGAATCCTTCGTCGAGGACTTCCTCGAGGGGCTCGACGCCGTCTACCTGACCATCGATCTGGACGTTCTGCCTGCGGATGTCGCCCCGGGAGTTTCCGCACCAGCCGCACTCGGCGTCCCCCTCGAGGTGATTGTCGCCGTCGTCCGCCGCGTCGTGGCGAGCGGCAAGCTGCTGCACGCGGACATCGCCGAGCTCAACCCAACTTACGATCTCGATTCGCGGACGGCCCGAGTCGCTGCGCGACTGGTCGACACGATCCTGTCCTGACACAATCCCCGACTCAATACCACGGGCTGCATCAAACGCGCTAGCCTGAAGCGATGGATTCAAGCAACGGATCCGTGCGCAGGAGTGCCCGGGAACGGATCATGGAGGCAGCGCGCGAGCTCTTCGCCGCGCAGGGAATCCGAAGTACCGGGATCGAGGAGCTGATTTCGAAGGCGAAGGTTGCGAAAGCGACCTTCTACAGTCATTTCCACTCCAAGGACGAACTCGTCCTCGCCTGTCTCGCACGCCTGCACGAGGCGCGCAGCCACGCGATCGAGGAGGCCGTCCACCGGCAGAACGGCGACCCGAGAGGCCTCCTCGGCATCTTCGATGCCCTCTTCGACGCCTTCAGGGCGGGCGTGAACGACAGCAGCTCGTTCGTCCACGTCCTCATGGAAATGGGCGCCGAACATCCGTTGGGTGCGGCGAGCATCGAGTACATGGCCAAGTCGAAGGCGCAGATCACCCGGCTAGCGAAGGAAGCAGGGGTCCCGGACGAAGACTTCTTCGCCCAGCAGTGCCTCGTCCTGCTCAAGGGCGCGGTCGTTGCCGCCGCCCAGAGGGACTGGGACGAGTTCGACCAGGCGCGACAGATGGTCGCGGGCCTCATCGAGAGCCACCTCGGCGTAGAGGAAGACGCGACCGCAAGGCGATAGGAGACTTGGGGGAATGGCCAAGGGCCCGCACCGTCCTCGGTGCGGGCCCTTGGCGACATTCACTGGCGATGCCAGCGTTCCCCGTTGCGAGCGAGGGAACCTACGCGCGGCGTACGAGTACGCCGTCAGACTTGAGGAAGAGGCGCCGCGCCTCAGCGCCCTCGGCCATAAGCCACAGCACGTTGCCGCTCAGCGAGACCTCCTCGACCCGCCCGGTGGCCACGACCTGCGCATGCTTCACGATCTCGACCGGATCCTCGGCCCGCAGTTCCGCCCAGTCCGTGAGAGGCGCCTGGTGCGCGCTCCGCCTAGTCAGTACCGCTCCGCGTGCCTTCATTTCTCCCTAAACCCCTTCATGGAATCTGGCCCTCTAAGGGCCCGTTGTGATCCGCGCCATTGCAGACTCTACGTTTCTATCGGTTCGCGGGACGCCGTGCTATGTGGACCTCGCCCACGATTCGCTATATCTGTTGTGCAGTTCTCCAATGCTATGGTCCGACCACAGCCTTTCCTTGGGGAGACCTCGAAGGCCTCCCCAAGAGGCCTCCCCAAGGAAATCACCCGGAGAGCCAGCGTCAGCGAAGGCCGCCGACAGCCGCATTCACCGCAGTAAGCAGCTCGCCGTCGGCGAGAACCCGGTCCGCCTCCTCGAGCTCGGGCGACATGAAACGGTCGACGCCGGGCCCCGCCACCGTGCGCCGGAGAACTGCGAGCGCTGCCGCACCTCCGGGGCCGGGGACGAGGGCACCGCCGGACATCGCGGTCCGCAGATCGATCGCGCGGGCCGCAGTCACAAGCTCGATCGCGAGGACCCGCCGCAGGTTCTCGACTGCCTTGCGCAGCTTGCGCGCAGCGTGCCACCCCATCGAGACGTGGTCCTCCTGCATCGCCGAGCTCGGGATCGAATCGACCGACGCCGGGACAGCGAGGCGCTTGAGGTCCGACACGAGGCCGGCCTGGGTGTACTGCGCGATCATGAGCCCGGAATCCACACCCGGATCGTCCGCGAGGAACGCCGGGAGCCCGTGCGAGCGGGCCGGGTCCAGCATGCGGTCCGTGCGGCGCTCAGCAATCGATGCGAGGTCCGCCGCCGCGATCGCGAGGAAGTCCAGCACGTACGCGACGGGGGCACCGTGGAAGTTGCCGTTCGAGCTCACGCGGCCGTCGGGCAGGACCACGGGGTTGTCGATCGAGGCCTCTAGCTCGCGACCAGCGACCATCCGAGCGTGGGCGATCGTGTCCCGGACCGCACCGGCGACCTGAGGTGCGCAGCGGAGCGAATACGCGTCCTGAACTCGGCTGTCGCCCACCTTGTGCGACTCCACGATCTTCGAGTCCCGCAGGACGGCGAGCATGTTTGCAGCCGAATCAGCCTGGCCGGGATGCGGGCGAAGCGGCTCGTGGAGCTCGGGCAGGAAGACCTGGTCCGTTCCCATGAGCCCGTCGATGGACAGAGCCGCCGTGACATCCGCAGTCTTCACGAGGGCGTCGAGGTCGTGCAGCGCCATAAGGAGCATGCCGAGCATGCCCTCGGTCCCGTTGACGAGCGCGAGGCCCTCCTTCTCAGCCAGGGTGACCGGCTCGATCCCCTGCTCGGCGAGGAGCTCCGCCGTCGTCCGCTGGCCACGGCCGCCGCACTGCTCGCCGTCGGGGCCGAACGCCTCGCCCTCGCCCATGAGCACGAGCGCTACGTGGCTGAGCGGAGCAAGGTCGCCCGAGCAGCCGAGCGAGCCGAACTCCCGAACTACGGGGGTGATGCCCGCGTTGAGGAGCTTCACGAACGTCTCGAGGACCACGGGACGCACACCCGTCCGCCCTGATGCGAGCGTCTTGGCGCGCAGGAGCATGAGCGCGCGGACGACCTCGCGCTCGACGGCAGGCCCCATCCCGGCCGCGTGGCTGCGGATGAGCGACTTCTGCAGCTGGGTGCGCAGATCCTGGGGAATGTGGCGGTTGGCGAGGGCGCCGAAGCCCGTCGAGATGCCGTAGGCCGGGGTCTCGCTCGCCGCGAGCGCCTCGACGTGGGCGCGCACACGGGCAACCTCTTCGAGGGCCTCGGGTGCAACGCTCACCTTGGCGTCGTAACGGGCGACGGCGACGACGTCGGCCGCGGTCAGCCCGCCGAGGGCGAGGGTGACCTCGGTGGGGAGATGGGTTTCGGGGGCGGTGAGGGTCATGTGAGGCTTCCTTACTTCGCCGTGTCGGCGTGCTGCATGGGGATTTTGACGCCGCGCTCGGCGGCTACTTCCACTGCGCGTTCGTAGCCGGCGTCGACGTGGCGGATCACTCCCATGCCCGGGTCGTTGGTGAGCAGAACAGAGAGCTTCGCGGCGGCGAGCTCGGTGCCGTCGGCGACGGAGACCTGGCCGGCGTGGATCGAGCGTCCGATGCCGACCCCGCCGCCGTGGTGGATGGAGACCCAGGTCGCGCCCGAGGACGCTGCGGTGAGGGCGTTCAGGAGGGGCCAGTCGGCGATCGCGTCCGAGCCGTCCTTCATGCCCTCGGTCTCGCGGTAAGGGGAGGCGACGGAGCCGGAGTCGAGGTGGTCGCGCCCGATCACGATCGGGGCCTTGACCTTGCCCTCGGCGACGAGCTGGTTGAACAGGAGGCCGGCCTTGTGGCGTTCGCCGTAGCCGAGCCAGCAGATCCGGGCCGGGAGGCCCTCGAACTCGACGAACTCCTCGGCCGCGTCGATCCAGCGGTGCAGGTGCTCGTTGTCGGGGAAGAGCTCCTTGATCGCCTGGTCCGTCACGCGGATGTCCTCCGGGTCCCCGGAGAGCGCGACCCAGCGGAACGGGCCCAGGCCCTCGCAGAACAGCGGCCGGATGTACGCCGGGACGAAGCCCGGGAACGCGAACGCGCGCTCGTAGCCGCCCTTGCGTGCCTCGTCGCGGATCGAGTTGCCGTAGTCGAAGACCTCTGCGCCCTCGTCCTGGAACTCGACCATGGCCTGCACGTGCCGGGCCATCGCGTTCTGGGCCTTCTTCGTGAACCCCTCCGGGTCCGCCTCGGCCTCCCCGTGCCACTGCTCGAGCGTGTACTCGGTGGGCAGGTACGAAAGCGGGTCATGGGCCGAGGTCTGGTCGGTGACGACGTCCACCGTGAGCTCCCCGGCGCGGTGGCGGCGCAGGATCTCGGGGAAGACCTCCGCGGCGTTGCCGACGTAGCCGACCGAGAGGGCGCGGCCCTCTTCCTTGGCCTTGACGACCTTGGCGAGCGCGGCGTCGAGGTCCGTCTCGACCTCATCGAGGTAGCGCTTGCCGGCCCGGCGGCGCAGGCGGGATTCGTCGACGTCGACGATCAGGACCGCGCCGCCGTTGAGGGTCACGGCCAGCGGCTGCGCCCCACCCATGCCGCCGCACCCGCCGGTGAGGGTCAGGGTGCCGGCCAGGGTCGGGGCCGGGATCCGGCCCTCGGCGTGGAGCTTGGCCGCGACCGCAGCGAACGTCTCGTACGTGCCCTGCAGGATCCCCTGGGTGCCGATGTAGATCCACGATCCCGCTGTCATCTGCCCGTACATCATGAGGCCCTCGGCCTCGAGCCGGCGGAACTCGGGCCAGTTCGCCCAGTCGCCCACGAGGTTCGAGTTCGCGATCAGCACCCGCGGAGCCCACTTGTTGGTGCGGAAGACGCCGACCGGCTTGCCGGACTGCACAAGGAGGGTCTCGTCGTCGTCCATGTCCTTGAGCGTTTCGACGATCGCGTCGAACGCCTTCCACGAGCGCGCGGCCCGCCCCGTGCCGCCGTAGACGACGAGCTCGTCCGGACGCTCGGCGACCTCCGGGTCGAGGTTGTTCATCAGCATCCGCATCGGCGCCTCGGTCTGCCAGGACTTCGCGCTGATCTCGGTGCCTCGAGGGGCACGCACGGGGCGGGCACCGGTCGTGAAATCAGCCTTGTGGGCCGGATCGGAGGTGGTCATTGTGACTCCTGCGTCAGTGTTGGTGGTCTGGGGGTCCGTGCGGACCTTCTTCATCCATGAGACCGCGGTGAGAGCCCTCGAAACAGGGCCTTTCAGAGGGCGCTGTCTGGGATCTCAGACGTACTCGAAACGCCCGCCCGATCCTTGTTGGATTCCGACCGGAATCGGTGCCGCGATCTCGGCGATTCGGCGAGACACGCCGAGAAAAGCTGGCAACGTGCCTCCAATCCCGGTCGGAATCTGTCGCCTAGACGCTTAGCCCCTGCCGTAAATCCGGTGCGAGAGCTCGCCCGCGACCCGCAGGACTTGGCGCGCGAGCTCGTCCCGCTCCTCCACCGGCACCTTCTCGCCGAGGAAGGTGACGGCGACGGCCGCCGTCGGCCATCCCGCATGGTCGGTGACGGCCGCCGCGACCGAGGCGAATCCGGCGGTGACCTCGCCGTCCTCGGTTGCATAACCGCGCTGGCGCACCTGGTCCAGGGCCGACTGCAGCGCCGCGTAGCTTCGGATGTGCTCACCTTCCTCAGTGCGTTCGCTGAACGCGGCCGCGTTCGGGTACAGCGCGCGGACCTGCGACTTCGGAAGCGTCGCGAGGATCGCGCGACCGCTCGCGGTGAGGTGACTCGGGAGGCGGACGCCGACGTCGGTCACAAGGGAGGGCCGGTTCTTCGCCCGCTCCTCGACGATGTAGAGGACGTCCCTCCCATGAAGGACGGCGAGGTGGGCGCTTTCGCCGATCGTGTCGACGAGGGAGGCGAGCATGGGGCGCCCCAAGCGGGAGAGCGGCTCCTGACGCGAATAGGCACTCGAGAGCTCGAACGCCCCGATTCCGAGGCCATACCGCCGCTCCTCCGGCAGGTGCATGACGAAGCCGTTTTCCTCCATGACCGC
The DNA here is from genome assembly GCF_022539255.1 of Sinomonas terrae. Classification (NCBI taxonomy): domain Bacteria; kingdom Bacillati; phylum Actinomycetota; class Actinomycetes; order Micrococcales; family Micrococcaceae; genus Sinomonas; species Sinomonas terrae. The sequence continues at coordinate 4,235,703 of NZ_JAKZBV010000001.1, forward strand.
GAGGAGGTGGTAGACGGTCGATCGCGGGAGCCCCAGCGTCGCGGCGATGCTCGCCGCCGGCTGCGGGCCACGACGCGACGCGAGCAGCCGCAGGATCCGCAGAGTGCTCTCCGCGGCGGGGACTTTGGATTTCAGGCCTGCTTCGGGGGGCATAGGGCACCTCGCGTCGGGGGCCCCTGAAGGGCCGTGTCTGGAATACCGAACTCCAGTGTGCACGCGGACGACGACGGTGCGCACCTCCCGGGAAAGCCTCGCCGTCCCGGATGCCGGACAAAGCGCGTCTGCGGTCCGAGACACAAGCAGCCGTGACTCCACTCACAGCGTTCAGACGAACCGGCAGAGTGGAAGGAATCCTTCCCAGAGACGTGAGGAACCCCCATGCAGTCTTCAACCGCCGTGCTCAGCCGCGGCCTCAACGTCCGGCACATCCGGTTCATGGCCTTGGGGTCAGCCATCGGCACCGGACTCTTCTACGGTTCGGCCTCGGCCATCCAGGCCGCCGGACCCGCCGTCCTCATTGCGTACATGATCGCGGGCGCGGCCGTCTTCATGGTCATGCGCGCCCTTGGCGAGATGGCCGTCCGCCACCCCGTCGCCGGCTCCTTCAGCCAGTACGCCAGCCGATACCTCGGCCCGCTCGCGGGCTTTGTCACCGGCTGGACCTATGTGTTCGAGATGGCGATCGTCGCCATCGCCGACGTGACGGCCTTTTCCATCTACATGGGCTTCTGGTTCCCGGACACTCCACGCTGGATCTGGATCCTCGCCGTCATCTTCTTCCTGACCGGCGTAAACCTGCTCAGCGTCAAGGTCTTCGGCGAGCTCGAGTTCTGGTTCACGCTCGTCAAGGTCGTCGCCATCGGCGCGATGATCGCCGGCGGCGCGTTCCTCATCGTCTTCGGCGTGCAGCTCGGCAGCCAGCACCCCGGCGTCGCGCACCTCGTAGACCACGGAGGCTTCCTCCCGAATGGCTACGGAGGACTGCTTGCGGCGTTCTCAGTGGTCGTGTTCGCGTTCGGCGGCGTCGAGACGATCGGCGTCACCGCCGGCGAGGCCGAGAACCCCAAGCAGGCCATCCCCCGCGCCGTCAACACAGTGCCCGTCCGCGTGCTCCTCTTCTACGTGCTCACCCTGACCGTGCTCATGAGCCTCTTTCCCTGGTCCGAGGTCGGAAGCCAGGGCAGCCCGTTCGTCCAGATCTTCAACGGTCTCGGGATTCCGGGCGCCGCGAACGTGCTCAACGCCGTCGTCATCACGGCCGCCCTCTCCGCCATCAATTCCGACATCTTCGGTGCTGGGCGCGTCCTGTTCGGTCTCGCCCAGCAGGGGCACGCGCCGTCGTCCTTCGGGAAGGTGTCGAAGCGTGGTGTGCCGTGGCTGACCGTCGTCGTCATGACCGGGGTGCTGCTGGTTGGGGTCGTGCTCAATGCCGTGATCCCCGAGGACGTGTTCACGATCATCGCGTCGATCGCGACCTTCGCGACCGTGTGGGTATGGGTCATGATCCTCGTGAGCCACGTCGCGATGAAGCGCGAGATCCGCAAGTACGCACTCGCGCCCTCGGAGTTCCCGTCGCCCCTGTGGCCCGCGGCGTCGATCGCCGCGATCACGTTCCTGGCGCTGGTGATCGTGGTTCTGGGCTGGTTCGAGGACACGCGGGTCGCACTCGTGGTCGGCGCCGTCTGGCTTGGGCTCCTCGGCGCGGCCTATGCCCTGTGGGTCCGGGGCGATGGCCGACGGCGACCCGCCCTCCGCGACGAGACCGCACCGCTTCCGGTGGTCGCGGAGGGCGAGCAGGCGCGCATCTAGCGCGCCGACCAGCCGCCGTCCATCGTGTAGCTCGCCCCGGTGACCATTGCGGCGTCGTCGGACGCCAGCCACGCCGCGAGCGAGGCGACCTCCGCGGGCTCGACGAGCCGCTTGATCGCCATCTCGGTGAGCATGACCTTCTCGAGCACCTCGTCCTCGGAGATGCCGTGGGTGGCGGCTTGATCGGCGATCTGCCTCTCGACGAGGGCAGTCCGCACATAACCGGGGTTGATGCAGTTCGACGTGACCCCGTGGTCGGCGCCCTCGAGGGCCGTGACCTTCGAGAGGCCCTCGAGGGCATGCTTCGCCACGACGTACGCGCTCTTGAAGGCAGAGGCCCGGATGCCGTGCACCGAACTGAGGTTGATGATCCTCCCCCAGCCTTGCTCGTACATGTGCGGGAGCGCGGCCCGCACGAGGAGGAACGGCGCCTCGACCATGAGCTTCTGGATCCTGCGGAAGACGTCCGGCTCGAACTCGTCGATCGGGGCGACCTTCTGGATGCCTGCATTGTTCACGAGGATGTCGCAGTCAAGGTCCAACGACTCGAGCGGGGCGGTGTCAAGGAGGTCCACGGCCCAGGCCTCGCCGCCGAGTTCGGCTGCGAGCTTCTGGGCGGCGTCGCCGTCGAGGTCTGCGATGACGACGGCGGCGCCACGCTCGGCGAGCGCCGTCGCCACCGCTGCTCCGATCCCCGCCGCGCCGCCCGTGACGAGCGCCTTGCGTCCGGCGAGCCCGCTCATGCGCGCGCCCTTGCCTCGCCCGCAACACCCACGCGGGCAGCATCCGCCGCGTCGAGCGCGTGGAGCGAGGCTCCCTTCGTCTCGCGGAGCGCGATCACGGCGGCGGCGGTGATGAGGGATGCGATCGCGAGGTAGACGGCGGTCGGCCACCACGAGCCCGTGGCCTTGAGCCACTCAGTCGCGAAGACGGGCGCGAGCGAGCCAGCCACGATCGACGTGACCTGGTAGCAGATGGACACGCCGGAGTAGCGCATACGGGTTGGGAACATCTCGGCCATGATGGCCGGCTGACCGGAGTACATGAGGGCATGGAAGACGAGACCCACGATGATCGTCAAGAGGATGGCCCAGGTGTTCTTCGTTCCGAACGCAGGGAAAGCCCAGAATCCCCAGGTCGCGGTGAGGATCGCCCCGGCGAGGTAGACGGGCTTGCGGCCGACCCGGTCGGCCATCCGGCCAACGGTGAGGATCACCACGAAGTGGCACACGTGTGCTATTGCGATGACGCCAAGGATCGAGGCCGTGTTCATCTTGAGCCCCGTACCGAGATACACGATCGAGAAGGTGACCACGAGGTAGTACATGATGTTCTCCGCGAAGCGGAGGCCCATGCCCACGAGGATCCCCCTCGGGTAGCGGCGGATCACCTCGAAGACCCCGTACCCCGCGGCCTTCTCGGCCTCGAGCTCAGCCTTGGCCGCCTCGAAGATGGGGGCTTCGGTGACCTTGGTCCGGATCACGTAGCCCACGATGATGACGATCGCGGAGACCCAGAAGGCGATGCGCCAGCCCCATGCGAGGAACGCGCTCGACGACAGCGTGGAGGTCAGAACCCAGAGGACAGCGGTGGCGAGGACGTTGCCGAGCGGCACTGCGGCCTGCGGCCACGACGCCCAGAACGCACGGTCCTTGTCGGGAGCGTGCTCCGCGACCAACAGCACAGCACCGCCCCATTCGCCGCCGAGCGCGAGGCCCTGGACGAAGCGGAGTGCGACAAGCAGGATCGGAGCCCACACACCGATCTGATGGTAGGTGGGAAGGCAGCCCATGAGGACGGTTGCGACACCGATCAGGAGGATCGTGATCTGCAGCGTCCGCTTCCGGCCGAGCCGATCTCCAATCTGGCCGAACACGACGCCGCCGAGCGGGCGGGCGATGAAGCCCACCGCGTACGTCAGGAACGCCGCGATGATTCCGTCGTACTCATTGCCCATGGTGGGCAGGAGGATCTTGTTGAAGACGATCGTCGAAGCGGTCGCGTAAAGGAAGAAGTCGTACCACTCGACGACCGTCCCGGCCATCGACGCGGACACGATCTTGGTCAGAAGCGAGCGGTCGGCGCCTGTGCCGACCGGGCGCTGGATTGAGCTCATGGGTTCCCTCCGGTGTGATACGAGCCACTTAGCCTCCGCCAGTATTCCTGCGCGAATTTGGTGCTTCAATGACCAGTACCGCAGGGTAACTGTGCAGAATTGCAGATTCTGCGCCCTCGGCACGCTACAGTGGGCGATATGACGACGGCGTCCCCCTCGCCCGACCAGCTCCTCGTCCTCCTCGAGGTCTCCCGCGCGGGGAAGTTCACGACAGCGGGCGAGAGCCTCGGCCTCAACCACACGACCATCGCCCGCAAGATCGCCGCTCTTGAGAAATCGCTTGGGGGCAGGGTGCTCGCCCGGGCCGCGGGCGGGTGGGAGCTTACTCCCCTCGGCGAGCGCGCGGTGGGCATCGCCGAAGAGGTCGCGGACGCCGTCGGCCGCCTCGCCCCGGGCGCAGACGATCCCGTCACCGGCGTCGTCCGGATGACCGCGACGGACGGCTTCAGCGCCTACATCGCCTCCCCCGCCGTCGCCGACCTGCGCGGGGAACACCCGAACCTCGCCGTCGAACTCATTACTGTGACGCGGCGGGCGCTCCAGCAGCGCTCCGGCGTCGACATCGAGGTGGTGGTCGGCGAGCCCCAGGTCCACCGGGCCGAGGCGATGCGGCTCGGCGAGTACACGCTCGGGATGTACGCCTCGCGCGACTACCTCGAGCGGCACGGCGCGCCCGAGACTCCCGAGGAGCTGGCCCGGCACGGCCTCGTCTACTTCGTGGACTCGATGCTCCAGGTGGACGACCTCGACGCACCGCGCAGACTCGCCCCGGAGATGCGGGATGGCCTCACGTCAACGAACGTGTTCGTGCATATCGAGGCGACGCGCGCCGGGGCCGGCATCGGCTTCCTGCCGTGCTTCATGGCGGATCGCCACGACGACCTTGTGCGGCTCCTGCCCGGCTACTTCCGCGAGCAGCTTCCGTACTGGATGGTGCTGCGGCCCGACTCGATGCGCCACCCCGCGGTCGCCGCCGTCGTCGACGCCCTCAAGCGCAAGGTGGCCGAGGCGCGGGCGATGCTCATGGGGTAGCGGGATCGGGTGCCGGGCTCCCGGGCGGATCGTGCCTCGGCGCGGCCTTGCCGATCCAGCTTCGAGCTTGGGCGTCGTCCCAGAACTGGGCCGGTAGGCCCCCACCCAGGAGACGACGACGGAGGGCCGCCGAGCCTTCGAGCGGGCTGTCGCTTCCCGCGACGATGATGTTCCCGTACCGCCTGCCCTTGAGCATCGCAGGGTCCGCAACCACTCCGATATAGGGGAAGACCTCGGCGATCGCGGCGGCCTCCTCGCGGGCCGTGATCTGGTCCGGCGCACTGCCGATATTCGCCACGAAGAGCCCACCGGAGTCGAGGAGCAGTGCTGAAGCCCGGGTGAACTCGACTGTTGTGAGGGGGTGCGGTGTCCGAGACCCGGAGAAGACGTCGCGAATGATGAGGTCCCGCGTCCGCGGGGTGAGCGATTCCGTGACAGCGCGCGCCTCGCCGACGCGGAGCCGCAGGAGCGGCGCCTTAGGCAGGTCGAACCAGCTCCGGACATACTCGGCGAGCTGCCCGTCGAGTTCGACGACGACCTGCCGCGCGTGCGGGTAGCGCACCGCGAGATACCGAGGCATCGAGCAGCCGCCTCCGCCCTGATGGAGTGCCCGGAGCCTGTCGGTGCTCTCGGGCGGAAAGCGCTCCTCGACTAGCGCAATGATCCAGCGCATGTACTCGAAGTCCAGCCGCAGTGGGTCACTCAGGACGATGTGGGAGCTCTGGACGCCGTTGATCTTGAGGAGCCAACCGTCGGAGGCGTCACCGTCGCGCTGGAGCTCCGCCATGCCCGTGTCGATGGGGTACAGGCCAGGAGACAACTGGGGCGTGCGCGAATCCATGACGACCACGCTATCCGTATTGCGGCGACCGAGGAGATCGTCTGGCCTTGTGTCTGAGCGCGAAGAGACAAGTTTCGGTCGGCTCGAATATGTCGCCTCTCTTCAACGAAGGATCAGCCAAGGATTGCGCAAGGTTTCGAAATCACAGATCTCCAACAGTGTGGGATGAACAAGGAAGTGCTTTCGAGAAGGGGGTAATCGATGCTGTACGCCACTGCACCCGCATTCATGGGGCTGATGTGCCGACAGATTCGAAGGGGCAACGGCAGGAAGCGGTGAAGCGAATCCACTCGCTGACTGGCCTGCGGTTCCTCGCCGCCAGTGCCGTCGCGCTCATGCATGGCTTCGCCCGCTACGACCTTCCGGTGGTGAACCTCGGATTCCTGGGGGTGAGCTTCTTCTTCGTCCTCTCCGGCTTCGTCCTGACCTGGGCGGAGACGACAGCGGACGGCACTGTCACGTTCCTGCGGAACCGTTTCGCCAAACTGTTCCCGCTAAACGCAGCCACGCTTGCCGTCGCGGCGATTGTCCCTGTCGCGCCGAACTCCAGTCGGCTCTCGTTCCTGCAGAGCCTCACCCTCACACAAGCTTGGCGTCCGTCCTCGGCATCGTCCTTCAATGCGGTGGCGTGGTCCCTGTCAGCCGAGGCCTTTTTCTACCTGCTGCTTCCCGCGATGCTGAGGGTAATGCGGCGGTTCAACGTCCGCGAGCTGGTCGGCACCGTCGTGTTCCTTATGGTCCTGCAGCCGGTGATGGGCCTGGTCTTCCAGCTCACCCTGGGTGGCGGGAACGACGGATGGGCAGCCCACTTCCTCACCTACGACTTCCCTCCCTACCGGATGGCCGAGTTCGTCATCGGCGTCGCGCTGGCCCTCCTGCTCAAGGCGGGACATGCACCATCCCGCACGAGTCAACTCACAGCAGCTGCCGTCACCACAGCCGGGATTGCCCTGACGCTCCTCGCCGATCTGTCCCATCTCACGCTGTGGTGGGCCAGCGAGGCCCTCATACTGCCCGCGATCATCGTCCTGGTCTGGGCCACAGCCCGGCGCGAGCTGGAAGGCCGGAGCTGCCTTCTGACCCATCCGCGCATAGTCCGACTTGGAGACCGCTCCTTCTCGTTCTACATGGTGCACTACCTCGTCCTCGGCGCGGTCGGACTCCTAGTCGCCCAAGGCCCCCAAAGCCTCCCCTGGTGGCTCGTCCCGCCAGCCCTCCTCTCAGCCGCCGCAGTCGCTGCTCTCGCCTACCGTTTCGTCGAGAAGCCCTGTGAACGGGCCATCCGCGACCTGTTCGCCGTCCACCGCTTCGGCTCGACCGCTCCGAGGCCTGCGTCCGAGCCTCCGAGACCCTTGGAGGGGCAGAGCGCAGAGGTACGGGTTCGCCTTAGGGGCCGGAACCTATGAACGGGGCAGGAGGGGCGACCGAGACGTCATGGGCTCCGTCAAGGCCCGCGGGAGCCAAGGCCTCGGCGCTTCCCCTGACTGTGCGGGGACGACGATGGGTCACCGAGTGCACCGGCGTCGTAGTAGCACTGGCGCTGGCACTGCTAGCGGTGTGGCACATGGACGCCACCGGCCGCTCATGGATCCTCTACTACGAATCCGACACAGTCCTGCCCGCGCTCGTGCGAGGGTCAGTCCTGGCCGGGCAGCCCCAGGACTGGTCGCTCTCAGCCGTGCTGTTCATTCCGGAAATGGGCCTCTATTCCGTGATCGCCACACTGGGGCTCGGAATCAAGGTTGCTCCTATGTCAACGCCCCCTCCCGGAGCTGGTAATCCTGGCCGCGTTCTCGCCGAGGTCAAGGCCGGTGCCCTGCGGGTGGCCTTGCGGCCAGCCTTGACCGCGGCTGCGGGCGCGGCTGGGCAGCCGGGAGCCGGGAGGGGGCCCGGATTCAGGCTGCGGCCTTTTCGGTGGTCTGGGCGTTCGAGCTGAGGGCGCGGTAGACGGCTCTGGTGATCTGCCGTTTGAGGCAGCGGAGTGCTTCCTTCGTGCTGTCACCGCAGCCGAGGCGGCGGTGGTAGTAGTCGCGGCCAGGGCATTCGTGGCGGGTCTGGGTGACGGCGATGCGGTGGAGGGCGGCGTTGAGCTGACGGTTCCCGGAGCGGTTGAGCCGGACGCGCCCTGCGGTGCTGCCGGACCAGGCGGGGATGGGTGCGGTGCCGGCGAACATCGCATAGCAGGCCTCGGAACGGAAGCGGCGGATCCCTGCTGTCTCGCCGATGATCTTGGCCGCGCTGAGTGGACCGCAGCCAGGGACCGCGAGCAGGGCGGGAGCGTACTCGCGCACAACGGATCCGATCCGCGCTGCGAGGGCCTCGATCTTCGGGCTGAGGCGGTCAATGTCGGCCAGGATCTCCAAGGCGAGCTCGGCTACGAGCCCCTCCTGCATTCCGAGCCACTCGGCGAGCTCGACCCTGACGGTCTGGCGGGCCAGCTCGCCGCGAGAGGGATCGCGTGCAGGCTCCAGCTCGTGCAGGTGCCAGCGCAGCCGGTTCACCGCCCGGGTGCGCTCGGCGACGAGGTCATCGCGCCGGTCGGTGAGCAGCTTCAGCTCACGGGAGGCCGCATCGTGCGCGGCCACCGGCAGCTCCGGTTCGCGCAGGACTGCGCGGGCGATGGCAAGGGCGTCGATTGGATCAGACTTGCCCCGCGTGCGGGCCGAGGCGCGTGCCTTCGCGGTGAGCTTCGGCGGAACCCGCACGACGCGTTCCCCGACGGCGAGCAGGTCCTGCTCGAGGCGGCCCGAGAGGTGCCGGCAGTCCTCGATCCCCCAGAGGCGCTCCTGGTCCCCGAAGCCGCATCTGGCCCAGCGGACCGCCTTGTCATGACCCGCGGGCGTGGCCGGGACGGTGATCCCGTCGAGGCGTCGTCCGTTGCCGTCGACGGCCTCGAAGGTATGGGACTTCTTGTGGACGTCGCCGCCCAGAACCACCACCATGGTTGGTACCTTCCTCTTTGAGGGAATGGCCGGACCGGTCGGTGGACAAACCTCAGTCGAGGGCGCTACCCACGCTCCTATCAAGTCACGCCGGCCGGTCCCTTCACACCCGGTGCCGGCAGAACTTTGACCAGCCAGTCCTTCCTCGACGAGGTGACGACGGGAACCTTTAGCCTTGATCCACCGATGGGGTTCGTGGCGGCGTGGCGTAATTAAGGGCAAGATGCCCGCCATCCCGGGGAGAATTGGACTTGCGACAGAACCAGTTCCCTGAGGATGAGAGGGCATCTCGTAGGTGCAAGTTTCCCACAGTCAGGCCGCGGTGGCGGTGTCCTTCGACGAGCCGAACCTCGTCTCCGCGGCAGGCCTGCTGCCGGTGATGCGCCTGGCCGAGGCCGCAGGGCTCCGGGCCCTGACCGACGCGCATCTGAGCGTGCCGACGGACAAGGGCGCGAACGCGGGCCTGAAGATCGCCTCGCTGGTGGCCGGGATGGTCGCCGGGGCGGACTCGATCGATGACATGGCCCTGCTGCGCCACGGCGGGATGGGCAGGCTCTTCAAGGCCTGCTACGCGCCCTCGACCCTGGGCTCCTTCCTGCGCGCGTTCGCCTTCGGCCACGTCCGCCAGCTCGACGCGGTCGCCGCCCGCTTCCTGGCGAACCTCGCCGCGCGGGCCCCGCTGCTGGACGCCCCGGCCGTCGGGGAGTTCGTGTTCGTGGACGTCGACGACACGATCATCGAGGTCCACGGCCACGCCAAGCAGGGCGCTGGCTTCGGGTACTCCGGGGTCCGCGGGCTCAACGCCCTGCTGGCCACCGCCACCACGGCCCAGAGCGCGCCGGTGATCCTGGCCCAGCGGCTGCGCAAGGGCGCTGCGGCGTCCCCGCGCGGGGCGTCCCGGCTGGTCGCCGACGCCCTCTCCGCCCTGCGCCGCGCCGGGACGCCGGGGAGGGCGCTGGTCCGGGCCGACTCGGCGTTCTACGGGCACCCCACCGTCGCCGCCGCCCTCGCGGCAGGGGCCGAGGTCTCGGTCACGGTGCGCCTGGACCCGGCAGTTAAGCGTGCCATCGCCGCCATCCCATCGGAGGCCTGGACGGCGATCGAGTACACCGATGCGGTCTTCGACCAGGCCGCCGGGACCTGGATCTCCCGGGCGGAGGTCGCCGAGGTCCCCTTCACCGCCTTCGCTTCGCGGAAGAAGGCCGAACAGGTCACCGGGCGGCTCGTCGTGCGCCGCATCCCGGACCTGAACCCCAAGGCCCCCGACGGGCAGGGGACCCTGTTCGACACGCACCGGCACCACGCCTTCTTCACCACCGTCCCCGCCCAGGACCTGGGCACTGTCGCGGCCGATGCCACGCACCGTGCCCATGCGGTCATCGAGCAGGTCCACGCCGACCTGAAGGACAGCGCCCTGGCGCACCTGCCCTCGGGGAAGTTCGCGGCGAACTCGGCCTGGCTCGTCGCGGCGGTGATGGCCTTCAACCTCGCCCGCGCGGCCGGGACCCTGGCCGCCGGCCCCTTCGCGAAAGCCAGGACCGGGACCATCCGCCGCAAGCTCGTGAACCTCCCGGCCCGGATCGCCGCCAGCGCCCGGAAGATCCGGCTGCGGCTGCCGGCGAACTGGCCCTGGCAGAACGCATGGGAACAGCTCTTCACCGCCGCCCACGCCCCGCCGTCCATGCCCTAGGAAGACGCAGCCTGGCCCCGCGAGGCCCCGAACAGCACCAGAAGTGGAACACCGCCGGCAGCGAGGCCGCGCCCCCACCCCTGCCCGAAACATCCATCATCCACCGCCCGCACAGGACCGCCGGACCCAACACCCGATCGGTGGATCAAGGTTTAGAGCCAAGCACCGGATGCGAAGGATCCAACCACCGCAGCACCTGCGGCACCACCCACGATGACACTGAGGAACCTTTGCGCTCAACGCGGTCGCGAACTTCCTCCTGTTCTACGGCTCGCTCAGAGCCCTGAGCGGTTTCGTCCAGAGGTCGGCGGCACCGCCGCGCCAAGTCTCCGGTGCGCTAGTGGCTTTCGCCGCGATGATGTCCCTCACACTCCTGGAAGATTCTCCCCGCCCCGATACCTTCGAGCTCGCCTCCCTCCTGGCGACTGCCACGTACTACAGCTCGACCGTGCTGGCGTCAGTGCTCGCGACGGGAATGGCCTCGTCCCTCGCCACGGCCCAAACTGGCAGAACACGCTGGCTCGGGCTCGGGCTCCTCGGCCTGAGCGCCGCGGCCACACTGACCAATCCCCTCTTCCTGGGCTGGGAGGCAGGACCGCTGGCGCTGGTCCTTGCCCTCATGGCCCGGCGGCGTATGCTCCTATGGCGCCGCCTCATCCGAATCGGGGCCCTCTTGACCCTGGGCTCCGCCCTCGGGTTCGCGGGAAGGATCCCCTTCGCTCCCCTCATCGGCAAGGACAGTACCGCTTACCTCGATGTCGGATCGGCGCCCTGGCTGGCCGTCTACTACCCCAAGATGCTGGCCGATCGCGCATGGACACTGGCCGGGGCGATCTCGCTCACGGCCGTCGTCGCCCTGATCCTCGTCTCGGGTATCGCGTTCCGCAAATTCCTCGCGGCACAAGACGCGAACGCGGCCCTCGTGTCCGGCATGGGGTGGGCGGCCCCGGTCGTCGTCATCGTCGGCGCGATCGCCCTAGGCGCTTTCGGCACAAGGTACCTCCAACCCATGTTCTTCGCGCCCGTCTGCACTCTGGTGCTGGCCCCCAGGCTCATCGACCATCGCACGCCGTTCCCCCGGCGTCTTCCCCACAGGACGCTCCAGGCGCTTCTTGCCGCCACGGTGGTGGTCTGCCTGAGCTTCTCGGCCGTCGCAACGGTCGCCCTGAGCCGGTCGGCAACGGTACTCAACCCGGACATCCGCTGTGTCGACGAGTGGATCAGCGCAAGCCACCGCACAGGCGCGGGACACTTCTGGACTATCCGAGGGCCCAAGGCCTACCTCGCCGTGCCCGACCAGCTCATCCAGATACAGGATCCCTTCAGCGCCTTCCCCTGGCTCACCGACCGAACAGACTACGCCACCCAGAAGGTCTCGTTCGTGCTCAGCGACACCGCATACCCGCTCCCTCAGCTGCCACCACCGGCCAACACGGCGCCACATCGCACAGTCTCCTGCGGCCGCTATACCATTACCGACTTCGGGGCAGCGATCCTCCCCATCGGCTGATTGGGCCTTCTACCCTCGTTCAGCCTCGCACCATCCTGATCTCCGGCACGCGCTGGTCATCGGCGACGAAGAACTCGCGCGCGCCGTCAGGCTCGAAGCCGAGCTTCCTGTAGAACGCGATCGCCCGCGCGTTCTCTTCGAGGACCCAGAGGAATGCCGGACCGTCGCCGAGGACCCGCTCCGCGAGGGCCTTCGAGAGCCCGCTCCCGTACGCCTCGGCGAGGATGTAGATCGTGTAGAGCTCCTGCGGAGCCGGGGCGTCGCCGCCCGAGTCGGCGCGCGCTGGGCCGGCCCCCGCCATCCCGACCATGCGCCCGGCCGAACGGCCCACCGCAAAGTGCTCTCCGCCGTCGCCTGCCAGAAGCTGCCGCCAACGCTCGGTGCGCTCCGGGTTGCCGCCGAGGCGCGCGAGGAAGTCGGGGGAAAACAGGTGGACATAGGCTTCCCGCCAGCCCTGATCCTTGACGGCGAGAAGCTCCTCGGCGTCGTCGGGCCCGGCGTCGGTGATCTCGAAGTCCACCGGCCGCTACTTCACAACGGCGAGCGCAAAACCGTCCCAGCCCTTCGAGCCCACGGTCTGCACGACCGTCGCCTCGAACGGCGGGCTGCCGAGCAACTCGAGCGCCGCGATGATTCCGGGGGCATTCGTCTCGTCGATCTTGGGATCGAGGAGCGCCCCCTCCCACACCGCGTTGTCGACGACGACGACGGTCCCCGGCCGCCCGAGCCGCACGGCCCACTGGAGATAGTTCGTGTCGTTCTGCTTGTCTGCGTCGATGAAGACGAAATCGTAGGGTCCTTCGAGCGCGGGAAGCGTCTCGAGGGCAGGGCCGACGTGTACCTCGACACGACCGTCGAGGCCTGCCGCGGCAACGTTCGCCCGGGCGATCTCCGCGTGCTCGGGAAGGTACTCGAGCGTGTCGAGGTGGCCATCCTCCGGGAGCGCCTGGGCCATCCAAATCGTGCTGTATCCCGCCAAGGTGCCAATCTCGAGGACCCGCCTAGCCTGGCTCATCCGGACGAGGAGATGGAGGAGCTTCCCTGCCGTGGGCTGGACTTCTATCGCGGGCATTCCGCGCTCCACGGCGGTCTGCAGCGCCCGTTCGTGCTCAGGCCCGGGCTTCACAACCGTCTTGGTCAGCCAGCGTTCGACGTCGATCCATCCGGGTTTGGGTGCGTGCTCGACCATGTCGCTCAGTCTGGCGCGGTCCCCGTGTCGGCGCAACGTGACATTCGTACCTGCTGAAATCCACGGCAGTCCAGCAACGCCGCCCCCACGATAATGAACGCTCGCCCTGCATTGCTCCGCGTCGATCAGCTCCTCGCTGCACTCGATCGAGGCCGCGGTGACCTTGTAATCATCCGTCAGGGAAGCTGCCCGATTAGATTGGCTAGACACCTGCGCCCGTCGGATCGGGTATCCCCTGACACGGTTGGCTCACCTGGTCAGGAGACCGGGGGTTGTCGGGGACTAGGCCGCGCGCGTAGAAGGAGGGTGCTCTATGGGGGGCGCGAAAGAGGGGGCATCGGGCAGCAGAGGAGGGCGTCCCATAGAGGGCAAGGCTCCCTTCGATTTCTGGCTCGCGGTTGAAGCTTTTTCGCCTCAGAGTGTGCCGAACCCTTCCAGATCCCGTGGAGCGATTCCGTACGTAGCGGACTATTCAGGGCAGGCTCCGCTTCCGTGGGAGGATCCTCGTTGGCCTCGGAGCCGCCCCGGACGGGTGTGGCGGCACAGCGTGTTTCTTGGCGTATACGACGTGGAGTCGGCTTGGACCGTCCTCGGCACGAAGACGGCTGAGGACCTTACGGCCCCGTCGGCTGGCCAAAGCGCGGTGGCGATGCTCAGTGTTGGGGAAGACGGAGTGCTTGGCGTCGATGACGTGACTCTGTCGCAGTGCGTCTGGGCTGCCGGTCGCTTCAGACAGCGGAACCGGCTGGATGATGTTCTCGAGAGCTTCACGGCTGATGAGACGAGATGGGCACAACGGCTCGGCGACCTTATCCTGGCGCGCGGAGTACGGGCGGGGGACGAATCTCCTTCTGGGTTCCAGACCCGACCCCTGGCCTACGCTGATCTCCAAGCGATTCTTGCCCTCGCCCTGAGCGAAACGGGAGCTGACGGACTTCTGACATACCGGGGCGGGGAACTGGCGGCCATCAGGGTGGAGAGCCGGGAGATCCGGGCGAGGCGGGATGCCGAAGAACCGGAGCCCAAGTTTCTCAACAGCTTCTTCTTCTCCGATCTCCTATCGATCTCGCAGAAACCCCGGTGGGGCGGGGCCATGTCCCAATATTTGGGTCCTGACACGTCCGAGCAGAGAGTCGATGTCCGCGTGGACGCCCTCGCCGTCTACGACTCGGTCTCGCCGAACATGCTGCCCGACGGCCGGTGGCCGAGCGACGTCACGCATCCTCTGGCCCTGTCGCAGCAGTTCGCGATCAACCGGGCGCTGGCCGATCTGGAAGGCGCTGAAGGGCTATTCGCCGTCAATGGACCTCCGGGCACCGGCAAGACGACCATGCTCAGGGACATGATCGCAGCATTGGTGACCAAGCGCGCCACAGCTCTGGCTTCGTTCGATCACGCGGCAAGCGCATTCGTTGGGACCAGGGAGATCAACACCAGGTCCGGAATCCGGTCCAAAGTTCACCGGCTGCACGAGAGCCTGCGCGGCTTCGAGATAGTCATAGCCTCTTCCAACAATGGGGCGGTCGAGAACATCAGTCTGGAAATCCCTGCACTCTCCGAAAACGTCATCGGCCCCACGTTTAGCGATACGGCGAGATACTTTCCCGAGATCGCAACCCGCCTGTTGAACGAGAAGCGCAACAACGACGGCGACGAAGACGAGCCACCGAAGCAGGCGTGGGGCTTGACCTCCGCCAAACTCGGGAACTCCGCCAACGTCGGAGCCTTCATCGGCGCAGCGCTCTTCGGCGACAAGAGATGGCCCGACGCCGACGATGCGGTACCTGGGCTCTTCCAATTGCTGAACCAGCCGCCTGCCGATGCCCTCTCGTGGCCGGCAGCCAGGAAATCCTTCCTGAAAGCAAAATGCGAGGTGGACCGCCTTCGGGCAGTACGGCAGCGGCTCCACGAGGCGTTCGTCGACCTGCCACGCCTCCGTCAAGAGACCCAACACCTCGAGCGCGCGCTTGAGGTCGACACCACACAGCTAAAAGAGCAAGAGTGGCTCGTCTCCCGGCAGGAGGCAGCCCTTGCAGAGCTCGCACGGGCCGAAGCGACAGTTCGTGCTGACCTTGCCGGCCATCTGGCCGCACGGCCGGGAGTATTGGAACAGATCTTCTCCCTCGGACGTGTCATGAATGCGTGGAGGCAACGGCAGGCCGACCTCGCCGAACGCGTGGATCGTGCCTGCACGGAGACCGCGAGCCTCAAGGCGACAATCGGTGAGTTACGAATCGCTGCTTCTTCGCTTCGGGCGCGCCGGGACGAGACCTCCGGCCGTCTGCAGAACCGGAAACGTCGGCTCACGACGGCGGAGGCCGCGCTCGCCCGATATACCCATGAGAAGCCACCTGCAGACTGGTTCGCCATCGGCAGCGTGGAGCGGGAGAAGGCCGCGCCGTGGCTCGACAAGGAGTTCAACGAGGCCCGATCCCGGCTTTTTCTCGAAGCCCTCCAGCTGCACCGAGCATTTGTGTTCGACCAGAACGAGAAAATGCGTCAGAACCTCTCGGCTGTTTGCAACGTGCTGAAGAAGTCGGTCGCGCCTGATACCCCGTCCGCAGCAGTGAGAGAGGCCTGGGAAGCCCTGTTCATGGTGGTGCCCACCATGACCACCACATTCGCCTCCATGCCGAGGCTCTTTGCCTCCCTCAAAGACGAACAGCTCGGATGGCTTTTCATCGACGAGGCCGGCCAGGCCACCCCTCAGGCAGCCCTTTGCGGCATCTCCCGCGCCCGACGCGCCCTGCTGGTGGGCGATCCGCTCCAACTCACACCAGTGGTGACCCTCCCAAGCGAATTCCAGAACCGGCTCCTTGAGATAGCCGGCACCCACCCGCGCTGGCTCTCCGGGACCCACCCCGCGCAGGTTCTCGCTGACCGGACGGCCAAGTACGGAACGCATATCCAACCGGCTGGGCGGGACAAGATCTGGGTTGGGGCACCACTACGGGTCCACCGGCGATGCGATAATCCGATGTTCGACACCGTCAACCAGGAGGTCTACGACGGCCTCATGATCCATGGTGGAAAAACCCTGTTCAGGAGATTTCCCCTTGGGGAGCATCATCAAGAAGCCCCGAAATCCTCGTGGCTCGATGTGACCACAACCGAATGGAATGGTCATTCCTCGATCCAGGAGCTGATCCGTTTCGATGAACTCCTCAGGAATCTGAAGGAGGCGGGGCACGATATGTCCAAGGTGCTCGCCATCGCTCCGTTCCGGCAGACAGCCTTTGAAATCGAGCGGCGGGCGAGACGGTATCTTCGCGACTCGAAGGCGCAGTCGGGGACCGTCCACCGCGCTCAGGGCAAGGAAGCAGACATCGTGATCCTCGTCCTCGGAGGCAAGACGTCCGGGGTCAGGAACTGGGCAGTTGAGACTCCGAACCTTTTCAACGTTGCCGTCAGTCGGGCAAAGCACCGGCTCTACGTCATTGGCGACCACGGGGAATGGGCCAGACTCCCGTACTTCAGCGCGATCTCGCAGCGGCTGGACCATCACCCCCTGCAGGTACCCCTCAGCGACCTGTTCGCAACGCTCACCAGACCAGAAGGCACGCCTTCCGACGGGCAAAAGCCACGGATCATTGACGATAACGGGCACCCTGTAAGCCGCATGGAATATTGGGGGCAGAGAGAGCTCAGCGCAGAACTCTGCATACCCGCCCCACGCGTTGGCGACCTCCTTAGAGAAACTGGGCTGCTGCTTCCCGGCCCGGACAAGGAACCGTCCCCCAAGGCTCTGCAGCAAGGCCTAGCCCTGTGGGTAACGGTCATGACTGCCGACGGCCCGCGCCGATACGCGAGATGGCATCGCACCCGAGCCCTGGAGATCCTCGAGCGCGCGCTCAAGGCCAAGCAGACCTGATGGACGAACGCGCTGAGAACTACTGGCGCGTCTCCTCGATCGCCCTCTCGAGCCGCTCGACCTTCCCCTCTATCTCACCCGTGTGGCCGGGGCGGATATCCGCCTTGAGGACAAGCGAAACTCGGGTCCCGTACCGGCCGACGGCCTCCGTGGCGCGCTTGACCACGTCCATGACCTCGTCCCAGTCGCCCTCGATCTCGGTGAACATCGAACTCGTCCGGTTCGGCAGTCCGGAGTCCCGCACGACCTTCACGGCGGCGGCCACAGCCTCATGCACCGAATCGGCAGGAATGTCCGACGGCGCGTGGCCCGCTTCTGCGGGCCTCTCGCCGGAGGGGGAGACAGAGAAGGCGACAATCATGGACCCAGTCTTCCACGCTCACGCGGCGCCGGGCCGGGCTTCCCTTCGAGACTTTTTCGCACCAAGAACGCGAGATTTCTCTGAGAGTTCAGCTTCACATAGACGACTCCGTCACTCTCGGTAGCTACGGTGGAGGAATGCAGTACGAAGGAGCTTGGCGGAAGCCCATGCGGGCGGACGCGGCTCGCAATATCGAGAAGATCATCACGGCAGCCCTCGAGTGTTTCCGCGAGGACGGACCGAACGTCTCGCTCAAGTCCGTCGCCGACCGGGCCGGCGTCGGTCCCGCGACGCTGTTCCGCAACTTCGCGGACAAGGAAGAGCTTGTTCTGGCCGCAATCGAGCGGCAGATCAAGGTCAAGGTCGAGCCCGTGGCCGAGGATGCCCTCGACAATCCCGACGCGGCCGCCGGGCTCGTGGAGGTCCTCAGCGCCGTCATGCAGGTGGCCAACGACGAGCACCACCTGCTCTCCGCGGTCGCCGGGCGCCGCCAGCTCCTCGTGGGGCTCGCCGGCAAGCTCATCGAGTCAATGGGTGTCCTGCTCAGCCGCGGCCAGGAACAGGGAACCCTCCGTGAGGAGCTCCGTCTCCTCGACATGGTCCGCCTCGTCGCGATGCTCATCGGAGTCGGCGACACGGTGGCCCCGGGCTCGATGGCGTGGCTCCGCTACGTGGCCCTCGTCGAGGATGCCATCCGGACCCACCGGGAACCACGGCCGCTCCCGCCGCTCGAGGCCATCCCCGAGGTGGACCTCCCGCTCTGACGCGAGCCGAAGGGGCCTCTAGCCCCAGCCGAGCAGCCTGAGACCTGCCGCGACGGCAGCACCGACGATCACGACGACGAGGAACGGCGCCCGCAGCAGGAGCGCCACGGCCGCAGCCGCGAGTGAGCCGATCCTCGCGTCGAAGGCGAGGGCCTGCCCGTTCCCGAGGGCGTTCACGACCGTGAGCGAGGCGAGCAGACCGATCGTGACCGTGCCCGCGATACGGGTCATTCGCTCGTTCTTCATCCACCGCCGTGGTACGAGATAGCCGAGCAGCTTGATGGCGTAGGCCGCGGCGCACGAGGCGATAACCCAGAACCAGAGGTTCACGCGGAATCACCCCGAGACGCCTCGTCAGGGCCTTCATCGCGATGCGCGCGATGGGCGTACGGATCGAGGTCAGGCTCCAGGCCCTCCATCTCGAGCGGGCGGTCAGCGGCCGCCCTTGCGTGGCTCACCCAGCCGAGGACGCCGGCCACGAGCGCCGCGACGAGAATCGGGACGCCCGGGGGCACGAACGGGACCGCCAGCACGGTCGCGAGGGCGCAGACGACGGCGATCGCAGCGGGCTCGCGCCCCTTGAGCCGCGGCCACAGGAGACCCAGGAAGGCAGCAACCGCCGCCCCGTCGAGACCCCATTGCTTGGGGTCGCCGATCGCATTCCCGGCGAACGCGCCCACCGCGGTGAACAGGTTCCAGAGCACGAAGACGCCAAGGCCTGCGCTCCAGAACCCGCGTCGTTGCTCGAGCCGGTCGCTCTGCCCGGAGGCGGTCGCCGTCGACTCGTCGATCGTCACGTGCGCAGCAGCGAAGCGCCGCCACCCGCGCGGACCGAACATCGCGTTGAGCTGCATCCCGTACACGGCGTTGCGGATCCCGAGGAGCGTGGCCGCCGCCCCAGCCGCGGCTCCCGAACCCCCGCCCGCGATCACGCCGATGAACGCGAACTGGGATCCGCCCGTGAACATGAGCAGGCTCAGGGCCATGGTCTGGAGAACGCTCAGGCCCGAGGTGACGCCAAGGGCGCCGAACGAGATCCCATAGAGTCCGGTCGCCACGGCAATGGACATCCCGATGCGAAACGCCGGCGAGCGCCGCAGCGTAACCCGGGCGCCGCCGTCGTCCGCTCCGCCCTGATCAAGCTGCCCGTTAGACACGGGTGGGACACCGATCACACACCGGCCGCGACCACCTGACGGAGCACGTCAGCGGGGCGGTTGGTGGTGACCTCCTGGATCCCCACGGACAGGCAGTGTTCGACGTCGTCGGGCTCGTCGACTGTCCACACCCGGAAGCGCCGGCCGGCGGAGAGCCAATCGCGCACTCGGTTCGGGTGGTTCCGGACGTAGCCGATGCCGGGTCCGGCCATGCCTGCGCGGCCGCCGTCGAGGATCGCCTCTGCCTCTGCCTGCGCTGCCTTGAGGACGTTCGCGACCGCCCCGCCCGTGAAGCGCCCGAGGGCTAGGTCTGTGCGGACATCCTCGACTTGGACGTCGTCGACGAGCATGCACACGTGTTCGGCAGGGACGCGCGCGAGCAGATAGCGGATGGCGTCTGCGTCGAAGCTCATGAAGCTCACGCGGATGTTGCCGAGGCGGGACGAGCTCGCCTCCCAGCCGCGGGCCTCGAGCACCTCGAGGACTGTGTCCTCGAGCCTGAGCTGGTATGGGCTCGGGTGCTTGAGCTCGATCGCAAGCCCGACGTCTCGCCCGGTGCCCGCAAGAATGTCGAGAAGCTCGGGCAGGGTCAGGAGCTGCTGGCTGACCCCGCCGAACTCCGCGGGAATCCGGGCACCTTTCCATGAGGAGAAATCGAGTTCGCGGAGCTCTTCGAGGGTGCGGTCGGCCACGGCCCCGGTGCCGTTCGACGTGCGGTCGAGGTTGGGGTCGTGCAGGAGGACGAGGTGCTGATCGCGGGTCAGGTGGACGTCGCACTCGACGCCGTCCGCCCCGTCCGCGAGAGCCTGGAAGTACGCGGCGCGTGTGTGCTCTGCGAACTGGGCGCTCGCCCCGCGGTGGGCATACACGAGAGGGCGCTCGGAAGTCATACCTCTACGCTATCGGACCTGCTGACTCCCGATTCCGGCGAGTAGGGTTGGCCTATGGTGATGCTCCATCGTGCCGAAAGCCCGGAGACCGGACGGACGGCTGAGCTCAGCCCCGCAGATGCCGAGCGCGCCGCAGCCCTACGCAGCATGAAGACGCTGGCCCTGAGCCTTCTCATCGCCATCGCAGCGGTGTTCGCCGTCGCCTTCGCCCTCCAACGCCAGTTCCCCTGGCTCGAATACGTCCGCTCTGCGGCGGAAGGCGGAATGGTCGGCGCGCTGGCCGACTGGTTTGCCGTCACGGCGCTCTTCCGCCACCCGATGGGCCTCAAGATCCCCCACACGGCGATCATCCCCCGGCGCAAGGACCAGATCGGATCAGCCCTCAGCGGGTTCGTCGAGGACAACTTCCTTTCGGCCGACGTCGTGCGGGCAAAGCTCGACTCGGTGGACATCGCGCGCAAGGCAGGGTCCTGGCTCTCCACTCCTGCTGGTGCCGAGCGAGTGGCCAAAGAGGGGTCGGCCGCGATCCGCGGTGCGTTCACCGTCCTCAATGACGACGACGTCCAAGCAGTCATCGAGTCCCTCGTCCGCAAGCACCTGCTCACCCCGCCGTGGGGGCCGCCGATCGGGCGCCTCGCCGAGCGCGTGTTCGACGCCGGCCACCACCACCGCCTCGTCGACCTCCTCGTCGACCGTGCGGCCGACTGGGTGGCGGCCAACTATGGGACCGTGACACGGGTCGTGACGGACCGTTCCCCCTCCTGGGTTCCGAACTTCGCGAACGAGCTGGTCGGCGACAAGGTCTACATCGAGCTCTCCAAGTTCGTCGCCGCCGTCCAGAGCGACCCGAACCACCAGGTGCGCGAGTCCATTGACAAGTACCTCAAGGACCTCGCACGGGACCTGCAGTACGACCCCGCGATGATCGCACGCGCCGAGTCCCTCAAGGGCCAGATCCTCGGCGACCCCGAGGTGCGCGATCTGGCCCGCCGTACGTGGACCACGATCAAGCACGCGCTCCTCGATGCGGTCAATGATCCCCAGAGCGAGCTCTACCACCGCTTCACAACGGCGGTCCGGGACTTCGGCACACGCCTCGTCTCCGACGATGAGCTCGCGGGGAAGGTGAACGCCTGGATCGGAGAGGCCGCGGGATACGCAGTCGCGACGTACCGCTCTGACATCGCCGGTGTCATCGAGGACACCATCGCCCGTTGGGACGCCGAGGAGACCTCGCAGAAGATCGAGCTGCAGGTCGGCAGAGACCTTCAGTACATCCGGCTCAACGGCACCATCGTAGGTGCCCTTGCGGGGCTCGTGATCTACGCGATCGCCCACGCGATCTTCGGCGGCTAGCCTGCGATCTCACCCGGCAGCACGTCGGGTGCCGCGCCGAACGCCGTGCGTGTCGAGCGGATGACGGCGCGGCCCATTGCCCGGTTGCCGAAGCCACCCACGACGGCTCCGATCCCGAACGGCAGCGCCCTGCCCACCATGACTCCGGCCTCCCGGCGCAGAAGCCACTTGATGAAACGCTCGCGCACCTGACGTTGGACGAGACGAGCCGTGGGCCCGGGAATCGAGCGGTTGATCGCCGCACCCCAGGCCGCGTTAGGTGTACCGGGGCTGCCGAGGGCATGCCCCGTGAGCTCGCTCAGGAGGGCCGTTCCTTCCTCCCCGAGCATGATTGCCATCACGGTGGTGCGGGCACGCTCCGGGTCCTCGAGGTGCACTCCGTGGAGCTCGGCGATCGAGGCTGCGTACAACGCGGTCGCTTCGAGGAAGCCCAGAGTCGCCACGGCAGAGAGACCGAGCGACGTGAGGGTGCCGACGCCGGGGACGGCGGCCGTCCCGCCGATCGCGGCGCCGCCACCGACGACGGCGCGCAAGTAGTCCCGGTCAAGGCGGCGCCCCAGCTCAGCGGTGGTCGAATTCGGGTGGCGGCGCTTGAGCCGCTGGATGTTCGCCACCACGAGCGGGCGTTGGACGTCGACGGCACGCAAGAGCGCGCGCTGGAGGCCTGGACGGGCCTTGCCCTTCCGATCGAACAGCGCGCCACGGGCTGTGGTCCCGGCGATCCGGAACGCAGAATTCTTCCTCGCCATCCCCCCAGCGTAACGGCGTGCGGCGCTCGAAAGAGAGGCCGAAAATCATGAGCAGCGCGGGTGTTTGCAGGCCTCGCGAACTGGGTAGTAATCAGTGCATCGAGTGCAAGCTGCACCCGCCAACCGTCAGGAGTGAATCATGCGAATTGGTTCATCGATCGTTCTCATCGCGCTGGGTGCCATCCTGGCGTTCGCGCTGGCCCCGGGGCTGATCCCGTACGTCAACCAGGTCGTTATCGGGTACATCCTCATGGTGGTCGGCGTGCTTGGCCTCATCGTCTCGCTGATCATGGCCGCTTCGACCCGTCGCACGGTCGTGCATCGCCACGCTGGCGTCGACGATGTGGACATGTAAGAGCACCTGTAAGTGGACATGTAAGCCGCACGGGTAAGCCCGAGCAGCAGACCCAAGAAGAACAGTAGAGCCCGGCCACGTGCCGGGCTCTACTCATGTCTGAAGCCTCCCAAAGCCTCCCGACAACGGGCGCATCTTTGTTTATGTTGGAACCCATTGACAAAGCAACACAAACACAGATAGAGTCAACTAAACCAAAGTTGTTGTGATGTACGCCACATCCGATCAGGATGGGTGCACGAGGACAAGGACGTTCGGATGCAGATGTTCGCCGAGGAACGGCAGAGACTGGTGGCGGCCCGCGTCGCCGAGGCCGGCCGCGTGAGCGTCACTGAGCTCGCAGAGCGCTTCGCGGTCACGACGGAGACAGTCCGCCGAGACCTCGCCTCGCTTGAGCAGGCGGGCATCCTGCGCCGCGTCCACGGGGGCGCGGTCCCGGCCGACAGCGTATCGACCACGGAGACCACCCTCTCCGAGCGGCTTGTGCAGCATCTCCTCCAGAAGCAGCTCATAGCGGAGGCCGCCGCCGCTCTCATCGAGAGCAGCCGGCCGGGGAGCATCCTCCTCGACGCCGGGAGCTCGACGGAGGCTCTCGTCGACGTGCTGCTCACGCAGACGAACGGGCGCCGGAACAACGGCGCGGAGCAGGTCGTCATTACGAACGCCCTTCCGCTCGCCGACAAGCTCGCGGGCAGCTCCGCGCACGCCGTGCACCTCCTCGGCGGCCGGATCCGGGGCCTCACCCGGGCCGCTGTCGGGCAGGAGACGGTCGACGCCGTCGAGCGCCTGCGCCCCGACCTCGCCGTCATCGGCACAAACGGCGTGCACGAGGCCTTCGGGCTCAGCACGCCCGACAGCGAGGAGGCAGCCGTCAAGGAGGCCTTCGTGCGTGCGGCGCGGCGCGTCGTCGTCCTCGCCGACGGGAGCAAGCTCGGCGTCGAAACCCTCGTCCAGTTCGCACGGCTCGACCAACTCGACGCCCTCGTCACGGACGCCGATCCGTCACCAGAGCTTGCTGCGGCACTTGAGAAGGCTGGAGTGGAAGTAGTGAAGGCAGGCAACTCATGATCGTGACCCTGACCGCCAATCCGAGCCTGGACCGCACCGTCGAGCTCGGCGGCCCCCTCCTGCGGGGCGAGGTGCAGCGCGCAGTCGCCGTCCGGCAGGAGTCCGGCGGCAAGGGTGTGAATGTTTCCCGTGCGCTCGTCGCCTCAGGCCTCGAGACG
This sequence comes from Sinomonas terrae, assembly GCF_022539255.1. Classification (NCBI taxonomy): domain Bacteria; kingdom Bacillati; phylum Actinomycetota; class Actinomycetes; order Micrococcales; family Micrococcaceae; genus Sinomonas; species Sinomonas terrae. The sequence continues at coordinate 4,259,561 of NZ_JAKZBV010000001.1, forward strand.
CTCGCCGTGCTCCCGGGCGACCCGGGAGATCCCCTCCTCGCGGGCCTCCAAACAACCAACGTCCCGTTCGCGGCGCTCCCGATCGACCAGGCCCTCCGCTCGAACGTGACCCTCACGGAGCCAGGAGGAGTGACCACCAAGGTCAACGAGCCTGGCCCGGAACTCAGCCTGGACCAGCAGGAGCAGCTCCTCAAGCTCCTTGTGGAGCAGTCGAGCGGGGCCTCGTGGGTCGTGCTCGCAGGATCCCTGCCGCCCGGGGTCCCGGCCGGCTTCTACACATCGGCAGCCGAGCGCCTGCGCGCGGAATTCGGCGCGTCCGCCCCGAAGATCGCCGTCGACTCTTCGGGTGCCCCGTTGGCCGCCTCACTCGGCGGCCGGCCGGACCTCCTCAAGCCCAACGCGGACGAGCTCGCCGAGCTCGCCACGCTCGTCGGCCTCCCAGACCCCGGCACCCCGGCGGATCTCGAGGCCTCCCCTGAGCGAGCGGCTACCGCCGCACGCTCTCTCGTCGACGCTGGAGTGGGCGCAGTGCTTGCGACGCTCGGCGCGAAAGGTGCCGTCCTCGTGACGGCCGACGGCGCGTGGCTCGCCACGCATGCCCCCATCCGGGCCGTCAGCACCGTGGGTGCCGGCGACTCCTCGCTGGCCGGGTACCTCCTGGCCGACACCAGCGGAGCGGACGCCGAAGGCCGTCTCCGTCAGGCAGTCGCCCACGGCGCGGCGGCGGCCTCCCTGCCGGGATCGACAGTCCCGGCAGTCAACCAGACCGATCCCTCTGCCGTGACCGTCACGGCTCTCACGAAGGACTGACCATGACCGAACTCATCAGCCCGGAGCTGGTCCTGCTGGACGTCGCCCTCGGCGACGCTTCGGCTGACGTGATCCGGAAGCTCGCCCAGACCGTCGCAGACGACGGCCGCGCGACGGCCGCTGACGGCCTCTTCGCGGACGCCTACGCCCGCGAGCAGAAGACGGCCACCGGGGTTCCCGGCGGCATCGCCATTCCGCACTGCCGATCGGAGGCCGTCCAGGTTCCCTCCCTCGCGATGGCTCGCCTTTCGCAGCCGGTCGACTTCGGAGCCAAGGACGGTCCGGCCGACATCGTCTTCTTCATCGCGGCCCCTTCGGGCGCCGACCAGGAGCACCTCAAGCTCCTCGCCAAGCTCGCCCGGAGCCTCATCAAGAAGGACTTCACGGCATCCCTCCGCGCCGCCCGCACCCCCGAGGACGTGGTGGCGCTCGTGAACGAGGCACTCGGCCTCAGCACCTCGGGTGCCCCGGCCGAACCGGCTGCGCCCGCTCCCGTGGCCGCCCCTGCCGCTCACCAACGCCGCCAGCTCGTCGTCGCCGTGACCGCATGCCCCACCGGCATCGCCCACACCTACATGGCGGCCGATTCACTCGTGGCAGCGGGCAAGGAGAACGGCATCGACGTCATTGTCGAGACGCAGGGCTCGGCCGGAGCGACGCCGATTCCGCAGACCGTCATCGACAACGCGGACGCCGTCGTGTTCGCCGTCGAGGTCGATGTCCGCGGCAAGGACCGCTTCGCCGGCAAGCCCTACGTCCAGTCGCCCGTCAAGCGAGCCATCGACGAGCCGCTCGTCATGCTCAACGAGGCGCTCACCGTCGCCGCGGATCCGAACGGACGGAGGCTCGCCGCGACCGGTGGTGCCCCGGCCGAGGAGTCGGAGGGCCGCGAATCGGCCGGCGGCAAGCTCAAGCGCTCACTCCTCACCGGCGTCAGCTACATGATCCCGTTCGTCGCCGCAGGCGGTCTGCTCATCGCGCTCGGCTTCCTGTTCGGCGGCTACGACATCACGAAGTACGCGAGCACGATCGTTCTGAAGAACAACTTCTTCGACCTGCCGACGCAGTTCGGGCCGCAGGCCTGGGGCCCACTCGGGGCGTATGTGGGTGCGGTACTGTTCACAATCGGCTCGACCTCGCTTGGCTTCCTCGTTCCCGCCCTTGCCGGCTACATCGCCTACGCCATCGCCGACCGACCCGGCATCGCACCCGGCTTCACTGCCGGTGCTGTCGCTGGCCTCATGGGCGCCGGCTTCCTCGGCGGCATCGTCGGCGGCCTCCTGGCCGGCTACACCGCCCACTGGCTCGGCTCGCTTTCCGCGCCCAAGTGGCTGCGCGGCCTCATGCCGGTCGCGATCATCCCGCTCATCGCCTCGATCATTGCCTCCGGCCTCATGTTCGTGGTCCTCGGCTGGCCCATCAAGGCGATCACCGACGGCCTCAACTCGTGGCTCTCGGGCATGTCAGGCGCAGCTGCGGTTGGCCTCGGCATCATCCTCGGCCTGATGATGTGCTTCGACCTCGGCGGCCCGGTCAACAAGGTTGCGTACTCCTTCGCCGTGGCCGGCCTCAGCGCCGCCACCGCGACGAACCAGGCTCCATACCACATCATGGCCGCCGTCATGGCTGCCGGCATGGTGCCGCCCCTCGCAATGGCCCTCGCGACCGTCATCTCGCCCAAGACGTTCAACGCGGCGGAGCACGAGAACGGCAAGGCTGCGTGGCTCCTCGGCGCATCGTTCATCTCCGAGGGCGCTATCCCGTTCGCCGCGGCCGATCCGTTCCGGATCATCCCGGCCTCGATGCTCGGCGGTGCCATCACGGGCGCGCTCAGCATGGCCTTCAACGCGGGCTCGAAGGCTCCTCACGGCGGCATCTTCGTCTTCTTCGCGATTGACAACTTCGTCATGTGGGTCGTCTCGATCGCTGTTGGTGTCGTCGTGACGGCTCTGGCGACCGTCGGTCTCAAGCGCTACGTTGGCAGGAAGGCCCCCGCGGCCGTCGAAGCTCAGCCTGTCGCCGCCTGACGAGCGGAGAAAGTTCGAGGTCCGAAGATGCAGCAGTTTCACGGTGTTGGTGTGACGCCGGGGCGTGTGGTGGGGCCGGTGCGGCAGATGCCGGCCCCGGTGCGGGAGCCTTCGGCGGGGGCACCGGCGGGGGTGTCCGCGGAGGCCGAGGCCGAGCGGATCCGGGCCGCGTCCAAGGCGGTCCAGGCCTCGCTGAAGGCCAGGGCCGGGGCGGCCTCGGGGGACGCGAAGGCCGTGCTGGAGGCCACCGCGCTGATGGCCGCGGACCCGATGCTGGTCAAGGGCGCCGTGAAGCTGCTGGGCCCGGACGCGGCCGGCGGGCCCCGCTCCGCCGAGCGGGCGGTGTGGGAGTCCGGGGCCGCGGTCGCGGAGAAGCTGAAGTCCCTGGGCGGGTACATGGCCGAGCGCGCCGCGGACGTCCTGGACGTCCGGGCCCGGATCGTCGCCGAGCTCACCGGCGCCCCCGCCCCGGGGATCCCGGACTCCCCGGCCCCGTTCGTCCTGGCCGCCGAGGACCTGGCCCCGGCCGACACCGCGACCCTGGACCCGGCCAAGGTCCTGGCCCTCGTCACCTCCGGGGGCGGGCCCCAGTCCCACACCGCGATCCTGGCCCGGGCCCTGGGCCTGCCCGCCGTCGTCGCCGCCCCCGGCGTCGAGGCCATCCCGGACGGGACGCTGGTCTACGTCGACGCCGCCGCCGGGCAGGTCGTGCCCGGCCCCGGGGAGCCCGAGCGGGCCGCCGCCGCGGCCTGGGCCGCCCGGGCCTCGGCCCTGGCCTCCTTCGACGGGCACGGGCGCCTGGCCGACGGGCACCCCGTGCCCCTGCTGGCCAACGTCGCCACCGGCCCCGACGCCGCCAGGGCCGCCGCCGCCGGCGCCGAGGGGGTCGGGCTGCTGCGCACCGAGTTCGCCTTCCTCGACCGCGACACCGAGCCCACCCACGCCGAGCAGGTCGCCGCCTACGGGGCCGTGTTCGCCCACTTCGCCTCGAAGAAGGTCGTCATCCGCACCCTCGACGCCGGCGCCGACAAGCCCCTGCCCTTCCTGACCAACACCGACGAGCCCAACCCCGCCCTCGGGGTCCGCGGCTACCGCACCGACGCCGCCTCCCCCGGGGTCCTGGCCCGCCAGCTCGCCGCCATCGCCGACGCCGCCGCCCAGCACGAGGCCGACGTGTGGGTCATGGCCCCCATGGTCTCCACCCCCGAGGAGGCCGCCGCGTTCACCGCCCTGGCCCACGCCGCCGGCCTCCCGGTCGCCGGGGTCATGGTCGAGGTCCCCTCCGCCGCCCTGACCGCCGGCCACGTCCTGGCCCACGCCGACTTCGCCTCCCTGGGCACCAACGACCTCACCCAGTACGCCATGGCCGCCGACCGCATGCTCGGCCCCCTCGCAGCCCTGAACGACCCCTGGCAGCCCGCCGTCCTGCACCTGGTCAAGGCCACCACCGACGGCGCCGCCGCCGCAGCCGCCGCCACCGGCACCCCCAAGCCCGTCGGAGTCTGCGGCGAGTCCGCCGCCGACCCCGCCCTCGCCGTCGTCCTGGCCGGCCTCGGCGTCACCACCCTGTCCATGACCCCCCGCGCCATCCCCGCCGTCGCCCACGTCCTGGCCACCACCACCCTCCCCCAGGCCCAGCACCTCGCCGCCCTCGCCCTCGCCGCCCCCACCGCCGACGCCGCCCGCACCGCCGTCCGCACCCACCTCCCCGCCCTGGCCGACCTCGGCCTCTGACCCACACCCAGAAGGAGAAGGAAGAAACCCATGGCAGAACGCACCGCCACCATCGGCTCCCGCGTCGGACTCCACGCCCGCCCCGCCGCGATCTTCGCCGAAGCCGCCGCCAACACCGGCATCGAGGTCACCATCGCCAAAGAAGGCGACCCCGAAGACGAGGCCCTGGACGCCTCCAGCATCCTCTCCCTCATGTCCCTCGGCGCCGAATACGGCCAGAAAGTCACCCTCCGCGCCGACGGCCCCGGCGCCGACACCGCCCTCGACCAACTCGTCACCGTCCTCGAAACCGACCACGACGCCCAATAACCACCCACCCGCCCCACCCACCCCCACAGCCACCCCACCCACCCCACAACGCTCGCGCCGTCACCTCCGCAGGGTCCACACCCCGCAGACGTGACGGCGCGAGCGTTGGGGGGCAGCTCAGTGTTGGAGTCCAGCTCAGTGTTGGAGACCTGCTCAGCCCTGGACTGTGATGCCGAGTTGCTCGGCCATGGCCTCTGCGAGTTCGGCGGCTTGGAGACTGCTCACGATCGCGCCCCGAAGACCGGGCATCCCCGCCACTCTCCCCAGTCGCGCACCTCGTAGGTCTACATGCCGGAGCTCGGCGCCGGTGACGTCGAGGGTCTCGACGATGGAGCCTTCGAAGGCCACTCGAGTGGCTTTGGCGCGGCCGAGGTCGAGTTCCTCGATGACGCAGTCCTCGAACAGCACGTCGGTGAGCTCCGCCGCGCGCAGGTTGACGAAGCCGAGCTTGCAGCCCCGGACTGCGACGCCGGACCACGTCGTGTCGTAGAGCTCGGCCGATCCGATGCGGGAGGCTCCGAGTTCAACGTCCCGGAACCGCGAGCGCGGGGCAGTGAGGCTCGGCGCACCGAGGCGGTCGATCCGAGTCTCCACGAACGACGCTCCGGTGAGGTCCGCGCCGTCGACCGTGACGCCGTCGAGCGTGCACTCGACGAAGGCAACCCCCGCCAGGCCCCGATCGGCGAGGTCGACGCCGTCGAACGCAAGTCCCTCCGCCCGCTCACCCGAATCGAGGTCCCCCGCGTATCCCGCGACGAGGTTGTCGAGGCGCAATTCGCTCAGCCGGGGACGGATGGACTCGGCGCGGGGGCTCACTCGCCGATCCTAGCCCGCCGTAGGCTGGGCGCATGAGGATCGCTGTGCTCGATGACTATCAGGGCGTCGCCGCCGGGTTCGCGGATTGGGATTCGCTGGGTGCGGACGTCACCTTCTTCTCGGAGCACTTGGGGCACGACGACGACGCTGTCGTCGCGGCGCTTGAGGACTTCGATGCACTGGTGGTGATGCGGGAGCGGACCCCGCTCCGGGCCGAGCGCCTTGAGCGCCTCCCGAATCTGCGGCTCATCGTCTCGACCGGGCGCCGCAACGCCTCGATCGACCTCAAGGAGACGGCCGCCCGCGGCATCACGGTCTGCGGCACCGGCTACGTGCCCGCGCCGGCCGCAGAGCACACGTGGGCCCTCATCCATGCCGCGACCCGGAGGCTCGATGTCGAACTGGGGGCGATCCGCTCAGGCGGGTGGCAGACGACTGTGGGACGGGGGCTCGAAGGGCGGCGGCTGAGCGTGCTCGGCCTCGGCAACCTCGGCTCGCGCGTCGCGAAGGTCGGGCTTGCGTTCGGCATGGATGTCGTGGCCTGGAGCCAGAACCTCACCGATGAGCGGGCGGCCGAGGTCGGCGTGCGGCGGGTCGAGAAGGACGAGCTGTTCGCAACGGCGGACATCCTCACCATTCACCTCGTGCTCTCGAAGCGTTCGCGTGGCATCGTGGGGCCTGATGAGCTCGCTCTCATGAGTCCGGACGCAATCCTCGTCAACACGTCGAGAGGGCCGCTCGTCGACGAGGCCGCGCTCCTCGATGCCCTCGCCCACGACCGCCTCGGGCTCGCGGCGCTTGACGTCTTCGACGTCGAACCGCTCCCCGCCGACCACCCCCTGCGGAGCGAGCCGCGCGCCATCCTCACGCCGCACATCGGGTATGTGACGCAGGAGCAGTACGAGATCTTCTACCAGGACGCCGTCGAGGACATCGCAGCGTTTACGGCCGGCTCGCCCATCCGGGTCATGGAGCTGCCTTAGTTCAGCGGCCGCCTGCGGGGCCCCACGAGGAGCCTGCGCGGGAGCACATGGCTCACGAGTGCAACGGCCTTGTACCGCCTCGACGGGATCGAGACAGCCTTCCCGCGGAGATTGTCCAGCAGCCCCTCGCGTACGACCCGCGAGGCGCGCAGCCATAGGAACGGCGGGATGAACCGCTTCGACATGCCCATGCGCTCGTGGAACTCCGTGTGCACAAAGCCGGGGCAGAGTGCCGTGACGAGGACTCCGTCGCGCCGGTAGTGGAGGTTGGCCCATCGGCTGAACGAGAGGGTCCATGCCTTCGCCGCCGAATAGGAACCCCGCGGCAGATAGGCAGCGACGGAGGCGACATTGACGATGCGACCCTCGCGCCGCTCTGTCATCGCCGCAAGAGCGGCGTGGCACAGGCTCATGGTCGCCTCGACGTGCAGCCGCAGGTGCCGCACCTCGTCCTCGAGGGGGTTCCGATCGAAGTCGTGGAGAAGGCCGATCCCGGCGTTGTTCACGAGGATTCCCACGGGCCGCGCAGGGTCGGCGACGCGGTCGACGACGGCGGAGAGCTGCGCCTGATCCGTCAGGTCGGCGGGGAGCACCTCGACCTCGACGCCGGTCCGCGAGCGGAGTTCCGCGGCGAGTCGCTGAAGCCTGTCCTCGTCGCGCGCGACGAGCACGAGGCCGTGGCCCTGGGCAGCGAGCTGACGGGCGAATTCGGCTCCGAGGCCGGAACTCGCACCCGTGATGAGCGCCGTCGTCATGCTGCCCAGCCTAGTCGCGCCCATGGACTCATCCTTCCCTTTGTCGAAGAGGCACAAAGATGAGCCTGCTGTGGGGGAACTTCGGGAAGGGTGCCTGTAGGAATCCACCAAAAGGGGAGGGCCGCCATTGACCGCTACCGCACCGCGGGAAACGTACCTCAACAGGAATACTTGAACGCATGGACCGCATTGCTATCACAGGCTTCGGGGCAGTCAGCCCCCTCGGAACTGATGCGCCGTCGACCTGGGAGTCCCTCCGCGAGGGCCGGTCCGGCGTGTCAGCCCTCGAGGCTGACTGGGCCTCCCAGCTCACCACCCGGATCGCCGGGACCGTCCCAAGCTCCTTCACCGATGCTCTCGCCGTCCGCGAGATCAAGCGGCTCGACCGCTGCGAGCAGTTCGCGCTCGTGGCAGGCCGCGAGGCGTGGGAGATGGCCGGGCGCCCCGAGATCGACGGCGACCGGCTGGGCGTGGTGGTGGGGACTGGGATCGGCGGTATCACGACGACGATCGTGCAGGAACACATCCTCGACGACTCCGGGCCCCGCCGGGTCTCGCCGCACACGGTCACGATGCTCATGGGCAACGGCGCTGCGGCCTGGCTCTCGATCGACCTCGGGGCCAAGGCGGGAGCCCGGACGCCGACCAGCGCGTGCGCGTCTGGCGCTGAGGCACTTGCGATGGGCCGCGAGATGATCCTCGCAGGGAGCGCCGACGTCGTCGTGGCCGGCGGAAGCGAGGCCGCCATCACGGGACTGACGCTCGCGGCCTTTGGCCAGATCCGGGCTCTTTCGAAGCGGAACGACGATCCGGAGGCCGCCTCGCGACCGTTCGATGCCGACCGTGACGGCTTCGTCCTCGGCGAGGGTGCTGCGCTGCTCGTCCTCGAGCGGGAATCCCACGCGCGGGCTCGCGGCGCCGAGATCTACGCGTATCTCGAGGGAGCCGCCGTTACGTCGGACGCCTTCGACATCGTGGGTGCCGACCCGTCGAACCAGGCCCGCACCATGACGCTCGCACTCCGCGCAGCCGACTTCGCACCCGGCGACATCGACTTCGTGCATGCCCACGCGACGGCCACGCCCACGGGGGACGTCAACGAGTCCGAGGCCTTGGCCGAGACCGGCATCGACGCTCCCGTCACCTCGACCAAGTCCATGACGGGCCACCTGCTCGGCGCGTCGGGGTCCCTCAGCGCGATCGCATCGGTGATGGCGCTGCGGGAAGGCGTCGTGCCGCCGACCACCAACCTCACGACGATCGACCCTGCGATCAAGCTCGACGTCGTGGCGAACGTCAAGCGTGAAGTCGACGCTCGCGCCGCGATCGTCAATTCCTTCGGCTTCGGAGGCCACAACGCTGCGCTCGTCCTGAGCCGCGCCTAGCCGGATCCGTCGTCGTCTGCGAGCGCCCGGCCGCTAAGGCTTGGGCGCTCGCCGCACTCTGCGCGCATGCAGGCGCAGCTGCAGGATTCGAACCGCCCCAGCAATCGCGACCAACACGCCGCCGGCGACAGCCGCGATGAAGAGTGCCAGCCCGAGAGGAACGTAGCCGTCGAGGCCTAAGAACTGCACGCGGGCCGTGTCCTGGTTCTGCAGGAAGAACACGATCAGCAGGATGAGAACGATCAGCGCGACGACGACGGCGGCCCAGACGACGCCTGCGCGCGTCACAGGCGGCTCCTCGCGCGTCTTCGGCTGGGCGGCCGGGCGCTCGCGCTGCAGCGGCTGCTGCGACGGACCTTTCCGGCTCGGCTGGCCTGTGCGGCTCGGCTGATCCCTGCTCGGCTGATCTGTGCTGCTCGGCTGATCTGGTCGACTCGGCTCCTGGGGCGAAGACGGAGACTGAGGTTGCTGGCTCATGGTGCTCCTTTCATCGTCTGTCCTACAACTACTGTTCCCCCGATCTCCGGATCCCGCACGATGCGCGCCGTAAAACCGGCGTCAACGATCATTTCCGCCGTCGCCCGCGACTGATGCCTGCTCGTCTCGATGAGCAGCCAGCCGCCCCCCGCGAGCCACTCCCCGGCGCCTTCGGCAACCCGTCGCTGGATCGACAGGCCGTCTTCGCCGCCGTCGAGGGCGACCAGCGGCTCGTAGTCGCGCGCCTCGGGCGGCATCAGCGCAATCGCCTCGCTCGGCACGTAAGGCGCATTCGCCGTCATGATGTCCACGCGGCCCCGGATCTCGTTCGGGAGTGCCGCGAAGAGATCGCCGGCCGAGGCCTGACCGCCGAACGGCGCGATGTTCAGGCGGGCCACCTCCACCGCGACGGGGTCGATATCGGCGGCATAGAGCTCGATTCCGGGAGCGGTGTGCGCCACGAGCGCGCCGACGGCGCCGGTCCCGCAACAGAGGTCGACGACGACGGCGTGCCCGCCCGTGGTCGACCGCGCCAGCGCGGCCGCCTCGCGCGCGAGAAGCTCGCTCCGACGCCGGGGGACGAAGACGCCGGGCGCCACGCGGATCCGGAGATCCCCGAATTCTGCCCACCCGATGACGTACTCGAGCGGCTCGCCCCCGGTCCGTCGTTGGACGAACGCCTCGAGGCGGGTGACGTCGTCGCCCGCAGCCTCGCGCAAGAGACGCGCCTCGTCTTCGGCGAAGACGCAGCCGGCTGCCCGCAGGCGAGCAACGAGCGGGTCCGGAATCCCCGGCTCGGACGGCCGGGCCGCCTCTGGCCATGGCATGGTCACGGCGATAGTCTGCCATCACCCGTAGGGCCAACGCGGCCCCTCAACGTCAGGAGGGGCCCCTCAATGTCAGGAGGAATCATGGCAGGGCACACATACAGCGTTTCAGAGATCGTCGGGACCTCCCCTGACGGAGTCGACCAAGCAGTCCGCAACGCCATAGAAACGGCCTCCGAGACGCTGCGGAACCTCGACTGGTTCGAGATCAAGTCGGTCCGGGGCCACATCGAGAACGGCAGCGTCGCTGATTGGCAGGTCACGGTCAAGATCGGCTTCCGCCTCGAGCGCTAAACAGCCCCATCCGCCCAGCCGCTCGTCACAGCGTCGTCGTCAGGCGCAGGTGCGATTCGATTTCGGCGCCTGGCCCGGCGGCTGAGCTTCTCATTCTCCTCGAGCTCAAACAGTTCGTCCCACGGCTGTTTGAGGCGTACAGCGAGGGCAATCGCAAGCTCCTCGCTCAGCCTTGCCATGCCACCCGTTTCCAACAGATGGATCGTGGTCTGCGAGCGGTTCACCAGGAAGGCGAGCTGCTTCTGCGAGAGGTTCTCCTGCCTCCGCCATCTCCGCAGCATCGCCGGGTCCTTCACCTTCATGCGGCTCTCCTTTCGGATGGTCGCCGGAGACCCGCCGCAGGGCCTCCCCACACCCTTCGCCCATCTTACAAGTTAAATTAAACGAACTGTCAATTACTTGTTGCGCCTACAAGCGGTTCATCCCGCGCCATTCCGGGCAGGATGAGTGTGTAGGTTGTTGCCTGTCGGTGTGTCGCACACGTATGAGGAGAGAGCCGAGCCCGTGAACGAGCCGTTGAGCCTGCGAGACTTGGTCGAGGCCGCCGCTGCGAAGCGCGATGCCTCTGGCCTGCGTCTCGCGGAGATCGCGGAGGCCGAGGGATTCAAGATCACCGTCACGACCATCAACGCCATCCGGCAGGGCACCTACAAGTCGAAGCCCCGGCCGAGCACGATCCGCGCAATCGCCTGGCTCGCAGGCGTGACCGAGGACGTTGCCTTCACGGCTGCCGGTCAGCCGGTTCCCGGGCCACCTTTCGCAGATGAGCTGCCGCCCGGCGTCGACAACCTCCCGCCCAAGGCCCGCCGCGCCGCCATCGAGATGTTGCGTGCGCTCGTCGACCTCAACCGACGCGCCCTGGAGTCGCTGTCCGGAGGGTCGCTGTCCGGCGGGGACCTCTCCGAAACAGGCGACGACGCCCTGCCGCCGTCATGGCAGGGACTGGCCGCCTACAGTGGCCCGGACGGGCACCTTGAGCGCGAACGGGAATGGTCAGAGCGGGGCGAGGAGCCCCAGACGCCATCAGAGAAGGAGTGAGGGTCGGCCCGCCAAAGGCGGCCCACGCGAGGAATGTCGGCCCCGTTCCCTAGGCTGGCCGCGTGTTCAGTCCTTGGGGGGCACTGCGCGACCTGACGCACGTAACCCTGCATTTCGTCGTGATGCCGGACGGCGCTCCGGCTCGCACCGACGGGCGCCGTCGGATCTGGCTCGACAAACGCCTTCAGCAGGCGGAGCGTCGCTGCGCGCTCACCCATGAGCTCGTCCACCTCGAGCATGGGCACACGAGCTGCCAAGGGCCCCGCGTCGAGCGGCGCGTGAGGGAAGAGACAGCTCGACGACTCGTTCCCTTCGAGCACCTCATCGAGGCCTACAGGTGGACCCAGCACCCCGCGGAGCTCGCGGAAGAGCTCTGGGTGACGGTCGACGTTGTGCGCGATCTCCTCGAAGCTCTGACGGACGCCGAACGCGCCCTGCTCGCGGGCTCCTCCGGGAGGCTCCCATGACCCGCCCCGAGCAGCGCCGCGTCACTCCTTCAGGAGCGCGAGGGCCTCCTCCTGCGAGAGCTTGGTCTGCCTGTACTCCTTGAGCAGGACGTCGAGCATGGCGTCTGCCCGCTCCGGCGTCTCCGCGCCCATCGCTTCCCCGGCGAAAGCCACGCGGAAGTTGTGGGCGTAGGCGTCCGAGGCGGTCTGCGCGAGGCACAGGTGGGTCGAGACTCCCGCGAGGAGCAGCTGCTCAATGTCCCAGGTCCGCAGCCGCTGGAGGAGGTCGGTCCCCCAGAAGGCACTGTCGCGGCGCTTGACCAGCTGCGGAAGTCCCTCCGTGTCGAGCTCGGGGAGCAAATCGGCCTGCTGCGTTCCGTGGAACGCGAAGCCCTGTTCGTCGTCGAGCATCGAAAGCGTCCATGTAGAGCGGTCCAGCTCATGCTCGGTCCGCAACAGGAGGATTCGTGCATCACTTTTGCGCGCCGCGGCGATGAGTTCGTTGCACGCCCCCACGACGCGCTCCCGTTCCGCGGCCAAGGCACCGTCCTCGAAGAAGGCGTTCTCCATATCGATGACCAGCAAGGCAGTCTTCATGTGGGGGTTCTACCCACGCAGCGGGCGCCCACGCGGGATGGAACTTCGGCTTGCGATTGATGTCGGTGGGCCCTGTGGGGCTCGAACCCACGACCCGCGGATTAAAAGTCCGCTGCTCTACCAACTGAGCTAAAGGCCCCGACCGGTGCAGCCCGGTCACTCAGTACTCTAGCGCAGCAAGGCCTCGCAGCCCTCCCCGCCTCCAGTCGGTCCACGTGGGCAGGTGAGCGCAACAGGAGTACCGTACTTGGCATGAGCGAGCACCCAGGTGGTCCCGGAAACGGCACTGGTCCGGTGAGGCCGCACAAGCCAAAGCCCTTCGCGCCCCTCGATTTCGAGCCCTTCGCGGGTGGAGCCGACCCCGCACGCGTCTCGGAGGCGGCGCACCTCGCTGCGCAGGCCCTCGTCCGCCGGGGACGCGAGAGCGACGACCCCGAGATCACGCGAAGGCTCGTTCGGCTCGCCGACGAACAGGGCCTCGATGCAATCGCCGAGATGTGGGCCGAGAGCCCCGCCCGATCGCTCCCGGGCGCCTTATGGCGCCTCTACGCCCTCAGGGCCGCCACACGGAGCGATCCCGAACGAATCTCGGTCTACTTCAAGGCCGGCAAGGACACCGCGCAGGTCTCGCACGCCGTCGCCGGCGTCGCTGAGCCGCCCGGTGCCGACGAGCTGACGGTCATGGCGGATGCCATCCTCTCGGGCGCGTTCGACGGCGACTTCGACGTCGCGCTCGAACGTTCCGCGGCCTTCTGCCGCGTCGTCGCCCTGGGTCAGGCGAAGCTCGCGGACAGCGCCGAATGGGGCAACGCGCAGCACGCGACGAAGCTCACGCGAAACGCCCACCAGCTCGTCAAGACGGCCGAGGACCTCGAAGCCTCAGCGAAGGCCTGGCGGCGCGGACAGCTCGACTAGGCGGAGGGCTCGTAGCCTCTGCTCCCCCGCCTAGTCAAGGTTGACTACCGCGGAGCCCCGTAGAAGACTGAAGGTGGCGTCGGACCGCGGTAGCCCCGGGCTCCAACTTTTAGCCGCTTCGAGCGGCCTTCCGCCGAGAGGCGCTCCCGGTTCGGCGCTCTTAACTTGCTCAGGCCAGTCCTGACCAGCGAAGGCTCCGCGGCACTGCCGCGGAGCCTTCGCTTTCCCGCAATCATCGAACCGCAATGATCGTGCAGCGAACCGCAATGATCGTGCAGCAATGAGAGAGGGAAGCGCGCCCGAGTCCCTCCTTCTTCGGTCACCCCCGCATTCCGTCCCCCACGGGCACCACGGGCACCTCGGGCGCGCTTCCAGGCCGCGCTGCTTCCCCCGGCGCCGCGAAGCGCCTCGGGCACGCCCCCTGCCCGTCCAGCGTCGTCCGCAACAAGTAGCCACGGCCTTCTATCAGGCTAGACGCCGCTTTGAGGCCCTCCGTGGAATACAAGCAGCTTCTCCGTGCTGACTGACCGAGACGCCTCAGTGGAGCTCTCTCTCGCCGCGAGGTCCCTACTGGTCACCGCGTACGAGGTCGAACAAGGCCCTTCGTGAGGCCGCGTTCGTCTTGCGCAGCGCGTTCGAAATGTGGCTCTCCACAGTCCGGATGCTGAGGCCGAACTGGTCGGCGATCTCCTGATTGGTGCGGGTTCCCGCAAGCAGGGCGATCTCTCGCTCCCGGTCGGTGAGGCTCAGATAGGGGACCCCGGGCTCGAACGCGATGAACTGCCCGTCGGGCCGATGCTTCCTCATGAATCGCTCGGCGGCGCGTTCAATGGCCACGACAGCTGGGCCGCTATGGCTGCTCACACGGTGCTTGCGCACGGCGCCGCGAAGGAGCATGGCGATCTGGTAGGCGTCCCCGTCGGGCTCGTATTCGTCGGGGAACCGGTCAAGCACTTCGATGTCGCCCTCGAGCACGGCGCTGGCCACCCGGAGGAGCTGATCGTGCCGAGTAATGCCCTGTTCCCGCAGGATCTTCTCGAGCCGCGACTTCACGCGGGGCGTGGGGAGAAGGCACAGCGCAAAGAGGCCCGAGTACACGGCTTCGAGGATGAACCCGTGCGCCTTCTGAGCGGCGAGGAGAGTGCTGGCGCGCTGGTCGAAGGCTTCCGCACTGGCCGGCTTCCGTGCCACCAACTCGTAGACGCCCTTGCCGATCCCCGGAAGCGGCCCGACGTCGTTCGCCGCCGTCGCCTGCTCTCCAAGGGAGGACGACGCCGCGTCGGCCCGGAGCGCAGAGAGGCGCAGCATCGCGTTGTACAGGGAACCTAGGAGGAAGCCCGGACGCTTCAGTGAGAAGGCCCAGCCCATGAGGTATTCAGCCTCGTCGAACAGGCCCCGTGACAGGAGCGCAAGCGAAGCCACGTAGCTCTGGGTGACGAGGCTGAACTGATCGACGTTGCGGAGCGCAGCGCGACGGCGCTGGAGCGAGTATGCGAGCGCCTCGTCAACACGGCCGCTCGCGAAAAGGGCCAGCCCCCGGATCAGCGGCTCGAAGCGCGGCAGGGTCTCGAAGCCCTGGGCCCCGTCCATCGCGGCGATCGCTGCCTCGGGTTTCAACCTGAAGAGCTCGAGCAGGCCACGCGCGACGGCGATGACCCCGCTGGTGGGCTGCCGCACGGGCAGGCGGGCAAATTCGGCGTCGAGATCTGCGGGCATCTCCGTGTGCTGGGAACGCACCAGCAGGCTGAAGGCGCGCGCCTCCTCCGCCCACTCGGGCTCCGCCTCGGCGAAGTCCTCGAGAATCGTGAGTCCTCCGTGCAGGTCGCCGTCGTCCATGACAGCCCAGAGCGCCCTGGTCATGTTGAAGAAGAGCAGGTCCGAAGGCTCCCCGGTAGGGTCAGTGAGCTCGAAGACCCTGCGGATGCGGCGACGGTCCAGAGCCGCTCCCCAATAGACCCGGAGGAAGGCGACCGCGTTGGACATCGTCCTCTCGGCCTCCCACGCCGCGTAGTAGAGCTGCTCGACCGATTCAAGCCGCTTGTGGAAGTACCGCACGGTCGCGGCGTGGCTGCCGCCATGCTCCTCCCTCAGCGCCACGAGCTCAGCGGCCGCCGTGCCGTCCGAGAGCGGCAGCTCGTCCTCATGCCGGAGCGCATCGAGGCCGCCGGTCAGCGAGTCGCGGAGGATCCTGCGAGAGTTCAGCACGTGGTTGGCGAGATAGTCCTCGACGACGGGAGGGAACACGGAGGCAAACAGCTGCCCATCTGGTCCCGGCACTGCCGAGACGAACCGACGATGCTCGAGGCTGTCGAGGACGTCCGCCCCCACCGAGATGACCAGCTCTGGCACGGGCGTCGGGCCGAGCACCGACAGCGTGGTGAGGGCCTTGAACTCCTCCGGTCGCAGCCCGTGGAGCAAAGACTCGACGGTCCCGTGGAGGTGCTCGTTCATGAGCGAGCCGTTGATCCCGTACTTCCCGTCCCGGAGCACGAGCCGCTCGCTGAGCACGGCCGTCTCGATGATGCGCACCGCGAGGCGGAGGTTGCCCCCCGACTTCGCGAGAATGCGGGCCGGGACATCCACCTCGGCCGGCGCGCCCAGCATCTGCAGCAGGAGCGCGTTGACCTGCTCGTACCGGAGCGGCGCGAGCGAGACCGTGGCCTCGGGCCAACGGCCAAGGACGACGGCGGGCGTCCGGGACTCGAACGGCACGTCACTCATGGTCGCGATGAGCGGCACTTCCGTCCGCTTCTGCACGATGTCGATGACCGCCAGCGACTCGCGGTCGAGGCTCTCGATGCCATCGACGACGATGGCGCGAGGCCCGATGCGCGAGACATGTTCCGAGAGGAGGTCGGCGATCCCGAGGATTCCCGAAGCCCGTGGCCGAAGATCAATCCCCATCGAGACAATCCCCGCGAACGGCACTCCGGCCAACGACTGGGTCGCGAAGACCGCGTAGACACGCGTGCCGCGCCCCTCGAGCTCTTCGACAACCCTCTTCGCGACGGAGGTTCGGCCGCTTCCCGAGGCCCCCACGATCCGAACGCCGAGATTGTGCGCGACATAGCGCAGCACCCGGTCAATGACCTGTTCAAACAAGACTAGAAGACCTTTCGCTGTTGTCTGCCCCCCAGCAGCCCTCGCCGTCGAGCCGGCGGCCGGAACCGTCGTCGTGCTCGAAGGAAGAAGGATGACGCAAACACCGCGCGCGCTGCTTCTGGACGAACCTACGGGCTGAGCGCATGGCCTCCGTGGCTCCGAAGCCGTTTCTCCGTGTACAGAACTCGGCGACTAAGTGGTGGCGCAGGTTCGGCATCAGTGCTCAACCCCTCCAAATCAGAAAACGAACTACCCCCGCGCATACTGAGCACTGAGCGACGAAGCCATGACGCGCATTCCCGGCGCGGGGAGGAATCCGAACCGCCCGCGCCCAATTCACCTTGGTCGCGTACCATGCGTCATGCCGGCCGTCGCCGGACCCCTGCCCAGCCCGCACGGCCCGCACCCCGGAGGATTCATGAAGCTGCGTCTCTTCCCGCAGGAGACGGCCGCGCTCGAACTCCTCGCGGATCTCGCGCAGCAATTGGTTCTCGCGGTGCAGGTGCTCTCCGAGATGTTCGGAGCGCCCCGCGAAGAGCACGAGCGAATCTTCGAAGAACTCATGCGGATCGATCGGCGCGCAACCGAGCTCCAGCGCTCGCTCCTGACCCAATTGCGCACAAGCTTCATCAACCCTCTCCCCCGCGAGGACCTCCTCGACCTCTCCGAGGGGCTCGGCGAAGCAATGGAGCAGCTCGTGGCCGTCGGGGAGATCACGCTCGTGAACCGTCTCGACCGGCCTGCACGGGAGGCGTCGGACCAACTCGAGATCGTGAACCGCCAGGCCGAGCTCACGGTCGGCGCGATGAGGGGCCTCGGGCACCTCGACGGCCTCGAGGACTACTGGATCGAGATGATCCGCCTCGCCAAACGGGCAAACCACACGCACCGCCTGTGGGCTGCCAACGCGGTGCGCGAACTCTCCCTGAACACCTACGCGCGGAGCATCGAGATGGCGAGGGCACTTCTCGGTGCGGCCCACGCGCTCAAAGACGTCGGCGCCAACGTGGGCCGGATCATCGTGAAAGAGTCGTGAGGTGAGCATCGCGCTACTTGTCGCGGTGGTCGTCTTCACGTCTGTCTTCGCGTTCCTCAACGGGTTCCGCGACGCCTCCAACGCGGTCGGCCTCACTGTCCGCACTCGAGCTCTCACCCCGAGTGTCGCCGTCATCCTCGCGGCCTTCTTCAACGTCGTCGGCACGGTCACTAGCGCATGGCTCCTCAACTACTTCGGCGGCAGCTGGCTCACCGCCCCCAACGGCGCGCGTGGCCTCGTCGTGCTCCTTGCCACCGTGGTGAGCGCAAGCCTGTGGAACGCATACCTCTGGTGGCGGGGCTATCCGTCGTCGTCCACGCACGCCCTAGTCGGCGGACTCGTCGGCGCAAGCTTCGCGTCGGTGATTCGCGGGCACGCGCTCCAGGACGGCCTCGCGAACCTCCTGTGGTTCCAGGTGTGGCTCCCGCTCCTCATCTCTCCGGTGCTCGCCTTCGCCGTCGCGTTCTTCCTCACGAGCTTCACCACCCGGATCGCGCGCTACCGCCAGCCGAGCCAAGCACACGCGATGCTGCGCGCGACCCAATCCGTCGGGACCGCGGCCGTTGCGTTCGGGCACGGACTTCAGGACGGGCAGCGGATCATCGCGGTCCTCGTCGTGGCGGCGATCGGGAACCGGACCGACTGGACGGGGGTCCCCGGATGGATCGTCGTCGTCGCGGCCCTCGCCCTCGGCATCGGCACGCTCGCGGGCGGGTGGAGGGTCACCTACACCCTGAGCCACCGGCTGATCCGTACGGATCCGCTTCGCGGCTTCGTCTCCCAACTCGTGACGACGCTCATGCTGTTCTTCGGCGCGCTCTGGCTCAAGTGGCCGCTCTCGACCACGCACACCGTGGCCGCCTCGATCCTCGGTGCCGGCAGCAATCAGAGGTACTCCGCGGTCAACGGACGGCTCCTGACCAGGCTCGTGGCCGTCTGGATCGCGACCCCGCTCGTGACGGCGCTTCTCGGCCTCGTCCTCGCACTCGCCTTCGACCCGCTAGCCTCGTAGCCAGCCGGGGATCGGAGGGAGGGGCCTACCCGAAGCGACCCGAGACGTAGTCCTCGGTCGCCTTCTCCTTGGGGTTGTTGAAGATCGTCGTCGTGTCCGCGTA
Organism: Sinomonas terrae; assembly: GCF_022539255.1. Taxonomy (NCBI): domain Bacteria; kingdom Bacillati; phylum Actinomycetota; class Actinomycetes; order Micrococcales; family Micrococcaceae; genus Sinomonas; species Sinomonas terrae. The sequence goes on from NZ_JAKZBV010000001.1 coordinate 4,278,227, forward strand.
CTCGATGAGCTTGCCCGGCTTGCCGGTACCCGCGATGTTGAAGAACGCCGTCTTGTCCGAAACGCGAGCAGCCTGCTGCATGTTGTGCGTCACGATGACGACCGTGTAGCGCTCCTTGAGCTCGTTGATGAGGTCCTCGACCGCGAGCGTGGAGATCGGGTCGAGGGCCGAGCACGGCTCGTCCATGAGGATGACGTCGGGCTTCACGGCGATCGCTCGCGCAATGCACAGGCGCTGCTGCTGGCCGCCCGAGAGGCCGGAGCCCGGCTTGTCCAGGCGGTCCTTGACCTCATTCCAGAGGTTTGCGCCCTTGAGCGAGGACTCGACGATCTCCTGGGCGTCGGACTTCGAGAGCCGACCGCCGTTCAGCTTCACCCCGGCAAGGACGTTGTCGCGGATGGACATCGTGGGGAAGGGGTTGGGGCGCTGGAAGACCATGCCCACGTGGCTGCGCACGGCCACAGGGTCGACGCCCGAGCCGTAGAGGTCGTCACCGTCGAGGAGCACTTGTCCCTCGACCCGGGCGCCCGGAAGGACCTCGTGCATGCGGTTGAGCGTGCGGAGGAAGGTCGACTTGCCGCAGCCCGAGGGGCCGATGAACGCGGTGACGGAACGCGCGGCGATGTTGATGGAGACGCCCTCGACGGCCAGGAAGTTGCCGTAGTAGACGTTCAGGTCCTTGACGTCGATTCGCTTGGACATGCTTTCCTTCGGTTCGAAAAGGTCGATCTGGGGGCGGTCAGCGACCGGTCTTCGGGGCGAAGATCCGCGCGACGAGGCGCGCCACGAGGTTGAGGATCATGACGAAGATGATGAGCACGAGGGCGGCGCCCCATGCTCGCTGGATGCTCGGATCCGGGTTCGACGGCGACGTCGGGTTGAGGATCTGGAAGTAGATGTACGTCGGAAGGGACGCCATCCAGTCCGAGAACACGTTCAAGTTGATCTTCGTCGCGAAGCCGGCCGTGAGCAGGATCGGGGCCGTCTCACCGATGACGCGGGCGATCGCGAGGGTGATGCCCGAGGCGATGCCCGAGATCGCGGTGGGGATGACGACCTTGAGGATGGTCCGCCACTTCCGCACGCCGAGGGCGTAGGCGGCCTCGCGGAGCTCGTTGGGGACGATGCGGAGCATCTCCTCGCTCGAGCGGACGACGACGGGGATCATGAGGACCGTGAGCGCGATGGCCGCGACGAAGCCGGTCTCCGTTCCCGGACCGAAGATCGTGGCGAACAGCGCCGCGGCAAAGAGGCCTGCGACGATCGACGGGATGCCGGTCATGACATCGACGAACAGCGTGATCGCCTTCGCCAGCCGGCGGCCCTCGCCGTACTCCACGAGGTAGATCGAGGTGAGCAGCCCGATCGGCACCGAGATGAGCGTGGCCCACAGGGTGATGAGCAGGGTGCCCATGATGGCGTGGTAGATGCCGCCGAGCACCCGACTGCCCGTGTTCACGGACTCGTTGTCCTGGATGCCGCTCACGCCGTTCATCGACGTGCCGAGGAAGCCAGGCGTGAGGAGGCCCTTGATGCCGCCCTCGAGCACGGTCCAAAGGACCGAGAACAGTGGCAGGACCACCACGATGAACGCACCGACGACGAGGCACGTGGCGAACTTGTCGCGTGCCTTGCGGCCGCCCTCGACCGCGCCGCTCCACGAGACGTAGACGAGCGTGTAGATGACCGCCGAGAAGACTCCCCACCCGAAGACATTGAAGCCGATGAGGGTCGAAAGGGCCGCACCCACGACGAGGCCGACGGCGAGCGCCGCCCACGGGGCATAGCGCGGGAGTCGGTTGCGGGTCAGCGCAGTGCGGCGCCGAGAGGTCGCGATGGCTGTCATGTCAGTTCGCTCCCGAGAATTCCTTGTGGCGGCTGATGACCCAACGGGCCAGGATGTTGACCGCGAGGGTGACGACGAAGAGCACGAGGCCGGCGGCGATGAGCGTGTTGAGGCTCAGGCCGCTCGCCTCGGGGAAGTTGAGGGCGATCTCGGCGGCGATCGTCTGGTTGCCCGACTGGATGAGGCTCGCGATGAGGGGGCCCGAGGACAGCACGAGAGCGACGGCCATGGTCTCGCCCAGCGCGCGGCCGAGGCCGAGCATGACGGCGCTGATGATGCCTGGGCGGGCGAAGGGCAGGACCGCCATGCGGATCATCTCCCACCGCGTCGCGCCGAGCGCAAGCGCCGCCTCTTCGTGCAGCTTGGGCGTCTGGAGGAAGATCTCGCGGCAGACCGACGTGATGATGGGGATGACCATGACCGCGAGCACGATCGAGGCCGTCAGCAGGGTCTTGCCAGTCGCCGACGGGGGGCCGGCGAAGATCGGGATCCATCCGAGGACCGAGGAGAGCCACGTGTACCCGGGCACGAGTGCGGGCGCGAGGAACGAGATGCCCCAAGCGCCGAAGATGACCGAAGGGATGGCCGCAAGCAGGTCGATGATGTATCCGAGGATCTGCGCAAGACGCCTCGGAGCGTAGTGCGAGATGAAGAGCGCGACGCCGATCGAGATCGGCGTGGCGATGAGGAGGGCGATTGCCGCGGCGATGACCGTGCCGACGACGAGCGGGAAGATGTAGGGCCAGAAGCCCTTTCCGTTCGCGATCTGGCCCTGCGGGGCGAGGAGTGCCGGCATCGCCTGGACGACGAGGAAGACGGCGACGGCGACGAGCACCACGAGGATGATCGCGCCAGCCGCAAGTGCCGCGCCCGAGAAGACCTTGTCTCCCGCGGCGCCCTGTCGGGACGACAGTGCCCGGAGCCGACCTGAGCTCTCCGGTGTCTTTGTCTCGGTTGCAGTCACATCTTGTCCCTTGGTCACGCGGGGGGTCTCATGGAGGGTTCTCGTCATCTTGACACGTCCTCTCTCACTCAGCGCAAGGCCCGCTCCGACCGAAGTGGCCGAAGCGGGCTCGCGCCTTCAGGAAGCAATCAGGACTTGACCTTGATCGAGTCGATTGCGGTCTTGGCCTTCGCGGCAAGGGCCGGCGAGAGCGGCGCGCTCTTCGCGGCGGCGGCAGCGGCCTGCTGGCCGGCGTCCGAGACGACGTAGTTCTCCCACGCCTTCACGAGGTCGACCGTGGCCTGGTCCTTGTACGCGTCGCAGACGACGTGGTACGAGACGAGGACGATCGGGTACGCCGACGAGTCCGTCGGGGTGCGGTCGAGGTTGAGCGCGAGGTCGTTTGCCGCGCGGCCCGAGGCGGGCTGCGAGAGCTCGACGGCCTTTGCGGCGCCCTCAGCCGAGATGGCGACCCACGAGCTGCCGACCTTGATCTTCGCCTTGCCGAGGCTGCCGCTCACCGCAGAGTCGTCGGAGTAGGCGATCGCGCCCTGCGTATCTGTGACCGTCTTGACGACGCCCGACGTGCCCTTGGCATTCTCACCGGGGAGGGAGGAAGGCCAGGTCTGGTTCGACTTGTCGGTCCAGACAGACGGGGCAGCCTTGTTCAGGTAGTCGGTGAAGTTCTGGGTAGTCCCCGAGTCATCGGAACGGTGAACAGCCGTGATCTTGAGGCTCGGCAGGTTCACGCCGGAGTTGTCGGCCGCGATGGCCGGATCGTTCCAGTTCGTGATCTGGCCACGGAAGATCTTCGCAATCGTGTCAGGCGCGAGGTTGAGGCTCGTGACACCCGGGAGGTTGAACGTCACCGCGATCGGGGAGATGTAGACCGGGAGGTCGAGAGCGCCATCAGGGCCGCACACGGACTTCGCCTGGGTGAGTTCGTCAGTCGACATCGCGGCATCCGAGCCGGCGAACTGGCCCGCGCCCGAGATGAACGTCTTGCGGCCGGCGCCCGAGCCGACCGGGTTGTACTGGACGGTGACGCCGGAGTTCGCGGCGGTGAAGCCCTGCTTCCAGGCATCGATCGCGGCGGACTGGGCAGTCGAACCGGCGCCGGTGAGCGTTCCCGTGACCTTCGGGCCCGAAGAAGTAGCGGGGCCCGAGCCCGAGGAACCGGCCGGGTTGTCGGAACCGCACGCGGACAGGGCAAGCGCGCCAGCGGCGACGACGGCAACCGCCGAGAGGCGGCCGAAACGGAGAGCCTTCACGAAAATGACCCCTTCCAGGGTGATTTGAGGTGCGCCGTGCGAATGGCGCTGACCATCGGGTGCGTACGAGTCGTACTGAATTCGAAAGTAGGAGCCTCAGGTAAAGAGAGTCCGCGACGCTGGTTAACGCAAGGTGAACGCGTGGGAGAGGATCGGTGACATCTGGCGCGTGAGTCTTGCACATCACACTCCTGCAGAAGTAGTGGACTTCGTCCCGAGCCCAGCCTGCCTCCCTAAACTGCCTCTATGGAGATCGCCCAACGGGGGAAAGCGCCCCGGGAGGAGTCAGCGCCGCCTGCTTCCGCGAGAGCGAGGCTTGCGCGGATGCCGGGGGCGGCGAGGAAGCGAGCTCGGGCCGGCTGGGCACGCGCGAGGGCCTCGCTCATGCCCGTGATCCTCATGGCCGTGGGCGCCGTCGCGGCGTACCTCATCGCGGAGCACCTCCTCGGCCACGTCGGCCCGATCTTCGCTGCCACCTCAGCTCTGGTCTCCCTGGGCTTCGGGCGGGACCTCACGCTCCGCAAGGTGCTCGAAGTCTCGGCCGGATGCACGCTCGGCATCGTGCTCGGCGACCTCATGAGGACGCTTTTCGGAGCCGGCATCACCCAAGCAGCCATCGTGCTCGTGGTCTCGCTCCTGCTGGCCCGCTTCCTCGACCGGGGCGTGATCTTCGCAACGCAGCTCGGCATCCAGTCGCTCTTCGTCGTTCTGCTCCCCGCACCCGTCGGTGGCCCCTTCACCCGGAGTCTGGACGCCGTCATCGGCGGTCTCGTCTCCCTCCTCCTCACCGCGCTCCTCCCCCGAGACCCGCGTGTTCAGCCCCGCCACGACCTGCACCAGCTTGTCGGCGCGTTCTCCGAGATGCTCCGAGAGTGTTCCGAGGCGCTCACCGAAGCGGACTCGACCCGAGCCTGGCACGCGCTCGTGCGCGGGCGGGGCTCGCAGAACCTCGTCGACGCCATCCGGACGACGCTCAAGACCTCGGGCGAGGTCACCCGCCTCGCCCCCGCCTACCGCCGCTACCGCTCCGAGATCGAGAACTTCGAGCATGCAGTCGAATACCTCGACCTCGCTCTCCGCAACGGCCGCGTCGTGGCGAGGCGGATCGCGAGCGCGATCAACAACGCCGCGCTCTCGGAGATGGCCGCCGAAGACATCGCGGAGCTCCTCGAGAACACGGCGGAGGCACTCGACCTCGTCGCGGCAGGCCTCTCCACGGAAGACCGTGAGGAGCGGCGCGTCAACAGGCGTTCCGCGGGGCTCATGCTCGAACAGATCGCGTCCCGTGCGCACCCGCGCAAGCTCCACGTCGAAAGGCTCGAGGGCGAGGCGCTCGTGATCCTCATCAGACCGATGCTCGTGGACCTCCTCGAAGCCGCCGGCTATGGCCACGACGAGGCGGTCGCGCTCCTTCCTGCACTGTGACGGCCGGGGCGCGAATGGGAGCCGGCAGGATTGTCGTAGGTCGCCATTAGCCTTGTGGCATGGCTTCGAAGACCTCCACGCGCTCGTCCCGGCCCGCGGCCGGATACCGCTGCGCCGAATGCGGCTGGACGACCGTGAAGTGGGTGGGCCGCTGCGGTGAGTGCCAGTCCTGGGGCACCGTCGAGGAGGTCGGCGCTGCCGTGGCGCGGACGACGGCGGCCGTCACCGTCCGCGAGCCCGCGCGGCTGATCGCGGACGTCGACGCGACTGAGGCCGCCTTCCTGCCGACGGGTGTGAGCGAACTCGACCGCGTCCTCGGAGGCGGGCTCGTCCCGGGGGCGGTGATCCTCCTCGCAGGAGAGCCCGGCGTGGGCAAGTCGACGCTCCTGCTCGACGTCGCGGCCAAGGTTGCGGCGACCGCGGCGCCAGGAGTGCCCTCCCACGTTCTGTATGTGACGGGCGAGGAATCGGCCGCGCAGGTCAAGCTCCGTGCCGAGCGCATCGGGGCAGTTTCCCCTGGGCTCTACCTCTCGGCCGAGACCGACCTCGGCCAGGCTCTCGGGCAGGTCGAGAAGCTCGAGCCCCGCCTCCTCGTCGTCGATTCCGTCCAGACGCTCTCGAGCGCAGAGGTCGAGGGCAGCGCGGGCGGCGTTTCGCAGGTCCGCGAAGTGGCGGCCTCGCTCATCGCCGCAGCCAAGCGACGCAACATGACGACCCTCCTCGTGGGGCACGTGACGAAGGAGGGATCGATCGCGGGTCCCCGTCTTCTCGAACATCTCGTCGACGTCGTGTGCCAATTCGAAGGGGAGCGGCACTCGAGGCTCCGGCTCATCCGGGCGGTCAAGAACCGTTACGGGCCAACTGACGAGGTCGGCTGCTTCGACCTCGGCGAGGATGGCATTGCGAGCGTTACGGACCCTTCGGGCCTCTTCGTCTCCCGCACCAAGGAGCCCGTCTCGGGCACATGCATCACGGTCACCCTCGAGGGCAGGCGGCCCCTGCTCGCGGAGGTTCAGTCGCTCCTCGCGGAAAGCTCGAACGCCCAGCCCCGCCGGGCGACGAGCGGCCTCGACTCGTCTCGGGTAGCGATGCTCCTTGCCGTGCTCCAGCAGCGTGCAGGCTGCGTGCTGCACAAGGACGACAGCTACGTGGCGACCGTGGGCGGCGTGAAACTCAGTGAGCCTGCGACTGACCTCGCGGTGGCTCTCGCCGTCGCCTCCGCGAAGACCCGCCAAGCACTCCCCCAGCGCCTCATTGCGTTCGGCGAGGTCGGCCTGGCGGGGGAGGTGAGGCCGGTGCCCGGGATAAACCGTCGCATCCAGGAAGCCCACCGTCTGGGCTTCACCCACGCCGTCGTGCCCGCGAGCCCAACGGGCCCCGGCGAGATCCCAGCAGGATTCTCAGTGCGCGAGGTGAGCCACGTCGCCGAGGCCCTCGGGCTGCTCATCAGTACTGGCGGGTAGCTGCCTCGAATGGTCGCCAAATCGTTGCCATAGGCGAACATTGCGCGTCTGGACGCGCATATAGCATGGGACTCAGTGCCCACGTGGGTGCCTTTGCTGTGCCGCGAAAGGGAATGTCATATGGCTCGGAGTCCCGAGGAAGTGCTAGCCGCCACCTTGGGTCGGGTAGCACCGGGAACCGGCCTCCGCGACGGCCTCGAGCGGATCCTCAGGGGCCGGACGGGCGCGCTCATCGTGCTCGGCTTCGATCGCACAGTCGACTCCATCTGCTCAGGCGGCTTCGAGATCGGCATCGACTTCTCTCCCACCCGTCTGCGTGAACTCGCGAAGATGGACGGCGCGATCGTCACCGATCGCGAGGCGAAGACCATCCTCCGGGCGGCGGTTCACCTGGTCCCCGATCCGACCATCCCCACCTCGGAGTCCGGCACGCGCCACCGGACTGCCGAACGCGTCGCGATCCAGACCGGCCTCCCCGTGATCTCCGTGAGCCAGTCGATGCAGATCATCGCCCTGTACGTCCGCGGGTTGCGCTACGTCTTGGAGGGTTCGGAGAAGGTCCTCGCCCGCGCGAACCAGGCTCTCGCGACCCTCGAACGCTACCGCGCGCGCCTCGACCAGGTGACGAACTCCCTCTCTGCCCTCGAAATCGAGGCGATGGTGACCGTTCGCGACGTCGCACAGACGCTTCAGCGCCAGGAAATGGTGCGGCGCATCTCGGAAGAGATCGGCCAGTACGTGCTCGAGCTCGGCGAAGACGGCCGTCTCCTCTCCCTCCAGCTCGAAGAGCTCACGGTCGGCCGCGGGCCAGGGAGCGATGTCGTGATCCGCGACTATGCGGGCGACGACGCGACGGCCGAGACGATCGACGCCGCCGCACAAGCCCTCATCGAGCTCTCCCCGACTGATCTCATCGACCTCAACCGCATCGCCGCAATCCTCGGCTACGCGGGCGGCGAGAGCACGCTCGACGCCGTGGTCGAGCCCCGCGGCTACCGGCTCATCTCGGGCCTCAAGCCGGTGCCGCGCGCCGTCGCCGACCGTCTCGTGGACCACTTCGGCGGCCTCCAGAACCTGATGGCCGCGACGATCGAAGACCTCATGACGGTGGACGGCATCGGTGAGCAGCGCGCGCGAACCGTCCGCGAAGGGCTCAGCCGCATGGCCGAGGCCAGCCTGCTCGACCGCTTCCTCTGACCGAAACTGGGGCCGCTCGGACGAGGCGTCCGCGAGCGGCTGGCGTCACTGGAGCGTGAACACGGCCTTCTGGCTGTCCAGCGGACCGAGCGAGGTCGTCAGGACATACGTGCCAGGAAGGGGCTTGACCTGGACCGCCTTGCACCCCTCGGTGGAGCGCACCCGCGGCCACGGGAAGTTCGCCGTCTCGCTCGCGCCCGGTGCGAGGGTCTTCAGCAGGTCGGCCGAGCCGTTCTGGCAGTCCTTCGAGTCGAAGACGCGATCCGCGCCGCTCACAATCTGATACTCCATCTGCGACGTGCCGACATTCAGCGTGCACGGGATGCTGTTCTGGTTCGTGACTTTGAGAGTGAGCACTGGGTTCTCGGTAGGGCTGTAGACCCGCTGGTCCGTCGACGCGGTCAGCGCGAACTTTGCCGGATCGCATGTGGCGGTCGGCGTCGGCGTCGGAGTCGCGTCCGCAGTCGAAGCAGCGGTGGCGGACGGCGTTGCGGACGCCGTGTCAGTGGCCGTCGCGCTGGGCGTGGCAGAGCTGGCATTCGGCGAGGGCCCTGCGGCAGAGGACCCTGCGGCAGAGGACGTTGTCGCGACCGCGACTGGACCGCCGTCCTCGGAGGTACGCCCCGAGGCCGCCGGCTGACTCGAGCCGCGCGTGAGGGCCCACGCGCCACCGCCGAAAGCCACGAGTACAAGCGCCAGGAGAGTTCCGACGACCAGTCTCCGGCGGCGATAGACGGCGGGGCTCAGTTTTCCGCGTGCTGCCATGCTTCTAGGCTAGGAAACGTTGACCGGCCCACCGTTGCGCCGCGCCGCACGGCTAGAGTGGAATCGCCCACCACCCCACCCGGCGGACCCGAGGAGGAGCCCTGACCGCCAAGCTGCACGGCGCCGTCGTCCGCTGGTTCGCCACCGAGGCGCGCGACCTCCCTTGGCGGGATCCGCGGTGCAGCCCGTGGGGCGTGCTGGTGAGCGAGGTGATGCTTCAGCAGACGCCGGTCGTGCGGGTGCTCCCTGTGTGGCGCGAGTGGATGGAGCGCTGGCCCAGGGCCGCGGATCTCGCGGCGGAGTCTCCCGGGGAGGCGGTCCGGGCCTGGGGTCGCCTCGGATATCCGCGCCGAGCGTTGCGTCTCCACGCCGCCGCCACGGTCATCGCCACCGAGCACGACGGCGAGCTTCCGGACTCCGAGGACGGCCTCCTCGCGCTGCCCGGGGTCGGTGGCTACACGGCGGCAGCGGTCGCGGCCTTCGCATTCGGACGCCGGGCCTCCGTGGTCGACACGAACATCCGACGCGTGCACGCACGGCTGGTCAGCGGCGACGCCCTCCCCGCGCCCGCCCTCACGGCGGCAGAGCGACGGCTCGCGGAGGCGCTGCTCCCGGACGACGACGCGACCTCCGTCCGCTGGAATGCCGGCGTGATGGAGCTGGGGGCCCTCATATGCACAGCGCGATCGCCCAAGTGCTCGATGTGTCCTGTAGCGGACGAGTGCGCGTGGCGCGCGGCAGGGGAGCCCCCGCCGTCGTACGTGCCCAAGGGCCAGGCCTGGCACGGAACGGACCGCCAGGTTCGCGGCGCGATCATGGCCGTGCTGCGCGGGGCCTCGCGCCCTGTGCCTCGAGTGGTGCTAGACGGGCTGGCCACGGCGGAACCAGTCACGGCGGAACCGGTCACAGCGCTCACCGAAGGCTCGGCAACGAGCCCCGAGCTCGCACGCCTCCACGCCCTCGCACCCGCCCCCGAACAGCTCGAACGCTGCATCGCGGGTCTCCTCGCAGACGGTCTCGCCGTAGAGCTCACTGGTGGCCTCGCGCTCCCGCACTGAACGCGCCCCGCCACGCTACTCCCGAGCGCGTCCGGCGAGCCACTTGATCATGCGCGTGTTGCCGAGCGTGTTCGGCTTGACCCTTGCGAGGTCGAGGAACTCGGCGACGCCCTCATCGGAGGAGCGCAAGAGCTCCGAGTAGACCTCGGGATCCACGGCCGACTGGTCCGCCATGACCTCGAAGCCATGCCGCTCGAAGAAGCCCACCTCGAAGGTGAGGCAGAAGACCCGCTGCACTCCGACGTCGGCCGCGTCCGAGAGGAGCCGCTGGACGAGTGCGTGGCCCACGCCCCGGCCGCGCCACGAATCAGCAGCGGCGAGCGTGCGCACCTCGGCGAGGTCCTCCCACATGACGTGGAGGGCCCCGCACCCGATGAGTTCGCCGTCCTCGGTCTCCGCGACCCGGAACTCCTGGATCGACTCGAAGTACGCCACGGACTCCTTCGAGATGAGGATCCGGCGGTCCGCGAGCGGGGCCACAAGCCGCTTGATGGCCGCGACATCGCTCGTCCGCGCGCGGCGCACCCGGAAGGTCGGGGCGGCGGTGGGCTCGGTCGCGGCTTGGGCGGCTGTCATGGAGCCATCCTAGAGCCCGAGCTCCTTCGGCAGCTCACGCTCCTGACCCAGGACGTGCTCCGCGAGGAACGCGCTCACGACGCCGTACCAGACCTTCGCATGCTGGGGCTTGAGGATCCAATGGTTCTCGTCCGGGAAGTAGAGGAAGCGGTGCGGCGTGCGCCCGGACTCGTCAAGGGACAATTGCGACTTGTTGAGGAGCTCGTACCAGAGCCGGAGCCCCTCGCCGATCGGCACCCGGTAGTCCTTGTCGCCATGGATGACAAGCATGGGAGTGCGGATCTCGCCCACGGCGCGGTGGGGCGAATAGGCCTCCTGCATGGCCTCGTCCATCTCCTTCGCCCAGTAGTGCGCCATGTCCGTCGTCATGCCGAAGCCCTCGAGCGCCCATAGGCTCGCGTGCGTGACGATCGCCCTGAAACGGTCGGTGTGCCCGGCCACCCAGTTCGCCATGTACCCTCCGAAGGAGCCGCCCATCGCGGCGGTGCGCTCGGGGTCGAGGTCGGGGCGCTCGAGGGCTGCATCGGTGACGGCCATGAGGTCGGTGAACGGCTCGGCGCCCCATCGGCCCCAGCCGCGCTGGATGAAGTTCTGGCCGTAGCCGGTCGAGAGGGCTGGATCAGGGAGGAGGACGGCGTAGCCCTGCGCCGTCAGGAGCCACGGATTCCAGCGCCACGTCCACGCGTTCCACGAACCGATCGGGCCGCCGTGGATCCACAGCAGAAGGGGGTGCTTCGCCCCCTCTTGCGCGTCTTGGGGCAAGGCGAGCCACGCGCGCAGCGGCGTCCCATCCTCGGCCGTTGCCGTCACTTCCTCGAGGCGCCCCGGGATCTCCGGGCGCTCGGTGGGGTTCGCCAGACGCGTGACGTCGCCGCTCGCGAGGTCGATGCGCACGGCCTCCGCGGGGAAGAGGTAGGAGCTGCGCAAGGCGTAGGCGGTCGCTCCGTCAGGTGAGACAACGACGTCCGTGTAGGCGGCGTCGTCGGGCGTCACGCGGGTGACGTCGCCGCTCGTGGCGTCGATGCGGAAGACGGGCGAGCGACCGGCGTCGTCCGCCGTCACGAGGAGCGCCGAGCCGTCCGGAAGCCAGGCCTGCGGGTGAGGCTGGCGGTCCCAGCCCGGGGCGAGCCGGCGCAGCTCGCCACTTGCGACGTCGAGGAGGTACAGCTCGCTCCGGAAGGACTCGGTGGGCGTCGTGTGAGGTTCGACGACGACGGCGAGCGTTCGCCCGTCGGGGCTCACCGGGCCGGGGAAGAAGTCCTTGCCGTCCTCGGCGAGAAGTGTCCTCCGGCTGCCGCTGGCAACGTCGATCGCTACGAGCTCGTCCCGCAGGTCGGCCTTTGGGAGCGGCTTGAGGATCCCGGCGTACAGGGTCGCCCCGTCTGGGCTCACGTGCGCCTCGCCGAAGCGCAAGCCAGCGCCGACGTCCGGCGTGAGGTTGCGCAGCTCGAGCGAAGGCCCCTCGTCGACCGTGGACGGCTTGCCCGGCTCGGCCTCCTTGGAAGAGCGTTCGACGGCGAAGAGGCGCGGCTCGTCGGGGCCGAGGTCGGAGTCCCAGAAGCGAACTGGGTACGCGGAGTGCAGGATGGCGGCGACCTTGCCGTCCTTGCGCGCCTTGCGCCGCTTCTCGTCGTCCTCCTCGTCGGCGCTCCCGGCGAGCACGGACGCCTGGACAAACGTCGCCTCCGCGGCGCGCGCCGTCAGGACAGAGCCGACGCCGCCCGCCCGGCTCAGGACGACCCGCGCCTCTCCACCGTCGCGAGGGAGGAGCCACAGCGCGTTGACCGGCTCATCGTCGGGCTTCTCGGGGTCGGGGCGGGCGGATGTGAAGAAGAGGTCGCCGTTCGCCGCGAAGGCGGCGCCGGCCTCCCCCTTCGCGCTGCGGGTGATGCGGCGCGCCGGGCGGCTGCCTGCGGGATCGATCTCCCAGAGAGCCGAACCGTATTCGGTGCCTTTGCCGTTGAGGGTCGCGACGGTCGTGACGAGCCTCGAACCGTCCGGACTCAGGACCAGGCCGCTCAGTCGTGGGATCGCTACGTAGTGGTCAAGGTCGTGGAACGGGGTTTCGGGAGCCTGCTGCGGCGCAGGTTGGGAGGTCTGCGACTCTTCGGTCTGGACGTCGGCACTCATGGCACCGATTCAACCCGCTCTGTGGTGAGGAGCACAGAGGCGTTCACTCATGGTGAAACACTTCTTTCACACCTCGCCGAAGCCCCGCTCGACCTGCTCCCGCACGAGACGCACCGCCTTGGCCGCCTCCGCTCCCCACGCCTCCACGACGAGCTGCTCGCCCTTCTTCGCCCCCAAGGCCATGAGCGCCATCACCGACTGCGCGTCGACGCCGTTGATGGTGACCTCCGCGTCGAGCTGCGAGAGCCTTCCGGCGAGGACCGCGGCGGGACGGGCGTGCAGGCCTGTGCGGTTCGAGAGCGTGAGGACGGCGGACTCCGAGGGCTCGGCGACTTCGGGCGCCTCCTCCGGTTCCGCCCCGGGCACGGCTTCCTCGGCGGCGCGGACGACCGCGTCCAGACCAGCCCCCGATTCCGCCGCCACGGCAGCCGCCACGGCGCCCTCGGCGATTGCGGCGTCAGCGAGGCGCACCCGCGAGCGCTGCTCGTCGTCGAGAAACTCGAGCACGGACTCCGCCGTCATGATCGCGGAACCGAGATCCGCAATGACGACGACACCCGCACCCTGATCGGCCTCCGCGATCCCCTTCATGACCTTCTCGAAGCTCGTGCCCACGCCGCCGTCGTCCGTGCCGCCCGCGGCGACGAGCGGCACGGACGGGGCCATCTGCTCCGCGAGCTCCACGACCCCCTCCGCGAGACGCACGCTGTGCGAAACGATGAGCAGACCGACTGGGCTCACTCGACGTCTCCCGCGCTGATCTCGGAGACGGCAGCGGTGACCGCAGCACGCAGGATGTACGCCGTCGAGATGGCCCCCGGATCGAGGTGCCCCACGCTGCGGCTCCCGAGGTAGCTCGCCCTGCCCTTCCGGGCCACGAGCGGCTTCGTCGCCTGGGCGCCCGCCTCCGCGGCGGACGCCGCAGCCTCGAGGGCGGCTTCGCCGTCGGCCGGGGTCGCGGCCGCCTTGACCGCCGGGGACCACGCATCCACCATCGTCTTGTCGCCGGGCTCCGCCTTCCCGCGGGCCACAATGCCGTCCCGCGCCGCAGCGAGCACAGCTTCGACCGCGGGACCGTCGAGTTTGTCCCGGTCGCCGGCCGCCACGGAGGCGCGGAGGAACGCGGTCCCGTAAAGGGGCCCGGCCGCCCCGCCCACCTTGCCCATGAGCGTCATCGCGGCGAGCTTGAGGGCCGCCGCCACGGACTCGCTCGGCCCCTCGTCGAGCTTCGCGACCACGGCGCGGAACCCGCGGTCCATGTTCTCGCCGTGATCCCCGTCGCCGATCGCGCGGTCGAGCTCGATGAGCTCCTCCCTGCGTTCCGCGAGCACCCGGGCACACTCCCTGAGCCACCGATCCGCCCACGCCGCATCCAATGCCGTCACGGTCACACCCCCCATCGCAGCGCCGGAGTCTTGACCGGCGCATCCCACAAAGATGTCAGCTCGCCGTCGAGCCGCAGAACTGTGATGGAGCAGCCCTGCATCTCGAGCGACGTTGTGTAGTTGCCCACAAGGCTCCGTTCGACGCTCGCACCCCGGTCAGCGAGAAGCTGCGCGGCGCGCCGATACACGATGTACAGCTCCGAAAGCGGGGTACCGCCCATGCCGTTGACCAGCAGGAGGACGTTCTCCCCCGCTTCGAAGCCCAGATCCTCCACGACCGGCGTGAGCAGGTGCTCCGTGAGGACGTCGGCCGGCTCGAGGCCAACGCACTTCCGGCCGGGCTCGCCGTGGATCCCGATGCCGATCTCGATCTCTCCGTCCGCGAGCTCGAAGCTCGGCTTCCCCGCATGGGGGACGGTGCAGGGGGCCAGTGCGAGGCCCATCGAGCGGACGTTGGCGACAACCCTGTTCGCGACCGCCTCCACGGCGTCGAGGGAATCTCCCCGCTCGGCGGCGGCGCCCGCGATCTTCTCGACGAGCACCGTCCCCGCGACCCCGCGCCGTCCGGCCGTGTAGAGGGAGTCCTCGACCGCGACGTCGTCGTTCACGAGGACTGTCCGCACGTCAATCCCCTCGGCCGCGCACAGCTCAGCGGCGGTCTCGAAGTTGAGCACGTCACCTGTGTAGTTCTTCACGATGTGGACGACGCCGAGACCACCGTGCGCCGCTTGGGTCGCCGGAAGGATCTGGTCCGGCGTCGGCGAGGTGAAGACGGCGCCCGGGACAGCGGCGTCGAGCATGCCCTGCCCGACGTAGCCCGCGTGGAGCGGCTCATGCCCGCTTCCGCCGCCCGAGACGAGCCCGACCTTGCCCTGCACCGCCCCACCCCTGCGCGTCACGTAGACAGGGTCCCACTGCACCTCGACGAGGTCCGCGTGGGCAAGGCCGAAGCCCTCGAGGGACTCATCCACCACCGCCCTCGGGTCATTGATGAGCTTCTTCACCTTGCTCCTTCTGCCCCGGTCAGTCGTCTCTGCGCCGGCCAGTCTCCGCGCCAGTCAGTCGACGTCGTGCTCGCCCTGGTCCTCGTCCTCTTCTTCGGTCGCGGCGCTTTCCTGCCCGCGCTCCGGGACGCTGCTTTCCCGTCCGCCGCCTTCTTGGCCGATGCTTTCTTGGCTGGCTTCCTGTCCGGCTTCCTGTTCAGGGGTTGGGCTCCCGTAACCGCCCTGCTCCTCGGCACGCTCGACGCCCGCATCCTCCGGCCCGCTGCTGCTCGTCATGGCACTCCCCTTTCCGTCACGAGGCCGCCGCATCCGCCGACGGCGCCCGGCATCGCCGAGCACTCCGACCGTACTCAGAGGTACCCGCTCAACTCCAGACCTCACAAGACAACTTTGGCAGCCGGCCAGATTTCCCCGCCGCGGCTTCCCCACGGACGACGGCGGCCCCTCACCTCGCGAGGTGAGGGGCCGCCGTCGTTCGCTAGCCGCTGGTGCCTACGTCAGGCGCCGAGCTCCTTCGAGCCGCCCTTGCCGGCGGAGACGACCTCGGGGACGTGCGGACGCGGCGTGCCGACGAAGGTGAACTTCGCAAGATCGCCCTCGCCCTCGACGTCGACGAGCACGATGTCGCCTGAGGAAAGGTCGCCGAAGAGGATCTTCTCGGAGAGCTGATCCTCGATCTCGCTCTGGATCACGCGGCGCAGCGGCCGGGCGCCCATGGCGGGATCGTAGCCGCGGGTCGCGAGCAGGACCTTCGCCTTCTGCGTGAGCTCGATGCCCATGTCCTTGTCCTTGAGCCGCTTCTCGAGCCGCTCGATCATGAGATCCACGATCTCGATGATCTCTTCCTGCGTGAGCTGCGGGAACACGACCACGTCATCGACGCGGTTGAGGAACTCGGGACGGAAGTGCTGCTTGAGCTCCTCCGTCACGCGGGCCTTCATCCGCTCGTACGTGGTCTTCGTGTCCGTGCCCGACTGGAAGCCGGTCATGACGCCCTTAGAGATGTCCCGGGTGCCCAGGTTGGTCGTCATGATGATGATCGTGTTCTTGAAGTCCACGACCCGGCCCTGGCTGTCCGTCAGGCGTCCATCCTCGAGGATCTGCAGGAGCGAGTTGAACAGGTCCGCGTGGGCCTTCTCGACCTCGTCGAAGAGCACCACGGAGAACGGCCGGCGGCGCACCTTCTCGGTGAGCTGGCCGCCCTCCTCGTAGCCGACGTAGCCCGGAGGGGCACCGAAGAGCCGCGAGACCGTGTGCTTCTCGGAGAACTCGGACATGTCCAGCGTGATGAGCGCGTCCTCTTCGCCGAAGAGGAACTCCGCGAGGGCCTTGGCCAGCTCGGTCTTGCCGACGCCGGTCGGGCCCGCGAAGATGAACGACCCACCGGGACGCTTCGGATCCTTGAGGCCTGCACGGGTGCGGCGGATCGAGCGCGAGAGCGCCTTGATGGCGTCGTCCTGGCCGACCACGCGCTTGTGGAGCTCCCCCTCCATGTGCAGGAGCCGCGAGGACTCCTCCTCCGTGAGCTTGAAGACCGGAATGCCCGTCGAGTTGGCGAGCACCTCGGCGACGAGCTCCTCGTCCACCTCGGCCACGCCGTCCATGTCACCGGACTTCCAAGCCCGCTCGCGCTCGGCGCGCTCGGAGATGAGCTTCTGCTCCTTGTCGCGGAGCGCCGCAGCACCCTCGAAGTCCTGCGCGTCGATCGCGGACTCCTTCTCGAGCTTGAGACTCGAGATGCGCTCGTCGAGCGCCTTGAGCTCCGGCGGAGCCGTCATCCGGCGGATGCGCAGGCGCGCCCCGGCCTCGTCGATCAGGTCGATGGCCTTATCCGGGAGGAAGCGGTCGCTGATGTAGCGCTCGGACAGGTTCGCTGCCGCGGCGAGGGCGCTGTCCGTGATGGTGACCCGGTGGTGCGCCTCGTAGCGGTCGCGGAGGCCCTTGAGGATCTCGATCGTCAGGGCCACGGTGGGCTCGGCGACCTGGATCGGCTGGAACCGGCGCTCGAGCGCAGCGTCCTTCTCGATGTGCTTGCGATACTCGTCGAGGGTCGTCGCACCGATTGTCTGGAGCTCACCGCGGGCGAGCATCGGCTTGAGGATGCTCGCGGCGTCGATGGCGCCCTCGGCGGCCCCCGCACCGACGAGGGTGTGGATCTCGTCGATGAACAGGATGATGTCGCCGCGCGTGCGAATCTCCTTGAGCACCTTCTTCAGGCGCTCTTCGAAGTCGCCGCGGTAGCGAGAGCCTGCCACAAGAGAGCCGAGGTCAAGCGTGTAGAGCTGCTTGTCCTTGATGGTCTCCGGGACGTCACCGCGCACGATCGCCTGAGCGAGGCCCTCGACGACGGCGGTCTTGCCGACGCCGGGCTCGCCGATGAGCACGGGGTTGTTCTTGGTGCGGCGCGAGAGGACCTGCATGACGCGTTCCATCTCGTGCTCGCGCCCGATCACGGGATCGAGCTTGTTCTCGCGCGCCGCCTGAGTGAGGTTGCGGCCGAACTGGTCGAGCACGACCGAGCCGGCGGGGCTGCCCTCGGGCTGGCCGGAGCCGGAGCCGGTGGAGGCCGTCTCCTTGCCCTGGTAGCCCGACAGGAGCTGGATGACCTGCTGGCGGACGCGGTTGAGGTCAGCGCCGAGCTTGACCAGAACCTGTGCCGCGACGCCCTCGCCCTCGCGGATCAGGCCGAGCAGGATGTGCTCAGTGCCGATGTAGTTGTGGCCGAGCTGCAGCGCCTCGCGCAGGGACAGCTCGAGCACTTTCTTGGCGCGCGGCGTGAACGGAATGTGACCAGACGGCGCCTGCTGGCCCTGGCCGATGATCTCCTGCACCTGCTCCCGCACACCGTCCAAGGAGATACCAAGGGATTCGAGGGCCTTGGCGGCCACTCCCTCCCCCTCGTGGATAAGACCCAGAAGGATGTGCTCGGTGCCGATGTAGTTGTGGTTGAGCATGCGGGCCTCTTCTTGGGCCAGCACGACCACGCGGCGGGCGCGGTCTGTGAATCTCTCGAACATCGCTCGAACTCCCCGGTGTTGCTGATTGGGTGCAGGGCTGCCAAAGACAGCACTGGCAAGTAGTTCGATGCTACGTGGCGGGTGCTGCCCGCACAGCGCTGTTCGCCACAGGGTGAACCGTGCCGTAGCCACGGAAGTCACGGAGAGCCCCCGCCGAGATGCGGGCGGGGAGCCTTGGCCCGTCGTCGTCCGCGAGCCAGCGAACGACGGCGGGTGGGCACCCAATAGGGAGCGGAGGGCCGCCGTCGGGCGCTTCCTGATAAAGGGTCCCGAAATATGCCTAACAAATGCAAAAAACCCGGCGCCTTGTGGCGCCGGGTTTGTCGCTTTGAGAAAAGTTCTGAATCAGGCGTTCGCCTTGCGGTACGCTTCCTGAATCTCAGCCTGAATGCGTCCGCGGCTGTTCACGCTGTAGCCGTTGTCACGGGCCCACTGGCGGATCTTGGCGGATTCGGAATTCCGGGAACCGCTGCTGCCGGAAGCGGCGCGGGCGCGGGGCGCCTGCTGGCCTCGCGTGGACGACTTGCGCGCCGCCGTCACGTATCCCTGAAGGGATTCGCGAAGCTTTGAAGCATTGTCGTGCGAGAGGTCGATCTCATAGCTCGAGCCGTCGATCCCAAAACGGACGGTCTCGTCCGCGGAACCCCCGTCGAGGTCGTCAACGAGGATGATCTTGACTTTCTGTGCCATGGCGTTCTCTCTCTGTCGGCGCTGGATTGACGGCATGTCTGACAGGCACTGCTCGTGCAGGCGGCACAATTCGTGCTGGCATCGCTATTGCAATGCCATTATGCTGCCGCGCCACCATGGCGTCAAAACGAATCACTCACCAGACGGAGAGGTTTTTCCTTGATCGTGGAGCTCAGCTTCCCTTTCGGCTGCGGCCAAAGCCTCACGCTCCGACTTGTCCGCGTTGAAAATTGCGCGGATGGCGAACCAGAAAATAAGGCCGACGATGACCGGGGGAAGCAGGTTTTCTATGTAAAGCATGTTAGTTGGCCTCCGGCTTGAGCAAGGGGAAGAGGATGGTCTCTCGGATCCCCACCTGAGTGAACAACATCACGAGGCGGTCGATTCCGAGACCGATGCCACCCATGGGGGGAGCACCGTATTCGAGGGCGCGAAGGAAGTCTTCATCGAGCTGCATCGCCTCGTCGTCGCCCTCCGCGGCAAGGCGCGACTGTTCGGTAAGCCGCTCGCGCTGGATGACGGGGTCGATGAGCTCGGAGAACGCAGTCCCCCGTTCCATTCCGCCGATAATCAAGTCCCATGCCTCAATGAGGCGGGGGTCGTCTCGGTGGGGACGGGCGAGCGGCTGGGCGGAGGGCGGGTAATCATAGACGAAGGTCGGGTTGATCAGTGTTGGCTCGACGATATCTCCGAACAGTTCGACGACGGCCTTTTCCGCCGTCCACAGCGGATCCGTCTTGACCCCGTGGCGGTCGCCAATCTCGAGAAGCGTTTCAAGGGGAGTATCGGGAGTGATCTCTTCACCCACTGCTTCGGAGAGGCCGGGATAGACCGCGAGCCAACGCCATTCGCCGTCAAGATCGATCGTTCCCTGTGGCGTCTCAATCTGACGCGTTCCAGCAACATCGGCGACGTTGAGGATGATCTCCTTCATCCGCTCGGCCATCGTGAATTGGTCGGCGTAAGCCTCATAGCATTCGAGAGTCGTGAATTCTGGGCTGTGCGTCGAATCGACGCCCTCGTTGCGGAACACCCGGCCGATCTCGTAGACCCGCTCGATTCCGCCCACAACCGCGCGCTTCAGATAGAGCTCCGTTGCAATGCGCAAGGTCATCCGCTGGTCGAATGCATTGAGGTGCGTTTCGAACGGCCGAGCGGCCGCGCCTCCGTGGATGAGATTGAGCATAGGTGTCTCGACTTCCACATATCCGTGGGAATCGAGGGTGTCACGGACGGACTTTGTGATCTTCGCCCGCGTGTACACCATCTGCCGGGCCTCCTCGCGCATGAGGAGGTCGACATAACGCTGGCGCACGCGAGTCTCCTCATTGAGCTCGGCGTGCAGTGTCGGCAGCGGGCGGAGGGCCTTCGACGCCATCTTCCAGTCATCGGCCATGACCGAGAGTTCGCCGCGCCTCGACGAGATGACCTCGCCGTGGATGTAGACGTGGTCGCCGAGGTCGACGAGGGACTTCCAGTCGGCGAGGCGCTCCTCGCCGACGTTCGCAAGGCTCAGCATCGCCTGGAGACGGGTGCCGTCCCCTTCCTGGAGAGTCGCGAAGCAGAGCTTGCCCGTGTTGCGGACGAAGACGACGCGCGCCACGACGCCGACGACGTCGCCCGTTGCCGTGTCCGGCTCGAGATCGGGGTACTTCGCGCGCACCTCAGCCAGTGAATGGGTACGCTCGAGCGTGACCGGATAGGGCTCCTCGCCCCGCGCGAGAAGCTTGCCGCGCTTGTCCAGACGGACATGCATCTGCTCGCTGGCGTCGGCCGGCTCGATTCCGGACGGAAGGGCTTGCTCGGCTCCAGGCACCGTGTTCTGCGCAGTCACAGTGTTCAATTCTAGGCCAGCAGCCTGTGGGCTAAGCTCATCGTATGGCAGCCTCCCAGTTCGTCGCTTCCACCGTCCCGACATCAGATGGAGCCGTCCTCGAGCTGTTCACCGCCTCGACGGGCGAGCCTCGGGCGGAAGGCGGGGTCGTCGTCGTCCATGGCTCGATGGTGACGGCGGAGCTTTACCGGGAACTCGCGCAGCGGTTGGCCGAGGCGCTCGAGGCGCCGGTCCACGTCTACAACCGCCGGGGCCGCGGGGCGTCGTCGCCCCAGCCGGACGACTACTCACTCGCCGTCGAAATTTCCGATCTCGGTGCTGTCCTCGCCCACACTGGGTCCCAAGCGGTATTCGGGCACAACTACGGCGGGTGCATCGCGCTCAACGCAGGGCGCACGCTCGACATCACACAGCTCGCCGTCTACGACCCGATCATCTCCTTCAACGGAAACTTCAACGCGGATTGGCTCGACGACTACGAGTCCGCGCTCGGCAACGGCGACGAGGAGAAGGCCCTCGCGGTCCTCCTGCGCGGGCTCCAGACCGCGGGCCCCGTCGCGAAGCTCCCCCTGCCGATCCTCACCGTCCTCAACCGGATCGGCAGCCGCACCCAGCCGGGAAAGGTGCTCACGAGCCTCCTGCCGACCGGGCCGCGGGAGATCCGTGCCGTCGTCGCGGCCGACTCGAAGGCCGAGCCCTTCGAACAGCTCCCGCTCGAGACGCTCCTGCTCGTGGGCGGCGCCAGCCCCGAGTACTTCGCCGAGGCCGCTGAAGCGCTCGACGGCGTCCTGCCCGCCTCGGACTTCGGCGTGCTCCCGCGGCTCGCCCACGATGCCCCCGAGCGCCCGGCGAAGGCGCTCGTCGACCGCCTCGCGGAGTTCTTCGCCAGCTAGCCCCTCCGTTTCGGGTACGCCAACTCCCCTCCCACGCCAACTCGGGTACGCCAACTCCCCTCCCACGCCAACTCGGGTACGCCAACTCCCCTCCCAGAGCGCGAGGGGCGCGAGTTGGCGTACCCGAAACGGTCAGGGGCAGGAGTTGGCGTACCCGAAACGGTCAGAGGCGGGAGTTGGCGTACCCGAAACAACCAGAGGCGCGAGTTGGCGTACCCGAAACAACCAGAGGCGCGAGTTGGCGTACCCGAAACGGCCAGGGGTGGCTGGGTGGGGTGGGCCGGGTGGGGTGGGCCGGGTGGGGTGGGGTGGGTGGCGGCCGGTTAGCTTGCCTTGAGGGGCATGTTGTCGATGAGGCGCACGTCGCCGACGCGGGCCGCCACGATCGCGAGGGCCTCCCCCGTGAACGGCGTCTCCCGGCAGTTGAAGGCGAGCGGCTCGAGAGTGTCCGCGTCCACGACCTCGAAGTAGTCGAGCTCGACGCCCGGCTGCGACTCGATGAGGGCGACGGCGTCGCCCGGCTCGAGCGGTTCGTGGGCCGTGGCGCGCTCATCCATGAGCCGCAATGCCCGCGAGAGCACGAGGGCGGCCTCCCGGTCCTCGTCGTCCAAAAACTGGTTCCGGCTCGAGAGCGCGAGGCCGTCCTCTGCCCGCACGATCGGCACCCCGACCACCTCGACCGGGAAGTCGAGGTCCCTGACCATCCGCCGCACGATCGCCAGCTGCTGCGCGTCCTTCTGCCCGAAGTAAGCCCGGAAGGCCGTGGGGCGGTCCGCGACCGGCCCCGGCATGGCGAGGTGAAGCAGCTTCGACACGACCGTGAGGACGCCGTCAAAATGCCCAGGACGGGAGGCACCCTCCCACTTCTCGGCGAGCGGCCCCGCGGTCACCCGCACTAGCGGATCGCCGCCCGGGTACATCTCCTCAACCGACGGGGCGAATACCAAGTCCACGCCGATCGACTCGAGAAGCGCCGCGTCCGCATCGAGAGTACGGGGGTAGCGCTCGAGGTCCTTAGGGTCGCCGAACTGGAGCGGGTTGACGAAAACGCTAGCAACGACGACGTCGTTCGCCGCGACGGCGGCCTCGGCGAGCATACGGTGGCCGTTGTGGAGGGCGCCCATGGTGGGAACCAGGCCCAGCGAGGCCGCCATGCCCCGCCGGCCCGCGTGCTCCGTCACGAGGCGAGCGATCTCGGACCGCAATTCGGCCTTCGTCCGGACGACGGTGATGGGCATCTACGGTTCCTCTCGTGCGTTCTCGTCGTCTGGCTCGTCTTCGGGCCTGAGCGCCGCCTCCAACCGAGCGCGGACATCAGCGCCGAAGAGGCCGCGGCGCTCCGCGCGACGGGCCGTGGCGAGCGCCATCGCGCGGTAGGCCTCAAGGATATCGGCGGTGCCGCCGTCGTTCGCTCCGCCGGTCTCCTGCGTGAGCTCGACGAGCGCCTCCGCATGTGCGGCGACGGTACCGATATCCCCCCGAGCCACGGGTCCGGTGAGCGCCGACTCCCCCGCGGCGAGCGCGTTCTCGAGCGACGCACGCAGGAGGGGGCCGAGCAGCCTGTCCGGCTCGTCGACACCGATGCGCCCCAGCACCTCCGCGGCCTGCGCGACGAGGGTGACGAGGTGGTTCGAGCCGTGGGCGAGGGCTGCGTGATAAGCGGCCCTGTCCCCCTCCGCGATGACAACGGGCTCGGCGCCCATCTCGACGACGAGCGCCTGGGCGATCGGCAGCATCGCGGGGTCCGCCGTCACCCCGAAGCGGCAATCGAGGATCCGCCCGAGATCGAGGCTCATACCCGTGAACGTCATCGCAGGATGGATAGCGAGCGGGATCGCCCCGGCCGCGCGCACCGGTGCGAGCACGCCGACCCCATGACGGCCGGAAGTGTGGGCGACGAGTTGCCCCGCCTGCCACGCGCCGAGCTTCGCGAGCCCCTCCACGAGCGGCGCGAGCGCATCGTCCGGGACGGCGAGGAGCACGAGCTCCGACCGCTCCACGATGTCGGGAACCTCCAGGACCGGAACGCCGGGGAGCAGGGCCTCCGCGCGGTCGCGGCTCGCCTCGGAGACAGCGGAGACGCCGACGACGGCGTGTTCGGCCGCGCGCAGAGCCGCACCCAGGACGGCGCCCACCTTGCCTGCACCGATGACGCCGACGCCCAAGCGGCCCGGACGCATCACCTTGCCTCTCCGCCCGCCGCGGAACTGCCGCGGTCAGCGCACCGCGCATAGCCGCCCTCGGCGTCGCCCGTCTTCCGCTTGGGCGCCGTGTCCGACTCGCCCTCGTCGTTGTCCTCGGGTGGGATCTTGCAGAAGCGCTCCACGAGGAGCCCGATCGCGATCATGACGACGCCGCCGCCCATCATCGCGACAGCCTGCAGAACGACGGGGCTCGTCGCGCGCGCGGCCCAGACCGGAATCTGGTCGGCGAGGACCCCTGCGTGCCAGCCGAGGAGGACGGCCCCGGCGTACGCGCAAGCGTGCGCGAGCACGAGCGTCCGCGCGGCGAAGATGGGGTCGACCATGGTCTTCCGAGTCTCCTCGTTCCGCCACCGCAGAACCCGGATGCCGAGGGCGAGCGTGAAGACCGCGATCACGGCCATGCTTCCCAGCGCGCTGTACGGGAGGACCGGTGTCGAGGCGCCCGCACGGTCCGAGAGGTGGGCGGCGGCGAAGCCCAGAAGGCCCAGGACGATGCCGATGAGACCCAGGGCGGTGAGGCGGAGGGGTTTCATGCGAGCCCCTCGTCAAGCAGCATGTCGTAGTCCGCTATAGCGTCCGCGTCCCCGCAGTCTTCGAGGAGCTCGACGATCGGATGCCCCTCGAGCACGGCTGTCGGATCGATCAGGAGCCACGGGAACAGCACGAACGCGCGCTCGGCCGCGCGCGGGTGCGGGAGGGTGAGGACTGGGTCGTCCTGGACCAGGTTCCCATAAGTGATGATGTCGACGTCGAGCGTGCGCGGCCCCCAGCGGACCTCGCGCGTGCGGAGGTGCTTCGCCTCGACCGACTGGCAGTGCGCGAGCAGCTCGTAGGGGCCCAGACTCGTCTGCACGATCATGACCATGTTGAGGAAGTCAGGCTGGCCCTCGGGACCGCCCACCGCCTTCGTCTGAATGACCGGCGAGACGTCGACGAGCCGGACCTCTGGGCGATCGACAAGGTCCGAGACAGCCTCGGCCAGCGTCTCCGCCCGTTCGCCGAGGTTGCTCCCGAGCGCGAGGACGGCGCGCGTGTAGTCCGACTGGATCGCTGGAGTCTCCGCGCTCACGTCAGCGCTCCCGGAAAACCGTGACGGCGACATCGTCGAACGGAACGGCGATCGGCGCCTGGGGCTTGTGGACCGTGACCTCGGCGGCCGTGATGGCGCCGAACTCCGCGAGGATCGCATTCGCAATGCGGACCGCGAGCGTCTCGATGAGGTCCACGGGCTCGCCCGAGACGATCTGGGTGATGCGCTCGGCGACCTCGGCGTAGCTCGCAGTCTGGGTCAGGTCGTCCTCCGCGGCCGCCGCCGCGAAATCAGAGTGCAGGACGGCGTCGACCACGAAGGGCTGTCCATCGCGGCGCTCGAACTCGAGGACGCCGTGATGGCCGACGGCGGTGACGCCGCGAAGCGTGATGAGATCGGCTCGGGTGCCCACACGCCCTGCCTCAGGTCCGAGCCCGGGCGACGACTTTGACTGCGTCGAGGTTGGGGACGACGTCGTGGACCCGCACGCCCCAGACGCCCTTCGCTGCCGCAAGCGCGGTGATAGCCGCCGTCGCCGCGTCCCGCTGTTCAGGATCCGCCGCCTTGCCGGCCGTCGTGAGCAGCTCGCCCAGGAAGCGCTTGCGGGACGCCGCCATGAGGACGCGGTGACCCAGCTGCACAAAGCGCTCGATGCCGGCCACGAGCTCCCAGTTCTGCTCGCCGTTCTTCGCGAATCCGATGCCGGGATCGAGGATGATCTTCTCGTCCGCCACGCCCGCGGCGCGCAGCCTGTCACGGACGGAGACGGTCTCGGCGAGGACGTCCTCCACCACGTTGTCGTAATCCGTGAGGGTGGTCATAATGCGGGAATTGCCGCGGTTGTGCATGAGCACGTAATAGGCGCCGCGGTCGGCCACGAGGTCGATCATGTCCTGGCTGACCTCGAGACCGGACACGTCATTGATGATGAGAGCCCCCGCGTCGAGGGCCTTGGAGGCGGTGGTGGCGCGCCGGGTGTCCACCGAGACGAGGGCTCCCGCCTTGACGAGCGCCTCGACGACCGGGAGGACGCGGCGCTCCTCCTCGTCCTCGGGCACCTCGTCAGCACCCGGGCGGGTCGACTCGCCGCCTACGTCGATGATGTCAGCGCCCGCGTAGAACATGCGGAGGCCAGCGGCGACCGCCGAATCCACGGACTCGTGCTGGCCGCCATCACTGAAGGAGTCAGGGGTGACGTTGAGGATGCCCATGACGACGGTGCGGTCCGTCGGGAGAGATTCGAACGTGGCCCGCGGGCGGGGCTTGCGGAGAACGGGCAGAGGAGTCGTGTTGGGCCCGGTCCCGGGCGCGGCGGCGAGGGTGTCCATAGTCGCGGTTACCTTCCGAGGATCAGGCTCATGGCTTCGGCGCGGGTCGCCGGGTCGTGCAGTTGTCCCCTGACGGCGCTCGTGACCGTCTTCGCTCCGGGCTTGCGGACGCCCCGCATCGACATGCACATGTGCTCGCATTCGACGACGACGATCACGCCGCGGGGCTTGAGGTGCTTCACGAGCGCCTCCGCGACGTCGGTAGTGAGCCGCTCCTGGACCTGAGGGCGCCGAGCGTAGATGTCCACGAGACGCGCGAGCTTGCTCAACCCGGTGACGCGGCCGTCATGCGACGGGATGTACCCGACGTGGGCGACCCCGTGGAACGGGACGAGATGGTGCTCGCAGGTCGAGTAGAACGGGATGTCCTTCACGAGCACGAGCTCTTCGTGATCCAGGTCGAAGGTCACGCCCAGGACGTCTTCGGGGGTCTGGTGAAGCCCCGCGAACGTCTCCGCGAACGAGCGGGCAACCCGCTTCGGGGTGTCCCGCAGCCCGTGCCGGTCCGGATCCTCTCCTACAGCGAGCAGAATCTCGCGGACGGCGGCTTCGATCCTCGGCAGGTCCATGCGCGAGTCGAAGTCGGCGGCGGCGGCAACGTCGTCGTCGTCAATGTGGGTCACGGAATGATCCTATCGGGGGCGGCTCACGCCCCGTGTCGCGGGCCTCGGGACTGACCTTCTTGCGGAGGCTGCGTGTTGCCGGTGAACTCCTGCTCGCCCCCGGTGTGCACGTGCGGATGCTGCGTGTCGAGCGGCTGGTTGCGCCGCGCGTCGTTCGCCTCCTCCTGGGCCTTGATCTCGGCGTCGGTCGCATCGTGATCGTGGTTGGCCTTGGCCTCGAGCTCCTCGCGCTGCCGGCGCTCGTTCTCGGTCTCGACCGGGGGAATGTGCTGCACGGGCCGTGACGCCTTGGACAGCCACACCTCGCGGAAGTCCCGCTTTCGCACGTCGTTGAAGATGGCCGCGATCTCGCGCTGGTTGAGGGTCTCGTGCTCGAGGAGCGCGCCGGCCAGCCGGTCAAGGATGTCGCGATTCTCGGTGAGGATGGCGTAGGCCTCGTCGTGGGCCTGGTCCATGAGGCGGCGCACCTCCTCGTCCACGACGTAGGCGACCTGGTCGGAGTAGTTGCGCTCGTGGGCTGCGTCGCGGCCAAGGAACGGCTCGCCGCCGCCCTGGCCGAGCTTCACGGCGCCGACGCGCTCGCTCATGCCGAACTGGGTGACCATCTTGCGGGCCGTCGAGGTGGCCTTCTCGATGTCGTTGGACGCACCGGTCGACGGATCGTGGAAGACGATCTCCTCAGCAACGCGGCCGCCCATCGCGTACGCGAGCTGGTCGAGCAGCTCATTGCGCGTGACCGAGTACTTGTCGTCCTCGGGGACGACCATCGTGTAGCCGAGGGCACGGCCGCGCGGAAGGATCGTGATCTTGGTGACAGGTGCCGAGTTGCGCAGCGCTGCCGCCACGAGGGCGTGGCCGCCTTCGTGATAGGCGGTGATCTTGCGCTCGAGGTCCTTCATGACGCGGCTGCGCTTCTGAGGGCCAGCCATGACGCGGTCGATCGCCTCGTCGAGGGCGCGGTCATCGATGAGCTGCGCGTTCGAGCGGGCAGTGAGGAGGGCCGCCTCGTTGAGCACGTTGGCGAGGTCGGCACCCGTGTAGCCCGGGGTCTTCTTCGCGACAGCCTTGAGGTCGACATTGCCCGCCATGGGCTTGCCCTTCGCGTGCACGGCGAGGATCTGCTCGCGGCCCACGAGATCCGGTGCCTCGACGGGCACCTGGCGGTCGAAGCGGCCCGGCCGCAGGAGGGCGGGGTCGAGGACGTCGGGGCGGTTCGTCGCGGCGATCAGGATGACGTTGGTCTTCGGATCGAAGCCGTCCATCTCCACGAGGAGCTGGTTCAGGGTCTGCTCGCGCTCGTCGTTGCCGCCGCCGATGCCGGCGCCACGATGGCGGCCGACGGCGTCGATCTCGTCGACGAACACGATCGACGGCGAGTTCGACTTCGCCTGCTCGAACAGGTCGCGGACGCGGGACGCGCCGACGCCCACGAACATCTCGACGAAGTCAGAACCGGAGATCGAGAAGAAGGGGACACCGGCCTCGCCGGCGACGGCTCGGGCGAGGAGGGTCTTGCCGGTACCGGGAGGGCCGTAGAGGAGCACGCCCTTGGGGATCTTCGCGCCCACGGCTTGGAACTTGCCCGGCTCCTGGAGGAACTCCTTGATCTCCTGGAGCTCCTCGACGGCCTCGTCCGCACCCGCGACGTCGGCGAAGGTGACCTGCGGCATGTCCTTCGTGATCATCTTCGCCCGGGACTTGCCGAACTTCATGACCTGGGAACCGCCACCCTGCATGCGGGAGAGCAGGAACCAGAACAGCGCGCCGAGGAGGAGGACGGGAATGATGAGCGAGAGGATCGAGCCGAACCAGTTGTTCCCCGTCGGGACGTCGTTGAAGCCGCCCGGGAGGTTCGCGTTGTCGATCGCCTGAACGACCTCGTTGCCACGGGGATCGACGTAGTAGAACTGGACGTTCTTGCCCTTGTCCGACCCACTCGGATCGACATAGTCGTTCTTCAGCGTCAGGTCAACGCGTTCTTCGCCGTTGTTGATCTTCGCGGACTGGACCTTGCCGTCCTTGATGAGCTGCATGCCCACATTCGTGTCGACCGTCGCACTTCCGCCCGGAGCCAGGGTTCCGAAGGCGATGAGGAGGAGGGCGATCACGACGAGGATCCAGATCCCCGGACCCTTGACGAAGCTTTTGACGTTCATGAACTCGGGGCCGAGCCCCGTCCCTTCTGTTGTGCCGCGGCGCCAGTAACTGCTGGGGTCCCCTGACCCTGCTGCCTTCTGCCCTTGAGCAGTACCGCAACAAGCTATACCGTTCGCAGACCTTCACGCACAGTGGCGGACAAAAGTTCCCCCGAGTGCGCGCCCAAGGCCAACTGCTCGGCGGCGAGCCCGAGATCGGGCACCAGCGGCTACTCGTAGACGTGCGGCGCGAGGGTGCCCACGAAGTCGAGGTTGCGGTACTTCTCGGCGTAGTCGAGCCCGTAGCCGACGACGAACTCGTTCGGAATGTCGAAGCCCACGTACTTGACATCGATGTTGACCTTCGCCGCCGCCGGCTTCCGGAAGGCCGTGCAGATCTCGACCGACGCGGTGCCGCGGGACTCGAGGTTCGTCTTGAGCCACGAGAGCGTGAGACCCGAGTCGATGATGTCCTCGACGATGAGCACGTGCTTGCCCATGAGATCCGAGTCGAGGTCCTTGAGGATCCGGACCACTCCCGAAGACTGCGTCCCCGAGCCATAGGAGGAGACCGCCATCCAGTCCATCGTGACGTGGCTGTGGAGGGCTCGCGCGAGGTCGGCCATGACCATCACGGCGCCCTTGAGCACTCCGACGATCAGCAGGTCGCGACCTGCATAGTCCTCGTCAATCTGGGCGGCAAGCTCGGAGATCCGCTGCTGGATCTGCTCCCGGCCATAGAGGACGTGCTTGAGGTCTGCCTGGACGTCTTGAGAATCCACCTGGGCTCCTGGGACTCGGTCTCGGCTGCGGCTCGGCCAGTGCCAAAAAGGGCCACGGCCCAAGCTCAGCGTCGGGGATGCGATACAAAGACTAGCTTCCCATACTCGGTTCCGGGCGCCGCATCCTTCCTCCGCGGCTGCCGGCGGACGCTCACGTGCCCCGGAACCTCGATCGGACCCGCCGACCCCCGTCGGTCGAGAAGGCGTTCGACGGCGGCGAGCCGCTCGAACGTCGGCTGGCCCCCCAGCTCGACGACGGCGAGCGCGAGGACGCGGCTGCGGATCGCGGCGGGCAGGGCCCGGACTTCCCGGCCCGGCAGGAACACGGTCCCTGGCTCCGCTCGCTCTGCGAGGGAGCCGTACACGCGCCCGGCTTCGGAATCGAGGTAGTCGGCGTCCCGGCCCAGAATCGCCGCCGTCCGAGCCAGCCCCTCGGTGACCCCTGGCCCGAGCTCGGACTCGAGGAACGGCATGATGCCAGTGCGGACCCGCGAGCGCATGTACCGCGGATCGGAGTTCGTCGGATCGAACCATGGTTCGAGGCCCTCGGCCGCGCACACCTCGACCGTGTCCGCCCGCCGCAGTCCGAGAAAGGGCCGCACGTACAGTTCGCGGACGCGGCGCATCCCTCCTAGCGAGCGAGTACCGGAACCGCGGGCGAGCCCGAGCAGGACCTGTTCGGCCTGATCGTCGAGCGTGTGCCCGAGCAGCACACGCTGCGCGCCCCACGCGTTGGCCTCGGCCTCAAGGGCCGCGAGCCGTGCGGTGCGGGCCTCGGCCTCCGGCCCCTCGCCGGAGCGGCGCACCTCCACGGCGACCACCCGCACGGGTGAGAGCCCGAGCTCGAGCAGCAAGCCCGCCGTCGTCCGTGCGACTTCCGCCGTTGCCTCTTGAAGTCCGTGGTCGACGACGACGGCGCCCGCCTCGAGCGGGTGCCCGCCCACCTCGCCCCGTCTGGCGAAATGGGCGACGGCGGCCGCAAGCGCGAGCGAGTCGGCGCCGCCCGAGCAGCCCACGAGGACGCGGGACGGCCAACCGGCCTCCTCCAGCGCATCCTTGACCGCATTCCGGGCACGCCCAACAGCGGGATTGAGGCGGCGCCGTGAGGGCGAGGCGGCGTCCCGGGAGCTCACTCCATCCTCGCGACCCACGCTTCGGGGGCGTGGATCTCCTCCTCGGTCGGCAGGTTCTCGGGCCGTTCCCAGATGCGGTTGAAGCCGTCCATGCCGATCCGGTCCACGACCGCGGTCACGAACTTCGCGCCGTCCGTGTACTGGCGCATCTTCGCGTCGAGTCCGAGGAGCCGGCGCACGAACGATTCGAGCACGCCTCGGTTCTCGCTGCGCGCGTTGTACCTCTGGCGGATGGTCTTGACGCTCGGGACGACGCCGGCGTCGATCGCGTCCATCACGACGCTCGCATGCCCCTCGAGGAGGCTCATGATCGCCGTCAGATGCGAGATCGCGGCCTTCTCAGAAGGGTCCTGGAGCAGGTCGAGGATGGCGCCCCGGCTCGGAACCGGCTGGCTCACGCCCGCCCAAGGGCGGTCGCGGAGCGACTTGGCCACGGCCGCGGCACGCTCCATGAGCGAATCCATGTTCCCGATCAGGCTGTCGGAGAGCTGGGCTACCTGCTCGAGGATGTGGCTCCGGAGCCACGGAGCCGAGGCGAACTGGACCCGGTGCGTCTGCTCGTGGAGGCACACCCACAGGCGGAAGTCCTCGGGGTCGACGTTGAGCTCGCGCTCGATCTGGACGATGTTCGGCGCGACGAGGAGCAGGCGCCCCGCCTCTGGCGCGGTCGAGCCCGGGGCGAGCGCGGAGTACGGCTCGTACTGGCCGAGCACCTTGTTCGAGAGGAACGCGAGGACCGCGCCGAGCTGGGCCCCCGTGATGGCGCCGCCCATGCGTGCCGCGGAGGGCGTGATCTCACTCGCCTTCTTCTCGACGAGCTGCGTCAGGACGGGCCCGAGCATGACCTGGAACCCCTGCGTGTTCGCCTTCGCCCAGGAACCGCGGTCGACGACGAGCACCTGCGAGTCGCGAAGGTCCTCGGCCGCGGCCAGGCCGGTGATGCGGTGCACGTGGGGCACGGCGGCGTCCGCGAGCCGGCGGAGGCTCGCGACGGCGTCGGCGGCCTCCCACGGCTCGAGCTGCGGCCCGGGAGGGCTCAGGCGTGCCGCCGTGGCGGCCGCGAGGTCCCAGTTGATGAGCTGCGGTGCCGTCTCATGGACATCCATACACCCCATCAGACCACACTATGCAGTGGCGAGGCGCGGTATCCGCCGGGTATCTACCGACAGCCGCAGCCGGCGAGTGCGGACGCAGCGGCGTCAACGGCGGCCGCGTTGGCCGGGCTGCCGGGTGTGAGCCCGTTCCCCACGAACGAGAAGACCAGGAGCCTGCCGTCGGAGTCGACGACGTACCCGGTAAGGCCGATGACCGTGTTGAGCGTCCCCGTCTTCGCCCGCACGAAGCCAGCCCCGGGCGAGCTCGGCGGGTAACGCTTCGCCAGCGTCCCGCTGAGGCCCGCGATAGGAAGGCCGTCAAGCGCGCTTCGGAGCCGCGCGTCGTCGCCCGTTGTCATGGCGCGCATGAGCGTGACGAGGTCCGCGGGCGAAATGCGGTCCGAAATGGCGAGCCCGGACGCGTCATCCAGCTGGAGCCCCGCCGTCGTCCCGAGGATGTGCTGGGCAGTCGCCTCGAGCACTGCGCGCGCGCCGGCAATGCTCGCCTCCCTGCCGCTGGCCGCTGCCGCGAGGCGAGCGAGCGTCTCGGCCGCGTAGTTGTCCGACTCCTGAAGCGTGTAGGCGAGCTGGTCCGCGACGGGGGACGAGGCGACGCTCGCGAGCTGCTGCGCGCCCTTCGCCGCGGGGGCGAGGCTCACGCCGTCGGCCACGTCCGCCCCTGGCCCGAGCGCTGCGGCGAGCGCGTCGCGGAAGGCGGTCCCCGCGGCCATCGCCGGATCTGCGGGGCGGGGGCCCGAATCGCCGGGCTGCGTGCGGGCGATGTTGAGGGCGATCGGGGCGATGGGCGCAATCTGGCCGGCCTCGACGTCCTCGGGATCCCACGCCGGATTGATCGGGGCGCCGGTGAAGAGGGACGTATCGAGCTGGACCGAGAGCTGCCCGTGCACGGGCCCGAGGGCGGCGGCGGTCTCGCGCGCGAGCGTGGCAAGGCCTGCATGCCCCACGACCTGTCCCGGCTGGGATTCGCCGGCGCCGAGGAAGACGTCGCCGCCAGCTACGAGCACGACGCTCCCCGGTGTGCTGCCCCGTTCCACGCGCGTCTGGAGGACGGCGTCCGGACCGAGAGTTGTGAGGACTGCCGCCGCGGTCAGGAGCTTGAGGTTCGACGCCGGGGCCACGGGCTCGTTGCCAGCCCGGCTGTAGAGCGTCTGCCCGGTCAGCCCGTCGGCCACCTCGCCGCTGAAGCTTCCCCCGTCCGAGACGAGAAGGCTGTCGAGCTGCTTCCCAACCGACGCGGGCACAGGTTCCGGAGCGGTACCTGTGAGCGGCGTCGCCCCTGCGAGCGGCGCGTCCGACGACGGCGGCGCCAGCCACGGAGGGGTGCTCACCGAAGGCGTCGGGCGAGGGAGGAGCGGGGCGGGGAAGGCCGGCCCGACGACCGCGCCGACGATCGCCGCAACCACCACGACGAGGAAGGAGACGAGGCCCCACGTCACGGCTCGGTGGGCGCGGTCGGGCGACGGGATCATGCGTTGTGGTCCTGGGGTCGGGCTTGTGCGGCGGGCTGCGCTGCCTCTGCGCGGTTCTCTAGGGACAGGTCCCTGGGGAGGGGTCTCTGGAGAGAGGCCCCTGGGAGGGGTCTCTGGAGAGAGGGAGGTGCGCACCCCCAGTGCAGATATCCTCAATACTAAATGCCGCCCAAGACACTGACTGCCGCCACTGGCACGACCTCAAGGAGCACCATGAAGCACGACGTCACCATCGAGATCCCCCGCGGATCCCGCGTCAAGTACGAGGTGGACCACGAGACCGGCCGCGTCCGCTTGGACCGCGTCCTGTTCACCTCGATGCAGTACCCCACGCACTACGGCTACTTCGAGAACACCCTCGGGGAGGACGGCGATCCGCTCGACGCGCTCGTCTTCTACCCCGACGTCGACCTCTTCCCGGGCATCCTGCTCGAGGCGCGCCCGATCGCGATCTTCAACATGGAGGACGAGTCCGGCGGGGATGCCAAGCTCGTCTGCGTCCCCGCGGACAAGCGCTTCGACCACATCCAGGAGGCCTCGGACCTCGACGAGTGGCTCGTCAAGGAGATCGAGCACTTCTTCACCCGCTACAAGGACCTCGAGCCGGGCAAGTGGGTCAAGCCCGCGGGCTGGGCGGACCGCGCCGCCGCCGAGACCGAGCTCGAGGCATCGATCAAGCGCTTTGGCGAACAGGGCCACTGAGCCCTCCCCCAGGGAAAGGTGACCACTCGTCGTAGGAAAGGTGACCACTCCCCACAGGAAAGGTGACCACTCGTCACTTCCGACGAGTGGTCACCTTTCTTTCGTCGAGTGGCCACATCTCGCCCGACCCGAGGCCAGATCTCGCAGATCCCACACCCGTTGGCACTAGGCTCAGACCATGTACACGGTCACGATCAATCAGCGCGACCGCGCACCGGGTGACCGCGTTCCGCAGCTCCTCCGCGCGCTCACACGACTCACACCTGACGTCCCCCTCGCGCGAACCATCGGCGACGAGGTCCAGGGCGTCTTCTCCACGCCCGAGCCCGCGGTCGACGCAGCCCTTTCCGCCATGCGGGCGGACGCATGCGGTGGCGTCCGCTGGAACGTCGGCATCGGCGTCGGCCCTCTCGGGGAACCCCTGCCGAAGGAAATGCACGACGTCACTGGCCTGGGGCTCGTCTACTCTCGCCGCGCCGTCGAACGCGCCCAGCACATCAAGGACGAGGGTGCGGTGGCTGTCGACGGTCCCGACCGGGCCCTCGCTGCGGAGGCCGGCGCCGTCCTCCGGCTGCTCGCCCTCACCGTGGCGCGGCGCACGACGGCGGAATGGCGGGTGCTCGAGCTCCTCACCCCTGGCGTGCGGGGCCAGCAGAAGGCAGTCGCGGAGGCGCTCGGCATCACGGCACAGGCCGTCTCCAAGGCGATCGCTAGAGCCCACTGGAACGAGGAGTTCGACGCCCGGCCGGCCGTTGCGCACCTTCTGCGGCTCATGCTCGAACCGCGCTGACCGAGCCCGTCAGGCCAGCACCTAACTCGTCAGGCCGGCAGGTCAGACGAGCGAGCGAAGCACCGCAACGAGACCGTCCTCCTCGACGGCGGACGTGACCTCGTCGGCCGCCGCCTTGACCTCATCGGGAGCCTGTCCCATCGCAACCCCACGCTCTGCCCACTGGAGCATCTCGATGTCGTTCCGCCCGTCGCCGACCGCAACGGTATCGGCCGTGTCGATCCCGGCGCGGCGCCGGATCAGCTCGAGTCCGCTCGCCTTTGTGACCCCCTGGGCGGCGATGTCGAGCCAAGGCGTCCAACCAACCGAATAGGTGACGCCATGCAGTCCGATGGCCTCGACCGCCTCGCCGAACTGCTCGGCGGTCGCATCGGTCGAGAACACCACGAGGCGGACTGCGGTGAGTTCGAGGAGCTCCTCGAAGGAGACGCCTTTGGCCTCGACGCCGAAGCTCGGATCCTGGAACCGCTCGGTGGAGAAGAAGTTCCCCTCATGATCCTCGATCGCGTACTTCGCGCCCGGGAGCCGGTGGCGCAAGGCGAGGAGCGCGACGGAGGGGTCGAAGACGCGACGGTCGAGCACCGTGTACCCGCCATTCGAGCCGGCCTCGATCCGGGTCACGACGCCGCCATTGGAAGAGACAGCGTAGCCGCGCTCGATGCCGAGCAGCTCGACGATCGGAAGGGTGGCGCCGAGTGAGCGCCCGGTGGCCACGACCACCTCGTGTCCCGCCGCGACGAGAGCCTGCCCCGCGGCGCGGACGGCTCGGCTCATGTGACCGTCGTGATCCACGAGAGTGCCGTCCACATCGAGAGCGACGAGTTTGGGAAGTGCTGGAATCGGCTGGTCATCGATGCCAGCCCTGATCGTTGTTGTCATGGATCTAGTGAACCACTCCCGGCCGACAACCCCCTGAGGGGGCTGCGGACAGGGCGTGAACGGCCAGCAAATACTTGTGCCCCGGGTTTCGGTCTCAACCCTGCGGTTGAGCCCGCGGCATTGTCCGAATGAGGGGGCTGGACGCTAGCTCGCACACGGAACCCCTGCTCTGTGCAGGATCGTCGCAAACCGCTCCGGATGAAGCAGATCGTCCCAGCCCCACCGAACAACCCGCTTGCCCACGGCCCTGATCTCGTCCTCCCGCCTCTTCTCCGCCGTCAGCACCTCGACCGGCGTCCGTCCGCTGAGATCTTTGGCTCGCGTGTACTTCATGAGTCCATCGAATTCCCCAACCAACCGCAGTTTCGGCCAGTAGAAATCGACCCGCGCAATGCGTCGCCCGTCTCGATGGATCCATACCTGAAGCTGCGGAATTTCGAAGCCGAGCTCCGCCATGAGAGCTCGGCTGTACGATTCCCCCACCGATTCAGCCTGCTCGTCGGCGAACCGGACTACGGCAACCATCCGCCGTCGTGCGGCCTGAAACGGCAGGTCACCTGCCAACGCCAGCAGGGCCTCGCGTGACCTCCTTGCCGAGTGGAGACCACGGCCAGCAAGGACGGCGTCTGTGAGAACCACGGCATCAACGAAGGGGAGCCGGTGCAGTGTGTCCGAAAGCGCAGTGTCGAAAGGCTCGACCGGCAGAACCAGGCCGAGGTTGGGAACGCGCAATGCCGTGGGCTGGATCTCTGCGGCTAGATGACGCGCATCCGGGAAGCCCATTGGAAGTCTGCCGTCCCGTAACCCAAGGTCGGGGTGCTCCGCGAGAATGGCGGCTGGGTTGCCGTAGAGCCCAGATACTGGAACCGAGCCGACAGCAGAGCGCCGGGGCGTGCGATAGCGGACATGCGAGGGGACTTGGCGGAACTCGAGCCCCCACGCGACGAGAGCGGTCTCCCGACACAGGATCGGCGCGGGTCCGGATACTGCCAACGAAGCGGTTGTGAGCGCATAACGGTTCGAAGCGGTGCCCCTCAGCCACTCTTCGGTTGGCAGGTAGACCCCGCGGCGCAGGCGGACGAGACGACCTGCGGCATAGCCGCGGCTCAAGGACCTAGGATCGCGTCCTGTGCGGGCCTCGGCAGCCGCACTTTGGAAGCGGACGGTGGGAAACTGCATGGGTCCAGCCAAGCGCGGCGGGTCTGCGTCCCGCCATCGCGATCGGTCTTATGTGGACAACCACCGAAAATGCCCCGAGTTTCGGACGTCGCCCTGCGGGAAAGCGGGGGGCGATGTCCGAATCCCAGGGCAAGCCGGCCCGGGGCAAACTGGCTCAGGGCAAGCCGGCTCAGGGCAAACCCAAACCGAGGTTGGCCCGAGTCAGAGGACCGGGAGTACCTCTAGGCCGCCGAGGTAGGGGCGGAGCGCCGAGGGCACGGTGACCGAGCCGTCCGGATTCTGATGATGCTCGAGGATGGCTACTAGCCACCGGGTCGTGGCGAGCGTGCCGTTCAGCGTCGCGACGCTGCGCGTGCCCTTCGGTGCGCCGTCGCCGTCGAACATCCGCTCCCGGATGTTGAGCCGCCGCGCCTGGAAGCCAGTGCAGTTCGACGTCGACGTCAGCTCGCGGTAGCGGCCCTGGGTGGGCACCCATGCCTCGCAGTCGAACTTGCGGGCGGCGCTCATACCCAAGTCGCCAGCCGCCGTGTCGATGACGCGGTAGGGAAGCTCCACCTTCGCGAGCATCTCCTCCTCCCACGCGAGGAGCCGTGCATGTTCGGCCTGGGCCTGGTCGAGCGGCACGTAGGAGAACATCTCGACCTTGTTGAACTGGTGCACACGGATGATGCCGCGCGTGTCCTTGCCGTGCGAACCGGCCTCCCGCCGATAGCAGGACGACCAACCGGCGTAGCGGACGGGACCGTTCGAGAGGTCGAGGATCTCGTCCGAGTGGTAGCCGGCGAGCGGGACCTCGGAGGTGCCCACGAGATACAGGTCGTCCTCAGCGAGACGGTAGATCTCGGCGTCGTGCTTGACGTCGAAACCCGTGCCCTGCATCGTCTCGGGACGAACGAGAGTAGGAGTGATCATCGGGGTGAAGCCAGCGGCGATCGCCTGGTCGAGCGCCATCTGGAGAAGGGCGAGCTCGAGTCGTGCGCCGACGCCCTTGAGGAAGTAGAAGCGGGCCCCCGAGACCTTCGCCCCGCGCTCCATGTCGATGGCACCGAGCAGCTCGCCGATCTCGAGGTGGTCCCGCGGCTCGAAACCCTCCGCAGCGAAGTCGCGCGGCGTGCCCACGGTCTTGACGACCTCGTAGTCGTCTTCGCCGCCCGAGGGAACGCCATCGATGACGAGGTTCGGGAACACCCGAAGCAGTTCGTCCTGCTCGGCCTGCGCCGCATCGGCGTCCGCAGAGGAGGACTTCACCTTCGCGGCGAGCTCCTTCACCTCGGCGAGCAGTGCCTGCTTCTCCTCGCCCTTGGCCGCTGCAACCTTCTTGCCGAAGGCGTTCTGCTCGGCACGGAGCGTCTCGTACTGGGTTAGCGCCGCCCGCCGGCGGGAATCAGCAGCAAGAAGCCGGTCCACAAGGGACTCGTCCGCGCCGCGCGCACGCTGGCTGGCCCGGAACTTCTCGGGGTTCTCGCTGAGCTCTCGAACGTCGATCACGCCCCCTAGCCTAGCGGGAGGCGCCCGTCCGTCTCGCCGCCGCGGGATAGAGTGAGGAAACCATGCGCAATTGGATCATCGCTGGAGCCGTCACGACGGCTGGGGCCGTCGCGGTCACCAGCTGGTGGGGAGTGCGCAGACTGCGTGAGCAGCACAGCAGGAGCGCGGTCGGGGAACCCGCGCAGGCACCGCCGCCGGGCCACCAGCAGGTCGCCGTGATCCTGAATCCGACGAAGGCGCGGGCGGCCGAGGCCGAGATGCTCATCGAAGCTGCGTGCCGCGGAGCCGGCTGGCCCAAGCCGATCGTCTTCGAGACGACGGCGGAGGACCCGGGCCATTCGATGACCCGGCAGGCGCTCGAGGCGGGGGCCGACGTCGTGATCCCCTGCGGCGGCGATGGAACAGTGCGCGTCGTCGCGGAGGCCCTCGCTGGGAGCGATGTTGCCCTTGGTCTCGTGCCGCTGGGCACGGGAAATCTGCTCGCGCGGAACCTCGACCTCGACCTCACCCGCATCTCGCAGTGCGTGCACACGGCGCTCTTCGGCAGGCAGCGGCGCATCGACACCGCCACGATGTCCCTCGAGGATCGGACGACCGGCAAGAAGTCGACCCACACGTTCCTCGTCATCGCAGGCATGGGCATGGACGCCGAGATCCTCAGCGACACCAACGAGGACCTCAAGCGCGCCGTCGGCTGGATCGCCTACACGGAAGCCGGAATCCGGCACATGCCGGGGCGGAGGCGCAAACGTGTGGACATCTCACTCAACGACAGCGACTTCCAGACCCGGCGCGTCCGCAGTGTGCTCTTCGCGAACTGCAGCAAGCTCCCGGGCGGAGTCGACTTCATCCCCGAGGCCTACATCGACGACGGCGTGCTCGACATCGTCATCATGAGCCCGCGCAGCCTCATCGGCTGGGTCGCGATGTACATCAAGATCCTGTTCCAGCACAATCACCCGCTCCCCGTCATGTCCTTCTACGGGGCCCAGAAGGTGCGCCTGCGCAGCGCCGAGCCCCTCGAGACCCAAGCAGACGGGGACCCGACAGGTCCGGCTACTGACATCGAAGTCGAGGTCCATCCACTCTCGCTCCTCGTCCGGGTCACCCACTAGGCACCTCACACGCCCAGATCCGAGCACGACGGCGGTCGCTCGCCTCGCGCGGATCAGTCGCCGAGGATGGACCTCACCCAGTCGCTGCCGGCGTCGAACGCCGTGTCGCTGTTGTGGGGGCTGACCACTGGCTCGGCGCCGTCGGCTCGCGGGTACGAGCCGAGGAAGCGCGTCTGGGGGCTCAGGCGGTGGAGGCCAGCCAACGCGTCGGCAACGCGAGCGTCCTGCGCGTGGCCTTCGGCGTCGATGCTGAAGAAGTAGTGGCCGAGGTATTCGCCTGTAGGCCGTGACTCGATGCGGGAGAGGTTCACCCCGCGCGAGGCGAACTGCTCGAGGATCTCCATGAGCGCACCGGGGTGGTCCTGGGGCAGCGGGATCGCGACCGTCGTCTTGTCGGCCCCCGTGCGCGGTGGGAGCGGCCCCGGGCGCGACACGAGGATGAAGCGGGTCACGGCGCCCGGGTTGTCTCCGATGCCTGCCGCGAGGACCTCGAGCTCGGGGTGCTCCTCCGCCACGATCTGCCCACAGATCGCGGCGTCGCCCGGCCGGAAGGAGGCCTCCAAAAGGGCTAGCGCTCCGGCCGCTGTCGAGGACGCCGGCTCATATTCCGCAGAGGGAATATTCTCGCGCGCCCAGCGGCGGCACTGCGCCCACGCGTGGCCGTGGGTGCAGACCCGGCGCACGTCCTCAAGCCTCGTCCCAGGGCGGGCAACGAGCACGAAAGTGATCGGCACGAGCTCCTCGCGCACGATTCGCAGCTCGGGACCGGTCGAGATCGCGTCCAAGGTCGCGGTCACGCCGCCCTCGACCGAGTTCTCGATCGGCACCATGGCAGCATCGGCGCCGCCAGAGCGCACCAAATCGAGCGCCTCGGGAACGCTCGCGGACGGCACGCGCTCCGCCTCGCGGGCACCGGGAACCTTGAGGAGTGCAGCCTCGGTGAACGTCCCGGCCGGGCCGAGGAACGTGTAGAGCACTAGAGAACCGTGGGCTGCTGCCCGTTTTCCGAGACAAGTGCACGCCCGGACTCGAGCCAGGCATCCATGCCTCCAGCGACATTCATTGCCGAATAGCCTTGGTCCACGAGCCAGCTTGTCGCGCGCGCAGAACGGCCTCCGGTGCGGCAGACGACGAGAAGGTCCTCATCCGGATCGAGCTCGCCCAAACGCGCGGGCAGCTGATCCATCGGAATGTGCACGGCACCTTCGGCGTGCCCGGCCTCCCACTCGTAGTCCTCGCGGACGTCGAGCAGCGTGCCGGCGGGCAGGGCGTCGACGCGGACGGATTCGAAGTTCGCCATTGCGGTTCCTCCACTGAAACTGGCGCAGAAAGTTGGATTCTGCTTCAAGCCTATAGTGGGAAGGCCGGTGCGGATGCCGGGAGGGAGGCGGCATGGACGACGGCGTGGCCCGCCTTTCCGCGCGCGGCCTCCGCGACGCCCTGCGCGCCGGGGAACTCTCGGCGAGGGACGCCGTCGTGCACTTCCTCGGCGAGATCAGCACGCGCGACTCTCACCTCGGGGCCTTCGTCACAGTGACCGCCGAAGCCGCGCTGGCCGAGGCCTCGGCGGCCGACGACGCCCATGCGGCCGCGCGCCGGGCCGGCGACCTCGAAGCACTGCCCCCGCTCCACGGCATGCCGACGGCGTTCAAGGACCTCGTCGATGTAAAGGGCGTGCCGACGACGTATGGGAGCGCCGCCGTCGAGCCCAGACCGGCACCGCACGACGCCCCGATCGCCGCCGCCCTGAAGAGGGCAGGGGTCATCTCCCTCGGCAAGACCCAGGTACCCGAGTTCGGGCTCACCGCCTACTCCGAGAACCGCGTGGCCCCGCCCTCGCGCAATCCCCACGCACCAGCCCTCAGCTCCGGCGGCTCCTCGGGAGGTTCGGCCGCGGCGGTTGCCGCAGGAATGCTCCCGTTCGCGCCCGGGAGCGACGGCGGCGGATCGATCCGAATCCCGGCGGCAGCGTGCGGGATTGTCGGGCTCAAGCCGGGCCG
Source organism: Sinomonas terrae (assembly GCF_022539255.1). NCBI lineage: Bacteria > Bacillati > Actinomycetota > Actinomycetes > Micrococcales > Micrococcaceae > Sinomonas > Sinomonas terrae. The sequence goes on from NZ_JAKZBV010000001.1 coordinate 4,319,696, forward strand.
CGGACTGGTTCCCCAGGCCGAGTCCCCGGGGGATGCCGCCCGGCTCGTTGTCTCCGGTCCGCTCGCACGGACCGCTGAGGACGCAGCTGTGCTGCTCGATGCGCTCGTCGACGGGGACCGCCACGGCCGCCACGCGGCGTCGTACGCGGACGCCATTGCGTACGACCCCGCGAGACTCCGCATCGGCGTGGCCCTCGCGAGCCCTTGGGACCACCGGTACCGCATCCAACCAGAGCCCGAGGCTCTCGCGGCGCTCGGCGCGGCGATCGCTCGCCTGGAAGCGGAGGGCCATCGTGTTGGCGAGGCCGATGTGCGCTACGACAATCGGTACCCCGACGCGTTCACGGCGGCGTGGACAGCCGGAGCGGGGACGCTGCGCATCGCCCCCCACCGCGAGCCGCTCCTCACGCCGCTCACCCGCGCGTTCCGGCGCCGCGCGCAGCAGAGGAGCCGGGCGAAGCTCGACGAGTGCCTCCAGTTCTTGCGGGGATTCGAGCGGGACACGATCGCGCAGTATGCGCGGTGGGACGTCATGCTCATGCCTGCCCTCGCGCAGACCGCGCGCCCGGTCGGCTGGTTTTCTGGGCCGGAATGGCGGACGACGGCGGACGACGACTACGCGAGGCAGTGCGAGTTCGCGCCGTGGTCGTCGATGGTCAACGTCTGCGGACTTCCCGCCGTGAGCGTGCCGACCGCGTGGACCGAACTCGGGCTGCCCATGGCGGTGCAGCTGGTCGGGCCGATGGGTTCGGAGGCGCGCCTTCTCCAGCTCGCGCGGATCCTCGAGACGCCGAGCGCTGGGGCTGGGCCCGGAGCGTCTCAGTAGTTGTAGCTGAACCACCCAGCACGAACGCCGCCGCGGCACCCGAGTGAAGAGAGATTTGCGTGAACCTCACGGCGGGCTGCAACAGGGCAAGTGCCGAAAGGATGGCCGCGAGCGGATTTATCCGACTGCGATAACCGGCCAGCGCAAGCCGCCGAAATTGGGCATGGATGAAACGAAAGGAGTCCCCCTTCGGAACCGAAAGCCCAGGCGGCACGGAAAGGGAGAGTCCCCGGGCAAATGTCCGGGGACTCTCCACCCCCAATCGACAGGAGAAGCGAGCTATGAACTCTGAGGGATCGGCCTTGATCGGCCTCGACCAGCGGCAGTGGGACGCCCTGCCGACGATGACCCGGCACGTCCTCGGGAACGTCCACCAGGCGTACGTGTCGCGCCTCATCGGGCACCACCCGCCGGCGCCGTCGTCCACCGGCTTCGCGTGGCGGCTCATCGTCCACCCGGGAGACGAGGACAGGATGCGCGGGATCGTGCAGGACGTCGTGGCAGGCAGCGACTCCGCCGCGGCCGCCTACCTCTACGGCTAGGACTCGGGCAGTGGGACGTAAGGTGTCAAGAGATATGGGGGGTGCAAGCATGAAACGCCAACGTAACCCGATGCTATTTGACTTCCTAGTGCTCGGTGTCAATTTGCTGGTCCAAGTATCCGGATGGGTCATCTTCGTAATTATCCTCCCGGTCGGGACCGGGAGCCTCATGGACCAGCCACTTTTTTGGTCGTCGATTCCAATCATTGGCGTATGGTTCTTGGCGTCTATCGGTGCCAGCACCACTAGCCAGAGCCCTTGGCCAACTATCGCAAACCTCGTCTACGCATTGTCCACCGTTGTTTGGTTCTTCTCGATGATGTATTGGATCATTGGCACGCCCGTCAATTTTGGCGGTTCACAGCTTTCGAAAGTCGATGCGATCTACTTTGCGCTTGGAATGCTGTCGACTGCGGGAACAGGAAGTTTGTCCCCAACGAGCGACACAAGCCGTCTGCTTGTGTCGATGCAGATGCTCGTTGACATCGCCTTCACAGGGTTCGTGCTCGTGTTGGCGGTCACGCGACTGGGCGAGCACCTCGGTGGGGCTCGTGCGCTGTCCACCTCTCTGAGCAAGATTTTGGCCCCTCAGAACAATAGGCCGGCGAAGCAAAAGGCCACCGACGGTTTGGCGTCGAAGGCCAGAGACGAAGTGCCCGGAGACCGTCAGGCCCCCACTGGAGACCCGCCCCCAAGAGTGAATGCCTACCCTATGCCCCCGGCGGCCCTTGTCTTGTCCCCTGCCCCAACGGGACGGGAAGATCCATCATTAAACGCAGAGAACAACGGGGGGAAGTGACCAGGAGTGCAGCCTCAGACAACGGATGCCAACTTCCGGAGGCATGTTTGCGTGCTCGTGCGAAAGTGGGATCAAGCGATGTCGACCATGAAAGCCCCTGGCGCAGATGCGAAGGTGGATTTCAACGTGATCGGCTACACCCAGTGCGTGGCCGAGTTGGTGGTAACGCATCTGGAGACCCCCGAGAATCGAAAGATCACTCGGACAATGCTAGTGAGGGGAATTCTTGAGTTCGGAGTCACGGCCTCTTGGCTGAGAGGCAAAGGTGATGCTGGGCTCGCGGCCCTGAGATCGGAGTTGTATCGGACGAACACGAACGCCGCGTTGGAGCATGTGAAGATTGGTGAAGAAGGGAGCCGGCTCGTAACTCTCGCTCAAGAACACCTCGACTCGCCGTCTCCTGAGTGGAATGAGCTCGTTCCCCAAGCCAAATTCTTCGAGCAGAAGTGCAAAGACATGGATACCGACCTGCCTCTGTATGTGCTGTACCGGGACTACTCGCAGTTCTGTCATCCATCGCTCGGGACGCCAGGCGTTCACCTCCCCGAGAAGGGAGACCCGGAGGGGTGGCACTTCGACCGGCCGCCCGTACAGGTCTTTCTGCCGTTCGTATGGGCTGTGAGCGCATCCAATCAGTACCTCAAGGACGCGGGAATCACCACAACCCTAAACGTCATCGGGAGCATGATCCAGGACCCCATCGGGCTCACGGTGAAAACCGCCGGAACCCTCTGAGAAGCGCTAGAGGGTCAGGAACGCGCCAGAGCAGGACGCTCAGACGCGCCGGAGGGACACGACGCTTCGGAGGCACCTCGAACGGCCCTCAGCAAGCGTCGCCATGGGACACGCTTTGCTATCGGTCACAATGGCGCAACGAAACCGAGCCCAGCCCTCTCAGCCGTGGTACGCTGGCAGACATAAACACCGGCCCCGCTGTTAGCAGTTGCTAACAAGGGCCGGTTTTCTTTTCGCAGGGGGATAACTGTGGCGGCCTATGATCGTCCCTACTTGACCTATGAACAACAGGTCGAACTTATGGTGTCCCGAGGTCTGGAGTGCGCTTCTCGTGACGACGCAGCAACGATGCTGGCCCAGATCGGATATTACCGCCTCTCCGCGTACACCTACCCATTCCGGAAGCTGCTCGCTCCCGGCGCCCCGGAAGAGTCCCCCGTCCAATTCCGCCAGGCGGAGTTCATGCCGGGCTACTCGATCGATCACGCCCTGAGCCTCTATGTGTTCGATCACTCTCTGAGGATGCTTTGTCTGGATGCACTGAAGATCGTCGAAGTAGCGCTGCGCGCCCGCGTCGCTTACGTCTTGGGCAAGCGGGACCCGTTCGGGTACCTCGAACGCGGCGCTCTCGACGAGGACACGTGTCGGAACCACGCCCCCAACGGCGCCGAGGGCGACATGTTCGAGTACTGGATGCGGTGCTACGCAGACCAGCAAGCGCGTGCGACGTCCGAGGATTTCGTTCGACACTACGTCCATAAGTACGGGGGTCGGCTTCCGGTGTGGGTCGCTGTCGAAGTACTGGACTTCGGCGCCATCACCAGGCTCTACAGCCTGCTGAAGCGAGAGGACCAGAACGAGATCTCCAGAGGTTGGGGAGTTGCGAACGCGCGTCAGCTTCACAGCTGGCTCCTGACCCTCGGGAATGTCAGGAACCTTTGCGCCCACCACTCCCGTCTCTGGAACAAAAACCTCACATACGCGATAGGCCGCTTCAACCCTAGGATCGTCGGACCCGACCTGAGACACATCTCTGATTTCGACCGGCCAAAGAAGCTGTATGCGGCCCTCGCGATTCTTGCGTACCTAGTGACGCAGATTGACCCCACAACTAACTGGCCTCGAACGCTCAAGACCAAAGTGGCGAGGAAGTTCCCCGCCATACCAGGTCTTTCTCCTGAGACTGAGATGGGGTTTCCGTCCGGATGGACCGAGCAACCCTTATGGAACTATGAGCCCGTCAAGAGGGATGGCTGAGTCCGCAGCCAGTCCGCAAGAAGTCCAGCGGAGCCCGTCTCCGACCATCGCTCCCCTACCCCAGAAACGCCGAAATCTCGCGGATCTCAATGGTTCCCAGCACCGCTCAATTACCGGTCAGTAGTTGTAGCTGTACTGGCTGATCGAGGCGATACCGATCACGAGGAACGCAATGACCACAATGCTGACGAGCAGGCAGAAGTAGCCGGTCGCGAGACCCGCGATGGCGAAGCCGCGGCCAGCAGGCTCCCGCGACAGCGCGAGGTGGCCGAGCACGATCGCCGCAAGCTGCGGCAGGAGCAGGAAGCCGAAGCCGAGCAGGGACGCGATGCCGCAGACCATCGAGACGATGCTGAGGGTTCGCGGCTCAGGCTGGGCGTAGGAATAGGGCTGGGGATACTGCGGCTGCTGATAGCCGTACGACGGCGGGTACTCCTGGCCGTAGGGCGGCGGTGCGGACTGGTTCTGGCCGCCCGGGGCGTATGGGCTCGTTCCGTAGGGGCTCGTTCCGTACGGGCTCGTTCCGTAGGGGTTCTGGGAGTACGGGCTTTGGGAGTACGGGTTCGGGGAGTAGGGGCCCTGTCCGTAGGGGCCCTGACTGTAGGGGCCACTCGTGCCGTAGGGGGAAGCGGAGGCCCCGGGGACGCTCGGTGCCTGGGGAACAGGGGGGATCGGACGAGTCGCGTGCCGGTGCTCGCGCGAGATCGGTTCGGTCGGGCGCTCGTCTGCCGGCTCGCGCGGCGACTCGCCTTGGTCAGGGCCCTCGTTGGACTCGGACACGTCTCCCCCTCTGTCTCGAAATACTTCCGACGGGATGCTTCCACCAGCCTACTCGCGCAATTGTCGGGCTACAGGTGCGCCGAGAACGGCAAAATGGCGCAGGTCACTCCCGGAAATCTTCAGGCAGACGACACGTACTGTCGGTGTTCTCTGCCAAGCTATGGGCATGGCTAACCGAGCAGGCACCGTTGCCCTTCCCAGTGATCTTGTCGACATCACGGCACTTCTCGATGCCTATTACGACATCTCGCCGGACCTGAGCGACCCGGGACAGCGGGTGGCGTTCGGGACCTCGGGCCACCGGGGATCGAGCCTCAGGGCATCCTTCAACGAGAAGCACATCGCCGCAATCACCCAGGCGATCGTCGAATACCGGGCCGGTCAGGGCATCCGCGGGCCGCTGTTCCTCGCGAAGGACACCCATGGGCTGAGCGAGCCGGCGACGAACACTGCGCTCGAGGTGCTCGCTGCCAACGGGGTGACCGTCCTCGTGGACGCCCGTCACGGCTACACTCCGACGCCTTCGCTCAGCCACGCAATCCTCAAATACAACGCCGGCCGCGCCCAGGACGACCCGGCAAGGGCCGACGGCATTGTCGTGACGCCGAGCCACAATCCGCCGGCCGACGGCGGCTTCAAGTACAACCCTCCGCACGGCGGGCCCGCGGACACCGACGCGACGAGCTGGATCGCCGACCGGGCGAACTCACTCCTCGAGGCGAACCTTGAGGGCGTCAAGCGGGTCCAGCTCCAGGAAGCGCTCTCGGCCGAGACCACGGGCCAGTACGACTTCCTCTCAAGCTACGTCGACGATCTCCCCCTCGTGCTCGACGTCGCGGCAATCCGCGACGCCGGAGTGCGCATCGGAGCCGACCCCATGGGCGGCGCGTCCGTGGACTACTGGGGTGAAATCGGCGAGCGCCACCACCTCAATCTCACGGTCGTGAACCCGACGGTCGACCCCCAGTGGGCCTTCATGACCTTGGACTGGGACGAGAAGATCCGGATGGACTGCTCCTCCCCCTCGGCGATGGCCGGCCTCATCTCGAAGGTCAACTCGGGCGAGACCAAGTTCGACATCGCGACGGGCAACGACGCGGACGCCGACCGGCATGGCATCGTGACGCCCGACGCAGGCCTCATGAACCCGAACCACTACCTCTCGGTCGCGATCGACTACCTGTACCGCAACCGATCGGGGTGGCGCCCCGATGCGGTGGTCGGCAAGACGCTCGTGAGCTCGTCGATGATCGACCGGGTGGCGGAGGGCCTCGACCGGAAGCTCGTTGAAGTGCCGGTCGGGTTCAAGTGGTTCGTGCCGGGCCTGCTGAGCGGCGAGGGTGCATTCGGCGGTGAGGAAAGCGCCGGCGCGAGCTTCGTCAAGCTCGACGGCGGGGTGTGGACGACCGACAAGGACGGCATCCTCCTGTGCCTCCTCGCCTCGGAGATCCAGGCCGTCACAGGGCAGAGCCCCTCCCAGCGCTACGCTGACCTCGCCGCGAAGTACGGGTCGCCGTCGTACGCGCGAATCGATGCCGCTGCCAACCGGGAGCAGAAGGCAAAGCTCGGGAAGCTCTCCGCCGCGGACGTGACGGCCATGGAGCTCGCAGGCGAGACCATCACCGCGAAGCTGACCGAGGCCCCCGGCAACGGTGCCAAGATCGGCGGCCTCAAGGTGACCACGGAGAACGCGTGGTTCGCAGCCCGCCCCTCCGGCACAGAGGACGTCTACAAGATCTACGCAGAGTCGTTCAAGGGCGAGGAGCACCTCAAGCAGGTGCAGGCCGAGGCGAAGGCGCTCGTGGACTCGGTCATCGCCTGACCTTGCGCCGTCACCTTTGCAGGGTGTCCACCCGGCAAAGGTGACGGCGCGACGGAAATGGGGCGCGACGGAAATCGGGCGCGGCGGAAATCGGGACGCAACCTGCGTGAGTGCGATCACGTGAGCCCAGTCATATGCTTAGCAAAGGTAATGAGCTATGCTAAGTAACGATGACCACTCCAGCAACCACTCCAGATACCGAAGCCGTCCCAGACCTCGGCGAGCTCGCCGTCGAACTGCGCGTAGCCATCATGCGCACGTCTCGCGTGCTACGGACTCAGGCGGGCAGCGACGTCGTCACCCCGGGCCAGACGACCGTGCTCGGCCTCCTTGCCAAGCGCGGCCCACAGACCATGCGTCAGCTCGCTGACGCAGAGCGTGTCCAGGCACCGAGCATGACTCGCACGGTCAACGCGCTCTCTGCGCAGAATCTGGTCGAACGGACGGAAAACCCGACAGATGGCCGGCAGGTCGTCGTCGCCCTCACCCCGGAGGGGGTCGCTGTCCTCGAGGAGTCCCGCCGCCTGCGGTCTGAATGGCTCGCGAGCCGTCTCGAGGGACTACCCGAACGCGACAGAGCCGTCATGCACCGCGCCGCCGAGATCCTCGTGGAGATGTGCGCCCGATGAGCAAGATGTTCAGCGCCCTCCGCCACCCCAACTACCGCCTCTGGGCCAGCGGGGCGGTCGTCTCGAACGTCGGAACCTGGATGCAGCGCGTCGCCCAGGACTGGCTGGTCCTGACCGCGCTGACCAACCACGACGGCGCGGCCGTCGGCGTCACGACCGGTCTCCAGTTCCTCCCTATCCTCGTCCTCGGACCCTACGCGGGCGTGGTCGGTGACAGGCTCGACAAGCGCAAGCTGCTCGTCGGCACCCAGGCCGCGATGGGCGCGCTCGCCCTCCTGCAGGCCGTCCTCGTGCTCTCGGGCGTCGCCCAGCTGTGGGAGATCTACGCGATTGCGCTGCTCCTCGGCGTCGCGAGCGCCTTCGACGCCCCTGCACGGCAGGCCTTCGTCTCCGAGCTCGTGGGGCGGCAGGACGTGTCGAACGCGGTCGCCCTCAACAGCGCGTCCTTCAACCTCGCCCGCCTCGCCGGGCCGGGCATCGCAGGCGTCCTCATCAGCGTTATCGGCACGGGTTGGGTGTTCATGCTCAATGCGGCGTCATTCGCGGCCGTCATTGCCTCGCTCATCAAGCTCCGCGTGGACCTTCTGCATCGTTCCGCGCCGGTTCCGCGGGGCAAGCACCAGATCATCGAGGGCGTCCGCTACGTGCGGAGCCAACCGCGGACGCTCCTCATCATGGCGATGGCAGGCGTCGTCGGCATGTTCACCCTGAACTTCCAGGTGACGAACGCGCTCATGGCCGCGAACGTGTTCCACACGGGCCCCGATGCGTACGGCCTCCTCGGCTCCGTCATGGCTGTCGGCACCCTCGGCGGAGCGCTGCTCTCCGCACGACGGCGGAACCCCCGCATGAGCCTCCTCGTCGGGGCAGCCGTGCTGCTTGGCCTCGCGACCCTCGTCGCCGCCGTCATGCCCGCCTACCTCTGGTTCGCCGTCATGCTCGTCCCGGTGGGCCTGACGTCGATGACGTTCCTCAACCTCTGCAACACGATCGTGCAGCTCAACACGGACTCCCGGTACCGAGGGCGTGTTCTGGCGCTCTACATGGCGGTCATCCAGGGCGGGACGCCCATCGGGGCGCCGATCATCGGGTGGGTGGCCAACACGGGTGGAGCTCGTTGGTCCCTGCTTATCGGTGGTGCGGCAGCTCTCGTGGCCGGCATCCTCGGCATCGTGGCCCTCACCCGATGGGGCGAGGGGACGATCCGCGAACAGCTGCGGGCGGTCTGGGCCGCGCGCCGCGATGATGACGAGGCGGACGACGCCGGCGCTTTGGCTCCAGCAGTCACGGCTTCATCCCCCGTGCTCACCCCCGTGGAGCGTCCACGCAGCGAACGTCCGGAGTGCAAGACCGCTCCCTCCGCGGGGCGCCCTCGTACGATCCCCTCGCAGCGCACTGCCACCGGAAGCGTTCCCCGCGTGTCCGGCCAGCGGGACCGTGGGGAGAGGGTGCCCAAGCCCTAGTCGCGTCAGGAAATGGCCACTCGTCAGGGGATAAGTGGCCACTCGTCGTGAGGGAAGTGGCCACTCGTCGTGAAGCAAGTGGCCACTCGTCGTGAAGGAAGTGGCCACTCGTCGGGTGAGAGGTGGCCACTCGTCGGGGGAGAAGTGGCCCCTCGTTGCTGAGGCAACGAGGGGCCACTTGTTGCGCGACCAGTGGTCACGAGGCGAGGTCGTGCGAGGCTCAGAGGGTCTCGACGACGTCCTCGTACGCGAACTTCGTCTTCACGGGGCCGAAGGCGTCCACGCCCGGGAGGCCGATGTTCACCACGAGGAAGCTCTTGCGTCCGCCCTCGGGGAAGAACTCGGCGTCGATCGCGTCGAAGTTCGCGCCGGTCATAGGGCCAGCCGCGAAGCCGAGCGCGCGCACGGCGAGGATGAAGTAGCCGGCCTGAAGGTGCGCGTTGTCGCGGCCGGTGCCGTAGCGGAGGGACTCGTCGGCGTCGTACATGGCCTTGGCGCGGAGGGCGACGGGGAGGAACTGGTCCCACTTCTCGTGCCACTCGGTATCGAACGCAAGGACTGCGACGAGCGGTGCGTTGCGCGTCTTCTCCTGATTGCCCGGCATCATGTGGGCGACGAGCCGCTCGCGAGCCTCCGCCGAGCGGACGTACGTGACCCGAAGCGGCTGGTTGTTGAAAGCGGTGGGGCCGAACTTCGTGAGCTCGTAGATGGCCTGCGCCTGCTCCTCAGTCACCTCTCCGGTGAACGAGTTGGCTGTGCGGGCCTCGACGAACAGAGCGTCGACGGCGGCTGCGTCCAGGGCGGCTTCCTGATGGGCGATGCTCATGGGATCTCCTTCTCCACGATCCGACGGCGGCCGAGGCGGCCGCCCTCTCAAGGGGTGAAACCCGCCGTCGTCCGCTCCGCTTCCGAGATCTGCGGTGAGATTGACCACACGCCTGCGCAGGCCGCCGTCGTACGCACACGTAAGATTTCTCTCTGGCACGCACCCCCACCCACACCGGAAGGCGACCCCCCATGAGCATGCTCGGAACTCGCTGGAGCCTCCACGGAGACGGCCGCTCCGTCCTCCCCGGCGAGGTCGTCGCACCGCAGGAGCGGCTCGCGTGGCCGCTGACGATCGGAATCGGCCTCCAGCACGTGGTCGCGATGTTCGGCTCGACGTTCCTCGTGCCGATCCTCACGCACATGCCCCCGGCGACGACCCTCTTCTTCTCGGGCATCGGGACCATCCTGTTCCTGGTCATCACGCGCGGACGTGTGCCGAGCTATCTCGGTTCCTCCTTCGCATTCATCGCACCGATCCTCGCCTCGCAGCAGCAGTTCGGCGTGGCGGGGGCGCTCGGCGGCGTAGTGGCTGCCGGAATCGTCCTCGCGCTCGTCGGCGCAGTGGTCCAGGCGTTCGGTGCGCATTGGATCAACATCGTCATGCCGCCGGTCGTAACCGGCTCGATCGTGGCGCTCATCGGCCTGAACCTCGCGCCGTCGGCGAAGCAGAACTTCACCGCAGCGCCGATCACGGCTTTCGTGACGCTCCTCGCGATCATCCTCGCGAGCGTCCTGTTCCGCGGGATCCTGGGCCGGCTGAGCATCCTCCTCGGCGTTGTGGTGGGCTACGTCGTGGCGATCGCGCGGGGCGAGGTCAACTTCTCGGGCGTCGGTTCGGCGGCTTGGATCGGGCTCCCCCATTTCCAGACGCCAGCCTTCCATGTGGGGGTCCTCGGTCTGTTCGTCCCGGTGGTGCTCGTGCTGGTGGCGGAGAACGTGGGGCACGTCAAGAGCGTCTCCGCGATGACGGGCCAGAACCTCGACGGCGTGGCCGGCCGGGCCCTCATCGCCGACGGGATCGCCACGACCCTCGCGGGGTTCGGCGGTGGCTCCGGCACCACCACGTACGCCGAGAACATCGGCGTCATGGCAGCGACGAAGGTCTACTCGACGGCCGCCTACTGGGTTGCGGGACTGTGCGCGCTGGCGCTCAGCTTCTCGCCCAAGTTCGGCGAACTCATCGCGACCGTCCCGGCAGGGGTGCTCGGCGGCGCAGCGACGATGCTCTACGGCATGATCGGCGTGCTCGGCGTCAAGATCTGGGTCCAGGGCAGGGTCAACTTCTCGAACCAGATCAACATCACGACGGCGGCCGTCGCCCTCATTGTCGGCGTCGCCGACTACACGTGGAACGTGGGCCAGCTGAGCTTCGCCGGGATCGCGCTCGGTTCGGCGGCGGCGCTGCTGATCTACCACGGCATGACAGGGCTCGCGCGCTGGCGCGGTACCGTACGGGAGCCCGAGAGTGAGAGCGTCTAGGCTGGCAGGAGCCAACGCGAGCAGGAGGGGTCCGATGACGAGCTCACAGCAGTCCATTCTCCGGCGGAAGCCGATCGGCGAGATCGAGGAGGAGCAGGGCGTCGGGCACCTCTCCAAATCGCTCGGCCTATGGCAGCTCACGGCGATCGGGGTCGGCGGCATCATCGGCGCCGGAATCTTCTCCCTCGCCGGCGCGGTCGCCCACCAGACCGCCGGCCCCGCCGTCCTCATCTCGTTCCTCGTAGCGGGCGTCGCGAGTGCCGCGGCGGCCCTCTCCTACGCGGAGTTCGCTGGCATGATCCCGAAGGCGGGCTCGGCGTACACGTACGGGTACGCATCGCTCGGCGAGATCGTCGGCTGGTTCATCGGCTGGGACCTGCTCCTCGAGTACACGGCGATCGTCGCCGTCGTCGCCATCGGCATCTCGGGCTACTTCGGCTTCCTCGTCGGTCAGCTCGGCGTCGACCTGCCCGCTTGGATGCTGGGGGCGCCCGGCACGGGGGCGGGCCACGTCGTCGACGTCTTCGCCATCATCCTGTGCCTCCTGACGGCGTGGATCCTCACGCGCGGAATCCGCAGCACGGGCCGCTTCGAGCTCGTGATCGTGGCGCTCAAGGTGCTGCTCGTCGTCGTCATCGTGGTGCTCGGCGTGTTCCACATCAACAGCGCGAACTACCACCCCTACTTCCCGTTCGGCTTCGGCGGCGTGATGACGGGGGCGGCGACGGTCTTCTTCGCGGTGTTCGGCTACGACGCGATGAGCACGGCGGCGGAAGAGTCGCGCGACGCGACGAAGCACATGCCGAAGGCGATCATCTATTCGCTCGCGATCGCGATGGCCCTCTACGTGCTCGCGACCCTCGTACTGACGGGCATGCAGAAGTACACCGAGATCGACCCCAAGTCCGGCTTTGCGAGCGCCTTCTCAGCCGTGGGCCTGCCGGCGGTCGCGGACGTGATCGCGGTCGGCGCGATCGTCTCGATCCTCACCGTCATGCTGACCTTCATGCTCGGCGTCACGCGCGTGTGGTTCTCGATGAGCCGCGACGGGCTCCTTCCCAAGTGGTTCGCCAAGACGCACCCTGAGCGGCAGGTCCCGACCCGCGTCACGTGGATCGTCGGTGTCGGTTCGGCCATCCTCGCGGGGGTGCTGCCGATCAACACCGTCGCCGAGCTCACGAACATCGGGATCCTCTCTGCGTTCGTGGTGGTCTGCGTGGCTGTGATCGTCCTTCGCTACCGCAGCCCCGAGATTCCCCGCACCTTCCGGACGCCGTGGATGCCGGTCGTCCCCGCGGTCGGCGTCCTGTTCTCGCTCTGGCTCATCATCTCCCTGCCGTGGGAAACGTGGGTGCGCTTCGTCGTCTGGCTCGTGATCGGCCTCGCCATCTACTTCGGCTACTCGCGGCGCAACTCGCTGCTCAATCCGCAAAGCCCGCGGCACACGACGACGGCGGCGGACGGCCGCGGCTAGGCGCCTGCTAGGAGCTCCGCCACCGCGCGTCGGACGTACGGACCGGCCTCCGCGATCGCCTCGGCCGGGCTCGGGGCGAGGTCGACCAGGGCGCCCGCGACCTCGATCCCATGCTCGGCAAGCTCCTCCGGCGTAGCGAGGATGCGCCCGGCGACAGCAACCACGGGAATGCCCCGCTCACGCGCGCGATCCGCGAGCGCGATGGGAGCCTTGCCCGTGAGCGACTGCCCATCCAGCGAGCCCTCGCCCGTGATCACGAGATCGGCTCCGTCGAGCTGGGCATCGAGACCGACGAGGTCCGCCACCAGCTCGAAGCCGCTCTCGAGCTCGGCGTCCGTGTACGCGAGGAAGGCGGCCGGGAAGCCGCCCGCTGCGCCCGACCCTGGGACGTCGACGTCCCGGCCCGTTGCTTCGGCGAGCACTCGCGCCCACGTGCGGAGGCCGGCGTCGAGCGCTTCGACGGTCTCGGGGTCGGCACCCTTCTGCGGACCGAAGATGTGGGCCGCGCCGTCGGGGCCGTGGAGCGGGTTGCGGACGTCGACCGCGATGCGGAACCGCGTGCGCGCCAGCCTGGGGTCGAGGGCGGAGGCGTCGAGGGCGACAACGTCGGCAAGCGCCGCGCCGCCGAGCGGGACGACGTTTCCCGCCGAGTCAACGGGTGTGAGACCGAGCGCTCGGAGGGCGCCGGAGCCGCCGTCGCTCATCGCCGAGCCGCCGACTCCGATGACGATTTCGGTGGCCCCGGCGTCGAGCGCGGCAGCGATGAGCTGGCCGGCGCCGTAGGAATGGGCTCGACGGGCCGTTTCCGCGGTCGGTTCGCCGTCGAGGGCTGCGAGGCCAGAAGACTGGGCCGTCTCGATGACCGCCGTCGTTCCCTTGAGGGCCCAAGAAGCGCCGACGGGGCGGAGGATCGGGCCGACGACGGCGTTGTTCCGCTCCTCGAAGCCCGCGGCGACGGCCGCCTCGAGCGTGCCCTCACCGCCATCCGCGATCGGGACCCGGGTGATCTCCGCGTCCGGGTAGACGCTCAGGGCCCCTTCGGCCATCGCGTCGGCGGCCTCGGCCGCGGTGAGCGAGCCCTTGAACTTGTCCGGGGCGATGAGAATGCGCATTCGACCATCCTGCCAGCTGGGGACGAGCAGCGTGATTCAATCGTCGCGTGGAGACCAATCGAGTCGAGGCCTTCAGCGATGGCGTTCTGGCCATTGCCATCACGATCATGGTGCTCGAGCTCAAGACCCCGAGCGCACCGGACGTGCACGGTGTCCTCGAAGTCCTGCCGACGCTGCTCACGTACGTCTTGAGCTTCGTGTACGTGGGAATCTACTGGACCAACCACCACCACCTCATGCACCTGAGCGACAAGGTGGACGGCGGCGCGCTGTGGGCGAACCTCAATCTGCTCTTCTGGCTCTCCCTCGTGCCGTTCACGACCCGGTGGATGGACGAAAGCAATCTCAGCTCGCTGCCCGTTCTCGTGTACGGCATCAATCTCCTGCTCGCAGCCATCGCGTACACGCTCCTCCAGACAAGGCTCATCAGGATCCAAGGCGCGGACAGCCGCCTCGCCCGCGCGATCCGGAGCGACGCGAAGGGCAAGTGGTCCCTCGCGATCTACGTGGTCGGGTGTGCGGGGGCATTTGTCTCCGTGTGGATCAGTGCCGCGGCCTACGTGGGGGTGGCGGCCATGTGGATCATTCCCGACAGGCGCATCGAGCGGGCCGTCTCGGGGCAGAGCGAGACCGAGGGTTAGACAGAGGCGGGGCTCCGGCCTGTCCCCCCGGCCTGTCGCCCGCTCCGGCTTATCCCCCGCTCCAGCCCGTTTCTGGGGCGCCCGAACCCGTTTCTGCCGCGACGCGCCGCGCCCCCGACCGATTGGGAAAACACAACCGGGCGGGAGCGCGGCCTGGGTGTGGCCGGCGCCGAGGGTGGCCGGCACCTCGCGCGGTCAGTGCTGCGGGAGAACCTTCGTCCCCTCGATCTGGACTGCCTGGAGCGCGTTCACGTTGAGGCCGAGCTCGCGCAGGATCGTCGGAGCGATCTGAGTGGTCTCAACAGTGCTGCTCACGGTCGAGGCACCGGAGTCGGAGCCCTGCGAGACGACGATCGGCACGTGACGGTCCTGCGGATCAGCGCCGCCGTGCTCCGCGATCTTGCCTTTGCCGCCCGTGTAGACGACGCCGTGCTGGACGATTCCGAAGATGTCGGGAATGCGCGAATCAGAAGCGGCCGTGTGGAAGAAGTCCGCGACCTGCGAGCCGGCGTAGACCGTGGCGAGGCCGGAGTTCTGGACAGTGAGCGGCGACCCTGCGACGTTGTTGCCCGCGGCGGAGTGCGAGAGGAGGTACTGCTTCGCGAAGTCGGCAGCCGCCTGCGTGTGCTGGGTCAGCCAGAGCTGCATGACATCGTCATCAGTGGAGAAGGCGACGAGGTTGCCCGTGTGGCCCGCTGCCTGCCAGGCCGCGTTGAGCCCGTCGATGATCGGCCCGTCGTCGACGCGCTTGAGCGAGGCGGAGTCGGTGGGCGACTGGCCGTGCTTCGCGGAGAGGATCACCGTGGTCTTCTTGGCGTCCGGGGTCTTCGCAATCGCTGCGGTCATCTGGCCGACCTCGGTGTTGATGTAGTCGAGCGCCCGCGTCAGGAGCGGGCCCGGGGTCACGCCGTCGGCGAGGTAGCCACCGGCGAGGCCGTCAGAGGCGGGGAGCTTCTGGGCGGTCGAGACGGTCTGGAAGTTCATGCCGAAGATGCCCGGTTCGCCCACGCTCTGCGTACCCGAGTGGCCCTTGCCCGCGATCTCGTTGAGCACGGCCTGGACCTTGTACGTGTCGTACTGCTGGGTCGCGGCGTTGTCCGTGGTCCAGTCGCCCGAGTAGCCCGCGATCGAGGAGTCGGAGTTGATCTCCGGCGCGAAGAGGTCATCGATGCCCGTACCGGACGGCCCGCTAAGGATGTCGTACGCGACGTGCTTGTCCGACCATGCGGTGTTCAGTCCGGCCTGCTTCGCGACCTCGAAGACCGTGTTCACCTTGAGGTACTGGTTCGGGTACACCGGCTTGCACGTCGTGGGGTCCACGGGCAGCGCGGCCGGGTTGAGGAGCGACTTCGCATTCCCGGTCATCTGGAGGATGCTGTTCGGCAGGCCGGCGAGGCCCTGGCCGGCGTCGAGCGCGTTCTGGTTGAGGTCGGCCGCCTCGGTGAACGCGACCTCAGCGCCGGGCGTTGCGCCCGCGCAGTTGGTGGTGCCGGCCGGGAGGAGGGCGCGGTTGTACGTGTCGTCGTAGTAGACGCCGGTCGTGCCGGGGTTGCCGCCGGTGACCTGGGCGACCATGCCCGGGAACGAGTCCGACGGGATGGGCGTCTGCGCGTTCGTGTAGCTCGTGCCGTGGCCCACGAGGGCGGCGAGTGCGGAAGCGGGGTGCGTCCTGACGTACCAGTCGAGGTCCGACTGGTGCAGGCCGTCCACCGAAAGGAGGAGGACGTGCTTGCCTGCGTTGGCACGCTGCGCAGTGGCCGCGGCAGGTGCCGCGACGGCAGCCGTCGCGGCACCGCTTGCCACCGTCGCCGCAGTGAGCGCCGCGCCGAGCACGGCCGCGGCGGCACGTTTCGTAGTGCTCTTCATGATTCTCCGTTCCGGCGCCCGCAGCGCCTCATGCCTGACGGCCCTCGCGATGGACCCGCCAGAGATCGTGCCAGCCGTGAACGAAGGGACGACGCCGGAGAGCGCCTCGGGCGGGAGAGTTCTCCCAGACTTCGGCTCCGTTTTCCCGTTCTCCCAGAAAACTCTCGGGAAATTCCGAGCAGTTTCCCCTTTTCGCTGGCCTTACCGCGCTGGTGGCCAGGCGCCGCGAGCAGTGAGGACCTCCCGCAGTATGTCCGCCCGGTCGCTCATGAGCCCGTCCACGCCGAGGTCCAGCAATCGAACCATGTCCGCGGCATCGTTGACGGTCCACACGTGGACCTGCCGTCCGAGAGCGTGGGCCCGGGCGAGGAACCGCGGGGTCATGACGGGGAGCCGCCCCTGCCGCTCCGGAACCTGGAAGCAGTCGACATCGCGAAGTGCCCAACGGAGCAGGCCGGGCGGGAAGGCTGGCCCCCCGTAGGCGAGGAGCGCGACCGTCCGCATGCCGGCCGACGACGGGACCCGGCGCGAGAGCCGAGCGAGGACGCCCCGTCGTCGTGCGTCCGAGGACGAGGCGACGAGGACGCGGTCGTGGAGGCACATCCTCTCGATGGCAGCGGCCAGGGGGACCACGGCCGCGGCGCTCTTGACGTCGACGTTCAGATACGCGTCCGGGAGGTCCTCCGCGAGCTCCTCGAAGCGCGGAACCCGCTCGCCGCCGCCGACCCGGGCGCGTGAGACCTCCGACCACGCGAGGCCAGCGATCGGGCCCGTCCGGTCCGTCACGCGATCGAGCGTGTCGTCGTGGAAGACGGCCAGGACACCGTCCGCAGTTGCGTGCACGTCCGTCTCGAGGTGGGTGAAGCCGAGGTTCCATGCCGTGCGGAAGGCCGTGAGCGTGTTCTCTAGACCCTCGGGCGAGAAGCCGCGGTGGGCGAACGCTAGTGGAGGCAGGTCCAGGTAGCTCACGCGCCTCACGGTACCGCGGGTAGGCTCAAATCCATGGAAAAGCTGGAGGATCTCAGCCCGGTCAGCCGGGAGTACTTCCGCACTCTCCCCCGCCGCCGCGTGGCCGCCGGCCTCGTGATTCGCGACGAGGAAGGCTGCGTCCTGGCCGTGAAGCCCAACTACAAGGAGGGGTGGCTCATGCCGGGGGGCACAGTCGACCCCGGCGAAGCGCCCCGCACGGCGGCGCGGCGCGAAGGCCGCGAGGAGCTCGGGCTCGACATCGAGCCGGGCTCCCTGCTGCTCATCGCGCATTCGGCGTTCCCCGACCCGGTCGGGGACGGCCTCGTCTTCCTCTATGACGGAGGGAGCCTCCCCGACGCCGCCGAGATCGTCCTCCAGGAGGAGGAGCTGACCGAGTGGAAGTTCGTGCCGCCCGGCGAGTTCGAGGACTACTTCGGCGAGCATGGGGCGGTGCATGTGAGATCCGCGCTCACAGGGCTCGCGGAGGGCCGGACGCTCGAACTCGAGGACGGGGTCGAGCTCGTATGAGCCGCAGGTTCAGCCAAGTCGACGTCTTCACCTCAGAGTTCCTGCGCGGCAACCCCGTCGCGGTCGTCCACGACGCCGCGGGGATCTCCGACGAGGATATGGCGGCGTTCGCCCGCTGGACGAACCTCTCCGAGACGACGTTCCTCCTCCCGCCGGCCCAGCGGGGCGCCGACTACCGGCTCCGCATCTTCACGCCCGGCGGCGAGCTGCCCTTCGCCGGCCACCCGACGCTCGGCTCGGCGCGGGCGTGGCTCGAGGCGGGCGGGGTGCCTGCCGCCCCGGGGCGGCTCGTCCAGGAGTGCGGCGTGGGCCTCGTGACCATAGCCGACGACGGCGGGAGGCTCGCCTTCGCGGCTCCGCCGTTGCTGCGCTCGGGACCTGTCGACCCGGCCGAGCTCGCCGTCGTCGCGCGCTCGCTCGGGCTTACCGCGGACGACGTCGTTGACGCCGCGTGGGTGGACAACGGTCCAGGTTGGGTCGGGCTGCTGCTCCAGGACGCTGAGGCCGTCCTCGGTCTGCGGCCGGACTTCGCCGCGATGGGCGGCTACCAAGTGGGCGTGATCGGGCCCTATGGCGAGGCTGCTCGAGCCGAGAATTCCGGGCCGGCGTTCGAGGTCCGCGCCTTCTGCCCCGACCTCGCGGTTCCGGAGGACCCCGTGACGGGCAGCCTCAACGCGGGGCTCGCCCAGTGGCTCATCGGGAGGGGGCGCGCGCCGTCGTCGTACGTTGCCCAGCAGGGGACGGCGCTCGGGCGACGTGGCCTCGTCCGAGTCAGCGCGGATGAGGCGGCCGGGGACGGCGGGGAGATCTGGATCGGCGGAGACACCGTTGTGGGGATCCTCGGCGAGGTCGCGTTTTAGGAGAACCTAGTTCTCGAAGGACCTAGTTCTAGAAGAACCTAGTCGACGAGCTCGGCCGGCTCGGCTACAACATCGACCATCGCCTCGCCGCGGAGGACCGTGATCTCCGTCCGGCGCCCGATCGCGTCCTCGAACATGTGCTTCTGAAGCGATTGGGCGTCCGCGAGCGGCGCGCCGTTGATGGCGAGCAGCAGATCGCCGGGGCGGATGCCGCTCAACGCCGCCGGGCTTCCCGCGACGACCTCGGCGACGCGGAGCGCTCGCCTCCGGCCCGTCCGCGCTGCCCACCGGTCATCCAGCGGGGTCGGGACGCTCACGAGCCCCAGGTACGCGCGCCGCACCCGTCCGTCCTCCCGGAGCGCCCCCAGAATGCGACGCGTCGTCGCGTTGATCGGAACGGCTAGTCCGAGCCCGACTCCTGCCACCGCCGTATTGATGCCGACCACCCGGCCCTTGGAATCCGCGAGCGCGCCGCCCGAGTTCCCTGGGTTGAGCGCGGCGTCCGTCTGGATCACGTCCTCGATGAGGCGGGAGGCGGTGCGTCCTTGCGCGGGCATCGAGCGACCGAGCGCGCTCACGACGCCGGCCGTCACGCTGCCTTCGAGTCCGAGAGGGCTTCCCACGGCTACGACGAGCGAGCCGACGAGGAGGCGGTCCGCGTTACCGAACTCGGGCGGCTGGGGAACTGCGATCGTGGTGCGCAGGACGGCAAGGTCCGAGAGCGGGTCGCGGCCCACCACGTAGAAGCGACCGGACGAGCCATCCGCGAAGGCGACTTCGCCCTCGGAGAGCCGCCCGACCACGTGCGCGTTGGTGACCAGGTGGCCCTCCGAGCTCATCACGACGGCCGACCCCGAGCCGCGAACGGTCCGGACCGAGGCAACCCGGGGCGTCAGATGCCGTGCCACACCCGTGACGACCTCGGAATAGGCGTCCAGGACTTCGTCATCGCTCACATGAGCAAAACGCTCAGGATGCCAAGGCCGATTCCCTTGATCGCCGCAGGCGAACCCAAACCTTCGAAGGTCCTCCCGTTTGAAGAAAAACAATACGGGTATCAATTGGACACGTATCCACTAACCGAACCGAGGAGGCCACCGTGCTGCTGTGGATCGCTATTATCCTTTTCGTCCTCTGGCTTCTGGGCTTCATCGCCCTCCCGACGCTGGGCGGATGGGTGCACATTCTGATCGTGCTCGCCGTGATCGCACTCATCGTCCATTTGGTGAGGGGGCGGCGCGCGGTCTAGCAGCGGCGCGCTGACTGCCCCGGCCAGAACGGCCCGCCGAGGTGCTGCCAGACGGCACCTCGGCGTTGCCGTGTCTGGGACCATTCGAAATATGGTCTCAGGGCCGGGAGAACGCGCACAATGTGCGTGAACATGTAATCCGCACAGGAGGTTTCACGTTGCTCTGGACCGCGATCGTGCTTTTTGTCATCTGGGTTCTCGGCGTCATCGGAAACGTCGGGCCTGGTATCCACTACTTTCTTTTCATGGCCGTTGGCTTCTTCATCGTCTGGTCCATGAAGCGGGCGGGTGCGCACCGCTACGAGGAGGTCGAACACACCGTAGTCACGACGCAACCCGCCGTGGGCGCGGGGGGCCCGCACCGGACTCGCGGAATCAGGAAATAGGGCCTTATCCCGCCTTGCGCAGCCCGGCGAGCTTGCGCTCGAGGACCTGCGCAACGCCGTCGTCCTCGATGCCCGGGGCGTGGAGCTCCGTGGCAGCGAGGGCGCGGGGGTGGCCCGAGGACATCGCGTAGCCCTCGCCCGCCCAAGTGAGCATCTCGACGTCGTTCGGCATGTCTCCGAACGCCACGACGTCCTCCGCCGGGACGCCGAGCGCGTGCGCGTATTCGGCAAGCGTCACGGCCTTGTTGACGCCGAGGGGCGCCATCTCGAGCATCGTCAGGTCGAGCGCCGAATGCGTGACGGACACAAGATGCCCGATGTGGGGGGCAACCGCCCGGAAGTAGTCCTCGGCCGACATGCCCTCGATCTTGGCCATGAACTTCACAACCTCGTCGCCCGTCACGAGGTCCTCGAGCCTCCCGTGGCGCACCTCCCCGAGGAGATGGCGGTGGCGAGGCTCCGCGAATCCCGTCTCCATGACGAACTCTTCGGCCGTCTCCGCGGCGAATGACGTCTTTGGGAACAGGCCCCGGACAATGTCCCGCACCTCGAGCATTGTGTGGCGCGAAATGCCCTGCGATGAGACGACGGACATTGTCGAGAGGTCGTAGACGAGGGCGCCGTTCGAACAGATCACGGTGCCCGTGTGCTGGAGCTGCTCGCTCAGCGGAGTGAGCCAGCGGGCCGGGCGCCCGGTCACGAAGACCACGGCGATCCCGGCCGCCTCGCAGCCTTGGAGGGCACGGATCGTCCGCTCGGAGATCCGCCCCTCCCGGCTCAGGATCGTTCCGTCGATATCGCTTGCGACAAGCCTCACTGGACCTCGAAGTGACCGGTCAGCTGCGCCCGGCCGAGCGTGTGGAAGAAGAGGTTGAAGCCGAGGAAGGCCGGCGTCGCGTCGGGGCCGACATCGAGCCGGTCGACGTCGACCGCGTGCACGGTGACGATGTAGCGGTGTGGGCCGTGCCCCTTCGGCGGGGCGGCACCCACGAAGCCCGCGTATCCGGCGTCGTTCTTGAGCTCGATCGCTCCCTCGGGGAGGCTCGCATCGGAATCGGACGGGCCCATCCCGTCCGCGCTGCCGCCCGCTCCCTCGGGGAGCTCGTCGACAGTCGCGGGGATGTTCGCGACAGCCCAGTGCCAGAAGCCGCTCGCGGTCGGGGCGTCGGGGTCGTAGACCGTGACGCAGTAGCTCTTCGTGCCCTCGGGCGCGCCCGACCAGCTGAGCTGGGGTGAGAGGTCCTTCCCGCCCGGCACCTGGAAGACGCCGCTCACCTGGTTCGGCGCGAGCGTGCCTCCGTCCTCGATGTCCCCCGAGGTGACGCTGAAGGACTCGACCTGAGGCAGATCGTCATACGGATTGTGCTTGGCCATGAACACTCCTTGCTCACGTTGCCCCGCTACAGCGGGAGGATGTCCCTCACTTCGGCCCGGGTGGGCGGGTTGGCGCCCGGCCGGGAGACGGTGACCGCGGCGGCCCGCGCCGCGAAGTCGAGGATACGCCGCAGCTCGTCGGCGTCCACCCGGCGCAGCTCCGAGCGCCGCTGCGCGCCGTCTAGCTCGCGGTCGACGACGCCGCTCAGCAGCGCCGACATGAACGAGTCACCCGCGCCGACAGTGTCCGCGACCCGGACCTTCGCTGCGGGGACCTCTGCCTCGCCGTCCGCGCAGATGCCCCATGGCCCGTCGCCGCCGCGCGTGACGACGACGATCGAGGGCTCCTCGGGCGCGCCGAGGGTCTTCCAGCGGCGGGCGGAATCGAGCGGGTCGACGCCCGGGTACAGCCACGCGAGGTCCTCGTCCGAGGCCTTGACGACGTCGGCGAGCGCCACGAATCGTTCCACGAGCGGGCGGACCGCCTCGCGGTCTGTCGTGATGGTGGGGCGGCAGTTGGGATCGAAGCCGATGGTCGCGCGGGGCCGGGCACGTTCGACGGCGGAGAGCACCTGGGCGGCCCCGGGCTCGAGGACCGTCGCGATCGACCCGGTGTGCAGGAGCGTCGTGGCGCCGAGGATCGTGGAGAGGCGGTCCCGCAGGTCGGGGAGATGCCAGTCGAGGTCGAACATGTAGGTCGCGGCGCCCTTGTGATCCAGCTCGGCGATCGCAGTGGAGGTCGGCGTCTCGTCCGGAGGAAGGGGTACGAGGACGCCCGAGGATTTGAGGTGCTCGGTGAGGAGGCGGCCGTTCGCGTCATCGCCGTAGCGACCGATGAACTGCACCGGATGGTCGAGCCTTGCAAGCCCGATCGCGACGTTGAGGGGACTGCCGCCCGGATGCGCCTCCGTGCCCGTCGGCTTGCGGACGACGTCGATGAGGCCCTCGCCGATGACAGTGAGCATGGGGCCTACGGTAGCAGTCTGTCGAGGAGCGCGCGGCACGTTTCGTAGGCCTCCTCGCCCGGGCTGATGAGGGCGGAATGATCACCGACTGTCTCGAGGAGCTCGGCCGGATCGCCTGCCGCTCGCGCGGCCTCGACGTACGCCTCGGACAGTTCGAACGGCACGGCGTCGTCCGCGCGCGAGTGGACGGCCAGAACCGGGACGCCTGTGGGCAGCCGGCGCATCGGATCGGCGAGCGCGTACTCCTCGGGAAGCGCGGATTCGGGGCCTCCCATAAGGTTCACCGCGGCGTCGTTGCTCAGGCGCAGGCGGTGAGCGGCGGAGAGATCGAGGACGCCGGCCTGGCTGACGACGCCGACGAGCGGCACTGCCGGCGACTCGCCGCCCGCCCGGGCGGCCTGCGCTGCGCGGCCCGCTGCCCAGACCGCGAGGTGGCCGCCGGCGGAGTGGCCGAGGGCGGCGACGCGCCGTGGGTCGATGGCGCCGTCCGTGAACTCCGCGAGGTTCGCAAGGTGATCGATGCCCATGGCGACGTCCCGAAACGTGGCCGGCCAGCCGCCGTCGCCCGCCTTTCCGCCGCTGCCAGCGCGCCTGTATTCCAGGTTCCACACTGCGTAGCCGCGCTCGACCAGGTCGAGAGAGGCTGGTACGCCCAGCTCCGCCGTCCATTGGTCGCGCCAGTAGCCCCCGTGGATCACGACGACGGTGCCGCGCGCCGTTTCGGTGTTGCCACTGGGCAGGAAGAGTTCGCCCCACTGGTCGCGATGGGGCCCATAGGGGATACGTTCGCGAGTAGCCACGCCCATCACCCTACGTTGCACAAGGGAAGAGGCCGTGGGTGTCGGTGCCGATTGCTACCGTGAAGGCATGGCCACCAACTATGACCGCTTGGACGCGGGGCAGCGCGCGATCGTCGATGCGTCCGTCGAGACGTATGCCCGGGTGCGCCCGGCTCTCAAGGCGGTCACGAGCGACGTCCTGCACACCCTGCGCGACATGTTCAAGGACAGCGAGGAGGCCGATCCCCTCTTCGTCACGGGCCGCACCAAGACGGTGGAGTCGTTCAAGGAGAAGATCTCTCGCCTCGATCCGCCGTCAGAGCCCGGCGGGACCCCGACCCTCAAGTTCCCAGACCCGTTCCGCATCCTCAACGACATGGTCGGCGTCCGGGTCATCACGCGGCTACCACGCGACAACGCGATCGCGGCGAACCTGATCAAGCGGCAGCGCGACATCTTCGACTGCCGTGGCGACCGTGAGAAGGCGATCGGCTCGATCGAATCCGGCACCTACGGCTATTCGAGCCGGCACCTGATCCTGCGCACCCTGCAGAACGACGCCGTCAAGGCCTACCAAGCGGTCTTCAACCCTGAGCTGCCTTCCAACGGCAGCTACTTCTTCGAATGCCAGATCCGCACGATCTTCGCCCACGCCTGGAGTGAGATCGAGCACGACATCCGCTTCAAGAGCAGCGACCCGCGTGCCTGGAGCCCGCAGTTCGACCGCCAGTTCACTGCGACGGCCGCGATGCTCGAGGTCGTCGAGAAGGAGTTCGCTGAGCTGCACGAACGGTACGAGAAGGTCCGCAGCTTCTGGAACGAGGCCGGCGAGGGCGGGCAGCCGCTCACCCCGGACCGGATCCGCGATGTGTGGCAGACACTCCTCCCGCACGTGGACCGCAAGGTCGACGACGACTGGGGCTGGGCCGCGGAGCTCGTTGCCGCGCATGGTTTCACGCACACGTGGCAGCTCGTCGAACTGCTCGACGCCGAACGGATCACGGAGGTCCGCAAGGCGCTGGACCACCGCTACTCCCCCGGTCCGGACAGGCTGCTCGACGACCTTCTGCTGTGGCGGTTCGGCCGCGACCACATCGACCTCACCGCCGAGCCCGCCGAGTCGCCGGTTCACCCCCGGCGGGACAGCCTCCAGCGGCGGCTGAAGCAGATTGAGCGGTACAGGCTCAACTGACGGGCGGAGAGGTCGAATTCTCGGTGCGGCACAACGTCTCGGGAGCCGTGGTCGCGGCGTGGCTCGCGCGGAGTCCTGTGCGATGAGCGCTACGTGCCGTAGATGAACGCCTCTGCGTGGGCGACTGCCTTGCGGAAGGAGTCGTTGCGCAAGGCGATGGCGTGCTCATTCGTCGGACTCCCATTGGCCACGGCCTCGATGTAGCTCGAAAGCCCTGGGGGTCTGAGGACCCAGATTCCGCCATGCGGCGGCAGGTAGAAGACTGCGAACGAACGCGCAGAGGAATCGTCCTCCCAGACGGGAACGACGGCGACGGCCGCGCCGGTGTCCACGTTGATCCACTGGGCGCGGGGCCTCGGCTGCTCCTCGTCGTAGACGCTCGGATCGAGGAACGGCGCCGTCCCTTCGCCCCATTTCTCCTCGAATCTCTCGTGGAAGACCGGGAACAGCGCGTGGTCGTAGCGGCGCCAGCCGCCGCCTGTCGGGCTCACTGAGCTCCTCCTTTCAGGGGAACCACGGGAACAGGATCCTCAAGAGGTCTGGTTCGTCGAAGACCGAACGGGCCGGCCATGCCTCGCGTCGCGGCTCGGGCAGGCCGAGCCACAGGTTGAACGTGGCCTCGGCGCGGCGCAGCGCCTGGTCGTAGGCGGCGCGGCGGTGAGGGTGGCCGAGGACCGCGTACGCCTCGAACACCGCTCGGAGCCTATCCTCGTCGGCGCTACCTGCCTCGGACGTATCCGGATGAAGCTCCCTCACGAGACGGCGGTAGGCGCGCCGGATCTCCTGCTGGCTCGCCGAACGATCGACGCCCAGTATCTCGTAGAAGTCCGCATGAGCCATTGGACCCACCACCCATGCGGCTGGGCGGGCGCTCCGGCAGGGCCCAACTGCCAGCCCTGCCGGAGCGCGGGGACTCAGGCCGCTATCTCTCGCTTTGACTTCGATGTGCCGACGCTGATCTTGCGCGGCTTCGCCTGCTCAGCGATCGGGATGCGCAGCGTCAGCACGCCGTCCTCGTAGTTGGCCGTGACGTTCGCGGTGTCGAGGGAGTCCCCGAGGATGAGCTCCCGGCCGAACACGCCGCTCGGACGCTCCGCCGCGACGACCTCCGCTTCCTCAGGCCGGTGCGACTCTCTCTGCGCCCGCACCGTCAGCACATTGCGTTCGACGTCGACATCGATCGAGT
The DNA here is from genome assembly GCF_022539255.1 of Sinomonas terrae. Taxonomy (NCBI): domain Bacteria; kingdom Bacillati; phylum Actinomycetota; class Actinomycetes; order Micrococcales; family Micrococcaceae; genus Sinomonas; species Sinomonas terrae. The sequence continues at coordinate 4,345,437 of NZ_JAKZBV010000001.1, forward strand.
TGGGATCGACGCCGGGAAGGTCGAATTCGACCACGAACTCGCCGTCTGCGCGCCACGCCTCGAGCGGCATCGTCGTAGGCCGGGAAGTGTTACCGAAGACCTGTTCGGTCAGGCGGTCAAGTTCGCGGAACGGATCAGTACGCATCAGCATCGTTGCCACCTCCAAGGGTTCGATATAGGGTCAAGTACCTACTGTCTTCTCGACATCTAATCTGTTTCCGAAGACGTAGATATCATAGATCCAACCCCATAGATCAACGCAAGAGGATTTTCTTCCGGAGAGGAGCTGGCGGTGGCGTCGAAGCGTGATTCGTCGGACGGCGTCTACGCCATCTCGGTAGCGGCAGAGCTCTCCGGCCTGGGGCTTTCGAGCCTCCGCCTGTACGAGCGCAAAGGCCTCATAGCCCCCGCCCGCACCGAGGGCGGCACGCGCCGCTACAGCGAGGACGATATGCAGCGCCTCGAGCACATCAGCGAACTCGTGGACGCAGGCCTGAACATCGAGGGGATCAAGCTCGTCCTGGAGCTCGAGGCTGAGAACGCCCGGCTACGCGCTCAGCTCGCGAAGGCCCGGGCCGCCCCACCTCGCTGAGGGGTCGTTCGCGCCCACCCTTCCACGACGGCCGTTTGTGTGCTGGGCTGGCAGGGTAGCGACCGAGCGAACCGAGGGAAAGGTAGGCGCATGAAGGCTTCCGACGAACTCGCCCACGGGCTGCAGGCCATTCTCGTGGACCTCATCGACCTCTCACTTGAAGGCAAACAGGCTCACTGGAATATCGTGGGCAGCAATTTCCGCGACCTCCACCTCCAGCTCGACGAGGTGGTCGCCGCCGCTCGCCTGCACGCGGACGAGGTTGCCGAGCGGCTGCGCGCTCTCCACTCAGTTCCCGACGGCCGGGCGTCCACAGTGGCAAAGACGACGAGCCTCAAAGAGGGCAGCGAAGGTCTCGTGACAACAAGCGACGCGATCGATCGTGTCGTCGCCGCGCTCGAAGCCACCTGCTCGACCGTGCGGGGAGTCTACGATGCCGTCGAGAAGGACGACGCCGCAACAACGGACATCCTCAACCAGATCATCCTCCAGCTGGAAAAGCTTGCCTGGATGGTCTCGGCCGAGAAGGCCAACACCGCGACGGCATAGTTCTGGGCCCGGCCAGCGCAGAGCCCGCGCTCTGGCCCATTTCTGGAGCTGCCAAACCGCGCCCTTCGGCGACACACCGGGATCCGGACTGATTGGGAAAACACAACCGGGCGGGAACGCGGCGGAGGCGGCCTCGCTCACGGCAGGCGGCCCCTCGCTCACGGCAGGCGGCCCCTCGCTCACGGCAACAGCTCGCGGGCGGCCTCTTCGAGCACCGTCCGGACGGCCACGGTGACCGGGTGGCCGGTGCTCGAGGCCCGCATCGACGTGAAGACGGTGCGCTGGGGGGAGCCAGCAAGCTCCACGAGACGGGCCGACGGCGTGCGGCCCACCCAAACGAGGTCAGGGAGGAGAGCGACGGCATTGCCCGACTCGACGAGCCCGACGTGGGCCTGGAGGTCCGCCGTTTCGTACCGCACGTCCGGTTCGAACCCGGCGGAACGGCAGGCCTGTTCGGCCCAGTGGCGGGAGGCCGCGTCACGAGGCTCCATGACCCACGGAAGGCAGGCGGCGTCCGAAAGGCTCCGCACACGGTCGAATCCCTCTCCGTTCCCCGCGGCCGGGACGGCGAGCCGAATGGAATCGCTCGTGAGCGGCTGCCGGTCCAGGCTCGGGTAGTGGGGCGCGGCATGATGCGGATACTGCTCGGCGACGACCAGATCGAAGTCGCGTGCCCACGTCTCGTGCAGGGCGGTTTCGGGCTCGTGCTGGACCATCTCGACCCGCAGGGCGGGATGCCGCTCCCGAAGGGTGCGCAAGGCGGTTGGCATCAGGGCGAGCGCGGCAGTCTGGAAGACCGCGAGCCGGACCGTCCCGCGCACCTCGCTCTGGCTGGCTGCGAGCGCCGTTTCGGTACGTTCGAGGGCGTCGAGCAGTTCGCTCGTGTGTTCGACGAGCACGAGGGCCTGAGGCGTGAGGATCACTCGACGGCCCGACTTGCGGAGCAGCTCGGCGCCGACCTCCTTCTCAAGGAGCGCAAGCTGCTGCGAGACCGACGACGGACTGTACGCGAGCGCGTCGGCCACCTCGGCGAGGGTCCCCCGGATGCTGAGTTCGCGCAGGAGCCGCAGGCGTCGGATCTCGAGCATGAGGACCACTCCATTCGTTCAGTTTTCCTCACGATTATGCGTCGAAAAACATCGCTTCTGCTTCTGTAATTCACGGCACATACTGGCAGAAGACCCCGCAAGACCGACGAGACCCGTCAAACCAACCGGACAGGACCCACAACGATGACGACGCCGACCCGCGCAACTGGCACCGAAGGAAACCGCGCCCCTCACGTGCGCCCGCAGGATCTCGCGGACGAAGCAGTCGCCCAGGTGCGGCGGTGGCTCGCCGCAGCGGCGACATTCCCGGTCGACCCGGCCGCCGAGCAGCTCGCCGCCGTCCTGAAGGACCCGCACGGGCTCGAGTTCACGGTCGGGTTCGTGGACGGTGTCGTCCGCCCCGAGGACCTCGGTGTCGCGGCCCGAAACCTCCGTGCCCTCGCGCCCAAGGCGCCGGGCTTCCTGCCGTGGCCGCTCAAGCGCGCCGTGCAGCTCGGGGGATCGCTCGCGCCAGTGGCCCCGGGGGTCGTGGTGCCCGTTGCTCGCCGTGTGCTTCGCGAGATGGTGGGGCACCTGATCGTCGATGCGTCGGACGCGCGGCTGGGCCCGGCGATCGCCAAGATCCGCAAGCCTGGCATCCGTCTGAACATGAACCTCCTCGGCGAGGCGATCCTCGGCCAGGACGAGGCCTCCCGCCGCCTCGAGGGGACCCGCCGCCTCCTTGCCCGGGACGACGTGGACTACGTGTCCATCAAGGTCTCGGCGACGGTCGCGCCCCACAACCACTGGGCATTCGATGAGGCCGTGGGCGACATCGTCGAATCGCTCGCACCGCTCTACCGCCTCGCAAGCGAGAGCACGCGGGCGGGCAGGCCGAAGTTCATCAACCTCGACATGGAGGAGTACAAGGACCTCGACCTGACGGTCGCCGTCTTCACGCGCCTCCTCGAGCGCGAGGAGTTCCGCGACCTAGAGGCCGGGATCGTGCTCCAGGCCTATCTCCCCGACTGCCTGGCCGCGATGATGAGCCTCCAAGAGTGGGCGGCCGGGCGGGTAGCCGACGGCGGGGCTCCGATCAAGGTCCGCGTCGTCAAGGGCGCGAACCTCCCCATGGAGCAGGTCGACGCCGAGATCCACGACTGGCCGCTCGCCACGTGGGGCTCGAAGCGTGAGACGGATACCTCGTACCTCGCAGTCCTCGACTACGCCCTTCACCCTGATCGGCTGGCCAACGTGCGCATCGGCGTCGCCGGGCACAACCTCTTCGACATCGCCCTCGCGTGGCTCCTCGCAAACGCTCGCGGAGTGGAGAATGGAGCCGCCACGGCCGACGCGAATCGGCTGGTCGAGTTCGAGATGCTCCTCGGCATGGCCTCGGCCCAAGCCCAGGCTGTCCTGGCCGACATCGGCCACCTGCTGCTCTACACGCCGGTCGTGCACCCGAGCGAGTTCGACGTCGCGATCGCCTATCTCATCCGGCGCCTCGAGGAGGGCGCGAGCCAGGACAACTTCATGAGCGCCGTCTTCGAACTCGACACGAACGATGTGCTGTTCGAGCGTGAGAAGAAGCGCTTTATTGCCTCGCTCGAAGCGCTCGACAAGCCGCCGTTCGCCGGCGGGCAGGTCCCCGAACCCCGCCGAAACCAGGACCGTCGCCAGACGAACAAGGGGCTCGCAGCGCACGACGACGGAGACGCCCCGGGCGGTTCCCGCGCCTTCTCGAATACTCCTGACACAGACCCTGACCTGCCGGGGAACCGCGAATGGGGCCGCGCGATCCTCGCCCGCGCCGAGCATTCGACGATCGGCGCAGAGGTCGTCGAGCGCAACACGGTCTCCTCCGCATCCGAGCTCGATTCGATCATCGCCGCGGCCCTCGACGGAGCCGCGACCTGGCATGCGTTCACGGGCGAGGAGCGGGCCGCGATCCTCGATGAGATGGGACGCTCGCTCGAGCGGCATCGTGCGGACCTCATCGAGGCGATGGCGAGCGAATGCGGCAAGACGATCGACCAGGGCGATCCCGAGGTCTCGGAGGCGATCGACTTCGCCCACTACTACGCGACCCTCGCCCGGGAGCTCGACACGATCGACGGCGCGCAGTTCGAGCCGAGCCGCCTCACTGTCGTGACGCCGCCGTGGAATTTCCCCGTGGCGATCCCCGCGGGCTCGACGCTCGCCGCACTCGCCGCGGGCTCCGCCGTCGTGATCAAGCCCGCCAAGCAGGCGCGCCGTTCGGGCGCGGTCATGGTGCAGGCCCTCTGGGAGGCGCTCGACGCCGTCGACATCCCGCGCCGTGTGCTGCAGTACGTGCAGCTCGAGGATCGGAGCTTGGGGAAGCAGCTCATCGCGCACCCCGACGTGGAGAGGGTCATCCTCACTGGCGGGTATGAGACCGCGGAGCTGTTCCGCTCGTTCCGCCATGACCTGCCGCTCCTCGCCGAGACCTCGGGCAAGAACGCCATCATCGTGACGCCGAGCGCGGACCTCGACCTTGCCGCGAGGGATGTCGCCCAGTCCGCGTTCGGCCACGCGGGCCAGAAGTGCTCGGCGGCGTCGCTCGTGATCCTCGTCGGGTCGGTCGCGCACTCGAAGCGCTTCCGCAACCAGCTCATCGACGCGGTGCGGTCGCTGCACGTCGGCTACCCGTGGGATCCACGGAGCCAGATGGGGCCCGTGGTCGAGCAGCCCGGCGAAAAGCTGCAGAGGGGGCTCACGCAGCTCGGCGAGGGCGAGCACTGGGTGCTCGAGCCGCGCCAGCTCGACGATTCGGGGAAGCTCTGGAGCCCCGGCATCCGCGCGGGCGTCCGCCCCGGTTCCGAGTACCACCTCGTCGAATACTTCGGTCCCATCCTCGGCGTCATGACCGCGTCCTCGCTCGAGGAAGCTGTGGCCCTCGCGAATCAGGTCGACTACGGACTCACCTCCGGCCTGCACTCGCTCGACCCAGCGGAGATCGGGTACTGGACCAAGCACATCGAGGCCGGAAACCTGTACGTGAACCGCGGAATCACGGGGGCGATCGTGCGGCGGCAGCCGTTCGGCGGTTGGAAGAAGTCGGCCGTGGGAGCGGGTGCCAAGGCTGGGGGTCCCAACTACCTCATCGGCCTCGGTTCGTGGGCCGACGCGCCAGTGCACGACGGCGCGAAGGCGGCCGTGTCGGGGGCTGCGGCGGAGCTGCTTGCGGCCGTCAGGGATGAGCTGACAGAGGACGACGCCGCGTGGCTCGCCGATGCGCTCGCCTCCGACGCCGCTGCTTGGGCTTCTGAATTCGGGGTGTCCAAGGATGTGAGTGGGCTCGAGTGCGAGCGGAACGTCTTCCGCTACCGCCCGGTGCCTGTGACGATCCGCTTTGACGGGCAGACGTCCGGGCACGGGGAAGCGGAGCTTCTCCGCGTGGCGGCCGCCGGACTCCGTGCTGGCTCCCAGGTCCTCGTGAGCTCCGCCGCCGCCCTCCCGGGCAACGCCGCCGCCGTCCTCGAGCGTCACGGTGTGCAGCTTGTCCGCGAGGAGACGCCGCAGTGGCTCGGACGCGCCCGGAGGATGCAGTCGGGACGGATCCGCCTCATCGCCAGCCCCGTCTCGCCGACGGCTGCTGAGCTCTCGGAGGTGCTCGGCGGCCGCCCGGATGTGGCCGTCTATCGCCATCCCGTGGTCGGATCCGGCCGGGTCGAGCTCCTGCCGTTCCTGCACGAGCAGGCGGTGTCCCTCACGATGCACCGCTTCGGCAACCCGAACCCTCTCCTAAACACCGTGACGCTGTAGCAGGTGACGAAGGCAGGCGGCCGCGGGAGGACGGCCGCTTGCCTTCGGGAAGGCGCGGCCTCACTGGACGCGAATGGCCCAGGAACAGCTGAAGTGGCCGGATTCCACTCGCTTCGGCCGATCTCGTTAACCGGAATCTGCGTCTCGTCCTCCTCGCGTAAAGTCCGAAACTGCCCATTAACCCACCACAGCGCGCTGGCCCGCTCGAGAACGTGGTCACCGATGCGGGCTCCGGGGGGACTCGCGGGCGGAGGGACATATGGACGCAGACCAACTGAGGACGATGATCCCGTCTCCGTTGAGGAACTGCTGCCAGACGGTGAACAAGAAGCGAGGGTCGCTGCTCCAGCCGCAATCGCAAGAGTCTTGAGTAACCCTAGGCCGTCAGCAGGAGAAGCGGCCATCACTTGTCGTCCTTCCCACGTGGTTTCGTCCACCCACGAGTGCCGAATGGTTGGAGACCGCCCGCCATGTCTGGGTGCAGGAAGCAGAGGAGCGGAAACCGCTCGTTGACGTAGGGACGTCGGTGGGAACCAGCGACGTCCCGGGAGCTCCTGGTGGGGCTTCATCTGAAGAAACTGGGGCTCCGGGAGCCGCGGCAGAGGCAGCCGAGAGAGAGGAATCCTATAGCCAAGGCTGTAACAATGATGGGCTTCTTCGTGCTTTTCACACTCTCTCCGTTTCTCGAAACGATCGACAAGCGCTCCGGTGGGTCGTGGCTTGAGGGTAGGCAGTTTTCGTGGCACGTAGATCCCCGTTCGCTGCCACCTAGGTGGGGCGGCGTCCGCGATACGCACGCTCCCTATAGCCTGTGTGCATGGAGAAAGCATGACCGCGCGGAGTGCCGGCCTCCTGCTGTACAGGCGCCATACCCAGTCCCCGTTCGAGGTGTGGATCGCCCACATGGGAGGTCCCTTCTGGAATCGCAAGGACGCTCGTGCGTGGTCGATCCCCAAGGGCGAATACCTCGACGGCGAAGACCCGCTGGCTGCCGCAGTGCGTGAATTCGCCGAGGAGATGGGCACTCCCCCGCCTCCCGTCGACTATGCCCACCTCGGCGACTTCCGGCAGCCGTCCAGAAAGGTCATCACGGTCTATACCGCGGAGGCCGAATTCCAGCCGGATCGGATCGAGAGCAATACGTTCCCCCTCGAATGGCCGAAGGGGTCCGGACGGATCCAGGACTTCCCCGAGATCGACCGAGCGGAGTGGTTCACCGAAGAGGTCGCACGTACGAAGCTCGTCGCGGGCCAGCTGCCGATCCTCGACGCGCTCGCCCGGCGCCTCGAGCCCTGAGGGCCTCGGGGCCTAGGACTTCAAGGCCTAGGACTTCAAGGCCGCCTGAGGGCGACTCGAGTCCCGAAGGCCCAATCAGATTGGCTCCCATCCCAACTTCTTGCACCATTCTTGTTCCGCCGCCCAAGCGAGAACGGCTCGGCCGCGCCTACGATGGAGCACATCCCGCCCGGCAACGTCGCCGGGTGGGCTTCGAACTTCAAGGCATCAACGAGGGACACGATGGGTTCAGTCAACGTCGACGACATCCTGGAGGACCTCCCCGCTGGACTCGGCAGGCTCGCCACCCGGCCGCAGCCCACGGACACCCCGGTCTCCCAAGTACTCATCCTCGACTCCGAGGACTCGGACCGAGACGTTTCAGGCGCACTCGTGTGCCTCATGGGCGTGCGCGGCAGGGAAGCCCTGCCCATGGTGCGGCGCCTCGCGGTGAGCCGACCGGTCGCCGTCGTCCTCAAAGCAACGGCAGGCGAGGCCCAGGAGGTCGAGGAGCTCCTCCGCCCTGCCGGCGTCGGGCTCTTCCTCATCGAGCCGAGCGCGGGATGGGACACGGTCCTTTCGGTCGTGAACGGCCGCATCCAGAACACGGACTACCACAGCGACGTCCTCACGCTCATCGAGGAGGACCTCTTCGCCATCGCGCAGACGACAGCGCGCCTCACGTCGAGCCACGTCGTCATCGAGGACGCGGCGAACAAGGTCCTCGCGTACTCGACGGTCTCGAACGACATAGACGAGCTCCGCCGGGCCTCGATCCTGGCCCGCCGCGGTCCACGGAAGTACGAGGTGCTCCTCAAGGACCTCGGGGCGTACCGCGAGCTGCACCGCACCCGCGGCGTCATCCGCGTCCCCGAGCGCCCCGAAGACGGGCTCAAGGAGCGGGCCGCAATCGCGATCTTCGCGGGGGACCGCATCCTCGGGTACATCTGGCTCCAGGCAACGGGCTCGGGGTTCACTCCGAACGTCGATGACCTCCTCCTCGGAGCGGCCCGCCGCACCTCGGCGGAGCTCGTCCGCCACCGCAATCAGCAGTCGGTCCACCTGCGCGAGGACCGAGTCGCCCGCCTGCTCTCCGGCCCCGACGAGGTCGCCGCGAGCGCGCGCTTCGCCCAAGTGGATCCGGAGCGTCCGGCGTGCCTGCTGCTCGTCGGGCTGGCTCTCGAGGACGCGCGGGCAGCCGAGGCCGAGCTCAAGCGCGGTGAGCTCGCGAACCTCGCCGCCCTCCACGCCGCGGCCTTCAAGGACTCCGCCGTCGTCGGCCAGTACGGGGGCGAGACGACCGTAGTGGTGCCCGGACTGCGGTCCGGCGACGCCGCAGGTGGGCTGCGGCAGCTCGCGGAGGCGATGGTGAAGGACGCGCGGCGGCTCGGTGTTCGCGTCTACGTGGCGATCGGATCGGTGGTCCCGAGCCTCTTCGAGCTGCGTTCGACGGCGGGCGAGGCCGCCGCGGTCCTCGCGTGCGCCCGGCGCGCCGGTGGACCGCAAGTGGCCACCCTCGACGACTTCGAGGCCGAGGTCCTGCTCGAAGCAACGGTCCGCAGCTTCGAGGCCTCTCCCTTCCGCCACCGCGCCCTCACGAGGCTCTTCCTCGAGGACGAGGAACTTGCGAGCACGCTCGAGGAGTACCTGGCGGCCGGGCTCGACGTCACCGCGTGCGGGCGGAGCATGAACGTCCACAAGAACACCGTGTACTACCGGGTTGCCAAGGCCAGCCGCCTCACGGGCCTCGACTTCGGCAATCCCGTGCACACCGCGATTGCGCTCCTGCACCTCGAACTCTGGAAGGCCAAGCGGTTGACGACGACGGGCGGTGCCGCATGAAGGCGCTCCTCGACGAGCTCGTCGCAACGCACCGCCCGCCGTCGCCCGTCGGCCGCCTCCCCGAGTCGATCCCCCACCTCGCCGACGTCGACCCGCGGGCCTTCGGCATCGCCGTCGCGAGCGTGGACGGCACGATCGCAAGTGCAGGTGACGCGGACGTCCCGTTCTCGATCCAGAGCATCTCGAAGCTCTTCTCGCTCGCCCTCGCCCTCCGCGAGGAACCGCGGGAAGCCCTGTGGGAGCGGGTGCTGCGGGAACCGAGCGGCACCGCGTTCAACTCGCTCGTCCAGCTGGAGGCGGAGGCAGGGATCCCGCGCAACCCGTTCATCAACGCGGGCGCGCTCGTCGTCACCGACTTCCTCGCCGAGCTCCTCGGGGACGCCGCCGGAAGCGTGGTCGGCTTCCTCCGCGACCTCTCGGGCAGCTCCCGCCTCGCAGTCGACGAGAGCGCGGCGCGAGCCGAGCTCGCAAGGAGCAGCCGCAACCGTGCGCTCGCGAACTTCCTGGCCGGTTTCGGCAACCTCCACAATCCGGTCGAGACCGTTCTCGAGCACTATGTGCGGCACTGCTCGATCACGATGAGCTGCCGGGAGCTCGCGCGGGCTGGGCTGTTCCTCGCCAACTCCGGCGAGGGCGGGCCGGGGGGCGCGCCGGTGCTCCCGGCGGCCCAGACCAAGCGGATCAACTCGGTCCTCCTCACGTGCGGGATGTACGACGCCGCAGGGGAGTTCGCCTACCGGGTGGGGCTGCCCGGGAAGAGCGGTGTGGGCGGCGGGATCCTCGCGGTCGTGCCGGGCCGCTACACCGTGTGCGTGTGGAGCCCGGGGCTCGACGCGAAGGGCAATTCGGTCGCAGGGACCGCGGCCCTCGCGGAGCTCACCGCGCGGACGGGATGGTCCATCTTCTAGCCTCTAGTCCGCGAGCGGCAGGCGAAGCGTGAAGACGCTCCCCACGCCGAGCTGGCTCGTCACCTCGAGGTGACCACCGAGCAACTCGGCCACCTCCTGCGCGAGGGCGAGGCCGAGGCCGGTTCCGGGAACGCCCGAGCGCAGGGCCGCGTCTCCGCGTTGGAAACGGGTGAAGACCCGGCGTTGGTCCTCGGGCGCGATCCCGAAACCCTCGTCGATCACCGAGCACACGGCCCATTCACCGTCCCGCTCGGCTGCGAGAGTCACCTTCGTCCCCGAATCCGAATACTTGAGGGCATTCGAGACGAGGTTGTCGAGGATGCGGACGACGCCGGAGCGGTCGCCGAGGATGGGCAGTGCACCGTCCGCTTCGACGACGAGGGCGATGCCGTGGGCCTCCGCATCCGGGGCGGCCGAGGCGGCGGCCTGCTGCATGAGGCGCGCGAGGTCGAGCCGAGTCCGGGGGAGCTCCGGCGTCGAGCCCTCGACGGAGGCGGCGAGGATGTCGTCCACCATCTTTCGGAGGTGGCGCGCGTTCCGGCTCATGACCTGGAGGTCGGAGAGCGCTGCCGGGCTGAGCGACGGGTCGTCGAGGAGGAGTTCGGCATAGCCGAGGAGGCTCGTCAGCGGCGTGCGGAACTCGTGGGACATCGCGGCGAGGAAGCTGTCTCGGGCGCGAACGGCCGCGACGACCTCGGTGACGTCTGAGCACGCGAGCACAGTTCCTGCACGCTCGCCCGTCGCATCGTTGAACTCGCGCGCCGAGATGGAGACGGTCCGGGATTCTGGGCCCCGGCCGAGCCGGAAGATCTCATGAGTGAGCTGCTCGCCGGCAAGGGCGCGGTTCATAGGCCGCTCCTCCGCGGGAACAAGCTGCTCGGACCCGTCCCGGTAGAGGAGCAGTTCGGACTCATCCACGTCGGCTGCGCTGGGCGGGACGCTTGCAAGGTAGAGCTGGCGCTGCTTCGTGTTCATGAAGACGTCCTTGCCTTCGCGGTCCAAGACGAGGACCCCCACATCCACAGTGTCCAAGACGGTGTCGAGGAGGCGTTGGCGCGTCTCACTCCTCGCGAGGAGCTCCTCGACCCGCCGCTGCTGGGCCACGCCGCTCATCGTGAGAACGGCGATGGAGACGGCCACCGCCACGAGCATGAAGGGCACGACGATTTCCGAGACGAGGCTGTGCGGTTCGGCCGCGCCGAGAACCAAGAGCGGCGACCAGACCATCAGCAGGGACGCGAGCGCGCTGAGGGCCACCGTGAGGCGTGGGCGGTAGCCCGACCCGGAGAGCCAGATGACCGGAAACACCGCGAGGAGCCCAAGCCCCGAGATGACGCCTCCCACGCTCGGACGGATGAGCGCGAGCGGAAGGAAGTCGAGCAGCGGGATCGCCAGGACCGCACACCGCGGCAGCCGCTGCCACGGCACGGCGGCGCACAGTCCCAGAAGGGCCAGGAGGATCGCCTGGGCGGCGAGAAATCCCGGGGCCGTGAGGGAGCTGGGATCGACGATCACGAGGACGACGGTGACAAACAGCAGCGTCAGGTTGAGCGGGAGCTGGCTCAACACGGCCTTCCTCCGCATCCCCAGATCGTGGAAGCGATTCTGAGCCCGCACCAGAACGTCGAGCAGCTTCTCCACTTCGTCTCCCGTCACCTACTTGATAATCCACAGACAAGTTTGTGACATCAGCGGTAAGAAATGGTTGAGTTGTCCTGCGAAGGGAGAACGATGACACGTCGCGCGCTCATCATCGAAGACAACCCCGATATTCGGAGGCTGCTCGAGGCGACGCTCATGCGCCAGGGGTTCGAGGCGACCAGCGCCGGGGCAGGCTACCCGGCCCTCGAGACCGCGCGTCGCATCACGCCCGACCTCATCACGCTCGACCTCGGTCTCCCCGACCTCGACGGCCTCGAGGTCTGCCGGACCCTGAGGGTCTTCAGCAACGCCTACATTCTCGTAGTCACGGCCCGCGCGGCCGAGGCCGACCGCCTCGAGGCCCTCGAACGGGGCGCCGACGATGTCCTCGCCAAGCCGTTCAGCCCGCGAGAGCTCCAGGCCCGAGTCGAGGCCCTCTTCCGCCGGCCCCGTGCGGCCTCCATGCCGGAGAGCGAGCTGCAGACGGCGGCGCGCGTCCAGCAGGGCCTGCTTCCCGAGAGCGCCCCGAACGTCCCCGGCTACGAGGTGGCCGGCGCCTGCCACCCCTCGCGGAGTGTCGGCGGGGACTTCTTCGACTGGGAGTCCGACGGCTCCTCGCTCGCGTTCACCCTCGCGGACGCGATGGGCAAGGGCATGGGGGCGGCCCTGGTCGCCGCTACCGCGCGAGCCGTCCTGCGCCCGGGGCGCCTCGAGCAGGGCCCAGGTGCCCTCGTCGGCGCTGCGGCGCGTGCCCTCGAACCCGACCTCCTCCGGCTCGGCTCCTTCGTCACGCTTCTGCACACGCGCCTCGACGCGGCGACGGGTGAATTCACGTATGTCGACGCCGGGCACGGCCTCGGGCTGCTCATCCACCCTGACGGGATGTGGGAGCGCCTCTCCACCTCGGGGCCGCCCATCGGCCTCCTGCAGGGCGCCGAATGGACGGCGCACGACAGCAAGCTCGAGCCCGGCGGGGCGCTCGTAGCCCTGAGCGATGGCCTGCTCGAGGCGTTCCCGCGGGTCGACGAAGCGCTCAATGCCGCGGCAGCCGCGGTCCTCGAGGCCCCCGATGCGGACGCAGCCGTGCGGGCCATCATCGAGCTCGACTCGACAAGCCAGGACGACACGACCGCGATCGTCGTCCGGCGCGGAGAGACGACGGCGGGCCTCGCTTCGGGATGACGCGCCTCGTCCTCCGCATCCTTGCGACCCTCGCTGTCCTTGCGGGCCTGAACTACATCGTGTGGCGTTGGACCGCCTCCCTCAACTGGTCCGCGTGGTGGATCGCCGTGCCCCTCGTCCTCGCCGAGACGTACTCGATCATCGACGTCATCCTCTTCTCCCTCACGGTCTGGCGCCTGTCCGAGCGGGAGAAGCCGCCGGCTGCCCCGAAAGGCCTCACGGTCGACGTCTTCATCACCACGTACAACGAGGATCCCGAGCTCGTGCTCGCCACGACGGAGGCGGCGCTCGCCATGCGCTACCCCCACACCACCTGGGTCCTCGACGACGGCTCCCGGCCCGAGCTGCGCGCCGCCGTCGAACGCCTCGGAGCCGGGTACCTCTCGCGAGGCGAGGAGTGGATCGGCAAGCCACGCCACGCGAAGGCCGGCAACCTCAACAACGCGCTGCAGGAGACCCAGGGCGAATTCATCCTGATCCTCGACGCCGACCAGGTGCCGTACCCCGAGCTCCTCGACCGCACGCTCGGCTACTTCAACGACCGCCGCGTCGCGCTCGTCCAGACGCCGCAGTACTTCGGGAACGTCCCCGAGGACGATCCGCTCGGGAGCCAGGCTCCCCTCTTCTACGGTCCGATCCAGCAGGGCAAGGACGGCTGGAACGCCGCCTTCTTCTGCGGGTCCAACGCGATCCTTCGTCGCGAGGCCCTCATGCAGCTTGGCTTGACCAACTACGTCTCGGACACCGAGCGTCGGGTCCGCCGGGCCCTCGCCGCCGGCGGCCGGGTCGTTCGGCGCGCACGACGCCGGCCCGAGGCCCAGGAGCCGAACGTCGCCTCGCTGCTCGAGAGCGTCGAGCGGGCCATCGCGGAGGGTACCCGGCGTCTCGTGACGGGCGGCTCGATCGGCGAGGCCACGTTTGCGGTCCAGGCCCACGTCGATTCGGCGGTTCGCGAACTCGTCTCCGATGACCTCGCCCGCATGACCGGGGACCTCGCGACGCTCCGGGCGGAGCTCGGGGTCGACGACGACCTCGGTGACGACCTCGCGGCCCTCGACACCGCCGTCGACCGCCTCGCCGCACGCGACCTCTCGCCGCTCGGGGCCCTCGAATCCGTCAAGGCGGTCCTCGACGCGGTGAGCGTCGAGCGGCTCCACGAAGCGCAGCCCATCATGCCGCTGTCCACCATCTCGGTGACTGAGGACATGTCGACGTCGATGCGCCTTCACGCCTCGGGGTGGCGGAGTGTCTACCACCACGAGATCCTCGCCGTCGGCCTTGCGCCGGAGGACCTGCCGTCGATGCTCACCCAGCGGATGCGGTGGGCGCAGGGCACGGTACAGGTCATGCTGCGGGAGAGCCCGCTCACGATGCGCGGCCTCTCCTGGGGCCAGCGGCTCATGTACTTCAACACGATGTGGAGCTACCTTTCGGGCTTTGCGGCGATTGTCTACTTCGCCGGCCCGCTCGCGTACCTCCTCTTCGGCGTGCTGCCTGTCAACGCGCTGAGCATGGACTTCTTCGCGCGGTTCATCCCCTTCATGGTGCTCAACCAGCTCATGTTCGCCTGGGCGGGCCGCGGCGCGAAGACCTGGCGGGGCCAGCAGTACAGCCTCGCGCTCTTCCCCACGTGGATCCGCGCGTGCACGACCGCAGCTGCGAACGTCTGGTTCGGCCGGCCGCTCGGCTTTGCCGTAACCCCGAAGGCCCGGCAAGAGGGCGGAGTCAAACCCCTTCGACTCGTGTGGCCGCAGGCGCTCATGGCGGCCCTGCTCGTGATGGCGAGTGTCATCGGGCTAGTCCGATGGGTGCTCGGCGAGAGCCAAGGGCTCGGGACCGTCGTCAACCTTGCGTGGGCCATCTTCGATCTCGTTCTGCTGAGCGTGCTGATCGCTGCTGCAAGGTACCGCGGCTACGAGCCGGTTTCCCACACGAACTCACGACCACAGATGAATTCTGGATCCCAGACGAAGGAGGAGCGATGAAGTTTGCCGTCGAAGATCGGGCCGGCTACACGGAAGTGGCCGCCGAGGGGCGCCTCAATATGGTGAGTGCCCCCCTGCTGCGGACTGCCGTCGCTGACGCGATCGAAGCGGGGCACCGCCTGCTCGTCCTCAACCTGAGTGGCACGGACTTCATGGACTCGTCCGGCTTGGGGGCGCTCGTCGGGTGCCTCAAGGCGGCCCGGCAGGCGGGAGGGGACCTCCGGATCTCGAACGTGGGCGAACAGGTCCAGATGGTGCTCAAGCTCACGAGCATGGACCGGATCCTCACCCCGTACAGCAAGCCCGAGGACGCGTTCAAAGATGCCTGAGCTGCTCGCCCAAGGCCACGTGCGAGGCCCAGCCGCGCCGCACATCGTCGATGCAGTTCAAGACGAGCTCTCCCGGGTGTGGGAACAAGCGCTCGTGATCGACCTGAACGACCGTATGCCGTTCGAGCTCGCCGTCGTCGAGGTCGTGACCAACGCCGTCAGGCACGCGAAGCCGGCCACGGACGAGGTCGAGCTGGACCTCGAGGTCGAGGTGCGCCCTGACCTCCTGCTCGCTCGCCTGTTCGAGCTCGGGGCTCAGCCTGCGGACATCCCGGAGAGCGCCGGAACGATGCCCAGTCCCGACTCGGAAGCGGGCCGCGGGCTCGCGCTCGCCCGCCAGCTCCTCACGACCATCACTTGCGAGCGACGCGACGGCGCCAACGTGTGGACGCTCACGCGCTCGGCGGACGGGAAGTCCTGACGGCGGGATTAACGCGCACGACGACGCCGGGCGCCGTGGCCCTTCGCAGCGCCACTCTTCGCCTTCCCAGTGCCGCTCTTCGCCCTCCCTGCGCCAGCCTTGCCCTTCCCGGCACCAGCCTTGGCTTTGGCCGCGCGCGAGGCGTCATTGCGCGCCTTAGCCTCAGCCGACTGCGCAGCCGCCCGGTCGGTGCGCCTTTGCTGCGCAGCCTCCTGCTGCCCGCGCTGAACCGAGGCCTGCCTCGAGCTGCTCGCGGACCTACCGCGCACGATGCCGATGAACTCCTGAATGGCCTCGCTCTCGTTCTCGCGCAGCCACGCGACCCCCACCTCGTACCCCGGCACCCCGGTCACCGGCCGGTAGCGCAGCTCAGGCCGATTCAGATGGCGCACCACGCTCATCGGCAGGATCGCGAGCCCAGCTCCACCCTCGACGAGGTCCAGACGCTCGGAGGGCCCGCCGTCGTACTCGAAAAGCTCGTCCTCGATCTCAGCGAACGCCACCTCCTCGAAGGCCTGGATCTCGTGGCCCTTCGGGGCCACGACCACGGGAAGCTCCTCGTAGAGCGGGATCAGGTGTAGCCCTTCGCGATCGATCGGAAGCCGTACGAACGCGATGTCGGCCCGGCCCTCACGCAGCACGGCGAGCTGCTCGCTGTCCTCGACGAGCTCCGAGGCGAGGGCGACGTCGGGAAAGCGATCCTCCCAGCGTCGGAACCACTTGCCGGGCGCGACCCCCGCGACAAAGGCAACGCGCAGGGCGGCAGAGTGCTCAGAATCCATGCGTCCACGGTACCGGGCTAGGCTTGATCCATGACTTCCCGCAAGCCCCAGTCCATGAAGCCGGCCACCGCCGCGAAGAAGCTGGGCATCTACCTGCCGGCGACCCCTCAGGAGTTCCAGGAGGGCGAGGTCTCACGCGAGGAGCTCGACGAACTGCAGTCGAACCCGCCGGAGTGGCTCGCCGAGCTCCGCCGCAACGGTCCCCACCCTCGACCGGTCGTGGCGCAGAAGCTCAACGTCACGATCAGCGGCCTCGCCCGTGCGGGAGTGACCGAGGCGCTCACGACCGAACAGATCGGCGAACTCCTGCAGAACCGTCCGCAATGGCTCGTCGACGAGCGAGCGAACATGGCCGCCGTCCGCGAAGAGCAGAAGCGCGTGCGAGAGGCCGCAGCCGCGAAGAAGAGCAAGGGCGCGTCCCAGCACTATCACTGATGCCGCTGAACGGTCCCGTGGGTCAGTCACCGCAAGAGTAGTCGCCATCGGCTGCGGAGAGGTACTGAGCCAGCATGACCCTGCGGCGGCCACTCGACGGGCGAGAAGTGACCACTCGACGGGGAGGGTGGACGAGTGGCCACTTCTCAACGAGGGAGTGGCCAGATCTCAACGAGGGAGTGGCCACTTCTCGCGCCGCCTCGGACCCGTCGCTTGGGTCGGCCCCCAGTCCTAGCCCTAGTCCCAGCCCTAGTCCGAAAGCTCACGCTCCGCGTACGCGCGCAAGGCATCTCGGACGAACTCCGCACCCTCCGTGCCCCCGTAGTTCGCGGCGAAGCGCTCGTCGGCGACGTACATCTCGGCGAGCCCGAGCACGTAGGCCTTCGCGGGCCCCTCGGGATAGCCGGGGGTGCCAGGGATGCTGCGGAGCCAATCGACATGGCGGGCGGCCAAGGTCTGAGCAGTGTCGCTCTCGGGCGACGCGCCGCTCCCGGCGGCCGCCTTCCAGTCGGCCATGAGCCGCGCAACCCGCTCCTTCCACTGGCCCTGGCCCTCCGCGCCGAGTCCGCGCCACCACTTGTCGCTCTCCTCGTAGGCCTTCGAGCCCCAGCGGGCCTCGACCTCGTCCTTGTACTGCGTGTGGTCGAAGCCGTCGAACATGTCCTGTGCCATGAGCTGGCCCCCTCCTTCCAAGTTCCGAATCGTTTCTTCGACTGCGCGCGCCTGCCGCGCGAGCCGCTCCTGCTCCTGCCGCAGCCACGCGAGATGCGTCCGCAGTGCAGCGGCTGGGGCCGTGTGGTTCTCGAGGACCTCCGCGACGGCAGCCAGGCTCAGGCCGAGTTCGCGCAGCAGGAGGATGCGCTGGAGCCGCACGAGCGACTCCTCGTTGTAGTACCGGTAGCCGTTCGCGCCCACGCGGCTCGGCTCGAGCAGACCGAGGCTGCCGTAGTGGCGCAGCGTCCGGCTTGTCGTTCCCGCGAACCTGGCGACTTCTTGGATGCCCCAGTCCACGCACGCCCTCCTGCCCTCGAGTTCCTTGTCCTTCGAGGGTAGAAGTTGACGTTGCGTCAAGGTCAACTGAGGCACTGCGCTAAGTGGGCGCGGATTCCGACCTGGATTGCCGTCATCGGGCCCGCCGCACCCGGCGTGTCGTGGCAACTCGCCGCAGGTCGGGCGCCAATGACGGTCGGAATCCGGGGCTACGCCGTGCCCGGCCCCTTCCCGGTCCGCCCGCTCAGGCGGTCGACGACGGCGAGCAGCTCCCCGACGGAGGTACCGAAGGTCTTCTCCGGCCACGAGCCCGCGAGGGACGAGTAGTGATACAGGCCCTCGCCCATGAGCATGACGGCGGTCGCGATGGCGGGGTTCGGAACCTCGCGGCGGATGAGCTCGAGCCACGCAGCGTCGATCTCCTCGAGGACGGCGAGGGCCCCCGCGTGCCCGGTCTGGGCGAGGCGGACCGCCGCGACGAAGAGGGCGTCCATATCTGTACCCGAGTTGACCGAAGTCCGGACGAAGTACCTCGCCGGGCCCTCAGGGTCGGCGGCCATGCGTTCCCGGTCAAGCTCAGCGGCGTCCCGCAACGCGGCCAGGAGCGCCTCGGCGAGCGCGTCCTTGCTCTTGAAGTGGTAGAGGAGTCCACCCTTCGAAACGCCTGCGCGCGCCGCGACGGCGTCCATCGTGGCCGCTCGTTCCCCCTCGGAGACGAGCAGGTCGCGGTAGGCGGCGAGCAGGGCTTCGCGGGCCTTGGGCGGTCTGGGCATAAGGCCACTGTACGGGGGTTGTAACTAAACCGTCCAGACGGTATAGTTACAACGAAACCACCGGAAAGGAGATGTCCATGTTCCAGACCGCCTCGCACACTCGTGCCCGCGTCGCGTCAGGATCGGCGTGGCGATGGCTCGCGCTTGCGACGCTCATGTTCCCGGTGTTGCTCATCGCCGTCGACAACACGGTCCTCGCCTTCGCACTCCCCGAGATCTCGCTCGCCCTGCAGCCCAGCAGCACCGAGGCGCTCTGGATCGTGGACGTCTACGCGCTCGTGCTCGCTGGGCTGCTCGTGCCAATGGGCAGTATCGGCGACCGCGTCGGCCGGCGGAGGATCCTCCTCGTCGGCGCCACTGGTTTCGCCGCTGTCTCCGCCATCGCAGCATTCGCCACGACCCCGGCACAGCTCATCGGCGCCCGAGCGCTCATCGGGGTGTTCGGCTCGATGATCATGCCAGCCACCCTCTCGCTCATCCGCAACATCTTCCCGGACGACGCCGAGCGTCGCCTCGCCATCGCCATCTGGGCAGCCACATACTCGGGCGGCGCGGCGCTGGGTCCCCTCGTGGGCGGAGCCCTCCTCGAGCACTTCGCGTGGGGCTCCGTGTTCCTTCTCGCCGTACCAGCGCTCGTCCCGCTTCTCGTGCTCGCCCCGGTGCTCGTGCCCGACTCGCGCGACCCCGCGCCGTCGCCCGTCGATCCGCCGAGCATCCTCCTCATCGCCGGGGCAGCGACCGCGGTCGTCTACGGGGTCAAGGAACTGGCGCACGACGGCGGCGCCCCGGCTGCGCTCATCCTCGCCGCCGGCGTCGTGGCTGGCTGGGCCTTCATCCGGCGCCAATTGCGGAAGCCGCAGCCCATGCTCGACGTCCGGCTCTTCCGCAACCCCGCGTTCAGCTCCGGACTCGCCGCGAACCTCCTGAGCATCTTCTCGCTCGTCGGGTTCACGCTCTTCCTCTCGCAGCACCTTCAGCTCGTCGCGGGAGAGTCACCGCTGCACGCGGGGCTGCTCATGCTCCCGGGCCTGGCTCTCACGATCGGGACGGGGCTCGCGGCCGTGCGCCTTGCCGCAAGGTTCTCCGCACGGTCCGTCATGGTCGCGGGCCTGCTGCTCAACGCGCTCGGGTACGGCGTGGTTCTCGCCTTCGGCCGGGACGGCTCCCTTCCGGCGCTGCTCGCGGGCTTCGCGATCGTCGGCGCGGGAGTGGGACTCGCCGAGACCCTCTCGAACGACCTCATCATCGCAAGCGTCCCGCCCGCGAAGGCCGGCGCGGCGTCGGCCATCTCCGAGACCGCCTACGAGCTCGGGGCCGTTCTCGGAACGGCCATCCTGGGCAGCGTGCTTGCGGCGGCGTACCGGCTCAACATCGCCGTCCCTGCGGGGCTTCCATCCGACGCCGCCGGCCGCGCCCGGGAGACGCTCGGGGGAGCGGTCGACGCCGCGCCGCTCCTTCCGAGCGGCCCGGCGTCAGAGCTGCTCGCCTCGGCTTTCCACGCGTTCGACTCCGGCGTCGCGGTGACCGCAGCGATCGGCGCCGTGCTCATGCTGGCCGCTGCCGCCGTCGTCCGCCACGCGCTCCGCGCCCGCTAGCGGACCTTGTCCTTGAGGAACTGCACCGCCCGCGACCACGCGAGCTTCGCCGCCTCGGGACGATAGTTGCCCTGAGGGTTGGAGTCGTTGGCGAAGGCGTGGCCGGCGTCGTAGAAGAAGAACTCGACCTCGGTCCCCGACTCGCGCCGAATCTGCTCCTCCTGCTTCCGGGCCTCGGCCGCCGGATAGCCGCGGTCGTGCTCTCCGTAATGCCCCTGAATGGCGGCGCGCACACCGGAGAAGTCGTTGGGCACGCCCTGGCCGACGCCGTAGAACGGCACCGCCGCGCTCACCCGCTCGCCCTGCTGGGCGGCGAGCTGCAGGACGAAGCCCCCGCCCATGCAGAAGCCGATCGCGCCGACGGTCGAGCTCGTGACCTCGGGAAGGGAGAGAAGGTAGTCGACGGCGCCGGCGAGCAGGCGGGCGCCCTCCTCCTCCGGGAGGTCGCGCATGATCCGGGCTGCCTCCGCACCGTCGTGCGCCACCCGGCCGCCGTAGAGGTCCGGCGCAAGCGCGACGAAGCCCTCGGCCGCGAGACGATCGGTGATGTCCCGGATGTGGTCGACGAGCCCCCACCACTCCTGGATCACGATAACGCCCGGCCCCGAACCGGACTCGGGCCGAGCGAGGTATCCGTGGGCCTCCCGCCCGGTGAAGGGAACGTGACATTCTGGAAAGGCCGCTGTTCGTTCATGCGACCACGCTAGTCGGATGCTGCCCGCGCGCGTAGCCGCAGCGTAGCGTGGGTATATGGACTGGGTGCTCTGGTTCAGCGCGCCAGACTACGAGCTGGCAAGAATTGTGCTCCAGCGGGGCGTCGCCGCCCTGTACTTCGTTGCGTTCCTCTCGAGCCTCAATCAGTTCCCTGCCCTGCTCGGCGAACGCGGCCTGCTCCCGGTGCCGGACTTCGTCTCAGCGTTCCACCGCCTCCGCCGGCCCACGCTGTTCCGCTGGGGGTACTCCGACCGGCTGCTGCGCTGGATGTGTGCCGGCGGGCTCGTCGTCTCGGGGCTCATCGTCCTCGGAATCCCCCAGCTCGGGCCGCCATGGATCCCGCTCGTCGCGTTCCTCATCCTGTGGGTCCTCTACATGTCGATCGTGAACGTCGGCCAGACGTTCTACGGCTTCGGATGGGAGATGCTCCTGCTCGAGGCGGGGTTCACGGTCGCGTTCCTGGGCTCCGATCAGAGCCCGCCGCCCACGGCGATGCTGCTCGTGACGGCCTGGCTCGCGTTCCGCCTCGAATTCGGGGCGGGGATGATCAAGATTCGCGGCGGCCAGGAGTGGCGCGACCTCACGGCCCTCTACTACCACCACGAGACGCAGCCCATGCCCGGGCCGCTCAGCCGGCAGTTCCACCTGCTGCCAAAGCCTCTGCACAAGGTTGAGGTGGTCGGGAACCACTTCGCGCAGCTCGTGGTGCCGTTCTTCCTGTTCGCGCCGCAACCGCTCGCGACCATCGCGGCCGCGATAGTCGTCGTGACCCAGCTGTGGCTCATCCTCTCGGGCAACTTCGCATGGCTCAACTGGTCCGCGATTGTGCTTGCGTTCTCAGCCGTGAGCGATCGCGTGGTCCACGCCGTCCTCCCGTTCATGCCGGTGCAGTATTCGTCGGAATCGTGGGCTGTGGCGGCGTCGCGGTCCGACGGCGTATGGTCAGGCGGCCTCTTCGCGGGCGGCCTCGGCGAGCCCACCGGCTACCCGGGCGACGTCTTCTCCTGGATATGGTCCGTCGTCGCCCTCGCCGCGGCGGTCTTCCTGGCCGTCCTCGGCTACCAGCCCCTCAAGAACCTCTTCTCGCGCCGCCAGCTCATGAACGCGGCCTTCAACCGCTGGATGCTGGGCAACACCTATGGGGCTTTCGGGAGCGTCACCAAGCGGCGGGTCGAGATCGTGGTCGAGGGAACGCTCGACGACGACCCCTCCGACGACGCCGACTGGCGCGAGTACCGCTTCAAGGGCAAGCCCGGGGAGCCGGGGCGACTTCCCCGCCAATGGGCGCCGTACCACCTTCGCCTCGACTGGCTCATGTGGTTCCTGCCGCTGCGCACGGTTCACGAGGAGTGGTTCTACGCGTTCCTGTTCAAGCTCCTCGAGGCCGACCCCGCCATCCTCCGCCTCCTCCGCGCCGACCCGTTCCACGGGGAACGTCCTCGGTGGATCCGCGTGCGCAACGCGCTCTACGAGTTCTCGAGCCGCGAGCGGTTCCGCGAGACGCACGAGCGCTGGAACATCACGCCGCTCCGCGTTCTCATCCGGCCGATCGAGCTGCGGGACGTGGCGGCGTAGGGCGCCGGTCCGCCGCAGGGGCGCCGGTTTACCGCAGAGGCGCCGGGCCCCACCCCCGCCTTTCCGGCCAACCCCCTTCCCCGACGTGTTTCCGCCGGTTCCCCACGGGTTTGCGCCGGTTTCCCCAACAGGGGCGCCGGTTCACCGCAGACGCGCCGGGCCCCACCCCCGCCTTTCCGGCCAACCCCCTTCCCCGACGTGTTTCCGCCGGTTCCCCACGGGTTTGCGCCGGTTTCCCTAACAGGGGCGCCGGTTCACCGCAGACGCGCCGGTTGACCGCAGACGCGCCGGGCGCCACCCCCTCCTTTCCGGCCAACCCCCTTCCCCGACGGGTTTCCGCCGGTTCCCCCCAACGGGTTTCCGCCGGTTTCCCCAACAGGGGCGCCGGACCGGTGCAGAGGCGCCGGGCCCCACCCCCGCCTTTCCGGTGAACCCCCTTCCCCGACGGATTTCCGCCGGTTCGCCGAGGATGACGAAGGGACGGCGTAGGGCTCGGGTTCGGGTACCGACACGTGACCACGCAACCACCGTGGTGCCCGAGACCTGGACACCGTGGTGCCGGACACCCACATCCGGAAACGATCCCGGACACGAAAGAACCCCCGGTCTCAAGACCGGGGGTTCACTGTGCGCGAGGCGGGATTTGAACCCGCACGCCCTTTCGGACACTGGCACCTGAAGCCAGCGCGTCTGCCGTTCCGCCACTCGCGCTCACGTTCCACAGGCGGCCTGAAAGGCCTGATCCCGCGAAAGCAGCGAGCTCAAGCATAGCCGAGCCAAAGACGGATACGAAATCGACACTTGGGTCTGGGGGCACAACCGAGGCTGCGAATCGGGAGTTTTCAGAACAGCCCAGTAGTATCGGAGAAGCATCGAACGCACGCGCAGCGCTTCGCCGCGCGCTCCGACTGACGGCGAGCCGAGAGGAGGACGGCCATGGGACTGCTCGATCGCCTCGAGCTCGGCATTGAAAAGGCCGTGCACGGCGTCTTCTCGCGAGGCAACGCCCAGATCCAGCCTGTCGAGATTGCGAGTCGCCTGCGACGGGTCATGGACAACCAGGCCATTGCTATTTCACAGGGCCGGACGCTCGCGCCGAACATCTTCGAGGCGCGCCTCGGGGACAACGACTTCGACCGCGTCCAGCAATGGGGCCAGCCGCTGGCCGAGGAGCTGTGCGACGTCGCCGTCCAGCACGCCCGCTCGCAGGGCTACACCCTGCAGGGCCCCGTCCGCTTCTCGTTCAAGCACGACGGCGACCTCAAGCCTGGCGCTTTCGAGGTCACCGCGCGCTCGGAGAAGAGCTCGGCCCCGCCGCCCATGGCGGCAGCACCCCGCCGACCGGTCCCGCCCGCGCCCCCTCGCGTGCCGTCCGCGCCGAACCGCTTCCCTGCCGGGGCGTTCCCCGGGGGTGCGACCATGCAGCAGCCGCTCCACCTCCACCCCGTCCTCGAGATCGATGGGCAGCGGTATTCGCTCAACGCCGACTCGGTTGTCCTCGGCCGTTCGTCCGAGGCGGATGTCGTCGTGGACGACACGGGAGTCTCGCGCCGCCACCTCGAGATCCGTCGGAACCAAGGCCGCGTCTACGCCGTCGACCTCGGCTCGACCAACGGCAGCTACGTCAATGGCGAACGGGTCAACGGCTCCGTCGAGCTCCTGGACGGCGCGACGATCGCGATGGGGCGTACGCGCATAGTCTTCAGAATGCTGCCGGCCCCGCTAGGAGGGTCCGCGTGAACGAACTGACGCTCACCGTCCTCCGTCTCGGCTTCCTCGTGCTCATGTGGGTGCTCGTCTTCAGCATCGTCGGCGCGATGCGGCGGGACCTCCTGGTCGGGCGGCGCCACAAGACGGGAGCACCGAGCGCGCGCGAGGTCCGCAAGAACCCCGCCCTCGCGGAGCCACCGCCGCCGCGGCAGCAGGCGCACGAACTCGTCGTCGTCGAGGGACCTCTGGCGGGGGCCAGCATGGCGCTCGGCGAGAGCCCCATCCTGCTCGGCCGCGCGCAGGAGGCCACGCTCGTGCTCGAGGACGACTATGCCTCGGGGCGCCACGCACGCCTGTTCCCCCAGGGAAGCCGCTGGTTCATCGAGGATCTCGGCTCGACGAACGGCACCTATCTCGCTGACCGCCAGCTCACCCGTGCCCAGCCCGTCGAGCTCAACGTCCCGATCCGCATCGGGAAGACCGTGATCGAGCTGAGGCCCTGAACTTGCCGGATACCCAGCTGATCCTGCGGTACGCGGCCCGGTCCGACGTCGGCAGGCTGCGCGCCAAGAACGACGACTCCGCCTACGCGGGCCGTCACCTAGCCGTCGTCGCTGATGGGATGGGCGGCCACGCGGGCGGCGACGTAGCCAGTGCCTCCACGGTCCTCGACCTGGTCCACCTCGACCACGGCGGGTACGGAGACAGCGGCGAGGCAGGCACCGTGCTCGCGGACGAGATTCAGACGGCGAACTCCCTCCTCTCGGAACTCGTGGCCGCCAATCCCAAGCTCGCGGGCATGGGAACGACTGTCACGGCGATCCTCCTCAACGGATCAAAGCTCGCGTTCGCGCACATCGGTGACTCCCGCGCCTACCGCCTGCGCGGCAACAAGTTCGAGCAGATGAGCGTGGACCACACGTTCGTCCAGAGGCTCATCAACGAAGGCCGCCTGCGTCCCGAGGAGGCGGAGACCCACCCGCACAAGAACGTCCTCATGCGCGTCCTGGGCGACGTCGACGCAAGCCCCGAGCTGGATCTGACCTCCTTCGACGTCGAAGAGGGCGAGCGCTGGCTTCTGTGTTCGGACGGGCTCAACTACGTTCCCCACCCGATCGTCGAGCGGACCGTGCACGAGATCGAGGATCCGGGCGAGTGCGCGGACAAGCTCATCGCGCTGACCCTCGCGGCGGGGGCACCGGACAACGTGACCGTGATCGTGGCCGACATTGTCGCGGGCACCATGGTCGACGACGAGAGTGGGATCGACGACGAGAAGCCCGTCGCCGCCCCCGCTGCCGCTGCCACGGTCACCGCCTCCGCCGCGGCACGGACGCCCGTGACGTCCGCCGCCCGCGCCGAATCCCCCACAGGCAAGGCGGCTTCCGGGGCGCCGGCCGGCGAATCCCCTGCTTCTGCAGGAGCAGGGGCAGCAGCTGGATCAGGCACAGCGGCAGAATCAGGCCCAGGTGCCGCGAAGGGGCCTGACGACCCCGAGAGCGGCGAGCTCGGCGAGGACGAGTCAGCCCGCCACGAAGTCCCGACGGATCCGAACCTCGGCGCCCATCTCTCCGCGGAAGTCCTCCGGCGCGAGCTGGACAGCCGCCCCCACGAGCTCGTTGGGGCAGCAGCCGCGGCCGCCGAGAGCGGTTCGCTCCCCTCTGTTGCGAGCAGGACGGCGGCACGCCGCGCCGCGGCCCTCCTCACCCACGGCGCCGAGCCGGAGCCCGAGGTCGAAGAAACCGAGGCTGAGGCCGACACGACGCGGCGCCGGCTTCGGCGGTGGGTCAGGATCATCCTCGCGGCGGTCGTGGCCGTCGCGATAGTGCTCGGCCTCTGGCTCGGCTATGCGTGGACGCAGACGCGCTACTACGTCGGGGCGTACAACAACCACGTAGCGATCTTCAACGGCGTCTCCCAGACGCTCGGTCCGATCTCGCTCTCGAAGGTCTACACCACGACGGACATCACCATGAACTCGCTTCCGGACTTCCAGCAGCAGCGGCTGCAGGCGGGAGTCGCAGCCAACAGTCTTTCCGAGGCTCAGGACATCATTGCCAACCTCCGCAACAACCCCGACAGCTGCCTGAACTCGCCGTCGTCCTCCTCTCCGACGGCTTCAGCCACGCATTCTGCCTCCGCTTCGGCGTCGGCGACGGCGATCCCGCCCGGGCACCCCACGCCGTCGCCCTCGGGATCGCATCCCTCGAGCAGCCCCTCGAGCAGCCCCTTGCCCACCAACCCGTGCTTGGGAGGCCAATAGTGAGCGCTGTCGACGCCGCCGTGCGCCCACGGCGCAACATCGAACTCGTCCTGCTGATCCTCGCCCTCATCGTGGGGTGCGGCGCTAACGCCCTGACCGCGCTCAACGAGGGCACGCCGCTCGGCAACAACTTCTGGCTCGAGAGCCTGACGATCACGGTTGCATCGCTCGCTCTGCATGTTTCCCTGCGGTTTCGAGCGAAGTATGCCGATCCGCTCATCCTTCCGATCGTCGTGGCCCTCAACGGGCTCGGCCTCGCAATGATCCACCGGCTCGACACGCCCCAGACGGACTACGGCAACGCGCAGGCCCGCTGGACCGTGATCGGCATGGCCCTCGCGGCCATCGTCATCTGGTTCCTCAAGGACCACCGGACGCTTCGCCGCTTCACGTACATCTCGCTCATCCTGAGCGCCGTCCTGCTCGTGCTCCCGCTCGTGCCAGGGATCACTGCGGGCGACATCAACGGCGCCCAGGTGTGGATCCGGGTCGGCTCGGCCTCGTTCCAGCCGGGCGAGGTCGCGAAGATCACGATCGGCATCTTCTTTGCGGGCTACCTCTCGACCAACCGCGACCTCATCCTGCTCGCGGGGCGGCGCATCGGCAAGCTCCAACTCCCGCGCTTCCGCGATCTGGGGCCCATGGTCATCGCGTGGCTCGCGAGCATCGGAATCCTGATCTTCCAGCATGACCTCGGCATGTCGATCCTCTTCTTCGGGATCTTCATCTCGATGATCTACGTCGCGACGAGCCGGGCAAGCTGGGCGCTTCTGGGCATCATCCTCATGTTTGCGGGCTCGGTGGCCGCGGGCTCGATCTTCCCGCACATCGCCCTGCGCGTCGACGGCTGGCTCAACGCGTTCGACCCGAACGTGTTCGGGCGCCAGTACGGCGGCAGCTACCAGATCGTGCAGGGCCTGTTCGGCATGGCCAACGGGGGTCTGATCGGAACGGGGCTGGGCCAGGGCCGGCCGGACCTCGTGCCCTTCGCGAACTCGGACATGATCATCGCCGCGTTCGGCGAAGAGCTAGGGCTCGTGGGCCTCTTCGCGATCGTCATGATGTACGCCCTGCTCGTCACCCGCGGCATGCGTGCCGCCATCGGCGCCCGCGACGCGTTCGGCAAGCTCCTCGCGTGCGGCCTCTCGGCCGGGATCGGGCTCCAGTGCTTCGTCGTGATCGGCGGCGTGACGCGGCTCATCCCGCTCACGGGCCTCACGACGCCGTTCCTTGCGGCCGGCGGCTCGTCGCTCCTCGCGAACTGGATCATCGTGGCCCTTCTCCTTGTCATCTCGAATGCTGCCCGTCGTCCCGTCGACACGACGCCCATCGTGCCGGACGAAGCGTCCGGCAACACCTCGCCGTCGTCCGGCTGGCGGAGCAGCGCGCCCGAAACGTCCCTGACCCAGGCGGTGAAGCAGCAGTGAATCAGGCCATCAGGAACGCATGGATCGCCATCGCCGCCATGTTCGCCCTCATCCTGGGCTCCATCAGCTACGTCCAGGTGGTCGACGCCGACGCGCTCGACTCGAACCAATGGAACAACCGCGCCATCCTGCAGACGTTCTGCCAGGACCGCGGGACGATTCTCGTGGCGGGCCAGCCGATCGTGCAGTCGGTCCCGACCGGCTCGGAGACGTGCAAGTACCAGCGGCAGTACCTCCAAGGGCCCCTCTACGCGGGGCTCACGGGCTACTACTCGAACATCTACGGCTCGACCGGCCTTGAGAAGAGCATGAACTCGACGCTCACCGGTACGTCGGACCAGCTCCTCCTCGACCGGATCAAGCAGCTCTTCCTCGGGCAGCAGCCCAAGGGAGCATCTGTCGAGCTCACGATCGATCCCGCGATCCAGCAGCTCGCCTACAGCCTCATCCCGGATGGCATGCGTGGATCCATCGTGGTGACGAACCCGAAGACCGGGGCGATCATCGCGATGGTGTCGAAGCCGAGCTATGACCCGAACCAGATCGCGACGCAGGATCAGGCGGCGGCGCAGGCTGCGATGACGAAGCTCCAGGGGATCCCGGGCATCAACCTCAACCAGAGCGTGAGCGGACCCACCGGAAACCTGCTCGCGCCGGGCTCGGTCTTCAAGCTCGTCGACACGGCCGCCGCGCTCGCCTCGGGCAAGTACAACAAGGACAGCGTGCTGCCGAACCCTGCCCAGATGCAGCTCCCGGGCAGCACCGCGACGCTGCCGAACTATGCGGGCGGCAACTGCTACACCCAGAGTCAGGCCTCGTTCGACTTCGCCCTCGAGCAATCCTGCAACACCCCGTTCGCGTCGATCGCCCTCGACCTCGGCCAGGACGCCATCGGCAAGCAGGCCTCCGCCTTCGGCTTCGGCCAGGACGCGGGCGATCTCCTGCACCTCGACTACCAGGGCGGCGTCTGGCCGACGAACCTCAACCAGGCCCAGCTCGCCCAGTCCGCAATCGGCCAGTTCGACACGAAGGCCTCGCCCCTGCAGATCGCTCTCATGACGGACGCCATCGCGAACGGCGGAGTCGAGATGAAGCCCTCCCTCGTCAAGACCGTCCGCGGCCCCGACCTGCGCATCGTTGACGAGCCGAAGCCCGAGGTGCTGCGGACGTCGACCACCCCGGCGATCTCGGGCCAGATCACCCAGTGGATGACCGAAGTCGTCTCGAACGGCATCGCGAAGGGGGCAGCCGTCCCCGGCATCAGCGTTGCCGGCAAGACGGGAACGGCCGAACTCGGCACGAGCGGCCTGAACAACTCCTGGTTCACCGGCTTCGCCCCAGCGGACAATCCGCAGGTGCAGGTGACCGTAGTGATGGAAGGCGTCGACGTGATCACAGGCGCCAAACTGACCAGTCCGAGCGCGAGCAAGATCTTTGAGGCGGTGTTGAAGAAGTGAGACCCACATCGGGCATCACCTTGGGCGGCAGGTACCACCTGGAGAGCCGTATCGCCATCGGCGGCATGGGCGAAGTGTGGAATGCCCGTGACGAGGTGCTGGGGCGCAACGTCGCCATCAAGATCCTCAAGGAGGAGTACGCGGGCGATCCGGGCTTCCTCGAGCGCTTCCGCAACGAGGCCCGGCACACCGCGCTGCTCAACCACAACGGGATCGCGAACGTCTTTGACTACGGCGAGGACAGCGGCTCCGCCTATCTCGTCATGGAGCTCGTGCCGGGCGAGCCGCTCAGCTCGATCCTCGAGCGCGAGAAGGTCCTCTCCCCCGACCGCACGCTCAACATCATGGCGCAGACTGCGCGGGCCCTCGCGGTCGCTCACGCGCGAGGGCTCGTGCACCGCGACGTGAAGCCGGGCAACCTGCTCATCACGCCGGACAACCGGGTGAAGGTCACCGACTTCGGCATCGCGCGGCTCGCCGATCAGGTCCCCCTCACGCAGACGGGCCAGGTCATGGGCACCGCCCAGTACCTCGCTCCGGAACAGGCGACCGGCCAGCAGGCTACAGGCTCGAGCGACATCTACTCGCTCGGCGTCATCGGCTACGAGTGCCTCACCGGCCACCGCCCGTTCTCTGGCGAGAGCCAGATCGCGATCGCGCTCGCCCAAGTGAACGACGCTCCGCCGCCGCTGCCCGAGCAGGTCCCCGCACCCGTGCGCGCCCTGCTCATGTCGATGCTCTCCAAGGACCCGCGCAACCGGCCGGCCAACGCGATCAAGCTCGCCGAGGCCGCCGAGGCCATCCGCCGGGGCGACATCCGTGCGGCCCAGGCCGCCGTGCCGGGCATGCTCCTGCACGACGACTCGACGGAAGCGATGACGCAGCCGGTGCGCCAAGCGACGGCGCCCACCGCCGTCGTCGGCGGCGCTGCCCTCGCAGCCGGCGCTGCGGGCCTCGGCGCGGCAGCGGCCGGTGCCCAGGCCGCACACGCTGCCTCCCCTGCGACCGCCGCGCTGCCCCTTGCGTCTGCGGCGGACGACGGCGCAACGGCGGTGGAAGGCGACCATCCGGCGGGCGGCCGCTCGCCGCTGTACGCCCCTCTCGACGAGGAAGACATCGCGCCCGCACCGGTGCAGAAGCAACGCCGGCGCCGCGCGCTCACGTGGCCGCTCGTGGCCCTCGTGCTGCTCCTCATCTTCGTGCTGCTCGGCATCCTGCTGAGCAACCTCGGCCTGTTCTCCTCGCCTGCCAAGAGCCCGTCCTCGAGCCCCGTTTCCACGCCGTCTCAGACGCCCACCGTGACGGCGACGCCCACTCCGACGCCCACGCCGACGCAGACGCCGACGATCAACACGATCAATGTCGCCGCGGGGGACTACGTGGGCCGGAACTACACCACGGTCCAAGGGGAGCTCGAGAGCCTGGGCTTCGTAGTACAGCTCTCCCCGGTTACGCAACAGCAGACGCAGGCGTTCCAAGGCGAGGTTCTGACGCTGAGCCCGACCGGCGCCCTGCCCGTCGGATCGACGATCACGGTGACCTACGCAGTGGTTCCTGCGCCCACTCCGACCGCCACGCCGACCCGGTCGGCACCCGCGACACCCTCAACGGCGCCGACCTCCACACCTTCTGCCACAAAGTAGGTCCACACTGGACTAACACGTCCTTCTGCCGGGGAAATAGAGGTCATGACGCAGCCCACCCATATGCCGCTGGAACGAGAGGACGAGCCTATGCCGCAGCCCGTCGTCCTCTCGGGCCGCTATGTGCTGGGCAGGCTGCTCGGCCGCGGCGGGATGGCGGACGTCTTCGAGGCGCAGGACACGCGCCTCGGCCGGACGGTCGCCGTCAAGATGCTGCGCGCCGATATGGCCCGTGATCGACAGCTGCGCGTCCGCTTCGAACGGGAGGCGCAGGCAGTCGCGGCGC
Source organism: Sinomonas terrae (assembly GCF_022539255.1). Classification (NCBI taxonomy): domain Bacteria; kingdom Bacillati; phylum Actinomycetota; class Actinomycetes; order Micrococcales; family Micrococcaceae; genus Sinomonas; species Sinomonas terrae. Next base: position 4,376,625 of record NZ_JAKZBV010000001.1, read on the forward strand.
TCAACCACCCCAACATCGTGGCCGTCTACGACACGGGCGAACGTTCCGCCGACCCGCTCAACCCCGGCTCCGTCGAAGTGCCGTTCATGGTCATGGAGCTCGTGATCGGCAAGACCCTGCGCGAGCTGGTGCGCTCTGGACCGATCGAGCAGGAGAAGTCGCTCGAATACGTCCAGGGCGTGCTCTCTGCGCTCGAGTACAGCCACCGCGCCGGCATCGTCCATCGGGACATCAAGCCCGCGAACGTGATGGTCTGCGACGACACGGGCAGCGTCAAGGTCATGGACTTCGGGATCGCGCGGGCCGTCGCGGAGTCCGGTGCGACGATGACCCAGACCCAGGCCGTGGTCGGGACCGCCCAGTACCTCTCCCCCGAGCAGGCTCAGGGCCAGACCGTGGACGCCCGCAGCGACCTCTACTCGACCGGCTGCCTCCTCTACGAACTCCTCACGGGACGGCCGCCTTTCCTCGGCGAGTCGCCGGTCTCGGTCGCGTACCAGCACGTGCAGGTCGAGGCGCCGAAGGCGCAGGAGTTCAATCCCGAGATCAGCGACGCCGTGGAGAGCGTCCTGGACCGGGCGCTGCAGAAGGACCCCAACCGGCGCTTCCAGGACGCGGGCGCCTTCCGCCGCGCGCTCCGGGCAGCCAGTGCGGGCCGCATCCTTCCCGGCATCGCATCGGCGGACGACGACGAGCGGACCGAGGCGATGGCGGTCGCCGCCGCGGCTGCCGGAGTCGGGGCATACGCCGCGCCCCTCGAAACCCCCGAACCGGCCTCCCCGCATCTCGGCGACACGGGTGAGTTCCCGGCCGTGGTCCCCGCGGCGGAGGAGGGATTCCTGCCGTTCGAGGATGAGGCGGAGGAACCACGCCGCCGTCGTCGCGGTCACGGCGGCTGGATCGCCCTGCTCGTGGTCCTTGTGCTCCTCATCCTCGGCGGCGGCGGCTACTGGCTGTACAGCTATCTGAACCAGCCGCCCGCGATCGTGTACGTGAGCGTTCCCAACGTGGCCAACATGCAGGACACGGACGCGTTCGCCAGGCTGACACAGCTCGGCCTCAACCCGGAGTTCTCGCAGAAGCCGAGCCCGGACGTTGGCAAGGGCCTTGCAATCGACACGATCCCCGCCGCCGGCTCACAGCTCGCGAAGAACACGAAGATCGTCATCGAGATCTCGACGGGCCCCTCGACGGCCGTCATTCCACAGGCCATCATCGGCAACACCGAGGCGGGTGCGCGGGACATGCTGCGGTCCATCGGCCTCGTCCCCGCAGACCAGTCCAAGTCGGCGAACAGCGCGACGGTGCCCTATGGGCACGTCATCAGCGCCGACCCCCCTGCCGGGCAGACCGTTGCCATCGGCTCTCAGGTCACGTTGACAGTGTCGACAGGCAACGTGACCCTGCCCGACCTCCGCGGCCGCACGATCGACGAGGCCAAGGCAGCCTTGGCCGATCTCAAGCTCGGGGTAGTCGTCGCCAACCAACAGACGACGGCGGCGGCCGCCGGCACGGTCATCGCCCAGGACGTTCCGCCAAACGGCTCGGTCGCTCAAGGTGGGACTGTCACCCTGACGGTCGCCGTTGCCCCTCCGCCTCCGCCTCCGCCAAGCCCGTCCCCGACTCCCACACCCACCCCCACGCCGACGCCGACGCCGAGCAACAGCGGGAACGGCAACGGGAACGGCTCGAGCAACGGCGGCGGGCCCGGCAACGGGAACGACAACCCCAACGGCGGCTGACCCAGCCCGTCAGCACTGACCCAGCCCGTCAGCGAATCGGCACGCCGTCGAGCTCCTGGTAGAACGCCTCCCTCGCGCAGTGCAGGGCGGAGCGGAGCCCGCAAGCCGCCAAGAGGACGCAGTCACCCTTCGAGGAGCGGCAGTCCGGGACATCCTCACGGTCGTCGAGCGCCCGGAGCACCCGGCCGATCGTCGCGGTCCGCCCGGCCTCAGTGAGGCGCACCCCGCCGTTGCGGCCGCGACGGGCGTCGATCAGGCCGAGCTGGCGCAGGCTCGTGATGGCCTTGCTCACGTGGTTGTACGGGGTCGCGACGCGCTCGGCGATGGTCTGCGTGGTGATCTGGGCGTCCATCTCCGGGGAGTTGAGCACCGCCAGAACACGCAGAACGAGATCGTCGAACGCCCGGATGCGCATGGCGGGGAGTCTACTAACACCCGTTATGGAAATCCACGAACGGGGAAAGGGTCGGCCCTTCTAGTGGGAGTCCTCCGCATGGATGAGCGGGCTGAGCGTGGCCGCCCGCTCGGCGGCACCGGCCAGCCCGAGAGACTCGAGCCAGTTGCCGAGCATCTGGTAACCGCCCTCGGTGAGCACGCTCTCGGGGTGGAACTGCACGCCGCAAAGCGGTGCAGACCTGTGCTGGAGGCCCATGATGACGCCCGAGTGGGTGTGCGCCGTGATCTCGAGGACGTCGGGGATGGTCTCCCTCAGGGCCGCGAGCGAGTGGTACCGGGTCGCGGTGAAGGGGGACTTGAGTCCGGCGAAGACACCCTTGCCCTCGTGTTCCACGAGCGAGGTCTTACCGTGCATGAGCTCGGGCGCGTGTGTGACCTTGCCTCCGTACGCCTCTGCGAGCGCCTGATGGCCGAGGCAGACACCGAGCATGGGCTTCGCGTTCTCGCCGCACCACTTGATCAGCTCGATGCACACCCCAGCCTCAGCCGGGTTGCCCGGGCCGGGCGAGACGAGGACGCCGTCCCGTGCGGCGGCGAGCTCGATCGCCTCAGCGAGCGAGACGTCGTCGTTCCTCACGACAGTGGTCTCGGCTCCGAGCTGCTGGAGGTAGCCCACAAGGGTGTAGACGAACGAATCGTAGTTGTCGATGACGAGGATGCGGGTGCTCATTGCGGTTCGGCCAATCGTGGGAGTGGGTGGGCCGGTGGGCGAGGCGGCTAGACTTGATTGGCTAGACTTGACTGTCAGAACCACTGACCAGCCAGCAATTGACCAGCCAGCAATTGACCAACCAGCATCCGCACCCCGGCTCACCGGCGATGCTTGCAGGATACCAAGCGGGCCCTAGCTCAGCCGAAGCCGGCCCTGAGGAGGACCAGTGCCCGAATCGACGGAGAAGCCCGAGCAGGCAGGCTCGACGCCGAAGGACCTGCCGCCCCAGGCGGTGGCGCCCAGCGTGACGGGCAGCGCAGGCAAGCCGGGCAAGGCCCCTTCGGGCACGGCCGCCTCGAATAAGCCAGCCTCCAGCAAGCCCGCCTCGAAGCCGGACGCGAAGAACGACGTGCGGAAGCCCAAGGCCAAGAAGCGCAAGAAGCGTCGCCCACCACGCACGGCCGGCGGCCCGACCCCCCAGTGGTACAAGTACCTCATGTTCACCCTCATGGTGGTGGGTCTGCTGTGGATCATCGTCTTCTACGTCACCCAGGGCCTCTTCCCCGTGCCCGCGTTCGGCAACTGGAACATCCTCATCGGCTTCGGCATCGCCATCGCAGGGTTCCTCATGACCTTGCGCTGGCGCGGCTGACGTGGCGGCTCATCAGGAGCAGGCCTACTACGCGGATACCTACCTCACCGATTCGCCGGCGACCGTGATCGCGGCCGGTAGCGCCGACGGCGAACCTTGGGTTGCCGTCTCACCCAATATCTTCCACCCCAAGGGCGGCGGCCAGCCTTCTGATGAGGGAACGGTCGACGGCGTGCCGGTCACCCCGGCGCGCGACGAGGCGGGCGTCGTCGTCCTCGCGGGGGCGCCGTCGACGCTCGAGGTGGGCTCCGGCGTCGTATGTTCTGTCGACGCCGAGAAGCGCCGCCTGCACGCCGCCCTGCACACGGCGGGTCATGTGCTCGGTGCGCTCGGCGAGGCGCGGGGATGGCAGCACTCGGGACACAGCCACTACCCGGGGCAGGCGCGCCTCGATTTCGACCCGGAGGGGCACGAGGAGGAGCTCGCGACGCCCGAGTCGCGAGAGGCTGTCCGCGCGGAGCTGCAGGCGGGAATGGACGCCGCTCTCGCACGCGGCGGGGCGGTCACGTCCTCAGTGGATGGGGCCGGGCACCGCACGGTCACGATCGAGGGCGTGAACACGGAACCGTGCGGCGGCACGCATGTCCGCTCGCTCTCCGACCTCGCGAAGGTCCGCATCCTCGAAGTCAAGGTGAAGCGAGGGGCGATCAAGGTCCGGTACGAGGCCGAGCACGCCTAGGCGCTTCGCCTCGCCTACCCCTTGACGACGGTGAGCAGGACGACGCTGTCTTCGATCGCGTCAAGGCTGTGCCGAGCAGGCGGAATGGCAAGGAAGTCCCCCGTTCGGCCCTCCCACGCGTCCTCGTTGGCGTTCAGCCTCACGCGGCCCCGAAGGACGATCAGGGTTGCCTCGCCCGGACTGTCGTGCTCGGTGAGCGAAGTTCCAGCTCGGAGGGCGACGAGCGTCTGACGCAGAGCCTGTTCATGGCCGCCATGGACCGTGGTGGCGCTGCGCCCAGCCGAGCTGGTGGCCGCACGGTCGAGGTGTTCGCGGGCCAGGGCGTCCAGGGAGAACTTCAGCATGGGGATGCCTTTCCGAAGTCGATGCCAGATTTCGATGCTACGGCAGGCCGGCACGGTGAGGCGGGGTTCCGCAGATTTGTTGCTGCCTCCGGGCGGCACGGAATCGCCCGGCGCACGGTGCGCCCTCAGGGAGTGGCCGCACCCTACGGCACCGACAGCGCAGGCGTAGGGTGAAGGGGCCATGCCTTCTGATGCCCCCTTCAGCTTCCGCTCGATAGCCCTGCCGGTCTTCCTCCCGACCCTCCTCTTCTCGACGGGCGAGGGTGCGATCCTGCCGATCATCCCGATCGCGGCGCACAACCTCGGGGCATCGCTCGCTCTGGCTGGGCTTGTGGCGTCGATGGTCATGGTCGGCGAGCTCGCGGGAGACATTCCCGCGGGGTGGGTCGTCTCCCGGATCGGCGAGCGCGCCTCGATGATGGGTGCCGCGTTCGTGGCCCTCGGCGGCATCCTCGTGTGCCTCGCCGCACCCAATCCGTGGGTGCTCCTCGGAGGCGTGCTGCTCATCGGCGTCGCGACCGCCGTCTTCGCGCTCGCTCGGCACGCGTTCATGACCACGCACGTGCCCCTGCGCTATCGGGCCCGGGCGCTCTCGACGCTTGGCGGGATCTTCCGCGGCGGCTGGTTCATCGGGCCGCTCATCGCCTCCGCCGTCATCACGGCCACGGGCACCCCGCAGTCGGCTTTCTGGATCTTCGCCGTCGGCTGCACGGCCGCGGCCCTCTCGCTCCTGATCCTGCCCGACCCCGAACGAAAGATGCATGGCCACGGATCGGCCCGGGCGGCGGCCCAGGCAGCCAACCGTGCGGAGCATCAGGGCCTCTTCCGCACGATCTGGGCGCATCGCGCGGTCCTGCTTCGCATGGGCTCGGGCGTGGCCCTCGTCGGAGCCGCTCGGTCCGCGCGGACCACCCTCCTCCCGCTGTGGGCCCTCAGCATCGGCCTCGGCGAGGCGAACACCGCCCTCGTGATCGGCATCGCGGGCGGGGTCGAGTTCGCCCTGTTCTACACGAGCGGGCACATCATGGACCGCTGGGGTCGGCTCTGGAGCGTCATGCCCTGCATGATCGGCCTCGGCAGCGGGTTCGTCGCTCTGGCCTTCGTGCACGACGTGCCGGGGCGCACGGCCTGGTTTGTCGGCGTCGTCCTTGTCCTCTCCCTCGCCAACGGGATGGGGAGCGGGATCGTCATGACGCTCGGCGCCGACTTGGCGCCGCGGAACAGCCCGGCGGCTTTCCTGGGCGCGTGGCGGTTCGCGGGCGACGGCGGTCAGGCCGCCGCGCCGCTGCTCGTCGCGGGCCTCACCGCGGTCGCCTCGCTCCCCCTGGCCAGCGGAGTGATCGGGGCGCTGTCACTCCTCGGGGCCGCGATCCTGCGCCGGTACATCCCCCGCTACGTGCCGCACCGCCCGCACCCTGCGCGGGAGACGAACGAGCGGAGCGAGGCGGCGTAGACGATCTCGCCCCGCTAGTGGGCCCCGATCCTGATCGCCTCTGCGACGGCCCTTTCGGCGCCGCGCGTCCACGGGTCACCGTGGCCGGGCAGGAGGACCCTCGCACCGGTCGTGGCGATCGCATCGAGCGAGGCGAGGGCTTGGCTCGTGCTCTTCGTGGCGGCGGAAGCTACGATCTGCGCACCGCTGTGGCCCGTGTAGGGATCCAGCGTGACAAGGGCGTCCCCCGTCAGGAGCGCATCACGCTCCGGAAGGTGGAGGATGCAGTGCCCGTCGGTGTGGCCGGGCGTGTGGATGACGGTCGGTGATCCCGGGACGGGAAGCGCACCGCCCGGCCCGAGCGGGCGGGTGTCGGAGATGCCCCTGACCGCGAGCGCGCCGGCCGCCGCCATCCTGCCCAGCTTGGGCAGGGAGCCCGGATGCGTGAACGGGTAGAGGAAGCGATTGCGCTGGGGGCGGTAGCGGTACGGGTGGGCCGCGAGCCGCGCGTCCTCGCGGTGGACGAGGACCGGCGTGCCCCATTCGCGGTGGGCGCGGAGGGCGAAGCCCACGTGGTCGAAGTGCCCGTGGGTGAGGACGAGCGCGCGGATCTCGTCGGGCGTCCGGTTCACGCTCTCGAGGAGTTCGGCCAGCATGGGCCACATGCTGGGGAGGCCCGCGTCGACGAGGGTCACGCCGCCGTCGTCCTCGATGACATAGCAGTTGACGAAGGCGTGGGTGATGAGGTGGACGCCGTCGGCGACGCGAGGGACCAACATGCGGCTTCTCCGATCGACTGGACTCCTGCAACGGATACCCGCGGGCGAGTGCTCGGAAACCTCCGCTAATCCGCCCGGGCGAGTCCGGTCCGCGCGGCGACGACAGCCGTGCCGACGATGATCCCGAGCATCACGACGCCGAACAGGAGCGCCGAGAGCGCGAGAGGCGCCACCTGCAGCACGAGGCCGAGGAACATGACCGGGAGCGACATGCCGATGTAGCCGCCGAGGAAGAGCCCCGCGAGGGCCTCGCCACGCGTCTCCGGCGGCGCGATCCGCACTACCGCACCGACCGCGAACTTGAAGGCGACGCCGACCCCGGCCCCGGCCACGATGCCTCCCGTCACGAGGAACGCGAGCGAGGACGCGAGGATCGCGCCGATGACCAGGACGAGCCCCGCGGCGAGCAGTGCCAAGCCGCCGACCTGCTGCACCGAAGGGCGCAGTGCGGCGGAGAACATCTGGGTCACGGCGGACGAGGCGAACACCGAGAACGAGAGCGCACCGGCCACCACGAACGAGTGGATGCCGAGCTGCCCCGCGACGAACTGCGGGGCGAGCGACGTGAAGAACCCGAACATCGAGAATCCGACGAAGGCGAGGAGCGCCGAAGCGAAGAACCGTCCGCGCTCCGTGGGCGGCACTGCGATCCGCTGCGGGCGGTAGTCCCACGGCGTCTCGTCGCGGCCGACCGTCTCCGGGACGATCACCACGAGGAGGACCCCGGCCACGAGCACGAACGCGAACACCATGTAGGGCGTGTACAGCGGGGCGGGCGCGTACTCGGCGAGGAAGCCGCTTACGAGCGGGCCGAGTCCCAGACCTCCGATGTTGGCGGCCGTGGCGACGACCTCGGCCTCGCGCCCGCTCGCACCCGGCCGGGCGGAGCCGTGGAGCTCGGTGAGGTGTGCCGTGGCCGTCGCCGTGAGCATCCCGACCCCGAGCCCGCTCAGGAACCGCGCGAACAGGAGGCCCGGGACGGCAGGCCAGACGATGAAGACGAGCGCCGAGAGCGCGTTCAGGGCGACGGCGGGTGCGATGACGCGCCGCCGCCCGAACCGGTCCGAGACATGGCCCGCAAGGAACAGGCTGACGACGACGCCGAGAGCATACGCGGCGAACACGAGCGTGACGACGAAGGGCCCGAACCGGTCGGCGCGCTCGTACAGGACGTAGAGCGGCGCAGGCACGGTCGCGAAGGCCATGGTCGCCATGAAGACCAAGGCGACGATCCAGAAGCCGAGGAGGTACCGCCGTCGGACGCTGACCTCGGCATTCATAGCAGCAGCATCGCATTCATACGAGGAGCACCGCCCAGCTCGCGCCGAGCCCAATGAGCAGCCAGACGACGTAGTCGCCGACTTTGCCCGAGTGGACGTGCCGCAGGAACTCGAGGGGCGGGCGGACGAGGAGGCGCCCGCGGCGCAGGCGCTCGGGGATCCGATGGCGGAACACGCCGAACGCCGCCACGCCGACGGCGAGCACGACCGTCAGGAGCCCGAGCCAGATGCCCTCAGGCTCCCACGACGCTGTGCCGTGCTCCGCCGTCGTCGTGTATGCGGACGTGCTGTTGACGAGGCCGCCGTTGAGGACTGCCCCAACGTAGCCGTCCCGGTCCATGAACCGCGCCGCGGCCTGGTTCACGGCCGTGCCGATCTCCGGGAGGAAGCCCAGGACAAGCCCGGCGGCCAGCAGACCGAGGACTGGCGCCATCATCGAGACCGGGATGTGCTCGCGGCCGATGCTGACCTCGATGTGCTCCTCGTCGCCGCTCATCCCCTCGGCCTCGATCCCCTCAGGTGGCGAGCCGACGTCGAGGAAGATGCGTGCGCCTACGCGGAGCACCGCTCCCCCCGTGACGGCAGAGACCGCGATCATGAGCGCCATGAGCCACGGCGCGTTCGCCTCCGAGAGCCCGTGCTCGGCGATGCCCTTGCCGAGGCCGAGCGCGAACGGCGGGGCCCCCGCGAGTGCGACCCCCGAGAGGAGGAACGCGGCTCCCAAGGTCCGCGCGTCCCTCCCACGGCCGTGCAGGCTGAACTCGTCGACGCTCCCGTAGCGGTCGAGGATCACGCCCGACTGCAGGAAGAGCGCGCCCTTGATGGCGGCGTGGCCCAGAATGTACAGCGCGACGCCGCCGAGAGCCTCGGGCGAGGAGAGGCCGAGAACGGTCAGGAACAGACCGAGATGCGACACGGTCGAGTAGGCCAGGAGGCGCTTGAGGTGCCGCTGGAGGAAGCACATGACCCCGCCGACGAGGGCGGTCAGCACGCCGAGCATAAGGAACGCGCGTTGGGCGGCGGGCGCGATGTCGGTCGAGCTGAAGATCGCCCAGTAGACGCGCGCGACGCCGTAGAGGCCCAGCTCGACCATCACCCCGGAGAACAGGACGCACACCGGCGACGGCGCCACGGCGTGAGCGTCGGCGAGCCAGAAGTGGAACGGGGCGATCGCGGCCTTGACGAGGAACCCCGCTAGGAGCAGCACGAAGGCGATCGGCACGAGGAGACTGTGGTCGCTTGCGAGGGCGTGCGAGAGGGCGGCGATGTTCAGATTGCCCGTTCGTGCGTACAGGAGCGCGACTCCCATGAGGGAGAGGTAAGCCGCGAGCGAGTTGACGATGCCGAAGTTGATGGCTCCGTGGACCGCGGAGGGATCCTCGCTCTTTATGCCGGTCAAGGCATATGCCGCTACGCCCATGAGTTCGAAGAAGACGAACATCGTGAAGACGTCTCCAGCGAACGCGAAGCCCGTCATTCCGGCGAGGAAGAGCACCATGAGGCCGTGGAAATGGACGCTCTCCGACTCGAAGTAGCGCCACGCGAAGACGAGCGCCGCCAACATGAGCGCGCTTGCGAGCAGGGCGATGCCCACGCTGACCTGATCCCCGACCAGGGCTATCCCCACCCCTCGGGTGCTGCGGAAGGGCCAGCCTCCCATCCAGTACACGAGGCGGCCTTGGGACGCGTTCACGAGCAGCAAGGCTTCGAGGACGACGGCGGCGAGGGACGCGCCGATAGAGAGGACGTCGGTGGAGCGGCGGGGGAGGATGCGGCCCAGCGACATGAGCGCACACGCGACGAGGATGAGCCCGATGACGATAACCGGGAGCGTGGGGGCGGCGAGCGTCTCGGGCAGCATCGGTTCAGCCCTCCAGGCCGCCGAGGTTGTCCGGATCCACGGCCTTTCGGCGTTTGGCCATCTGGATCACGAGCGCGAGCAGCATGGACGTGACCGCGGCCGAGACCACGACGTCGGTGAGCGTGAGGGCCTGCACGACCGGGTCCACGACCGGAGTCTGCTGCGTGACCTGGTTCCCGAAGATCGGCGCGACTCCGCCGTACTGGAAGCCGACGGCGATGAGCAGGATGTACGTGCTCGACTGCGCGACCGAGAGGCACACGACGGTGTGGACCAGATTCCGGCTCGTCGCCATCCCGATCAGCCCAAGGGCCATGACCGCGGCTGCGACCACGTAGGCGTAGTAGCTCATGAGGCGGACTCCTCCTTCGCGTCGGCGTCCGGCGGATCGCCGCGGGTTCCCGGGTCGGAACGGATGGCGAGTGCCTGGTCGAGGAATCCCGCGAGCAGGATGACGACGCTGCTGCACACCGTCATGCCCACCGCGATGTTGAAGAGCGGAACCGTGCCCGCCGAGATGAAGTCGCTCAGCTGTCCCTGGGGGGCGAAGTTGGCGAACAGGGCGCTGCCGAGGGCGGCCCCCGCGAGGCCGAGCGCGCCGAAGAGGACGACGCCGAGTGCCTCCCCCTGCTCGAACCACTCGAGCGGCCGGAGGCGGCGGAGCAGGGTGAACCGGCCGCCGACGTAGAGGAGGTGGATGCCGGTCGAGAGGACCACCCCGCCCTGGAACCCGCCCCCCGGGGTGATCGCGCCGTGCGCAACGACGTCGGCCGCGAGGACGAGTGTCAGCGGGAACAGGACGTAGACGAGGAGGCTCGTGGATTCTAGGACTTTGCCCCCGCCTCCGACGTCGCGGCGCCGCTCCCGATGCACTGGCCGGAGCAGCGTCGCGACGCCGACCACCGCGCAGAACAGGATCGTCTCCTCCCCGAACGTGTCGAAGCCGCGCTGGTCGAAGTTGATACTCGAGACGCCGTTCGCGGTTGCGCGCGCGAAGGTCGCGACGACGGCGAGGTCGCGATAGGGGTGGAACGTCCCGCCGAATTCGGGAATGCCCGTGAAGGCAGCTGCCATCGCCAGGCCGAAGGCGGCTAGGCCGATCCACAGGAGGGTGAGGCGGGCTCGGCGGCTCATGGCTGCTCCCCCTCTTGGCGCCGGCTCGGCGCCTCACTCTTGGCCTCGTCCCGAATGCTCGCGATCTTCCTGATCGAGAGGACCACGATGAGCGGCACGACGGCCGTTCCGATCGCCACCTGGCTCAGCGCCACGTCCGGCGCCTGCAGCGTCACGAAGAAGATGCTCAGCAGGATCCCGTACACGGACAGCACGACGGCCTGCTTCGACGGCTGGCGCGTGAATACGACGACGGCGGCCCCCACCAGGACGAGGGTGAGGCTCACCGCGATGAGGGCGTTCGTGAGGAAGTCGGAGCTCATTCGGGCGACTCCCCCACATCGATCCCCTGCTCGGCGGCGAGCGCCCGGCCGATCGCCGTCGTCAGCGAAGGCCCGCTGAAGGCGACGACGAGCGCGACGACCGCCACGGCCGCACCGCCCAGGCCGATCCCGAAGAAGATCACGGCGGCGACCCCGAAGAGGGGCACGGCGATGGTCGTGACCGGGGCAAGGAAGTGGAGCTTGGCGAGCGGCGAGCGCGCCATCAGGGCGCCGACACTCGCGTAGGCGACGACGAGGACGGCGAGGACCGCGAAGACGGCTTCCACGACGGTCACCTGGCGTCCTCCTCCGAGTCGATGCGCGGCGTCAGAAGGCGCGTGTAGACAAGGGTTCCCGTGGCTCCGAGGACGGCGAGCACGAGCGGGACGATGAGGTACGAGGACTGGTTGACGATCGCCGAGAGGCCGATGAGCACGAGGCTTCCCGAGGCGCTGAGGAGTTGGAGGCCGATCAGGCGCTGGACATTGCTTCCGCGGGCCGCGAGATACACGGCAGGGGCGACGCCGGCCACGAGGAGCGCGAGGGTGACGGCGGTCCACAGCGTCTGGTCGCTCACTCATGCTCCGATCGGCGGTGGGCAGAATCAGCACTGCCGGCCACGACCTCGTCGAGGTGCGGCCAGCCGTTCACCAGCGAATGCATGCGGATGGTCCCCGTGCGCGTGTCGCTATCGACGACGACGGTGCCCGGCGTCGCGGACAGCGCCACGATTCCGCCGGCGCGCAGGCCGGTCTCGGCCTCGCCGGTCGAGCCGGGCAGGTGCTCCTCGACAAGGTCCTCGGGCTGCCTCCCCCTGAGCCAGGGCACGAGCCGCACCGCATCGGCGACAGCGGAGACCGGCACGAGCGCCGCCCAGCGGAGCCACGCGAGTCGAGGCCTCGCGGCGAACGGGATGGCCCGCCTCGCAAGGCGGGCCAGAACAGCCGCAGCCAACGCAACGGCCGCGGCGACCAGGGTTTCGATGACGGTCAGGGTCGAGGCGGTGGCGAGCCAGAAGAGCGTGCCGCCAGCCCACCAGAGCACAAGTTCAGTCAGGGCCCCTGTGACGCCGCGCGCCCCGGGGAGCCCGAAGTACCCGCGGAGAGACTCGGTCCAGCCCATGGTGATCGAAACGCTAATCCCCCGCTCGGGCCACTTCAATCGGCTAGGCGTCCCTCTCGGCGCGGGCGAGGCCCTCCCTCGCCTCCGCGATCGCCACGGTCAGCTGCCGGATCATGCCCGTCACGAGGGCGATCTGCTCGGGCGTGTACTCGGAGAGGATCGGGAGCATGTGCTGGACCATGGGGTCGAACATCTCTCGGCCCGTCTCGCGCGCGCTCGGGGTCGCCGCGAGCAGCACCTGCCGTCGGTCCTCCGCACTGTGCCGCCGTTCGAGGTGGCCCGAGGCCTCGAGCCTGTCGAGCACCGCGGTCATCGCGGCCGAGCTCAGGACCAGCCGCTCCCGGAGCTCGCCCGGCGTCGCGACGGCACCGGCCCGCTCCGCTTCCACCACGGCATTGATGGCGTGGATGTCGTTGCGTGCGAGGCCGTGCTGGCGCCGCACCACCTCGGAGTAGCGTTCGGCCTCGGTCGTGAACTTCTGGAGCAGGAACAGCAGCTCGAAACCCGGCGATGAGCGCAATGCATCGCGGTTCTCGGGGTCGGGGCGCGGCTCGTCTGGCACGCCGAACATTCTAGGGCCGCCCACTCGATGAACCGTTCCGAGGCAGGGACCGGAAGGCCTCGAGCGCGGCTGCGCGCGACTTCTTGAGGTCCACGCACGCCTCCGGGTACTCCGGCGTTCCGAGCTCGGGGATCCAGCGCCGCGTATACGTCCCGTCCGGATCGTGCACCTTCTCCTGGGTGAGCGGGTTGAAGATCCGGAAGAACGGCGAGGCGTCCGCTCCGCAGCCCGCCGCCCACTGCCAGTTGAACGGATTGGATGCCGGATCGGCGTCGACGAGCGTGTCCCAGAACCACTGCTCGCCCAGCCTCCAGTCGATGCCGAGGTTCTTCACGAGCAGGCTCGCCGAGACCATGCGAACGCGGTTGTGCATCCATCCCGTCGCCCAGAGCTCGCGCTGGCCTGCGTCCACGAGGGGCAAGCCAGTCGTCCCGCGCCGCCAGCGCGCCAGGAGCGCGGCTTGCTCCCCGCCGTCGCCCATCGACCCGCCGTCGCCCGCCGACCACCACGGGTACGCGTCGAATTCCCGCCGCAGGTTGACGGTCGCAAGATCCGGATGGTGGTAGAGCTGGTGCCAAGCGAACTCACGCCAGCCCAGCTCCGACGCGAAGGCTGCGCTGCCCTCGGGAGCCTCGCGGCGCCGTCGTCCGATCGCGTGCCACACCTCGAACGGGCTCACATGGCCCCAGCGCAGATACGGCGAGAGGCGGCTCGTCCCGGCCAGTCCCGGCCGCTCGCGGTCCTCCGAGTAGTCGGTCAGGGCGGCGTCCGCGAACTCCTCGAGCAGCTCATGCGCGGCGTGCGGCCCCGGGGTCCACGCCTCGGTGAGGGGGCCAGACCAGTCAGGGTCCCCGGGGAGAAGGCCCCACTGCTCGAGACTGTCTCCCCGGGGAGTCTCCTCCGGCGCCCGCTGCCCCTCGGGAGCGGGCAGGGGGTGACGGAATTCGCGGGAGCTGAGCTCCTTCCAGAATGGCGTGAAGACTTTGTAGGGTCCACCTTGGCGCGTGGTGAGTTCCCACGGCTCGTGCAGGAGCGAGGCCTGATGGCTCTCGGCCCGCCGTCCCGAAGAGCGGGCAATCTGCTTCACTGCCGCGTCGGCGCGCCGCTCCCCTGCCCCGTAGCGGCGGTTCCAGAAGAGTCCCCCGGCCCCGGCTTCCGCTGCGACGGCGGGGACGACGGCGGCCGCGGGCCCGCGTCGCAAGACCAGCGGCACGCCGATCCGGCCGAGCTCCTCCCGGAGGGCCACGAGCGCGTAGTGGAGCCACCAGCGGGCGGCTCCGCCCAGCGGACGGATGCCCGGGGACTCCTCGTCGAGCACGTAGAGCGCGAACGTGGGCCCGGCGTCCATCGCGGCATGGAGCGCCGGGTTGTCGGCGGTCCGCAGGTCGTCGCGGAACCAGACCACGGAAGGTGAGCTCATAGGCCCAGCCCGATCGCGATGAGGACGAGAGTCACGAGGAATCCTGTCAGGTAGTTGAGCCAGAGGAAGCGGCGCCATCCAGCACGAGCGCGGCCGGATTCCGCGTCACTCACCTTCAGGAACGGAGCCGCGTTCGCGGCGTAGGGGAGCACAAGCAGGCCGGCCCATCTGCCCAGCCCTTCCGAGCCGAGCAGCAGAAGCGCGCCTGCCGCAAGGTAGCAGACGACGGCGAAACGCACCGTCGCGCGGGCGCCGAACAGGGTCGCGACCGAGGCGATGCGGGCCTCGCGGTCGGGAACGATGTCCTGCACCGCGCCAAAGGCATGGCTCGCAACGCCCCACGCGAAGAACGCACCGAGGGCCGCGAGCACGCCGGACGAGGGCCGGGCCCCCGCGAGGGCGAGCCCGTATACGGCGGGCGAGACGAAGTGCGTACTCGACGTGAGCGAATCCAGGACCGGCCGCTCCTTGAACCGGAGCACGGGCACGCTGTAGGCGGCGACGGCGAAGAGCGAGAGCGCGAGCGCCGCCCAACTGCCCGGCGACCCGCCGAGCACCAGCAGAGCAACGAACGGCACGCACGATCCCCACACGAGCCAGAGCGTGGCGAGGTGCAGCGACGGGTCGAGCACGCCGCCCTCGGCGCCGCCCTTGCGGGGGTTCCGGAGATCTGACTCGTAGTCGAAGACGTCGTTGGTGCCGTACATCGCCGCGTTGTACGGTACGAGGAAGAACACCGTCCCCACGAGCAGGCGCCAGTCGAGGCTCCGGCTCGAGAGGAAGTAGGCGGCCGCGAAGGGATACGCCGTGTTGACCCACGAGAGCGGGCGGGACGAGACCACGACGGCGGCGATCAGGCCGCGCGGTGCGGGCAGGGCGAGAGTCATCCGACCTCCTTTCTGAGCCAGCGCCAGAGCGCCGGGAGCACGACGGCGGCCGCGAGCGGGTACGCGAAATCCTCGATCGGCGCGAGACCGACGAGGACCCCGCTGAACGTCCCAGACCGATAGCCGAAGAGTCCGACGGCGATCATGACGCTGTCGAAGACCGCCGTGAGCACCATGAGGGCGGCGCCGGCGGCGAGCAGGGGGCGCCAGAAGGGTCTGCGCCGGAGGGGGTGGGTCGCCTGGAGTTTCTGTACCCGAAACTTCCCGGCCCTGAGCATCGCGGCGAGCGCGAGCAACGCGAGCGCGAGGAAGACGACGTCGACGAGAGGGTACGTCACGAGCCCCGCCTTCCCGGCAGGACGCGCTCGGCCCCCGTGAACAGCAGCATGGTCGCGTAGCAGAAGAACGCGAGGAAGAAGGGTTCCTCGAGGGGGAGTTCGGGCGCGAGCATGACGCCGGTCGCGAGGGGCGAGGGAGCGTGCTCGAAGACGCCCGCGGCGATTCCGGCAGCGTCCCACGCGAGGAAGAAGACGACACCGGCCGCGAGCACGAGGGCGCCCGCGCGTGGGGCGCGCCAGAGGAAGAGTCGGAAGCGGCGGTCGAGGACGGCAAGGCAGGCGGCCCCGACCAGCAGGCAGCTCAGGTAGGCCATGGCACCTCCAGCGACTTGGCCTCCACGAGACCCGCAGGCCCCGGCAGGCGGTCTCCCCGGACCCGCTTCAGGACGAGCTCGGCACTGATGAGGCACATCGGGACGCCGATCCCGGGCCGCACGGACGCACCGGCATAGAGCAGCCCCGAGACGGTCCGGCTCGCGTTTGCCGGCCGGAACATCGCGCTCTGCCCGAGGGTGTGGGCGAGTCCGAGGGCGCCGCCGCGCCAGGCGTTGAAATCGGCCGCGAAGTCTGCAGGGCCAATGGTCCGCCGAACCACCACGCGACGAGCGAGGTCGGGAATGCGGGCCCACTCGGACACTTGTCGGATCGCGGCGTCCCCGACGGCCTCCACGGCTGGGGAGCCGGAACCGTCCACGCCCCCGCGCCCCCACTCGGGCTTCGCGGGCGCGGGCACGAGGACGAACAGGCTCTCGTCTCCGGCCGGGGCCGCGTGCGGATCGGTTGCGCTCGTCCGCGACACGTAGAGCGAGGTCGCCTCCGCGAGGTGCAGGCCGGCGGTGATGCGGCGGAAGTTGTCCCGCCAGTCCCTCACGAAGAACAGGTTGTGATGGGCAAGCTCAGGCAGCCGGCCGCGGATGCCGAGGCACGCGAGGACCGCGGCCGGCCCGGGGTCGCGGCGCGACCACGCCTCCTCCGAGTGCGAGCGGAGAGCGGCCGGAAGGAGCTCAGTCTCGAGGTGGTGGAGGTCGGCCGCCCCCACCACGACGTCAGCGTCCAGACGACGCCCGCGCCCGCCGTCGTCCGTCCATTCGACGCCCGCGACCCGGACTCCGCCCGCAAACTCCCCCGTGACGATCCGCCGGGCCCGCGCCCCGAGGCAGACGTCGACGCCGGCCCCGCGCGCGAGCCGCTCCATCGCGTCCACGAGCGCCGCAAAGCCGCCCCTTGGATACAGGACGCCTTGCCCGAGGTCGAGGTGGCTCATGAGCTGGTACAACGCGGGGGCGCGGAACGGCGTCGTGCCCAGGAAGACCGCGGGATAGCCGAGGATCTGCCGCTCCCGCGGGTCGCGGAACCGGCGCGCGATGCGTCCGTCGAGCGTCTGGGTGAGGAGAGCGGCGAGCCGGGGCAGCCGGCGGAGGATGTCAGGACTCGCGAGGCCCCGGAGCGAGGAGAAGTCGTCGTAGAGGAAGCGTTGGGTGGCGACGCGATAGGCGTCCTCCGCCTCGTCGAGATATTGCGCGAGCCGAGCACCCGAGCCTGGGTCGAGAGACTCGAAGAGTGCGACGGCGCCCTCACGGCTCGCGGGAACGTCCACCGGGCTTGCCTCGCCCTCGAAGAACGTCCGGTACCCCGGATCCAAGCGCACGAGGTCGAGTTCGGCGGCCGCGCTCGTGCCCATGAGGCGGAACCAGTGGTCGATGACCTCGGGCATGAGGTACCAGGAGGGCCCGGTATCGAACCGGAAACCTCCCGCCTCCCACCGGCCCGCACGCCCACCGAGGGAATCCTGCTGCTCGAGCAGGTGAACAGCGTGGCCGTCCCTGGCGAGCAGGGCGGCCGTCGCGAGCCCCGCGATGCCCCCGCCGATGACGACGACGGTGCGCGCCTTCCCGGACCGTCCGGCGGGCCGCGTCATGCCGCCCTCCCCGGCACCCTGCCGAGCAGCGCCGCGGCTGCGAGGCGTGCCTTGGTGGCCGTCGGAACGCTCACGCGCGTCGTCGGGAGCAGCTCGGCTGGGCAGGCGTCGATCCGGTCGGCGAGCTCGGAGAAGATCGCGTGGGCGAGCGCGACGGCTCGCCGCGACGAATCGGGGAGCAGGCGAACCCCGGGAAGCGAGGCCGCAAGATCTGCCCTCAGGTCCGCGACAAGGGCCGCCTTCTGCAGCTCGTGCAGGTGCCCCGGGTCTACCCCAGGGAAGTACTGGCGTCCCAGCTGCGCGGCGTCCTGGCCGAGGTCCCGCAGGAAGTTGACCTTCTGGAACGCGGCCCCGAGGCGGCGGGCGGACTCTGCCATGACCGCGCGTTCGGCCGGCGTCGAAGCGGCGTCGGCGAGGAAGGCGCGCAGGCACATCAGCCCCACGACTTCGGCGGAACCGTAGATGTACTCGCCCAGGGAATCGCCAGAGTGGGCGTGCGGATCGCAGTCGCGCCGCATCGAGGCGAAGAACGGTGTGACGAGGTCGCGGCCGATCCCGGCTCGTCTGGCCGTCTGGACGAAGGCGTGGACCACGAGGTTCGTGCTGTAGCCGAGCGTGAGCGCGGCGTAGGTCTCCCCCTCGAGGGTGTCGAGCTGTTCGAGCACCGCGGGGGCCGCGAGCCCGGCTCCCGTCGCCGCGCCGTCGACCACCTCGTCCGCAAGGCGGACGAGCGCGTAGATGTTCTCGATCTCCGGCCTCAGCTGCGGGGCGAGGAGCCGGCACGCGAGCCCGAAGGAGGTCGAATAGCGGCGGATGACGACGGCGGAGCTCGCCGTCGCGGCGGCCGTGTAGCGGCTGAGCGGGGAGGCAATCGCGTAGGACATCAGCTCTCCCGGTGGAGGACGTGGTTGCAGATGCGCGTGAGCTCGGAACGGAGGGCCGGGGGCAGGTCTGCCCGCGCGGCCTCGTCGAGGGCCTCCGTGACGAGGGAGTGGGCGAGGTTCAGGGCGTGACCCCGCGCCCCCGCCTTGTCGAGGATCTCGCGGACGCGTTCGGGCTGCTGGCCGATGAGCGCCTCGTCGCGGGCGAACGCAGTCAGGACCGTGAGCTTTCCCTCTCGAAGGTCTGAGGTCGTCGGCTTGCCTGTCTGCCGTTCGTCGCCGAAGGTCCCGAGGACGTCGTCGATGACCTGATAGGCGACGCCGATGAGCGTCCCGACGCGTCCGACGGCGTCGACCTCCTCCCGCGCCGCGCCCGCCAGGATCGCTCCCGCCCGGAGCGGCGCTTCGAAGGAGTAGACGGCGGTTTTCAGGCGCTCCATTTCGAGGACCTCGTCGACGCTGCCGTCCCCGCTCGACAGGCCGGCGCCCCCCGACAGGAGGACGTCGGCAAGTTCGCCCGCCGCGGCATCGGCGATGGCCCGGTGGAAGACTCCGGCGAGGCTGTCGCGGACGGACGCGACCGTCGTCGCCCGCTCGAGCACACGGAGCGACGCGGCGAGGAGCAGGTCCCCGGCGATGAGCGCGACGGACGCGCCGATGTGCTCGGCCTCGGAAGGCGGCAGGCCGCGGCGGAGGCCGTGTTCCCGGTAGATGCCGGCGACGTTGGGGCGGCCTCGGCGCACGAAGTCGCGGTCGATGACGTCGTCGTGCAGGAGAAGCGCCGCATGCAGGAACTCGAAGGCGGCGCCCACGGCGGCGCAGGCCTCGGCGGAGTCGCCTCCGAATGACGTGTAGGCGACGCAGGCCAGCTGAGGCCGGACCCGCTTCCCGCCATCGAGTGACCGGGCAACGTGGAACCACAGCTCCTGGGCACGGCCCCTGGGCGCCGCCGCCCGCTCGGAGGCGCAGAATTCCGCGAGCAACTCCTCGACGCGCGGCGCCACGCTTGCCCACCTCGGCTTCGCAGCTGTCTGGGTGGCTGTTGCGATCATCGTCGCCTCCTTGATATCTCGATAATCGAGAAATATGATGATCGAGAAATCTAGGCCTGTCTAGAGGGGACAGCGTGAAAGCCCAAGAGACCCACCCGCACTCGGCCGTGCTCCCGGCCGTGCTGACCGCCGCTTCGGCTGGCGTCGCCCTTGTGCTGGCCGCCGTCGGGAGCGGCGCCTTCGGCGGAACCCCCGTCAACGACGCCGCTGGAGGCTACTTCTCAAGCACCGCGACGCCCGTTGCGCCCGGCGTTCCCGCCTTCTCGATCTGGAGCGTCATCTACGCGGGCCTCCTCGCCTATGGCGTGTGGCAACTGCTGCCCGCCGCGCGCATCAGCCGGCGTCAGGCCTCGATCCGCCCCTGGGCCGCCGCATCCATGCTCCTGAACGCGGCATGGCTCTGGGTGGTCCAGCTCGGCTCGGTCCCCGCTAGTCTCGGAGTCATGGTGGCTCTCCTGGCCGTCCTGTGCCGGATCTTCGAGGTCGCACGGGCGCACGCCCCGGAGTCGAGAACCGAGGCTATCGTGAGCGACGGAACGTTCGGCCTGTACCTCGGGTGGATCTGCGTGGCCACGATCGCGAACGTGGCCGCCGTCCTCGCGTGGGCGGGTCTCGTGCTGCCCGCCGAGCCGACGTCCGTCGTCGTCCTCTGCCTCGGCGCGCTCGTCGGGATAGCGCTGGCCTTCCGGGGCGCGTGGGCCGCGCTCCTGGCGATCGCGTGGGGCCTCGCGTGGATCGCCGTCGCGCGCGCCGCCGGCCCGCTCGTCCTTCCCGCGACCGCGCTCACGGCCGGGACCGCTGCGGTGGCCGTGCTCGCGGCGGGGCTGCTCCTCGCCGGCCGCGGCAAGATGAGGATGCGCAGGATGAGAATGCGCAGGATGAGAATGCGCAGAATGGAGCACGCATGAGCCGCCTCATTGCCGTCACCGGCGCCACCGGCTACATCGGCGGCCGCCTCGTTCCGCGCCTCCTCGAGGCGGGCCACCGGATCCGCGTTTTGGCCCGCAACCCGAAGAAGCTGCGCGACGTCCCCTGGGGGGACGAGGTCGACGTCGTCGAAGGGAGCCTCGAAGACCGCGGCGCCGTCGAGGCGCTGTGCGAGGGGGCCGACGTCGTCTACTACCTGGTGCACTCCATGGGCGCGAACAGCGGCGCCAAGGGAAGCGGCGACTTCGCCCGGACCGAGCAGGCCGGGGCCAAGGCCCTCGCGCGCGCCGCCGCGAAGGCCGGGGTCTCGCGCCTCGTGTACCTGAGCGGCCTCAACCCGGGCGAGCGGCTGAGCCGACACCTGCAGTCCCGGTCCGAGGTGGGGCGCATCCTCCTCGAATCGGGGGTGCCGACCGTGGTCCTCCAGGCCGGGCTCGTGATCGGCTCCGGCTCGGCCAGCTTCGAAATGGTGCGGCATCTCACCGACGTCCTCCCCGTCATGCCAGCGCCGCGCTGGGTCCTCAACCGCGTCCAGCCCATCGCGGTCCGCGACGCTCTGTACTACCTCGAGAAGGCTGCCGAGCTCCCGGAGGACGTGAACCGGACCTTCGACATCGGCGGCCCGGATGTCCTCACGTACGCGGACATGATGCGGGGCTACGCGCGCGTGGCCGGGATCCGCGCGCCGCTCATTCTGCCGCTGCCCGTCCTCACCCCGTGGCTCGCTGCGCAGTGGGTCAACCTCGTGACCCCCATCCCGAGGGCCCTCGCGATCCCGCTCATCGAGTCGCTCCAGAACGACTGCGTCGTGCGCGATGCGGGCATCAGCGAGCACATCCCGGAGCCCGAGAGCGGGCTGACGGGCTACAAACGGGCGGTCGAGCTCGCGCTCGCGAAGATCAAGCGCGGCGAGGTCGAGACGACGTGGGCCGGCTCGACGGCGGTCGAGGCACCCTCCGACCCCCTCCCGAGCGACCCCGAATGGGCCGGGAGCACAGTCTTCAAGGACACCCGGACGCACTACACGTCCGCACCCCCGGAGCGACTGTGGGAGGTCATCGAAAGCATCGGCGGGGAGAACGGCTGGTACTCGTTCCCCCTCGCGTGGGCCGTGCGGGGTCGGATGGACAAGCTCGCGGGCGGCGTGGGCCTGCGGCGGGGGCGGCGCGACCCGCGGCGGCTCCAGCTCGGCGACGCGCTCGACTGGTGGCGCGTCGAGGCCCTCGATCGCGGGCGCCTGCTCCGGCTGCGGGCCGAGATGCGCGTACCGGGGCGGGCCTGGCTCGAGATGACGGTCTCGCCGCGCGGCTCGGGAAGCCTGTACTTCCAGCGCGCCGTCTTCCTGCCGAAAGGCCTCGCGGGGCGGCTCTACTGGGCCTCGATCGTCCCGTTCCACGACATCGTTTTCAAGGGCATGGCCGAGCGGATCACCGCGGCCGCAGAGAGCAGGGGGCTGGCATGACACTCGACTACACCCTCGTACAGTTGGTGGACGACGACGGCACGCCCCTCAGGACCGTGCCCAAGGCGAGCGTCCACGGGACGGAGACCCCGCTGCACCTCGCGTTCTCGTGCCACGTCGAGGACGGTGAGGGCCGGGTTCTCGTCACGCGGCGGGCGCTGACGAAGGCCACGTGGCCGGGCGTCTGGACGAACTCGTTCTGCGGCCACCCTGCCCCGGGCGAGCCGGTCGAGGACGCCGTGCGGCGCAGGGCCCGCGAGGAGCTCGGGCTCGAAATCGAGGCGCTCACCCCGATCCTCCCGGACTTCCGCTACCGCGCGGTCGACGCGTCCGGCCTCGTCGAGAACGAGATCTGCCCGGTGTTCCGCGCTCAGGCGGTCGGCGAGCCCGCGCCGTCGTCCGACGAGGTGTGCGAGTGGGAGTGGACGACACCCGAGCGGCTGCGCGCCGCCGTCGTCGCCGCCCCCTACGCGTTCAGCCCCTGGCTCCGCCTCCAGCTCCAGCAGCTCGGCTTGGCGTCGTTGTGAACGCCGCCGAAGGCGGACGACGGCGCTGGGTGGGCCTCGTCGTCATCAGCCTCGCCGTCTCGCTCATCATCGTCGACTCCACGATCGTGAACGTTGCGATCCCCTCGATCGTGAAGGACCTCGGGATCGACTCGACGGGCGTCCAGTGGGTCCAGGAGTCCTACACGCTCGTCTTCGCCGCCCTCCTGCTCGTGTTCGGGACCCTCGGGGACCGCTACGGGCGCCGTCTCATCCTCATCGTCGGCGTCGCGGTCTTCGCTCTCTCCTCGATCGCGGCCGCGAGCGCGCCATCGGGCGAGATCCTCGTCGCCGCGCGTTTCGTCCAGGGGGTCGGCGGGGCGATGGTGCTGCCCTCGACCCTGTCCCTCATCAACGCGGGCTTCGCCGGATCCGAGCGCGCCGTCGCGTTCGCCGTCTGGGGCTCGACGATCGGTGGGATGACCGCCGTCGGCCCCCTCCTCGGCGGTTGGCTCACGAGCGCCTACTCGTGGCGGTGGGCGTTCGGGATCAATATCCCGCTCGGCGTCGTCATCGTCGCGGGGACGCTCTTGGCGGTCCGGGAGTCCCGCGACGACGCGCGCCGGAGGCTGGATCCGGTGGGCGCCGTCCTCTCGGTCGTCGCGTCGGCGTCGCTCGTGTTCGCGCTCATCGAGGGCCGGAACTACGGGTGGTGGGCGGTGGACCACCGGCCGCGGCTCGGCTCCTGGGAGTGGCCGGGCAGCCTTTCGCCGATCCCGCTCGCGTTCGGGGTCGCGCTGCTGGCGATCCTCGCGTGCGTCCTGTGGGCTCTGGCGCGGGAGCAGCGCGGCCTGGGCAGCATGTTCGCGATCGAGCTGCTCCGGATCCGCTCGTTCCGGAACGGCAACCTCGCCGCGATGATCGTCTCGCTCGGGGAGTTCGGCATCATCCTCGCGCTTCCGATCTGGCTGCAGAACGTGCTCGGCTTCACCGCCCTCGGCACTGGCTTCATCCTGCTCGCCCTCGCCCTCGGCTCTTTCGGAGCGAGCGGCCTCGCGGGGGCCTTCAGTGGCAGGGTGCGGCCTATCGTCGTGGTGCGCGTCGGGCTCGGCGCGGAGATCGTCGGGGTGGCCGGCCTCGGCGTCGTGATCCGGCCCGACACTCCGTGGGCCGCCCTCGTGCCGTTCCTGTTCGTCTATGGGTTTGGGGTGGGGCTCGCGACCGCCCAGCTCACCGGGGTGATCCTGACCGACGTCCCCGTCAGCGCGAGCGGCCAGGCCTCCGGCACCCAGAGCACGTCGCGGCAGATCGGTTCAGCGCTCGGGATCGCGGTGCTCGGGACGGTCCTCTTCTCCTCGGCCTCCGGGCTCCTCTCGAGTGCGTTGGACAGCCGAGGCATTCCGGCCGCCGAGCGCGACGGGCTCGTCTCCGCCGTCGTCGACAGCTCCGGAGCCGCGATCTCCCAGCTCGCCGCGGCCCCTGCCACGGCTGCCGTCGCCGTCGACGCGAAGGCGGCCTTCTCGGAGGGGACGCGCTACGCCGCATGGTCCGCGGCAGCATTCCTCGTCGTCGGCCTCGCGGCGACGCTCTCACTCGGAGGCCCACTCGTGGGCCGCAGCGACGAGGTCACGGACGAAGCGTCGGAAACTCACCAGCTTCTAGCGGCCCCCCACGGCGTGGCGCACGACGACGGCGGCGAGTCGCGCCGTCGTCGTCCCTGATCATGGTGAGACTCCAACACTGCCCGCCCGCCGCTTCGGGAACCCAAAGCGGTCCAGGTCCTGTGCGGCGCGGACGACGGCGGAGCCGGCCTTCCGCCGAGCCTGCGCTTCCAGCTCGGTCACCTCGGGATAGCGGGACGAGAAGTGGGTGAGGACGAGGTTCCGGGCCCTTGACTTGCCGGCAAGCTCGCCCGCCTGACCCGCGGTGAGGTGCCGGTACTGCTCGGCGAGGGCGCCGTCGTCGTCGCTGAAGGTGCTCTCGGCGACGAGGAGGTCCGCCCCCTCCGCGAGTTGCTCCGCGCCCTCGCACTGGGCTGTGTCCATGACGAACGCGAAGCTCTGCCCGCGCCGCGGCACGCTCACGTCCTCGAGCCGCACGCCGCCGAGCTGGCCCTCGCGCTGGAGCCGCCCAACGTCGGGCCCCGCGATCCCCGCGGCGGCGAGCCGCTCCGGCACGAGCGATCGGCCGTCCGGCTCGGACAGCCGGTAGCCGTACGTCTCGATGCGGTGCTTGAGCGGCTGGACCTCGAGGCCGGGAGCGATCTCGCCCGGAGAATCGTGCGGCACGAGGCGGAGGTCGACGCCGGGCGACGAGATGGCGACGAGCGCCCGCACCATGAGGTCGCCGGACGCGGGGTAGTGCAGGTGGACGGGGTGCTCGACGCGGTCGAGGGCCATGCGCGAGAGCACGCCCGGGAGGCCGTAGCAGTGGTCGCCGTGGACGTGCGTGAGGCAGATGCGGGTGACGTCCGTACCGGCGACGCCGGCGTGGATCATCTGCCGCTGCGTCCCCTCGCCCGGGTCGAACAGGAGTCCCTCGCCGTCCCAACGCAGGAGGTACCCGTTGTGGTTGCGGGTCCGGGTCGGGACCTGGGAGGCCGTGCCGAGGACCACGAGTTCGCGCATGCTGCCTAGAGTATGCGCCGCCTAGACTGGCGAGGTGCGCCTGCTTCTCATCCGCCACGGACAGACCCCTTCGAACGTCCGCGGCGCGCTCGACACCGCCTTCCCCGGCGCCGGACTCACGCCCCTCGGCGAGGCCCAGGCCCGCGCGGTCCCGGACGCGCTCGCGCAGGAGCGGATCGCCGCCGTCTACGCCTCGCCCCTCGTCCGGACGCAGCTCACCGCGGGGCCACTCGGGGAGACGTTGGGCGCGGACGTCCGCGTCCAGCCCGGGCTCGAGGAGATTTCCGCCGGTGGGCTCGAGATGCGCAGCGACCCCGAGGCCGTGGAGTCGTACGGCGAGTGCCTCGTCGCGTGGATGCGCGGGGAACTGGAGCGGCCGATGTCAGGGGGCCCGACCGGCAGGGACTTCCTCGCTCGCTACGACTCCGCAGTCCGGGAGATCGCGGGCGCTCACCTCGGGAGCGATACCGTTGCCCTGTTCAGCCACGGCGCCGCCATCCGTGTGTACGGGGCCGTCATCTCGGGGATGGAGGGCGACGCGGCGGCCGAGCTCATGATCATGAACACCGGCATGTGCGTGCTCGAGGGCAGTCCGGAGTCGGGCTGGGTGCTGGAGGAATGGCGGAGCGAGCCGCTCGGCGGCCTCGAACTCGAGGACCTCACTGCCCACGACGTCACCGGCGAGAGCGCCGACGAAGCGGCCCACGAGCCCCACCACCCCTAGCCCCACCCCAAGCCGTCTCGGGTACAGATAATCCCTGCCAGGTCCGTCTCGGGTACAGATAATCCCCCGTCCATCAGGATTATCTGTACCCGAATCCCCTCAGGGCTGGAATACCTGTACCCGAAACATCTCAGGGAGGGATTATCTGTACCCGAGACGTCTTAGGGGGTGAGGCCGCGGGCGGCGGCGCGGACGACGGCGCGCGTCACCTCCTCGAGGCCCGGCGAGTCGAGCGTCCACACCTGCCAGTAGAGGCGCAGCTCCTCCGACCACGCGGGGTCGAGCTCCACGAGGGCGCCCTCGGGGTCCTGCTGGTCCGGGACCATGCCCCAGCCGAGCCCGGCGTGGACGGATTCGACGTACTGCACCGAGTCGGGAATGAAGTGCTGCGGAGGCGCCGCCTCAGGTGCGACGCGTGCGAGGAGGGCGAGCTGGTGGCTGTCCTTGCGGTCGTACTGCATGACGGGGGCGACGGCGAGCGCAGCCGGGGTGGGTCCCTCGGGGAACCAGCGGTCCACGAACTCCTTCGAGGCCTTCGCCCGGTAGACCATCGAGCCGAGCGGGCGGACGGTGCACCCCTGCACAGGCCGCGGTTCGGCGGTGACGGCAGCAACGGCGTCGCCCGAGCGGAGGAGGTCCGCGGTGGCGTGCTCGTCGTCGCGCAGCAGCTCGAGGGCGACCCGTCCGCCGAGGGCAATCTCGCGGATGGCGGCAGGAAGCCAGGTCGCGATCGAGTCGGCGTTGCCAACGATCGGTACCCGCAGCCGCTCGGCGCTCGGGCGAGGCGCGCCGTCGTCGTCCGCTTCGCTCGGTTCCCGGCCGCGGAGGGCCAGGACCGCCTCGTCGGCGAGGAGGAGCAGCTGGCGGGCCGAGCGCAGGAGCTGCTCCCCCGCCGGGGTGGGGCGGACGGGCTTGAGGCGCCGGACGAGGACGCTCCCCACGGACCGCTCGAGCGCCTTGATCCGCTGGCTCACCGCGGAGGGGGTGAGCCTGAGCTCGCCTGCCGCTGCCTCGAAGGTCTCGTTGTCGACGACGGCGGCGAGTGCCCTGAGCTGGTCCAGTTCCATGAAGATATTCTAATGTGGATACAAAAATAGTAAATTGATCTTCAGAAGGCCGAGACGTACCGTCGAAGAGTGACCCCCTTCCTCACCGGCCTCGGAGCCAGCCTCGGCCTCATCGTCGCCATCGGCGCCCAGAACGCGTTCCTCCTGCGTCAGGGGATCAAGCGTGAGGGCGTCCTGCCGGTCGTCCTCGTGTGCCTCGCGAGCGACGCCATCCTGATCTTCGCGGGAGTCGCGGGAATCGGGGCCCTGATCCAGAGCGCTCCGGCTCTCCTCGTCGTCATCCGCTGGGTGGGAGCCGCGTTCCTCCTCACCTACGCCGCGTTCGCCGCCAAGCGCGCGCTGCATCCGGGGATCCTCGAGGCGGCTACTTCTCCGCGCGGCATGACGGCGTGGACCGCTGTGCTCACGGCGGCCGGGATCACATGGCTCAACCCGCACGTGTACCTGGACACCCTCGTGCTGCTCGGATCGCTCGCGAACGCCCAAGGCAGCCCGGGCAAGTGGCTCTTCGGCATCGGCGCCGCCACGGGAAGCGCCCTGTGGTTCCCGCTCATCGGCTTCGGGGCCCGCGGGTTGCGGGGCTTCTTCGCCAAGCCCGCGTCGTGGCGGATCCTCGACGGCTGCGTCGCCGTGCTCATGCTCGGCCTTGCGGTGGTCCTCGCGTCCGAGAGCTGAGTCACGCCTCCTCGATTCGTTTGCGCCTGGGGAAGGGGAGGTAGTAGGCACGCATGAAGGCAGTGGTCTGGCACGGCATAGGCGACATCCGACTCGACGAGGTTCCCGAACCCTCCCTCCAAAGCCCGCACGACGCGATCGTCCGCATCACGCGCTCGGCAATCTGCGGAACCGACCTGCATCTCGTCCGCGGAACGATGGCGGGAATGCAGGAAGGCACGATCCTCGGGCACGAAGCCGTAGGAATAGTGACCGCTGTCGGCGACGCTGTCCGGGGTTTCAGCGCCGGCGACCGTGTCCTCATCAATTCGACCATTTCCTGCGGTGCCTGCCGCTACTGCCGGATGGGCAAATCGGCCCAGTGCGACGTCGCCAACCCGAACGGCCCGCAGGCGGGGACGAGCTTCTTCGGGGGCCCCGCGATGACTGGGCCCGTGGATGGGCTCCAAGCCGAGTACGCGCGGATTCCGTGGGCGCAGAACACGATGCATCCGCTCCCGGAGAACGTCTCAGACGAGCAGGCGATCCTCCTCTCGGACATCTTCCCGACGGGCTGGTTCGGCGCCGAACTCGCGGGCGTTCGGCGCGGCGACGTGGTCGTGGTCTTCGGCGCGGGGATCGTGGGACAGTTCGCGGCCGCCTCCGCCTTCAAGCAGGGCGCGGGGCGGGTCATAGTTGTCGACGGCGAGGAGACCCGTCTTGCGGCAGCCCTCTCCCAGAACTGCGAAATCGTGAACTTCAACACCGAGGACCCCGTGCAGACGATCATGGACCTCACGAACGGGATCGGCGCGGATGCCGTCATTGACGCCGTTGGCGTCGACGCCGAGCGCCCCAAGCAGGGTCCAGCTGCGGTCTCACCGGATGAGGGGGCGAAGTTCGACGGCGAGGTGCAGCAGATTGCCCCGGATGCAGCTCCGCACGACGGACAGTGGAAGCCGGGCGATGGCCCTTCCCAAGTCGCCCGCTGGGCGGTCGAGGTGGTCGCGAAATGCGGCCGGATCGGCATCATCGGTGTGTACTCGCCGACGGTCGAGACGTACCCGATAGGGAAGGCGATGAACAAGAACCTGACCGTCCGCATGGGCAACTGCGACCACCACTCGGTCACCCCGCCGCTCATCGACATGGTCGCGGCCCGGCAATTCGATCCGACGGCGCTCATCACCGAGCACGAGCCGATCGATTCCGCGATCGAGGCCTACGAGGCCTTCGACCGCCGTGAAGCCGGGTGGATCAAGGTCGAGCTCACACCCGCAGGGAGCTAGCCGCCCGGGGGAGTTAGACGGCCGCCTCGAACGCGGGGACGCTCAGCCGGTACGAGGGCAGCGACCACAGCCGCCGCGCCGCGAAGTCCTCAACGAGTTCCGCGAGTCCGACCGTCAGCCCGAGCGACGGGTCGGGAGCGAAGAGGAATGGCGTGATCCCGGCGTCGGCGAGGGCGTCCTCGGCAGCCTCCCGGTAGGTCACGCCCAGGCGCGGGTCGTACGTCGGCAGCTCCCCGTCGAGCCACACCACGCGGTCGAGCCCGCGGAGCGTCACGAAGTCGATGACGGCGTCGATCTTCCACCAGCCGCTCTCGACCCCTTCGGGCGGAAGGAAGCAGGCTTGCGGCAGCAGCCCGATGACGCGCGCCTGCTCGCGGCTGCTCTGCCGCCAGAACAGAGCCCGCTCATCGGCCACGGCACTCATCCTCCACAGGGCCGCGGCGCCGCCCCCGCGCGACGCGCCGAGTCGGCGAGCGTCGGCCACGAGCCCAAGTCCACCCATCCTCAGGTCCCCTTCTCCAGCGCATATAGGATCCCATCATTGGACAGGTCTATTCCGCCTGTAAAGAGCGAATATATGTGCGAATCGAAGCCCATGGAGGGGCACGAGTTCACTTCTTCGCGCGCCCGAGGTCCCGGACGGGGAAATCTCCGACGCCAACGGAGGCTCCTGGACATCGGATATCGGGGCCCGAAACCGCCTACGAGACCTGCTCGGCGCCGGCCTCCTCCTGTGCCTCGAGCTGTGCGGCCAACGCCTGCAGCGCAGGGAGTGCCTGGTCGATCGCGTGACGGCTCTCGGCGCTGAGCCCCTCAAGGGCCCGGCGGATGCGCCGTTCGTTGGCCTGTTGCCAAGAGAGCAGGCGCTCCCGGCCGTCGGCGGTGAGATTGAGGACGACGGCGCGCCGGTCGCTTTCGTGGGCATGGCGCTCGAGGAGGCCGGACGTGACCATCTGCTGCACGAGGTTGCTCACAGTGTTCCGCGCCAAGTGCTGCCGCACGGCCAGCTCGCTCACCCCGAGGCCGGGCTCCTCCGCGAGACGTTGGAGCAATTCGACCTGCGCCATCGGCAGGGACTCCCAGGGCAGTTCCTCACGAACGCTCGCACGGAGCGTCCTCCGGAGACGCGTGATGACATCGGTCAGAGACCACGCGTCGCCTGCCCCACGGGCACCTGAAGTCATTCTTCAAGCCTAGACGAGATGGCCCCTACCGAGACCAGTTCTGTTACGGAACATCTTCGCTCTCAGGTTTCACCGATTCAGGCTCGATACCATTCGCGATATGGCCCCACGTAGGAAACCGTTGATCGACACGACCACAGCCCTGGGGAGGGTGCTTGCCTTCTTCAGCATCAGCGCTGTCTGCGGCATCCTCGTGGCCGGTCTCATGTCGCCCGCCGTCGCTCTGACGAGCGCCGCGGCCAACGGCTCCGTGCAGTTCTTCAACAGCCTTCCGAGCGACCTTACGGTAACGCCTCCATCGCAGTCCACGCGGATCCTCGCGGCCGACGGCTCGACGATCGGGACGGTCTTCACCGAGAACCGGACCGACGTCCCGCTGAGCCAGATGTCGATGAACATGCGGAACGCCATCGTGGCCATCGAGGACTACCGCTTCTACCAGCACGGTGGCATCGACCCGATGGGCATCCTCCGCGCGGTCACGATCGACGCAGGGGGTGCCCGGCAGGGCGCCTCGACTCTGACCCAGCAGTATGTGACGAACGTGCTCAATGAGGACCTCGTCACCCAGGGCAAGAGTGCGGACGTCGTCCTCAACGGGCAGAAGGGCGTGGGCGACAAGCTGCGCGAGATGAAGCTCGCCATCGCCCTCGAGAAGCAGTACTCGAAAGACCAGATCCTCCAGGGCTACCTCAACATCGTCCCGTTCAGCGGCAACGCCTACGGGGTCGAGGCCGCGAGCCAGTACTTCTTCTCGGAGGACGCCAGCGCCCTGACGATCCCACAGGCCGCGCTCCTCGCGGGCCTCGTCAATGGCCCCGGGTACTACGACCCCACCACGTACCCGGACAGGGCCGTCTCACGCCGCAACC
Organism: Sinomonas terrae; assembly: GCF_022539255.1. Taxonomy (NCBI): domain Bacteria; kingdom Bacillati; phylum Actinomycetota; class Actinomycetes; order Micrococcales; family Micrococcaceae; genus Sinomonas; species Sinomonas terrae. The sequence continues at coordinate 4,407,409 of NZ_JAKZBV010000001.1, forward strand.
TCGTGCTCGACGCGATGCTCACGCACGGCTACATCAACCAGGCCCAGCACGACGCGGCGGTCAAGACCCCGCTCCAGCTCAAGCTCAACCCGCCGAAGCAGGGCTGCCCGTACTCAACGACGCCGTACTTCTGTGACTACGTTCTGCATCAGGTCGAGAACGACCCTGCCTACGGCGCGACTCCCCAGGACCGCGTCCAGAGGGTCATGAGCGGCGGCCTCACGATCAAGACGACGCTCGATCCCCGCCTGCAGGCTCCCGCCCAGCAGCAGGTCGATGCGACCGCGGGCGCAAACCCCGACAAATGGGGCGCCTCCCTCGTGACGGTCCAACCCGGCACGGGAAAGATCGTGGCGATGGCGCAGAACACGCGAATGCTCGGGGGCCAGGGGAGCGGCTTCGTCACGACCTACAACTTCAACGTCGACAGCGCCGATGCGAGTGGCAATCCCCTCGGCGGCGTGGGCGGCATGCAGCCCGGCTCGACCATGAAACCGGTCACCCTCGCAGCATGGCTGAACGAGGGCAAGCCCACCAACCAGATCGTCAACGCCGCGCAGCGGGTGTACCCCTTGAACTACCCGTGGAGAGACACGTGCGCCAAGGTCACCGGGGCGTACGACGACGCCGAGGTCGGCTTGGGTGCCGCGAACGACCTTCAGAACGATGAGCCCAACTGGTACTACCCGATGAGCGTGCGGGAGGGCATCACCCAGTCGATCAACACCGCGACCTTTGCCTCCGCTGCCGGCCTCAACGACTTCTGCGACATCCAGCGCGCCGCTGACGCCCTCGGCATGCACAACGGCGCGGGCAACGGCCAGAAGCTCGACCTCTCTATCCTCGGCAACCTCCTCGGCGGAATGAACGTCGCGCCGCTCACGATGGCCAACGCGTTCGCGACGTTCGCCGCTGACGGAACGTACTGCACACCGATCTCCATCACAGAGGTCGACGATGCCCAGGGCAAGAAGATCGGCGGCCAGAACCAGAGCTGCCAGACCAACGCCCTCAAACCGGGCGTGGCCCAGGCTGCGACGAACGTCCTCCAGGACGTCATCACGAAGGGTTCCGGCCTGCTCATCCCCCAGAAGCTCGGCGTCCCGGACGCGGCCAAGACGGGTACCAACCAGTACAACAACCAGACGTGGGTCGTCGGGTACACGAGGGGCCTTTCGACGGCGTCCTTCTTCGGGGATCCCTTCAACGCAACTGCTCGCCTCGGCCGTGACATCACGGTCAACGGGCAGTACTACCCGGTCGTCGACGGCGCCTACATCGCCGGTCCCCAGTGGGCGAAGTACATGCAGCAGGTTGTGGGCTACTACGACCACGGCAACTTCGATCCGCCGCCCCAGAATCTCATCGGCTGAATCTAGTTCTGGCCCAGATGTAGTTCTGGCCTAGATGTAGTTCTGGCCTAGAATAGATCTATGCCAGAACAGTTCTGTTGCGGAGTCCGGAGCGGACCGTGAGCCCCACGACGGCTGCAAGCACTTCGAAGCTCCGGAGTGAGGGCGCGTGGCTCGTGCGCCTGACTCTTGTGACGCTTCTCGTGGGGCTCGGCGCCGGGGTGGTCGGTATCGCCGTCGACCTCGCGCTCCAGCTCCTCCAGCATCTGGCCTTCGGCTACTCGAGCGGGTCCCTGCTCGAAGGCGTGACCCAAGCCCCGCCCTGGCGACGTTTCGCGTCGCTCGTCGCGGCCGGCGTCGTCGGCGGTGTCGGTTGGTGGGCCCTCCGGAGGTGGGGGTCCCACGTTGTCTCGGTCGAACGCGCTGCCAAGGGGACTCCCATGCCGCTCAAGACGACCATCGCGAACGCGGCCCTTCAGATCGGCATCGTGGGCCTCGGAGCGTCGATCGGCCGTGAGGCCGCCCCTCGCGAGCTCGGTGCCCTGTTCGCCGACAAGGTCACTCGGGCAGCCGGCCTGAGCGAGCGTGAGGCGAAAATCCTCGTCGCGTGCGGAGCCGGTGCCGGGCTCGCCGCCGTCTACAACGTGCCGTTCGGCGGCGCGCTCTTCGTCGTGGAAATCCTCCTCGCCGAGGTGAGCTTCGCCACGCTGCTCCCCGCGTTCGCGGCCTCGGCCCTCGCCGCAGCGGTGGCCCGCGTCGTCGTGCCCGTCTCGCCAATGTATGCGCTGCCGCATGTCGCGGTGACTCCCCAGCTCGTCGGATGGGCCGTCGTCGCCGGTCCCCTCATCGGTCTGGCCGCGTCCGGCTTCGTCCGCGTCACCCGGATCGCGGCCTCGACAAAGCCTCGCGGACGGGCCATCCTCTGGGCGATGCCGCTCATCTTCGCGGGAGTCGGCGCCATCTCGCTCTTCCTGCCCGAGGTTCTGGGCAACGGCAAGGCGGCGGCCCAAACGGTGTTCAGCGGAACCGCACCGCTCGCCGTCGTCACCCTCCTGCTCATCGCCAAGACGGCGACGACGGTGGGCACCATCAAGGCAGGCGCTGCCGGCGGGACCCTCACCCCTTCCGTCGCCATCGGGGCGATGCTCGGCATCGCCCTCGGCAGCGTCGTGAACCTCGTCATGCCCGGGACGTCGACGGCTGCCTTCGCGTTCGTCGGCGCCGCAGCGTTCTTGGCCAGCACGATGCGCGCGCCGATGACCGGCCTGATCCTCGTCACCGAGTTCACCGGTCAGGGTCCAGAGCTCCTCGTTCCCGGGATGGCAGCGATCGCCGGGGCCCTCGCCGTCGTCTACTTCCTCGAGCGGACCCGGCTCTCTGACATCGCCTGATCTAATCCATCCTGATCTAACCCAGCCGCACCGGGCCCCATTCGCGCAGGGCTTCGCCGGGTCCGGGGTTCTCGGTGGCCGAGGACCCGCCGAGGTGCCTGACGACTCCCCAGACGGCATTCAGCGCCGTGGTCACGGCACCCTCGGCCCAGCCGGCGGTCCAGGAGATGTCGTCGCCGGCGAGGAAGATGCCGCGGTGCTCGGCGTCGAGGGCGGACTGATCGAAGTGCGTGTAGAGCCTCTCCTGATACCGATAGTGGCCGGGAAGATTGGCCTTGAAGGCCCCCATGAAGTTGGGATCCGCCTCCCACGAGACCGTGATCGGCTGTCCGATGATGTGGCTCCGGATGTCGGTCTCGGGATAGATCTTCTCGAGCGAGTGCAGCATGAGCTCCACTCGCTGTTCGGCGTCGAGCGCGAGCCACTTGAGGGCGTCGTCGTTCCACGTGTAGGAGAGCAGGATGACGGCGGGCTGGTCGGGTCCGTTGTCAAGGAGGTAGGTGGCGCGGTTGAGGCGGTCGGTGAGGGTCATGGACATGACCTCGCGCCCTTCGGCGTCCCGCTCCTTCCAGAACGGCCGGTCGACCATGACGAAGGTCTTGGACGACTGCATGTAGTGCGAGCGTTCGATCGCCGTCCAGTGCTCGGCCGGGAACAGGCCCTCTTCCGTGTCGATCCGGGTGGAGAGGAGCCACGATTGGCACGTTGCGACGACGGCGGGATAGCTCCGCTGCCGCCCCCAGGTCTCGGTCACCGTGATCGGTGCGCTCTCCCCGGCCGGAGTGGCGGGGCTGTGGGCGCGCGCGATCTTCGCGACCGCTCCCCTCGGCGAGCCACCGTGGAGCGACGCGAGAGTGGTGCCGGCGGGCCAGTGCGCCATCCCCGATGGGGAGTGGTGCCACAGGGCCTGCGGGAGCCGCTGGGCGCCTCCGACGATGAGCCGATGCTGGTCGTCGGCGTCGGTGTAGACGACACGGAGGATCTCGAGGATCGAGTTGGGGAAGTCCGTGTCCCAGCCACCGGTCCCGAAGCCGACTTGGCCGAAGGCCTCCCGGTGGGCGAAGCCGGCGTCCTTGAAAGCCTTGCTGTTCGCGATGAAGCCGTAGAACGTCTCCTCGTCGAGCTCCTCGACAAGGCGGTCCCAGAGTTCCTTGATCCTGCGGGCGTCTCGCGTGCGGATTGCTACCTGCATCTGCTCGAAGTGCGCCTCGTCGCGCAACGCCGCCTTCCAAGCCGCGGCAACCTCGTGGAAGAACGCCGGAAGGTCCGCGGCGGTCTCGGCGTAGAACTTCCTGCCCGCGAGCTCGATCACGGTGCTCGAGGTGACGGACGAGAGGGGGTTGGGAAACTCCCTCGTCTCGAGGCCGAGGAGGTCGATGTAGTGGTACAGCGCTCGGCCCGATTCCGGGAAGCGCATCCCGCCCAAGTCCGCGGTGATCCCCTCAGCGCTCGGGAAGGACGCGGTCCTGAGCCGACCGCCGACCTGATCGGCCTCGTAGACGACAGGTTTGAGGCCAAGCTTCATGAGCTCGTAGGCCGTGACGAGGCCGGAGAGCCCGGCGCCGACGACTGCCACCTCGGTCCCGTACAGCTCCTCGGGAACGCTTCCCAGCCCTGCCGGGTGCTTGAGGTACAGGTCGTAGCTGAACGGAAAGTCGGGGTTCAGCATGGTCAGGCGAGCGGACGACGGGGCGTTCTCGCCTTCGAATGAATCTGCCGAATGGGCTGCCATGGTCATGCGTGGGCCTCCTCGTACTCCGTCTCAACGAGTTTTCCAATGCGAGAGTTGCGGCGGCCGTAGGCGAAGTAGAGGACGATCCCCACGGCCATCCACGCACCGAAGACTGCCCAGGTGATGCCGTCCAGATTCGCCATGAGGAAGACGCAGGCCAGGGCGCCGAGGATGGGGACGACTGGGTACAGCGGGACGCGGTAGGTGCGGTTCAGGGACGGCCTCGTGCGCCGGAGGATGATCACGGCGATGTTGACGAGCGCGAACGCGAACAGCGTGCCGATGCTCGTCGCATCCGCGAGCGCGCCGAGCGGAACGAGCGCCGCGGTGACCGCGACGAGAACGCCGACGATCCAGGTCCCGGCCACGGGAGTGTGCGTGCGAGGAGAAACGCGGCCGAACACTGCCGGGACGAGGCCGTCGCGGGACATCGTGAGCAGGATGCGGGTCTGCCCGTAGAGCACTGTGAGGACAACCGAGCAGATCGCGAGGACGGCGCCGACCGCGAACACGACGGCGATCCAGGCCTGGCCCGTGATCTCGTCCAGGATCTGCACGAGGGCGGCCTCGCTGTTGCCGAACCACTGCCAGTCCTTGGCGCCGACGGCGGCGACCGCGACGAGGACGTAGAGCGTGGTGACGATCAGCATCGAGAGCAGGATTGCGCGCGGCATGTCCCTCTTCGGGTTCCGGGCTTCCTCCCCCGCTGTCGAAGCGGCGTCGAAGCCGATGTAGGAGAAGAAGACCTTCGAGGCGGCGGCGCCCACCCCGGCGGCGCCCATCGGCATGAGCGGCGCGAAGTGGCCCGCGTTGAAGGCCGTGAAGGCCACCGCGCAGAAGAAGACGAGGATCACGATCTTCACCGCCACGATGGCCGTGTTGACTATCGCGCTCTCCTTGGCGCCGCGCACCAGGAGGACGGTGGCGAGGAGTACGACGACGAGGGCGGGTACGTTGACCAGACCCCCCGAGCCCGGGGGCTGGGAGAGGGCGTCAGGCAACTGGACGCCGACGACGGAAAGGGTCTCGTTGACGTACTGGCCCGCGCCGACGGCGACTGCGGCGACCGAGACCGCGTATTCCAGCACGAGGCACCAGCCGCAGACCCACGCGGTGCCTTCCCCCATGGTCGCGTAGGAGTAGGAGTAGCTCGAACCGGCCACAGGGACCATGCCGGCCATCTCTGCATAGCTCACTGCGGAAAGCAGTGCAGCGACGCCGGCGATGACAAAGGAGATCCACACGGCGGGACCGGCCACGGGAACGGCTTGGCCCAGGATGACGAGGATCCCGGTTCCGAGGGTCGCGCCTACGCTGATCATTGTCAGCTGCAGGACTCCGAGGCTTCGACGGAGTGAGCCGCCGCCGCCTCCCTCGGCGGCCTCTGATTCCATCGTCGTGATCGACTTGCGGCGGAGGAGCTGGCGGCCGAGTCTCGTCTTCGAGTCTTCGCGCGCCTCAGTCAAGGTGCTCATGAGACAACGCTAAGGGTGTGAGAAAGCTCTCAGCGCTGTGCAAAATGACCTAGAATGATCGTTCGTGGGATCAAATGCACCCGACGTTGAGTCGCCGAGCCTCACCGTTTCCAGCTTTCTCAGTCAGCTGCCTGAGGACGTGCGGGTTCTGCACGACGCCGGAGACCAGCTCCTGCGATGGGTCGAGCCGAGCGACCTCGCAGACCCTACCCCTTATCTCGTCGACCACGAGCTGCTCCTGACCTCCGGCCTTCCCCTTCGGAACTCGGGGCCGGACCCTATCGATGCCGACGCCTTCGTGCGGCGGCTCGTCGCGGCTCAGGTCTCGGCACTGGGCTTCGGGCTCGAGCCGTACTTCAGCCAGGTCCCGGAAGAACTCGTCGAAGCCTGCTCGCGGCACGGACTCACGCTGTGGGAGATTCCGCACTCGCTGCCGTTCGCGGCGATCGGGCTGGCCTTCTCCCGCCTCCTCGAATCCGAGAACGCTCGGAGGCTACGCGACGTCGCCGACATGAGTCGCCAGCTCCTGCGATCGGTGCTGGGCGAGCGGCCCGAACAGGACCTCCTCGACGCACTTTCGCGGCGCGTCGGCGCAAGGCTCGAACTGTATGGTGCGCGCGGCCAGCTCCGCTTCACTGCGGGCGCCCGGAGCAAGGGGGCCTTGAGCGGTCATTCGAGCGCGCACGCCGCCGAGGACGCAGTGGCCGAACTGCTCTCCACAACTCTCGCGAGCTCCGCTCCACGAGTTGAGCACCGGGGCCTCGAGACAGGCGAGGTGGTCGCTTTCCCGTTGCGCAGCGGACGCCCACGGAATCGGATGCCTGAGACCACGCTCGGCGCTCTTCTCCTCGTGCTCCCGCGCGCCCTCTCACCCACCGAGCACAGCATCGTTACGACAGCAGTCGGGCTCCTCGAGGTCCTTGCGCGCCAACGCACGGCCGGAGACCTCTCGCCGAGCCAGCTCGCCACGGCCCTCTTGCTCGGCTCAGATGCTTTCCCCAGGCAGCTCGCCGAGAAGCTCCTCGCCGAGGGCGTCGGCGGCCCTCGGCGGGCGCCGCTGCGCGTCGTCGTCGGGGCCCGAGCGGAGCGGGAACCCGACAGGCAATCCGACAGGCAAGAGACCAGCAGGCAGGAAGGGAGCCCGGACGGCCTCGAGGCGATACCAGAGGTCCTGCAGTGGCGGCGCCTGTGGGACACCAAGCTCGTGGTCCACGAGGGTCAGCACCTGTTTGCCCTCACGAGGGTCCATCCTTCGGAGGAATCGTTCGCGACTACGCGAAAGGCGGGATACGTCGTCGCTGTGAGTTCCGCCGCTAGGGACGGCTCCGCAGCGGCCGGCTCCTTCTCGGAGTTGCGCGAACAGGCGCTCGCATTGCTGCCCCGCGCCCTCGACGAAGGCCGGAGCATCAGCGCTGACGAGGCCCCGCCGTCGTTCTTGGGACTCCTCGCCCCGGAAGCCGGCCGGCTTCTCGCGAGGGAGCTCTTGGGCCCGCTCAGCGAGGGCGGTGCGGCGCGCGCCGAGCTTCTCCTCCGCGTGCTCCGAGCGTGGCTGGGCGCCAATGGTTCGTGGGACGCCTCTGCATCGGCTCTGGGCCTTCACCGTAATAGCGTTCGACGACACATCAGCGTGATATCAGACCTCCTGGGCAAGGACCTACAGGACGCAGGTGTCCGCGCCGAGCTCTGGCTGGCGCTCCAGTTCGTCTAGGTGCTTCGCCAGAGCTCAGGCGGACGGCTCGGATGGCAAGCCTCCGGCAGGGCGCCCATGAGGGGCGCTCCCAACCGATCCATTCAGCCAAGCCAGTGTCAGGCGCGCATGACTTCGTCTGGTGGCCGATCCCTGTCATCTCGCCCCAAGGGACTGTCATCCTGTCGCCCCAAGGGACCGTCATCCGGTCGTCCCAAGGGACAGTTGTGCGCATGGAGCCGGGGAGTTTGGGTGGTGGTGAGTAGTATTCGTGGCCGGTCGGGGTGACGGTGAGGATGTCGCCCCGGGTCCCCTCGGGCCGGGTGCCGTCGGGGTCTTCGCACCCGACGACGTGCCGTTCCCAGCCGGGGGATTCCTTGGCGTGGTTGCACGCCTCGCACAGGCCCTGCCCGTTCTCCACGCTCGTCTCCCCGCCCGAGGCGACCGGGACCACGTGGTCGATGTGCCGGATCGGGGCCTCGCAGTACGGGGTCCGGCAGGCCTGGTCCCGGGTCTGGATGAACTCCGCCAGGGCCCTCGGGAAGCGGCGCAGCCGGGAGTCCATCGCGGCGAGCTCCCCCGTGCCGGGATCGAGGTAGAGACGCCGCAGCCACACCCCCGCCAACGACGCAGCACCCCCAGAACGCCCACCACCGGCAGGCAGGCCACCAGGGCCGTCGGCAGGAACCGCCGCCGGACCCCGGGGCGACCCCGAAGCCGCGGCGGCCGCGCTCTCCGAAGGGTCGGCGGCCGCAGTCTCCGAAGGGTCGGCGGCCGCGCCCGTCCGCGGCTGCGCCCGCGGGCGTCCGGGCGGTCCCGGCTGTGGTTCCGGCCGCGGCCGTCCGGGCGGTTCCGGTCGCGGTGGCGGCGACCATCGCGCGGGCGTGCCCGGCGGGGATCCTGCCGTAGCCCTGGAGCAGGGCCGGCTCCCGTCCGGCGCCGAAGAGGGAGGAGTCGGTCATGACCAGCCCCACCCGCAGCGGCACCGCGTCGGCGTGCTCCTGCCCGGTGACGCGCTCGACCAGGGTGTCCGCGGCGACCTGCCCCGCCGTCCTCGAGTCCCCGGCCGCGCGTGCGCCGGCCCCCGCCGCGCGCAGGGCCCCGGCGACGGCGGCGGCTTGGGCGGCGGGGAGGATCGCGGTGAGCTGGGCCATCGCGTCCGGCAGCCGCCGCAGGGTCACCCGCCGACCCTGCCCCGCCCGCCTCGCCCGGGCCGCGGCGGCCCGGTCGTCCACCGCGTCGACCGCGGCGCGCACCGCGTCCTGGACCCCCCGGTCGCCCAGGCCCTCCAGCCGGCGCGGGTGCCCGGCCAGGGCCTCGTCCACCGCCGCCCGCTCCGCCGGGGAGAGGACCTCGACCCCCTCCGCGACCCACACCGCACGGTCCTCGCTCAGCTGCCCGGCGGACAGGGCCCCCAGCGTGCACGGCAGGTCGGCCACGAGCCGCCTCGCCGCGGCCAGCAGCCTGGCCCCCCGGGCCGGGGAGACCCTCCGGGCCAGGGCGATCTGCGCCGACGCCGAACGCTCCCCCGCCCTCGCCGCGGCCCGCCCCGTCCGGGACTCCAGGGCCGCGGCCCGGGGGTCCATCCCCGCCTCGCACAGGAGCGCGAACTCCACCTGCACCCTGGCCTGCTCCGCCGCCGCGGCCGCCTTGAGCCGCTCCAGCGCATCCAGCCGGTCGATCAGCCCCGGACCATCCAGATCCCCCAACAGGCCGGGCAGCCCCAGCCGGGCGAGGAACGACACGACCTCCGAATTCGACGGCCCACCCACCGGACGGGCCACCAGAGCACCCAGCGCGCTCCGCCAATCCTCCACAGGAGCACTGCCCTCAACGAGCGCACCATCGTCCAAAGGAGCACCCGGAAGTCCGGCACGCGCAGCGGGTGCGGGAGACTCGGCGCGTGCCTCCGCGGCGCGGGTCGGCGCCGCGGCGGAATCAAGAGACGCCTCGAGGGAGGGCGGTGTTTCCGAGGATGGAACGAGCTGTGTTTCCGAGGAGGGAAGACGAGGGGAACCACGCAACGCGGCGGAATCGCCTGTATCCGAGGGAGCCGTAGACGTGGAAGCACCAGCGGCCGCCGAACCACCTGAACGTGCCGAACCCCCCGAACGAGCCGAACAGGTCGGATCGCCTCCACGAAGCCAGTCCCCCACCCCCACCATGGCCTCAGTCTATCGAAGACCTATTCGAAAAGCAAACACGTGCTCAAACAAATCTTCGATGACGTGCGGCGATGATGTGAGAGCCCAGCTACTGGGACCCCGGTCGCAGAGCAAACAGCGGCGTCTGCAGAGCTCGTCGGGGGGCGGGGATCTGAGGGGTCAGGCTCTGGAATCGAAATCCTCAGTGCCCCATTCGCGGTAGATCTCTGGGCTGCGGTCGTGCAGGTACGGCACGTCCCTCCTAGCCGCCTCGACGCGCTTCGGGTCGAGGTCGGCGAACAGCAACTCCGCGCCCTTCCCGGCCTGAGCGTGCAGGTCTCCGAAGGGATCGGCGACGACGCTTCCCCCCGACAGCGCGAAACCGTCCTCGACGCCGGAATGATTCGCGTAGGCCACGTAGAGCTGGCTTTCGAGCGCACGCGTGGGGATCAGCCGCTGAGGAATCCTGTCGTATCCCGTCCCCAAGGCCGTCGGGACGAGGAGCGCCTGCGCCCCCCGGAGCGCCGCCGCACGGGCGGTCTCGGGAAACTCGATGTCGTAGCAAACGGCGATCCCGAGTCGCATCCCGCAGAAGTCGACGACGACGGGCGGCGCCGTACCCGGGGTGAAGACCTCCCGCTCCTCCGGCCCAAAGAGGTGCACCTTGACGTAGTGGGCGAGGAGTCTGCCGTCCGCTCCGGCGAGGCTCGCCGTGATGCGCCACCGGCCGTCGTGGCTTTCGGGAAGGTCATCGCCCTGAGGAGGGCCTAGCTCGGGCAGGCTGTAGAGCAGTCCAATCTCGTGACGGCGTGCAATGTCCAGCAGCGGCTGTGCGATGCCAGGGAGCTTTCCTGGGTCCAGTTCTTCCCTCAGGCGGTAGGGCGCATAACCCACGGGGAATAGTTCGGGAGTCACGAGGAGGTCGGCGCCGCCCTCTCGCGCCAAGCCAGCAGCCGCTTCGATGGCGGAAAGGTTTGCATCGACGTCGAGCACGGCCGACTCCCCTTGCATGAGTCCGAGACGCATCGGCCCCTCCTCTACTCGAGTGGAGGCTTCAGATTAGCGGGGGCAAGGACGAGAAGACTGTGGATGATTTGCACCAGACACAACCGTTTGAGGGGCGAATCGTCCTGAGATCGTCAGGCTGGCTGCACGCGGTGAACGCCAAGGCGCTCGGCAGTGCCCTCGACGGCCGCGGCCAAGGCTTGGGCGTTCTCGGCACCGATCAGAGTGCACGTGGCCGACTCCCATGCAGCGACAATCGTGTTCATGCGCGCGAGCCTTCCCGCCCCGTGATCGGAGAGCCGGACAGTGATGCGGCGTCGGTCGTTCGGCGTCGGGAGACGGTAGACGGACGCATTGTCCTCCAGCGCATCGACAATCCTGCTGAGGGATGCGTTGGGCAGGCCCGAGGAGGCCGCGAGATCGCCCATGCTCGGCGCCTCCAGCTGAGAGACCAGCTGCAGGATCCGCCACTGCTCGACGCTGGCGCCTTCTTCGCTCAGGGCAAGGGCGAGGCCCTCGAGCATGCGTGCTCCGACGCCGGAGAGGGTAACGATGACTTGCGACAGGGATACGCTGTGTTCGCTGTCCCCCGGTAAGGCGGGCATGGCATCCTCCTCGATCGCCCCAGCCATTTCGATGCGGCAGGACCCTTCTGTGACCCCACCCGTCAGCCTAGTGCTTCCGAGCACGCTGATGCTCCGCGGCCCCATGCCGGGAACGCTCGGCATCGGGCTGCTTGCGCCGCTCTCAGGCGTCATGGGCATAGCCGGGCCATCGATCCTCAATTGTGCCCAGCTGGCTGCAGAGTACGTCGCCGAGCGTACCGGCTTCCATCCCGAACTCGTACCGATCGACGCCGGGCAGCGCCCTGCCGAGGTGGCGCGGGCTGTCCGACAACTCCTCGACTCCAGGGTGGTCCAAGGCCTTGTCGGAGCGCACACTTCCGACGTGCGGGTCGCGGTCTCGAGAGTCGTTCCCCAAGAAGTGCCCTATATCTTCACTCCGCCGCACGAGACGGGGTCTGGTAGGCCAGGCACGGTGTTCACCGGCTCGGCACCGCAGCTCCAGCTGAGGCATCCCCTCGAATGGACCATCCGGCACCACTCGGTGCGCCGGTGGGCGCTAGTCGGCGGCGACTACGTGTGGCCCCGACAAGTGCACAGTGAGGCGCGCCGGATCCTCCGAGCCCTCGGGCAGGAGATCGTCCTGGACCGGTTCGTTGGCCTGGGATCCGTGGACCCCGAGCGCCTCGTGGACGAGGCCCGGAGGAGCAGGGCAGAGGCGATCTTGGTCTCGCTCGTCGGCCGCGACGGGATCACCTTCCATCGCGGGGCCGCCGAGTACGGAGCCGACAGGCAGTTCGTGCGCCTCTGCACGGCACTCGACGAGAACTGCCTTCTCGCCATCGGTGGAGACAGCACGGGGATGCTCTATTCCGCGATGCCCTCCTTCATCCTCCAGCAGGACGACGAACACCAGAACTTCCTCGAGCTCTATCTGCGACGCTTCGGAGTGACCGCCCCGCTCCCGGCGTCGTACGCCGAAGGGTGCTACGACGGCGTGCTGCTGCTAGCCGAACTCTGGATGAGCGATCTCTTGGATTCCATGCCCCCGGTGCACGCCGCCCTGAGCCTTGCCGCGGCGTCGAAACGTCCGGGACGCGCCGTCGTCGGCCGCTCCCCCGGGGGACGGCTGGCGCGTGCAGAAGGCACGGAGCTAGTGGTCATCGATCAGGTGAGCATGTAGCATCAAGTTATTTCCATCTGGAAATAACTTGGACACCGCGGACGCAGCGGTCCGTGGCCGAGCATTGGACGACTCAACGGCGATGAACTCAGAACCTCGTCAACCTTATGACGCCCCGGCCCTTCCCGCGAACATCGAGGGCGCCGGCGCCGCGACCGGCACGGACATCGGCACCGGCATCGAAGAATTCGGCTACCGCCAGGAACTCAAGCGCACGCTGAAGTTCTCCGACCTCCTGGTCTACGGTCTGATCTTCATGGTGCCAATCGCCCCCTTCGCGATTTTCGGCAGCGTCTTCCAAGCCTCCGGCGGCATGGTCGCCATGGCGTACATCGTCGGCATGCTCGCCATGATGTGCACGGCAAACTCGTACGCACAGATGGTCCAGGCATTCCCGATGTCGGGCTCCGTCTACACGTACGTGGGGCGCGGAATCACCCGCATCCTCGGATTCGTAGCGGGCTGGATGATCCTCCTGGACTACATCCTCATTCCCGCCCTCCTCTACTTAGCGGCCGCCATCGCCATGAACGGCATGATTCCCGCGATCCCCCTGTGGGCATGGCTCGTCGCATTCGTGCTGCTCAACACCCTCATCAACTATCTCGGCATCGAGTTCACGGCGAAGGTCAACAAGATCATGCTCGTGCTCGAACTCATCGTGCTCGCGATCTTCCTCGTCATCGGATTCGTTGCGGTTGCCAACGGCCAGGGCACGTTCAGCTTCGACGCCTTCTTCAACCCGCACACCTTCGACCCGTCGCTCATCTTCGGCGCTGTCTCGATCGCTGTGCTCTCGTTCCTCGGCTTCGACGGCATCTCGACGCTCGCCGAGGAGAATGCCGGCTCGACCAAGTCCCTCGGCCGCTCGATGATCGCATCCCTCCTGCTCGTGGGCGTGCTCTTCGTCGTCCAGACCTGGGTCGCCTCGATGCTCGTGCACGATCCCGCAGGGCTCCTCGCCAACGGCGATCCGAATGGGACCGCCTTCTACGACGCCGCGAAGAACGCCGGCGGCGCGTTCCTGTTCATCCTCACTGCCGCGGCGACCGCCGTCGCGTGGGGCTTCGCGAACGCCCTCGTCGCCCAGGCGGCAACGTCGCGCCTCCTGTTCGCAATGGCACGCGACCGCCAGCTTCCGGCGTTCCTCAGCCGCGTTCACCCGAAGCGTGGCGTGCCGGTCAACGCGACCTTCCTGGTCGCGGCCATCTCGCTCGTGCTCGGCCTCTACCTCGTGACGCAGCCGAACGGCCTCACCGAGATCTCGACGCTCGTCAACTTCGGCGCTCTCACCGCGTTCTCGCTGCTGAACATCGCCGTCGTCTGGTGGTTCGTAATTCGTCAGAAGTCGCGCCGCTGGTTCGTTCACCTCGTTCTGCCGCTCCTCGGTCTCGCGATCCTCGTGGCCGTCATCATCAACGCCAACATCGCCGCGCAGGTGCTCGGTGTCCTCTGGCTCGTCATCGGCCTGATCCTGGCGTTCTTCCTGCTCAAGGCAGGGCGCATGACTGACCCTTCGGCTGCAGCCACCTCCCCCATCGACGAAAAGGAGGTTCGCTGACATGGCGATCCACACGCTCAAGCCCACCCCGGAGCAGTACTCCTACGTCTTCGGAGGGTCAAAGCCTCTCCTGAGCGTCAAGCCCGGGGACATCGTGGAGGTCAGCACCGAGGACTGCTACGGCGGACGGGTGAACTCCCCGGACGATCTGCCGAGCGAGGTCGTCCCGTTCGCCGAGCTGAATCCCGTCTCCGGGCCGATCGAGGTGGAGGGGGCCGAGGTCGGGGACGTCCTGGCGGTGCACTTCATCTCGATCGTCCCAGCACGCCCCTACGCGGTCTCCAGCACCTTCCCCCACTTCGGCGCGCTGACCCCGACGCACGAGACTTCCATGCTCTCCGCTCCCCTCGAGGAGCGCGTCTGGTTCTACGACATCGATCTCGACTCGTGGACGGCCACCTTCCGGGCGCGGAACTCCGACTACGAGCTCTCCCTTCCGCTCGATCCGATGCACGGGACCGTCGGCGTCGCCCCCGCGAGCGGTGAGGTCCGCCTCGTCGTGACGCCCTCGACCCACGGCGGCAACATGGACACCCCCGAGGTCCGGGCCGGGACCACCCTCTACCTGCCCGTGAACGTACCCGGGGCGATGCTCTCGCTCGGTGACGGCCACGCGCGGCAGGGCGAGGGCGAGGTGTGCGGCACTGGGCTGGAATCGGCCATGAACAGCGTGATCGCCGTCGACGTCGTCAAGGACGGGGCGCTGAGCTGGCCGCGCCTCGAGGACGACGAATACATCATGAGTACCGGCTCGGTCCGTCCGCTCGAGGACGCCTACCGGATCAGCCAGACCGACCTCATCGGGTGGGCCTCCGAGCTGACCGGCCTGGACACGCTCGACGCCTACCAGCTCGTGAGCCAGCTCGGCCTCGCCCCGGCGGCCAACGTCTGCGACCCGAACTACACGATGCTCGCGAAGCTGCCCAAGTGGGCCTTGAAGTCCGCCGAGGCGTACGGCGGCGTGCACCGTCGCCTCCGCGCCGCGGCGGAGGACTACAGCGCCTAAGGAAATCACATGACCCGACAGCACTCGATCGCGAGCGGCCCAGCGCTCGTCTCGGACCTCGCCCCCGGCGTGAGCCGCCCGTCGTCTCCGATCCAGTAGGACGAGATGTGGTCGGACGCCTCGCCGCACACGAGGAGGAATCGACCCGACGGGTCGATCGCGCTCCCGCACGGCTGCGCCTCGGTCGAGGTCCGGGACACGAATTCGAGCGTCCCGTCGTCCTTCACGGCGAAGCCCGAGATCGTGCTCGTCGAGCGCTCCGTCGTGTAGAGGAAGCGATCGTCGGGGGTGAGGCGGAGGTCCGCCGCCCACACAACGCCGGTACCGGGATCGGGCGTGCTCGCCGAACGCACGGGGCCCGGCGCCAGGCCGAGCCCCTCGACGGCCGAGATCCGCTGGAGGAGTTCGAGGCCGCCCGATTCGGCGTCCCTCGCGTACACGGCGATCTCCCCCGTGAGCTCATGCACCACGTAGGCGCGGTCGCCTGCCTTGTTGAGGCGCAGGTATCGCGGTCCCGAGCCGCGCTGCGCGGCGACCGACCCGCTAGGGGTGATCGCGCCGTCGTCCGCTCGGGTTGCGCCATCGTCGTCCGCTTTGAACCAGCTCACTCGGTCGTCTCCCAGCGACGTCGCGTAGACGAAACGACCGTCCGGGCTGAAGGCGACGCAGTGCGTATTGGCGCCCGTGTCATAGCGGGCGGACTTCCCGCTGTTCGCTCCGGGGAGCGGCACCCTGTCGAGCCGCCCGTCTCCATAGGACGCGCTGAAGAGGCTGCGGCCATCCGGTCCGAGCGCCACGAAGCAGGCCGACGCCGGGAGGTCGCGGGCCGCGCCTTGGGCCACTGCGCCCGTCGGGTCGAGCGAGAGGGCGACGGCGCGCGGTCCGCTTCCGTCGGTCCCCCCACCATTGCACGCGGCGTACGCCGTGCCCTGCGGACCCAGCGCGAGAGCGGCCACGCCGGGGAGGCCCTCCGTGCGCGCGAGCGGCTTGAGCGCTCCCGATCCGGCGTCGAGCTCAAGGAGGTCGACGGCGCCGGCCCCCGTGCAAGCGACGAGGACGAAGGTGCGCTGGGCCAGGCTCTGCTCAGTCAAGGATCCGCCTTTCTGCAACGCCTCGCCTGCGCGAGGACAACTACGGGGTCCATACCCCGCTGCTCGGGGGTGACACGTGGGCCCCGCTCCCTGAACCTAGGTCCCCGGACCCCTTGCCTTTCGCCTCCGAGGTTCCTAGGCTCCTATGAGTCGGGAAACCGTTTTCTCGGTAGCCTGTTTCGAAAGGAAACCCTCCCTTGGCACGACTCTTCGAAGAACCCTGGGTCATCGGCATCATCATCCTCGCGGCGCTGCTCCTCTTCGGGGCACCCAAACTGCCGGGCATCGCTCGAAGCGTGGGCCAGTCCCTCCGCATCTTCAAGACCGAGGTGAAGCAGTTCAAGGAGGAGGCCTCCCCGGCGGACATCACAGCCTCCATGAGAACCGCCGAACCGCAAGACTGAGGGAGACGGCGGCGAGAGCGGTCATCTGGAAGAACCTCCCCGCCGAGGGAGTATGCCTGTGGGTGATGAGGCATGAAGGCCGTCTCGGGCAGGTCTCCTCGACGCTCGGGGAGTACCGGTACGACACCGTCAACGTCTCCTCGGGGACCGGAGATCGGTGTCGGTGAGCCTCGGAATGTCCCGGGCGACGTTCTACCGGCGCTCACGGGCGCTCGTCGTTCTCGCCTCCAGCCCTCGCCCCCGCCGCTGTTACATGTAACAATGGTGGCATGGCTGATGTGAAGGACCGCGTGGGAGAGCACCGGCGCCGGATGCGCGAGCAGGGCTTCCGACCGATCCAGGTCTGGGTTCCGGACACCCGCGCCGCAGGCTTCCGGGACGAGGCGCACCGGCAGGCGGCCACGGTCGCAGCCGCGGACGCGGGCACCGACGACCAGGACTTCATCGAGGCCGTCTCCGCGCCCTGGGACGAGGATTGATCCGCGGCGAGATCTGGACTGTGGCCGGCGGAGTCTACGCGAGCAAGCCCCGGCCCGCCCTTGTCATCCAGGACGACCGCTACGACGCAACCGACTCGGTAACCGTCCTTCCCCTCACGTCGCACCTGGTCGAGGCGCCGCTGCTGCGGATACCCGTACAGCCCTCCGAGCTCTCCGGGCTCCAGCGCGAAAGCCAGGTCATGATCGACAAGCTCACCACCGTGCGCCGCTCCAACGTCCAGTCCCGCATCGGACGGCTCGCCCCGACCCAGCTGGCAGCGGTCGAGCGGGCGCTGCTGGTTTTCCTCGGCATCGCCTAACCAACCGAGGCCGGCCATCCGCCCTCGACCCTCCGTCTTCCCGCCTGATCGGCGCCGGACACACCCAAGGCTCAGCCTCTTCGCGGGACCGGGAGTGCCGCCAGAAAAAGGGAAAGCCCCTCGCGAGAGGGGCTTTCGACGGATTGGACACTTGGTGCTGAGTATCGGTCGTCTCTGACGTGCTCCTCCTCCCCCGGCCAGACAAGGCCGATAACGGCTTTGGCAGTAAAAGATGCTAATAAAGGCCGGGGCTGCCTGTCTAGACCGATAGTCCCTCTGGTGTGGCCGCCCTCAGTCCTTGAAGGAAGGCATCCGGCGCTGCTCGGCTACAGGGAACTCGAGCCGCGTCGACGGGATGCGGGCAAGGTCCAGGTCTGCGACGACGACGCCGGGGTCGGAGCCGAGCAGGGCGAGCACGTCGCCCTGCGGATCGATGAGGAGACTGCTGCCGATCGAGATGGGGGGAGCCTGGCAGGAGCCGGCCACGAAGACAGCGTTGTCGATGGCCCGGGCAGCGGAAAGTGTGCGCCACTGCTCTGTCTTGAGCTCTCCCGGCACCCACGACGCGCCGAGCGCGAGCACCTGCGCGCCGGCGTCCACCAACGCGGCGGCGAGCTCCGGGAAGCGCAGGTCGTAGCAGGTCATGAGCCCGAAGGTGACCCCTCCGGCGTCGAACGTCACGGGCTGCGCGAGGGGAGCCGGGGAGATGAAGTCGGATTCGCGCTGTCCCTGAGCATCGAAGAGGTGGATCTTGCGGTAGGCCGCGACGAGCCCGCCATCGGGTGCGAACGCCGCGAGCGTGTTGTAAGGCCGGTCCGATGCCGGGCTGGCCTCCACCACCCCCGCCACGAGCGTGATGCCGTGACGGCGGGCGATGGAGGCCAGTTCCGAGCAGACGGGACCGTCGAGCGGCTGGGCCGCGCGGGCGAAGGTCTCGTCGAGGCGCTTCTTCTCGTACGTCGCGTATTCGGGGAACAGGACCACCTCGGCTCCGAGCCCCGCCGCCTCTTCCGAGAGCCGTGCAATCTCGGCAAGGTTCGCCGCGACATCATCGGTGGAGGCGGGCTGGGCGACGGCGACGCGCACGGTGGGGTTCCTCTCGGTCAGACGAGTGCTGCCTCAGCAGTCTGCATCTCCGGCGGCGCCTTGCGGAAACCGCGCGTGATGGTGGCGAGCACGAGGACCCCGACCACGAGCCATGAGAGGCCCAGGGTGAGCGCGTTCGAGTCGAGCTGTGAGAGCAGGTACGCGCAGACGATCGTCCCGACCCCCGGCACCAGCAGGTAGCTCACGCGATTGAGCCGGACACCGCGCTTGGTCTCGCGGAAGTAGTGGAAGATGACCGAGACGTTGACGAGGGTGAACGCCGTAAACGCACCGAAGTTGATGAACGAGGTCGACGTCGAGACGTCCAGGAACATGGCAATCAGCCCGACAGCGCCCGTGATGGCGATGTTGATGACCGGGGTGCGGAAGCGCGGGTTGAGGCGACCGAAGAGCTTCTTCGGCAGGACCGAATCACGCCCCATCGCGTACATGAGGCGGGACGCGCTCGCCTGGGCTGCGATTCCCGAGGCGAACTGGGCCACGACCATGCCCGCGAGGAACACCGCGGCGAAGAGGTTCCCACCGATCTGGACGGCGATCTCAGTCGCGGCCGAGTCGACGTTGGCGAAGTCGCCGCCCGGGTGCACGAGCTGTGCGGCGTAGGAGACGACGATGAAGATCCCGCCGCCGATGAGCGCGACGAGCATGATCGCGCGTGGCACGGTCTTCTGCGGCTCGAAGGTCTCCTCGGTGAGGGTGGTGACGGCGTCGAAGCCGAGGAAGGAGTACGCGGCGATCGCGGCGCCAGCGGTGATCGGCCCGAAGCCGGTGCCCGGATTGGCGAATGGGGTCACGCTGAAGAGGCTCCCGGAGCCGTGCGGGCCCATGATCGAGCCGATGGAGAGCACGACGAACACGAGGATGACGAGCATCTGGAACGCCATGAGGAGGAAGTTGGCCTTGTCGGCGACCTTGATGCCGAGCACGTTGAGCGCCGTTGTGAGGACGATGTAGGAGATGATCCAGACCGGCATCGGGACGCTGGGGAACGCCGAGCCGAGGTATGAGGCGCCGATGAGCCAGATCACCATGGGAAGGAACATGTAGTCCAGGAGCATCGCCCAGCCCACGAGGAAGCCCACCCGGGAGTCGATCGACTTCCGCACGTACGTGTACGCGGATCCGGACACCGGGTGCGCCACGGACATGCGCCCGTAGCTGTGCGCCGTGAACAGCATCGCGACGAGGGCCACGAGATAGGCCGAGGGGGTCGCCCCCGCCGTCGTCTGGGCGATGACGCCGAAGATGCCGAGGACGATGAGCGGCGCGAGATACGCGAGCCCGAAGAGGACGAGCGACGGGAGCCGCAGCGTCCGGGTGAGGGTTGCCGACGAATCGGTCATGAAACGCTCCTGACTGTGGCGGGGACCACGTCTACGTGGCCGGTGGTTGGCGATGAGCCGGTGGCTGGGGATGAGAAGGTCGAGGGCTGCCACGTCCGGGGGTCGATCCGGCCGCCGTAGACGGGAAGCTGGATGGCGGGTTCGCCGGGCCGGAACTGAGACCACATGCGGTTGACGCCTGCGGTCCCGTGCGCGCGCACACGGTCGACGGCGGCCAGGTCGAGGTCCGCGGCGAGGAGCATCGGTTCCGCGTCGGGAGCCTCGGCGATGACGCCCCCTTCGGGGTCGACAATGAGGCTCTGACCCATCCCGGTGGGCCCGGCGCAGTTGACGCTCACCACGAAGACCTGATTGACGATCGCGTTCGCGCGGGCAAGCACGAGCTCTTGGGCGCGGTCCGCCGTCGTCGTCTTCACGACGTTGAGGATCACCTCGGCGCCCATCCACGAGAGCTGCCTCGTGGTCTCGGGGAACCACGCGTCGTAGCAGATGTTGAGGCCCACGCGGCCGATCCCGTCGAGGTCGAGGACGGCGAAGCGGTCGCCCGGCACGTACGGCTCGTGCGGACGCCAGGGGAAGATCTTGCGGTAGCTGCCCGCGAGCCTTCCCTCAGGCGAGAGGACGATCTGCGTGTTGAACAGCTCGCCGTGCTCGCCGAGTTCGCACACGCTCCCGGGCGCGAGCCATACGCCGAGCTCGGATGCGAGCGAGGCCAAGGCCTCGACCCGGGGTCCGTCCAGCGGCTCGGCGGCGCCCCGGAGGGCTTCCTCGCGCTGGAGGTCCGGATAGCCGTCGCCGAACAGGTGGAGCTCGGGGAAGGCGAGGAGCTTGGCCTCCGGGTGCCGCTCAAGCGCTCGGCGCGCTTCGTCGGCGAAGCCGTCGAGCGGTGCCCCGATGAGCTGCGGCGGCGCTTGGACGACCACAAGGGGAAGATGACGTTGCAAGGCGGACCTCGTCTTTCGGTGTGACGTCAGCCATAATAGATCAAGCTGATCCATTAAAAGAAAGCCGGCCTCTTCGAGGAACAGGAGCCTGAATTGACGCTCATCGACGACGCCTCGCTCACGGGCATCGAACGGCGTAGCGCGATCGACGCCGTGCGCATGAGGATCGGCGTCGCGATCCGGCTGGGACTCCTCAAACCCGGCGAGCGGCTTCCAGACAAGGAGGAGGTAGCGCTCGGTCTTTCCGTGAGTCCCATGACCGCCCGCCGCGCGCTCGCCTCGCTAGCGGACGACGGCGTCGTCGTCCGTCTTCGCGGACGTGGCGGAGGCACTTTTGTCGCCGAGGATCCCCCCGCGGAAGTCCTACGGGGCCTCACGATGCCGGCGTCCGAATTCTCACAGATCCATCGGCTGATCGACCGGCGGATGCTCTTCGAGACCTCCGTCGGGCACTTCGCCGCCCTCAATGCAAGCGAGGAGCAGCTCTGGGAGCTCGAAGCACTCACCGCGCGGATGGCGGCGACGAGTGGGTGGGCCGAGTACCACCAGGCCGACGCAGCCTTCCACGAGCTTGTGGGGCAGGCGTCGGGTCTGGGCGCCGCCGTCGAGGAGTACCAGCACTCGCTCGACGAGCTCTACGCCTTCTTCGTGCCCTACCCGATCGAGCAACTGCACGTCGCCAATCGCGACCATGCCGCGCTCACTGAGGCGTTCCACGCCAAAGATGCCGTTGCCGCCGCAGCCGTCTCCCGCAAGCACGTCGAGACGCTCCACCGGACGATGGTGGTGGGGCTGCTGACGGAGTGAAGGCGCCCGCTTACCCAAACGTGAACGAATAGAGCTCCAGACCTGGGCTGGCAGTCACCTCGAGGGTCCCCGTCTGCGTGCTCGGAGCGTCGAGCAGGAGATACGAGCGTGGGGTCCCAGATACGGTGATGGTCTTCTGCCCCGCCGGGCCGCGGACCGTGAGCGTCCCGCTCCCGCCGAGGACAGCTTCGACCTTACGGGCGTGGAAATCCAACCGCACCCGGGACGGTGGCTGGGACGGGCCATTCGACGCGGGGGCCACGATGCGCTGCGTATCGAGCGCCCAGGGCCCGGCCAGGGCAAACGAGTCCGGCCGCTGCGCCTGGGGATAGGAGAAGTTGCCCGGCCCCGCCGAATAAGGCTGGGCACCCGCATAGTTCACCTGCTTGGCGACGCCGAGGAACGTCTCCGGGGTGGTGCTTCCCGGAACGGGCGCGGTGTCCTTGCCCTCGACCGGCTGCGGGAGCGAGATGCCGGGCCGGGCCTGTGCGAGCAACTGCCGCACGAGGGATTCAGTGGTCTGGTAGCCCCCCTCGCCCTGCTGGATGTGCCGGACAGTGCCGTTGGCGTCGATGAGGTACTGAGCGGGCCAGAACCTGTTCCGGTACGCGGTCCACGTCCCGTACGAGTTGTCCATCGCAACGGGGTAGTCGATGCCGTGCTCGGCGATCCCCGCCTGAACGTTGCCCTGCACCCGCTCGAATGCGTACTCGGGCGTGTGGATCCCGATCACCTCGAGCCCATCGGACTTGTACGTGTCGTTGAGCTGGACGATGTGCGGCAGTGAGCGCTGGCAGTTGATGCACGAGTACGCCCAGAAGTCGATCAGCACCACCTTCCCTCGCAGCTGGCTGAGGGTGAGCGGCTGCGAACCGAGCCATGCCGTGACGTCGTGGAGGGCCGGTGCTGGGCCGCAGTCCTGAAGGGCGGTCGCGTTCTGCGTGCATCGGTCGAGGCCGCGGTTCTCATCGGTCACGAGGCCGCCGAGGTCGAGGGGGTTGCCGGCCGAGGGGGCAAGGCGGTCCTGAAGCCCCGCAGTGTAATCGGGGATGAGGCGCTGGACGGCGGCCGGGAGGTCGAGGGCCAGCCCGGCGGCGAGCGCGATCATGAGTACGCCGGCGGTGATGCGGATGGCGCGCTGGCGGCGCCGGAATGACTTCAGCCGCTCTGCAAGCCCGCGGCCGGCGAGGGCGAAGAACAGCAGCGGGACCGAGACACCCAGTGCGAACGAGAGCGTCAGGGCGATCGTCTCCGGCCCGATCCTCCCCGTGGCCCCCGAGACCGTGATGGCCGCCAGAACCGGCCCCGCGCACGGGACGAACACGGCCCCGAGGGCCAGCCCTAGGCCGAGGCCGCCTCGCCGCGCGTCGACTCTGCGCGCAGGAATCCAGGAGAAGGGCTTCTCGAGCAGCTCCTCGACGCGCGGAATCATGAGTCCAAGTCCAACGGCAGCGAGGACCCCGATCCCGGCCCACCGGAAGAAGTCCTGCGGGAGGCCGAGAAGTCCGAGTACAAGCGAGCCGAGCAGGGTGAACGCGCTGAAGCTCAGTACGAGTCCCGCGATCACTTGGTAGGGCCGCCATCGCGAGGCCTTCCGGGCTGGAACGGACGACGGCGCCCCGGGGCGCGCGCTGTCGAGCCCACCGGAGACGAAGATCACCGGCAGAACCGGGAGGATGCACGGCGAAATGCCGGTGATGAGGCCACCGAGGAAGCCGATGAGGATGTTCGCGCCCATGCCCTCGGTTCGAAGTGCCTACCCGAACCGGATTGGCCGCATTCCAATCCGCTCCCGCACCTGCTCCGAACCTCATGTGCAACCCCGGCGGACCGGCGGGGGAATCCGATGAAACAGGAGTGAAGCCATGAAGAGCATCCAGCGCACCTCGGCCGTCGTCGGCCTCGCCGCCCTCACGGCCCTTGGCCTTGCCGCGTGCGGGGGGTCGACGGCGGCGAGCGGGGGTTCGTCGTCGTCCGCAACCAGTTCGCCGAGCGCGATGAGCAGCCCGATGTCGCCCATGGCCTCCGCCTCGGCCTCGGCAGACCCAGCAGCCGGCCTGGTCGGGCCCGGCTGCGCCTCGTACGCACAGTCGAACCCCAGCGGCCCCGCCTCGGTCCAGGGGATGGCGGCAGATCCGGTTGCCGTCGCTGCATCGAACAATCCGATGCTGACCACCCTCGTCTCGGCCGTCTCCGGCAAGCTCAACCCCAAGGTCAACCTCGTCGACACGCTCGACTCGAGCCAGTTCACGGTCTTCGCTCCCGTCGACTCCGCCTTCGCCAAGATCGACTCGAACACGCTCGGCAGCCTCAAGACAGACGACGCGACGCTTAAGAAGATCCTGACCTATCACGTCGTCGCGGGGCAGATCGAGCCGTCGTCGATC
Source organism: Sinomonas terrae (assembly GCF_022539255.1). NCBI lineage: Bacteria > Bacillati > Actinomycetota > Actinomycetes > Micrococcales > Micrococcaceae > Sinomonas > Sinomonas terrae. The sequence continues at coordinate 4,431,390 of NZ_JAKZBV010000001.1, forward strand.
GATGGAGACCACACGACCGTCGAGGGCCAGAAGCTCACGGTCACCGGATCGGGCAACAGCCTCAAGGTCAACGGCGCCAACGTCATCTGCGGCGGCGTGCACACGGCCAACGCCACGGTGTACCTGATCGATTCGGTCCTCATGCCTCCGGCCAACTAACCCCAGCCGTAGCGAAGCCCGCGCGAGCGCCGTCCGGCCCCGAACCGGGCGGCGCCTGCTCCCGTATCCGCCGAGCCTAGGGAGTCCCAGTGCCCAGACGTGAGACAGTTGTCTTCATGCCGGACCGAGACGCGGGCAGTGCCGCTGCCCCCGACATCGACGTGCTCATGGCCCGGGTCGCGGCGGGCGATCAGGAGGCCTTCGGGCGCCTCTACGACGCGCTGGCCCCGCTCGTGCATGGGCTCGTGCTGCGTGTCGTCCGGGACCCCGCCCAGAGCGAGGAAGTGACCCAGGAGGTCTTCCTCGAGGTCTGGCAGCAGGCCAAGCGCTTCGACGCCGACCGGGGCCGGGCCCGCGCCTGGATCACGGTCATGGCCCACCGCCGCGCCGTCGACCGGGTCCGCGCGGCCCAGGCCTCCGCGGACAGGGACCTCCGCGAGGGGGCCAAGGACTTCCGGGAGAGCTACGACGACGTGGAGCACCGCGTCGAGGTGGCCCTCGAGAGCGAACGGGTGCACAGGGCGCTCGAGTCCCTCACCGAGGTCCAGCGCCAGGCGATCCGCCTGGCCTACTACGGCGGCTACACCTACGGCGAAGTGGCCGACGCCCTGGGGCTTCCCCTCGGCACCGTGAAGACCAGAATCCGCGACGGCATGATCCGTCTCCGAGACGTGTTGGGAGTGAGCCATGGATGACCAGCTGCACCTGCTGACCGGCGTCTACGCGCTCAACGCGCTCGACGGCGAGGAGCGGGGCCGCTTCGAGGACGGCCTCCCGTTCGGGCATCCGACGGCCCAGGAGGCACGCGAGCTGAGCGAGACCGCCGCGCTGCTCGCCGCAGGGACGACCCCGGTCGCCCCGCCGCCCGCGCTGAAGGAACGGCTCATGGCCCAGATCGCCCTCACGCCGCAGGCCGAGGTAGCGCCCGAACCCGTGCACGACGAGCCCGTGCAGGAAGAGCCCGTGCACGAAGAGGCACCCGGCCGCCTCGGGGAGGGCCGTCGTCGTGTCTTCCCGACGAGCGCACGGTCCTTCCCAACGAGCGCACGGTCCTTCCCGACGAGCGCACGGTGGCTCGCTGCTGCCGCCGCCGTGCTCCTCCTGGCCGCCGGCGGTGCCGGAGTGTGGGGGTTCCAGCAGCAGCAGGAGCGGGACCAGGCGGTCCAGGCCCTCGCCGCGGCCCAGGGCTCGCGCTCCGCCGTGATGGACAGGATCCTCTCCGCACCGGACGGGAAGGTCCAGGAGGTCGCCGCACCCGGGGGCGCGACCATGCTGATCGCGCACTCGAAAGACGCCGGGGTCGCCGGCGTGGTGACGATCGGGATGGCGCCTCCGCCCCAGGGCAAGGCCTACGAGCTCTGGCTCATCGACCCGGCCGGTGCCGCGAAGCCCGCAGGCCTCGTCAAGGCAGGAGACGGCTCGACCTGGAACGAGCTCTCCGGGGGCCTGGGCAACGCCGCCTACCTCGGCGTGACGGTCGAACCGGCCGGCGGATCGCCTCACCCCACGACCAAGCCGATCCTGCTCCAGAGCCTGGCCTGAGGTCTTCGGACTATTTGTCCTCGGACTCGTCCTGCCTCTCGTGGGCCTTGCCGTCTCCGTCTGCGTCGACCCCGCCGCTGTAGGGGGCCCTTCGAACGCTCGGCTTTTCATCGATGAGCTCGTTCACGGCATGGGAAATAAGGTCGCGCTGCAGTTCGGGAAGGACGAGCAGGCCGTTGAGATACGCGTCCACCTCGTACTCGCCCGCGTTTCCGGTGAGGCTGAAGTACCGCAGCCAGACCTGTCCAATCGTCAGCCCGGCTTCATCCATGGCCTGACGGGTAAGTCTCCACTGCCTCTCTACCTCATTGCTGCCGGTGTCCATCCTCGTCCTCAGAGAACAGAGCGCCCGGTGACAAGGTCCTGGGCGATATCTCGAAGGGCCCGCTGCTTGAGCCGTGAAAGGGACACGATCCGCAAGAGCGCGTCGTCGGGGCTGAGGCGCTCCCTCTCCATCAGAATCCCTGTTGCCATGTTAATCGCGTCGCGGTCGGAGACGGCCTCGGACATCGAAGCACTGGCCCGCTCCGCTGCATCCCTCGCCTGCACGTTGGCGAGCATCACCGCAGCCGGGCGCGCGAGCATCTCCAAGATCCGAACGTCGCGATCAGTGAACGTCCCCGGCCTGTCCGAGTAGACCTTGAGGGCGCCGATCGGTGTTCCGCCCGTCGTCAATGGCGAGCTGAGCGCAGAGCGCAGCCCGAGAACCGAGACGGCCCGCGTCCACAGAGGCCACCGCGTCTCGGTCTCGATGTCCTCGATCACCTGGGTCCTGTCCTCGGCCCACGCACTCAGGCAGAGCCCCTGCCCTATCTCGTACTGCAGACGGTCCGCCTCCAACACCACCTCATCGGTGGCCCCAGTGCTGGTCTTGTGGCCGCGGGGATCGATAAGGGTCGCACCGGCGCCCGAGGCGTGCGGCATCGCCTCCTTTGCAGCTTGCGCAAGGGACTGGACAGCGTCCTCAGCGGACTCCCGGGTCAGCAGAAGATCCGCCAGCCGGGCGGTCAGCTCCGCAAGTTCCTGCGCGAGCGGAAGATCGGTCCTCGTCATCGTTGCCCCTCAGTCAAAATGGGTGGCCGGATCGACCTCGCCGAACCGGGCCAAGATCTGGGACGCAACGTCCCGAAGCTTGACGTTCCGCCCGATCGCAGCGCGCCGCAAGATCTCCACTGCCTGCTCTTGGGTGCACCCTGATTGGGCCATGATCACTCCCGAAGCGAGATTGATCGCCGTCCTCGACTCGAGGGCCGCCTTCAAGTCAGAGGATCGCTCCAGCTCGTTCTCCAGCCTTACAGCGAGGCGCACGGAGGACGCGGCCAAATCGGCGAACGCCTCGACACTTGCCTTGGCCTCGTTGTCGAAGGCCCCGGGTTCATCCGCGTAGCAATTCAGGGCGGCCTGAGCACCGAGATCGAGGACGATGGGGACCGCGAGGATCGATCGAATTCCCGATTCCAGAGCGGGACCCCGATACACGGGCCATCGTTGCTCGTGAACCAGATCTGGTACGTCGATGACCGTGCCGTCTTCAACGCCGTCATGCAGGGGCCTTCTCCACTTGAATACTGGAGGTCGTCCAGACCCACGGCGAACTCTTCGCTGAAGCCGACGGTTGCCCAGCGCCGCTCGCGGAGCACAGTGACGCTGCAGTAGGCAGTCCCTCGCCGGGACAGCTCCTGGGCCGCCACCTGGGTCAGGCGGAAGAGGAAAGACTTGAGGTCCGGGCTCTCCAGGAGGATGCCTTGCAGCTCAGCCACATCGAACCTCGTCCATTCCGAACGCATGTTCCGCCAGCCTCCCCTGCCTCCAGAATGCGACCAATTAACCCCTAAAAAGAACGCTACACCCCTCGGCGTACGAGAGCCCTTCCCCGCTCACGTAGACAGAAACATCTGCGTAGCCTTAGCCTCAGAGAAGGAGCGGAAGGAGCCTGCTCCCTCTGGAACCTTCGTTGGCACGGGCGGTCGTTCACCGCCTCTGACCTAACGGGAGCCCCGGAAGGCCCGGCCCCAACCATGATCGTCACAGCGCTCCCCTCCTCGGCAGCCACCTCTCCGCATGCACGCCTTGACCTCGAGGCGGGCTCATGAGGGAGCAGATTCTCAGGGCGTGCTTCGAGCTCTTTGCTCGGCAGGGTATCCGCCGAACCGGTGTGGAGGACCTTGTCGCATACGCCGGGGTCGCCAAGTCCACCTTCTACAGCTATGTGCCCTCGAAAGAGGAAGCCGCTCTCGCTTACCTCAAGCACCTCTACCGGCGGTGGGCGACAGCGCTCGAAATGTCGGTCGCCGCTCGCGGTGAAGGTCCGCAGTCGCTGCTGGGCGTCCTCGACGCACTGGACACGCTGTGCGGGAAGGACAGCGACGGAGGCCCACACGCCTCTCTGGTCCGGGTCCTCGCCGAGTTCGGCCCCAACGACCCTCTGGGCCGCGCGAGCATTGAGCTCTCCACGCGGCTAACAGGCCAGATCGCCGGGATGGCCGAGGCCGCAGGCCTCAGCGAGCCCGACGAATTCGCGAGGGACTATCGGTTGCTGCTGGACGGCGTCCTCCTCTCCTTCACCGAGGGCAGTACCCGGGCGATGAACGACGCCGAAGCGCTCGCCACATCACTCATCAGGCACCACCTCGCGCGGAAGGAAGTACGGGCGTAGGCCACCTCTGCACCGGATGACAACCATCGCTCACGCGAAGACAAGCCTCCGCAAGCCGCTGCCTCCGAGACTGGACGGGACCAACAGCGGACTCGATGTGGAGGTTTCGATGGACACGACTCTGGAGCAGACCGTTTCCCTGCTCGATGCGATCGCCCCGGCTGCGGGCGAGCCGGGACGGGAGATGTTCGACCCGGCCACCGGCGAGCTGGTGGGCGTGGCCCCGCTGCACGGGCTCGCGGAGCTCGAGGCCGGGGTCGCCGCGGCGCAGGCCGCCCAGCCCGCCTGGGCCGCGGCGGGGCACGCGGCCCGCTCGGCGGCACTGAACGCGGCGGCCGACGCCGTCGAGGCCAGCGCCGAGGAGCTCGCCCGGATCCTCTCCCGCGAGCAGGGCAAGCCGCTCAACGGCCCCAACGCCCGCTTCGAAGTCGGCGCCTGCGCCGCCTGGCTCCGCTCCGCCGCCGCCACGCCCCTCGAGCCCGAGACCGTCGTCGACGACGGGACCACCAAGGCCGTCCTGCACTACCGGCCCATCGGGATCGTCGGCGCGATCGGGCCGTGGAACTGGCCCATGATGATCACCGTCTGGCAGATCGCCCCCGCCCTGCGCATGGGCAACGCCGCCATCGTCAAGCCCTCCGGCTACACGCCCCTGTCGGTCCTGGCCCTCATCAGGGTCATCAACACCGCCCTCCCCGAAGGCCTCTTGAGCGTGGTGGCCGGGAACCGGACCGTCGGCTCCGCTCTGGCCGAGCACCCCGCGATCGGCAAGGTCATGTTCACCGGCTCCACCGCCACCGGCAAGGCCATCATCCGCTCCTCCGCCGAGACCGTGAAGCGCCTGACCCTCGAGCTCGGCGGCAACGACGCCGGCATCGTCCTACCCGACGCCGACCCCAAGGCGATCGCCGAGGGCGTCTTCTGGGGCGCGTTCATCAACACCGGCCAGACCTGCGCCGCCCTCAAGCGCCTCTACGTCCACGCCGACATCTACGACGCCGTCTGCGACGCCCTCACCGACTACGCAAAGAACGTCCCCATGGGCCTGGGCCTGGACGAGCAGAACGTCCTAGGCCCCCTGCAGAACGCCTCCCAGTACGGGATCGTCAAGGACCTCGTCGAGGCCGCCAAGGCCTCCGGCGCCCGCGTCCTCCTCGGCGGCAACCCCGACGAGAACCAGCCCGGCCACTTCTACCCCACCACCCTCGTGGCCGACATCGACAACACCAACCCCCTCGTCGCCGAGGAGCAGTTCGGACCCGCCCTCCCCATCGTCAAGTACACCGACGTGGAGGAGGCCGTGGCGATGGCCAACGCCCTCGAGGTCGGCCTCGGCGCCTCCGTCTGGGCCACCGACCGCGACAAGGCCCGCGAAGTCGCCGCCCGCCTCGAGGCCGGCACCGTCTGGATCAACGCCCACGGCCTCGTCGACCCCCGCATCCCCTTCGGCGGAGCCAAGCAGTCCGGCTACGGCCTCGAATTCGGCGTCGAAGGCCTCAAGCACCTCGGCCAGCCCCAGGTCATCAACGGCTAACCCCCACCCCTCCCCCACCGTTTCGGGTACAGATAATCCACCCCAAGCCCAACTCGGGTACAGATAATCCACCCCAGGACCAACTCGGGTACAGATAATCCACCCCAAGCCCAACTCGGGTACAGATATCCGCAAGCCGCCCTGATTATCTGTACCCGAAACAAAGGCGAGGACGACGACGTACGGCAGCGTGCGCCGTCGTCCTCCTCTTTTCGGCCCTCTTCTTTCCGGCGCCTTTCCGGCGCCTTTCCGGCGCCTTTCTGGCGCCACGCCCCCGCCAGCGTGCGCAAGCCGGTTGAGGCAGACGCAGGCGGGTAGTGCGCGTGTGAGAAGGGTGGTCAAGCGGAGGGCGACGAACAATGGGACTCATACGGCGGGCGATCCGCGGCGCTAGTGCAGGAGTCGCAGCTACGGCGGCGATGACGACGGTCTTCGGCGCTGCGGGCGCTTCTGGCCTGATCCACCGCCAGCCCCCGGAGAAAATCGTCCGGACCCTCTTCCCCTCCCTCCCGACTACGGGCAAGGAAGCTCTCGCCCTCGCATCCCATGTTGGCTACGGGATGAGCGGCGGAGCCCTCTACTCGTGCCTCGTCCCATTCCGCTTCCAGGATCCGGGCACCGGCACAGTGTTCGGTGCGATGGTCTGGCTGGCCGGATACGAAGGATGGCTCCCCGCCATGGACATCCTCCCGCCGGCTCACGAGGACCGGCCCGGGAGGGCGGCGAACGTCTTCATAGCCCACCTCGTCTACGGCTGGACGCTGGGTTGGGCTGCGAGACGCTTGCGCGAGAAGCGGGAGTCGAAGAACCCGGCCTGACTCCGGAATCGAGAGAGCGCCTCCTCTTCGCGACCCTCCGCCCGAATGAAAGGGCTCGCGAGGTCGTGAGGTTTACGCTCGCCATATGTCAGAGTTCCGCCACCTGACCACTCCCATTGCCTTGCCTGCCGGCGACGTCGCCGCCTTCGCGGGCAACCCTGCCAACCTCCCGCTCTGGGCCGAGGGGCTCGCCGGCGGCATCCGAGCCGAGGGCGAGCGCTGGGTCGCCTCGTCCCCAATGGGCGACGTCGAAGTCAGCTTTGTCGGCGATGTCGCCGAGGGAATCCTCGACCACGAGGTCACCCTTCCGACGGGTGCGACCGTCCTCAATCAGTTCCGGATCCTGCACGATGGCCCGCACAGCCTTGCGGTCTTCCACCTTCGCCGCGAGACGGGCGTCACCGATGAGCAATTCGAGGCCGACGCCGCAGCGGTCCAACGCGATCTCGACACCCTCCGATCCGTGCTCGAGCACGGATCGGACGGGGTGGTCGACTAGGCTGGACTGAGAGAAAAGTCCGGTGATGGAGGGGCAGATCGTGGCCGAGAGCGACACCGGGCTCAAGCGCTCCCTCATGGGCGGCCGGTACCGCCTCCTCGAGGTCGCCGGCAGCGGAGCGATGGCAACCGTCTACCGGGCGCGCGACGAGGTCCTCGGCCGGATTGTCGGCGTAAAGGTCTTCCGAGCGCACTCCCCCGATCCCCGCAGCGACCGGCGTCGCCGCGGCGAGATGGAAGTCCTCGCCCGCCTCAACCACCCGAGCCTCGTCCGCCTCTACGACGTCGGGACCGAGACAAGCGCCGACGGCAAGGCTCAGGTCACGTACCTCGTCATGGAGTTCCTCGAGGGAACCGATCTGCGCCAGCGCCTCCGCCAGGGTCCCCTCAGCGGCAAGGAGGTGCAGCGTCTCGGCGCCGATCTGGCGAGCGCCCTCGCCTACATCCACGCCCTCGATATCGTGCACCGCGACATCAAGCCCGCGAATGTCATCGTGCCGGACCCGGCCGTCGCCGTCGGGCCGCGCCGCCCGGCCAAGCTCACCGACTTCGGGATCGCGCGCGTCATCGACGCGACCCGTGTCACCCAGACGAACACGACGATCGGCACCGCTCACTACCTGAGCCCTGAGCAGGCACGGGGAGAAGTCGTGGGGCCGCCCTCGGACGTCTATTCGCTCGGGCTCGTGCTTCTGGAGGCCCTGACCGGCCACATCGAGTATCCGGGCAGCGCGGTCGAGTCCGCCGTCGCCCGTCTCCTCCGCGAACCGCGCGTGCCGGCAGAACTCGGCGCGCCCTGGACCACGCTCCTGCCGTGGATGATGGCGAAGGAACCGTCCGAGCGGCCGACGCCGATCCAGGTCGCCCAGACGCTTGAGGCGGCCGCCAACGCCGCTGTAGGCGCGCCCGAACCCGCGGGGTCCATGCCCACCGAGGTCATCCCGCCGCCTTCAGCGGGAGCGAACGACGGCGCGACTCGGCTTCTGCCCGCAGGTCCCCCGCCGAAGCCTCCCCAGGCGCCGTCTGCTTCGCCTCGTCCGGCCCCGCTGCTCCGCCGCCCGTTCGTGTGGGTGGCTGCCGCCGTCGTCGTCCTTGCACTCATCACGGTGATCCCGCTCGCTCTGCGGACGGCACCGCCGAACTCCGGGCCTACGCCGATCGCGCCCGGATCGCCCCACATCCCGGGCCCGCTCGGGAGCCACATCGCCCAGCTCGAACGGAGTGTCAGACCGTGATCGTAAGCCGCCAGCGCCTCGTGCTCGCTGCCGCAGCCGCCTGCCTCGCCGCGGCAACGCTCGCGGGCTGCGCCCAGAAGGCGTCCGACATGGACACCGGAGTTGCCGCGGACCTCCAGTCGGCGGCCCAGAACGTGCGCGCGGAGGCGGCCGCTGGCCATTACGGCCAAGCACTGCAGGAACTCGCGGACATCGAGCGCCAGGCGAACGAGGCCGCCGCTCAGGGCAAGCTCAGTGCGGCCCGGAAGCAGGACGTGCTGACCGCCGTTGCGCTCGTCAGGACTGACCTTGAGACGGCCTCGGGCTCGCACAGCACCCCGTCGCCGAGCGCCTCGACCGCGAGTTCCTCGCCAAGCACGAGCGAATCATCGAAGGCCAAGAAGAAGGACGAGCCGAAGGATTCGTCGAAGGGCCAAGACCAGAACAACTAACGCCTAGCCCTGTCCCGGGATTGGCGCCCCGAAGGGGAGGCCCTCGCGGATGTAGCCGTCATACAGGGGTTGCCATGCGAGGGCGCCCGCCCTGTGCGGGCCCCCGGGCTCTCCCCCGCCGAGCTTGACCGCGAGTTCGGCGAGGCACACGTGCCAGCCAGCGGCGTTGCGGGCGGCGGCAGTGCGGTCACCGAGCCAGTTCCGCAGCGTCAGCTCCGCGTCCGTGCCCGAGCCCTGCACCACGAACTCGAGCGTGTCCTCGCCCCAATCGAAGGCCCACCGCTCGGGCGGCTCCCACGCGGTGATCCGTTCGGACGACGGCGGCATGTTCGGGTCGCCGGTCAGCGTCACGGTGTGCGTCGAGGGATCGATGACGACGGCGGAGGGGAACCAGCCGTCCAATCCTTCCGGCGTGCTCACGGCGTCCCAGACATCCTCGGCGCTCACCGGATACGAGCGGACGAAGGTGACAGAAGCACGCCCCTCTTCCTCGCTGTACTGCCCGTCGAGCTCTTCCATCATCCGGTGCCTCCGATCACGAGTGGCCGTCCCCGATTCAATGCCCGTACACGGTGCGGACGATTACGTCGAACGCCCTGTCCGGTAGCACCTTCCGCGCGGCCAGGATGGGCCACGCTCCCCCGCCGGCGGGGTAACGGGCGGCCGGGTGCTTCGACTGGACCGCCCGGACGATGGCCCGCGCCACAGCGTCCGGCGGGCTCGCGCGGCCCGGCTTGTCGACCTCGGCCAGGACTCCCGCGACCTTCCGCGCGTTGCCCTCGTAGGGGGTGCCCTCTGATCTCTCAATGAGGGACTCCCGCGCAATCGCGCTCCACTCCGAGAGGATGGGGCCCGGCTCAATCAGGACCACACGGATCCCGAACGGCTTGAGCTCGATGCGCAGCGAATCGGAGAGGCCCTCGACCGCGAACTTGGCCGCGTGGTACCAGGAGCCGAGCGGCTCGTAGAACTTGCCGCCGATCGAGGAGATGTTGACGATCGTCCCGGAGCGTCTGGCCCGCATCCCCGGCAGCACGAGCTGGGTGAGGCGAGCGAGGCCGAAGAGATTCACGTCGAATTGGCGCCGCGCCTCCGAGATCGGCACCTCTTCGAGCGCCCCGAAGGAGCCGTAGCCGGCGTTGTTGACGAGGACGTCGATCCGGCCGGCGTCGGCAATGATCCGACGGACGCCGTCGGTCATCGAATCGTCCGAGGTGACGTCCATGGAGAGGATCCGCGCGCCGAGTTCCGCGAGGCCCTGCATGCGGTCGACCCGTCGGGCCGCGGCATACACGGTGAACCCCTCTGCGATGAGTGCCCGCACGCTGGACTCGCCGATTCCGCTCGATGCGCCCGTGACGAGGGCAACCTGTTCCATGGGGCCTCACGCTACCGGAGCGTCCGGCGCTGGGACGAGGGCTTGTGCCAAGCTGGAGCCCATGAGCCTCCGATACCTCGCCGCCTCGTCCCGCTCTCAAGTTGCACCGTTTGCGGTCATGGACATCCTTGCGAGGGTTGACGAGCTTCGGGCCGCTGGACGGGACGTCGTCTCGCTGTGTGCTGGCGAGCCCTCGGGTGGGGCGCCGTCCGGCGTCTCCGCGAAGGCAGCCTCGATTCACGCCTCCGAGCGTCCCCTCACGTATACGCCCGCGCTCGGTACGGCGGAGCTGCGGGCGGCGATCGCAGGGCACTACGCCCGCTGGTACGGCCTCGAGATCGACCCCGCGCGGATCGCCGTGACCACGGGCTCATCCGGAGCGTTCGTGCTCGGCTTCCTCGCGGCCTTCGAGGCGGGGGACCGCGTCGCCCTCGCAAGGCCCGGCTACCCCGCGTACCGCAACATCCTCGCCGCACTGGGGTGCGAGGTGGTCGAAATCGACTGTGGCCCCGAGACGCGGTATCAGCCGACGCCCGAGCTGCTCGACGCCGCGGCCCGAGAGCACGGCCCGATGGCCGGCCTCATCCTCGCTTCACCGGCGAATCCGACCGGGACAATGGTGAGCCGATCCGAACTCGAAGCCATCGCCGCCTGGTGCTCGGCCAACGGGACTCGGCTCGTGAGCGACGAGATCTACCACGGCATCACCTACCCGGACGCGGTCCTCGACCAGCACAGCCCGCGCGGAGTCTGTGCCTGGGAGCTGGGCGAGGATCTCTCTCATGACACCATCGTCATCTCGAGCTTCTCCAAGTACTGGGGCATGACGGGCTGGCGCCTCGGATGGATGCTGCTTCCGGAAGAACTCGTCGGAGCCGTCGACGCCCTCGCCGGGAACGTCGCCCTCTGCCCGCCGGCACCCTCGCAGCTCGCGGCGATCGAGGCCTTCTCCCCGGCCTCCTATGCCGAAGCCGACGCCTGGGTCGCGCAATATGGGGAGACGCGGAGAGCACTTCTCGGCAACCTCGATTCACTCGGCTGGGGACCCGCAGCACCGGCCGACGGCGCGTTCTACCTCTACGCCGAGCTCGGCTCCCAGCTCGGACGCTTCGAGGACTCGCGGGCCTACTGCCGGGAGCTGCTAGAGACCGAGGGCGTCGCCATCGTCCCGGGCACAGATTTCGACGCCGCATCCGGCGGCCGCTCGGTTCGCCTCAGCTTCGCCGCGGGTTCGACCGCGGTGACGACCGCCGTCGAACGCATCCTCCGGTTCCAGGGCGGCGCGGCCTAGTCCTCCCGCTGGCCGCGCAGCCTCTCCATGTCGCGGCGGTCCTTCTTGGTGGGGCGCCCGGCGCCCCTGTCCCGCTGGGGAAGGCCCAAGAACGGCGCGGGCGGCCGCTCTGGCGTGTGATCGGTGTAGCAGCGGGAGGCAGCCTCTGCCCCGACGCGCTTGGCGATCAGGACGTGTACCTCGAGGATGCGCTCGAATCCGGGCTGCCGGACGCGGATCGTGTCCCCGGGGACGACGGTCTGGGAGGCCTTGACCGGGTTCCCGTTGAGCCTCACGTGACCTGCCCGGCACGCCGCCGTGGCGGCGGATCGCGTCTTGTACGCGCGCACGGCCCACAGCCAGGAGTCGATGCGGACGGCTGCCGCGGGCGAGGAACCAGAGGAAGCAGGAGCGTGCGAAAAGGCCATGGTGCGCAGCAGTCTAGCGGCGTATCGTCAGCTCATGGGGGGACGACCTTGAGGAGCTGATATGCCGGACAAGCAGCCACATCAGAGCGAACACAAGAAGCCGTCGAAGTCCATCAAGGAGCAGCGTGCAGTCAAGAAGGCTAAACGCCAAGTAGCTCTCGACTCCGACGCCGTCGCGCATCTGCGCAAACCGCGGACCCGCTAACCGACCCGCCCTCCGGCCTCAGCCCGGAGGGCGGGCCTTTTTCTTGTATGCCTTTCGGGGTATCTAGGCCCGGCGGATCTGGAGGCCGGCGCGGGCCATCGCGTCCGCGTACGCCTTGCCCATCTCGATGAGCCACTCCGTCTGGCGCTCCTTCGACCCGGCGAAGGCCCGGCCGTGGAGCGAACGCGCCTTGTAGACCTTGAGCCCACGGCGCCAGATGAGCGGATTGCTCGTCTTGAGGAGCATCTGCGCGAGGCGGTTCGCCTCGGGGCCGTGCGCCACGATCGCCGACGCGCGGGGCAGCAGCTTGAGCAGCGCGAGAAGCGGCTTGAGCCCGGCTTGGACCTGATCCGGCGTCAGCTTTCCGTTCGCCTCGCCCGGGGTGAACCAGGGGTGCGTGTTCCACGGCATGATCCACTCAGGACGGAGGCCGAGCTGGTATTGCAGCCCTAGGAGCCGGGTCGCCGCGGCGTCGTCCCCCGCCCACACGAAGCCTTGGGGGCTGGCCTCGCCCGTGTTCGAGAAGAGGCTCAGGATCTGGCACTCCTCGACCGAATGCATCGGGTCGACATAGGGGACCTCAAAGCCCGGACGGAGCTTCCGCAGAAACTCGACGTGCTCCGTCACGGGCGCGATCGCGGGCGCCCAGAGCGGGTCGGTCACCTCGAGGACGTCACGGACGACGGCGATCTGCGGCTCGGGTGCGTCCGTCGCCTCTGCCTGCGCCGATGCCTGTGCCCCTGCCTCTGCGAGGCCTTCCGCGGCATCGGGCTGAGCGACCTCCTCGCCCTCGGGCTCAGCGACGTTCTTGGCCTCGGCGAGCTTCTTGGCCTCCTCGAGACGGTCGGTGGCGGCCCGAGCGAGCTCGTCTGCCTCGGTCGAGCGGGCGAGCGCGAGCTGGGCGGCCTCTTCTGCCGCGGAAGCCTCTGCAGCTGCCGCCTTCGCCGCCGCTGCCTTTGCGACCGCCTCGGAGACGGCGCGCCTGGCGGCGCTCCCCGCTGAATCAGCGGCGACCCGAGCTCGTGCCGCCGCTTCAGAGAGAGCGGCGATCGTTGGGTCGACCTGAGGACGGGCAGCCGGGGGTGCCGGGTTCTCAGGAACTGCGTCCTGAGAGGCGACTACGTCAACGGCGCGGGCAGAAGCAACAACCGGGGCAGAAGCAATAGGGGCGGAAGCCACCGCGGGGGACAACTTGGGCTCAGCGGCCGACGCCCTCGAGGTCGACATCTTGGTCGCCGGGGACTTCCGTGATGCAGGCTTGCGGCTCGCTGTGACGGAAGGCGAGTCATCGTCGTCGTCCTCGTCAAAGAGGTTGGCGAACAGGTCGTCGAACTCATCCTCGTCGTCGTAGGCAGGCTCGGGACTCTGGCCGAAGCCCTCTTCGTACTTGGCGTCGAGTTCGGACCGGTAGTCCTCGTCGTAGTCGTCGTAGGCGAAGCGCGAGGCCAAGACTGTCATCTGCTGCAGGATCTCCTCGAGGTCAGCGCGGCCGTCCGACGGCGCGCCAGAAGGCGTCCGACTCGGACGGGAGAGGGGGATGGGCCGGCCGTTGGGGGCGGTCGGGCTTTAAGAGCTTAGCAAGCCCAAGTTCGCCTCCGGTTCGCCCAAGATTCAGCTCGGCCTCCGTGTCTCAGGAACTCGCAGTCTCTCAGGGAATTTTCGGGCAGACTTGATGTTGCACACAGTGCGGGGGAAGTAGCCCCCACCGTCGCCCAGTGAGGGCGGACCTGCCCAATTCGCGCCCGACCTCCCCAGGAGAAGCCGTGACGCCCGCGTCCAACCATCAGATCTCCCGCGAGAACCGTCTCGTGATCACCGCGCTCGTGACGGCTACCTTCGTTGTGATCCTCAACGAGACGATCATGAATGTGGCTCTGCCACGCCTCATGGCCGAGCTGCACATCGACGCACCGACCGTGCAGTGGCTCGCAACGGCCTTCATGCTGACCATGTCGGTCGTCATCCCCACCACGGGCTTCCTCCTTCAGCGGCTCACGCGCAGGAGCGTCTTCATCCTCGCGATGGGCTTCTTCAGTGCGGGAACGCTTCTCGCTGCCCTCGCGCCCGGCTTTCCGATCCTGCTCCTCGCCCGCGTCGTCCAGGCGTGCGGTACCGCCGTCATGCTGCCGCTGCTCATGACGAGCGTCCTCTCTCTCGTTCCGGTTGCGCGCCGCGGCCAGGTCATGGGCACGGTGAGCATCGTGATCTCGGTCGCGCCCGCGATCGGGCCGACGATCTCAGGCCTCATCCTGCAGTTCCTCTCGTGGCGCTTCATGTTCCTCACCGTCTTGCCGATCGCCCTCGCGGCGCTGTTCTTTGGGGCCCGGCATCTGGGTGGCACAGCGGAGAATGAGCGTCCGCGGCTCGACGCCCTCTCCGTGGTGCTCACGGTGCCGGCGTTCGGCGGCCTCGTCTACGGCCTGAGCCAGCTCGGCGGGGAGGGGACCGGCCTCGGCCCCGCAGTGCCGCTCGCCGTCGGCCTCGTGTGCCTCGCGCTCTTCGTGCTCCGGCAGCTCCGGCTCCAGCGCTCCGGCTCGCCCCTGCTCGACCTCCGTGCGTTCCTGCACCCGATGTTCACCGTAGCCACGGCTCTGCTTGTGGTCGGCATGATCGCCCTGTTCGGCGTGGTGATCCTCCTGCCGATCTACCTGCAGGAGGTCCGCGGCCTCGACACGCTCTCGACCGGCCTCCTGCTCCTCCCCGGTGGCCTCGTCATGGGACTCCTCGCGCCGTTCGTCGGCAAATGGTTCGACCGCGTCGGGCCGCTTCCGCTGACACTCGCGGGAACCGCGCTCATGACGGCGGTCCTCTTCGTCTTCGCGTTCCTCACCGCCGGGACTCCGATCTGGGCTGTCCTCGCGCTCCACGTCGGGCTGTCACTCGGCTTGGCCCTCCTGTTCACCCCGGCCTTCACGAGCGGTTTGAACCCACTCCCGCCGCACCTCTACAGCCACGGCTCGGCGATCCTCAGCACGCTTCAGCAGGTTGCAGGCGCGGCAGGGACAGCGCTGCTCGTCGGCGTCATGGCATCGCAGGCGCAGGCAGCGGTGACATCAGGAGCGGCAGCGAATCCGATCGACGCCCAGATGGCAGGATTCCGCGCGGCGTTCCTGGTTGCGGCCATCGTGGCCATCGCGTCGATCGTCCTCGCCGCCTTCCTGCGGAACCGTCCGGCGGCCGAGACGACCGAGGGAGCCGAGGCGCGCGAGGCCGTCCACTGACCTCCGCCGCCGGTTGCGCCGTCACCTCCGCAGGGTGCGCACCCAGCAGAGGTGACGGCGCAACCTAGGCGGAGAAGCCGCCGTCGGCCTTCACAAGCTGCCCATTGATCCATCCCCCGGCCTCGCTCACGAGAAAAGCCACGACGGCGGCCACGTCCTCGGGCTTCCCGAGCCGGCCACCCGGCTGGCGCGCGGTCAGGGCCGCACGCGTGGTGTCGTCCATCCAGCCCGTGTCGATCGGCCCAGGATTGAGGACGTTCGCGCTGATCCCCAAGTGCCCGAATTCTCGGGCTGCCGCAAGAATCATGCGGTCCAGCGCGCCCTTGCTCGCGCCGTACGGCAGGTTGTGGACAGTGTGGTCGCTGGTGAGAGCGACGATGCGCCCGAGCCCGTGAAGGCTCTCGGGAAACTGCTCGGCGAAGGCCTTCACGAGCAACCACGAGGCGCGAGCGTTCACGGCGAAGTGGAGATCGAACGAATCGAGACTCGTGTCGAGGATCGAGGAGTCCACCGATTCCGCGTGGCTCAGAATGAGCGCACGCACCGGTGACCGCTGCCCAGCCGACGCAAGAAGCCGAGCCGGCACCTCGGGGTCCGCAAGGTCCGCCTCGAAGACCTCGACCATGGCGCCATGCCCGCGGACTTCGGCGGCGATCGCCTCCGCCTCGTGCCCCGCCGGTGCGCCGTGGAGGCGCGCGTCGTAGGCCGACCAGTGCGACAAGGCCAGATCCCATCCCTGCGACGCAAGTTCGCGGGCGATGGCCGCCCCGATCCCTGGCCGCCGCCCGACGCCAGTCACGAGGGCAAGCGGGCGCTTCTGGGAGACGGACGACGACGAAGCTTGGCTTGTGGCGATCACGCTCGCCAGCGTAGTCGGCGCCCCCGCGGGCTCAGTGGTCCACACCGACGCGGATTGCGCATCCGGGGCGAGTTCGGTCAGAGGTCGACGGCGGTACGGTCGATCCTTCGGTGGTAGCGCATGCCCGCAGCTCCGCCGAGGATGGCGCCGATGAGGGTGATGAGCGCTCCCACGATCAGGACGATGATTCCGCCAGTGGTCAGAGTGCCCTCGTCGACGGGGATTCGGGGGAAGCTGTTGAGGTTCGAGAGGACATTGAAGCGGGCACCGGCCGCCACCACCACGAGCGCGACGACGATCGCGATGACCACGGCCCACAGCCACACGGCGATACCCTGCCTCACGCCGTCGAAGCGCGCCATTCTGCCCGCGACGTAGCCCCCGCAGTAGTAGGAGACGAACAGGATCACCGCCACGGCCACGGCCCCGATGATGCCGACGGTCGGCGCCGCCTGCCCTGCGAGCTTCGTCGGATCCGTCTGCGTCCCGATGCCGATGCCCGCGCCCGCGGCGGTGAGGACGGCGGTCAGCAGGACTGACATGCCCGTAGCGCACAGCCAGCCGAAGAAGGCGGATCCGGTCTTCACACCTCCGAAGCGCCGTCTCTGCTCTGCGACGATCGCCTCCTCGTCAACGTCCCAGCCCTGTTCGTTTTCGCCGTCCGGCTTGCGGTGTTCAGGGCTCATCGGTCCTGCCTTCCTGTGATGGCTGATACCTGATGCAGCGGGTCCGCTGCGATTTGCCTTTCCAAAACTACGAATCTGTTTCCCGGGTTCGGGCTCGCCCAACCTACATAGGAGGCTCGCAAGAGTCCACAGGATGTGGGTTTTCTGCGGCAAATTATCCACAGGCTGTGGAGGGGAAGAAGCGGAGGATCAGGCCCTGGGCGCTTCCTAACCGGTAGCAGCAGGCCAAGAAGCGGGGGAGAGACTAAGAATGACATGCCTGTAAGTTATCCACCCATGTGGAGAACTCTGTGGAGAACCAAGGCCGTCCATCCACAGTGAAGTTCACTTCCCCCTCAGTCCTCGGGCTCCACGAAGCCGTCGACGACGAGGTCGCGATACTCGGCGTGGCGGCGCAAGAAAGCACGGACGTACGGGCAGTAGGGCCGAATCCGAGCGCCCTTCGAACGGACATCGTCGAGGGCGAACTTCACGAGCCGGCTCGCGAGCCCCAGACCGGAGTAGCCTTCGTCAACCTCGGTGTGGTCGAACGCGTACACCGCGCCGTCGTCCTGGACCCGATAGAGCTCCATGCCGATGCGCTTGTCCCCATCGCGAAGCTCGTAGCGGTGCCGCTCGGGCACGTGCACAATGTCGATCCGGTCGGTCATCCATGGTTCCTTTCTCGCGAGCCTCCACGCGGGCGGAGGCGGACGTGGGGGAGCGCGGGAGCGGGAAGGGCCGCCTCGCCATGGGTGAGTTCGACGACGGGGCCGAACCGTGCGCCGTCGTGCGCCATGCTCTCTTCCTCGCCGCTCGCCGCCTCGGCCCCGATCTCGCGCTGCCATGCGGCGCGGTAGCCAACGATCTCGTCATGGTCGCGGCCCACGAAGTTCCACCACATCGTGATCTCCTCCTCGAACGGGCGCCCCCCGAGGAGGAGAAGACGGAGCTGCGCGTCGCCGTCGTTGGCGAGCCGGAGAGCCGACCGGCCTGGGGCAAGGTAGGCCAGAACGCTCTGGGGCACCTCGGTCCCCTCAATGGCCGCGTCGCCGTTGTCGGCGAGTATGCCGTGTTCGAAGGTCGCGTCGACTTCGAGCACGACGGCGGCGTGCGGCCCGAGCGTCAGCTCCGCGCCGAGGAGGGGCGAGTAGGTCTGCACGGGGGACACATCTCCGAGCAGGGATCCTAGGAACACGCGGGCCTCGCCCACGGGTTCCCCGCTCACGCCCGCCAGCGCGACGGGTTGCGGCACGTAGCGCTCGAACCCCGGGTCGGCGTGACGGAATGCGTCTGGCAGGGCCGTCCAGAGCTGTGCTCCGTGCAGGACGGTGGTGCCCGGGGTCGAGTACTCGGAGTGGTTGATGCCGCTGCCTGCAGTCATCAGATTGAGCTCCCCGGGCCGGACGAGCGCTTGGTGGCCCGCACTGTCCCGGTGCTCGATCTCGCCCGTGAACAGCCAACTCACGGTCTGAAGCCCCGTATGGGGATGGGGCGGGACGCGCATGCCTCCCGTGAGCGAGACATCGTCTGGGCCGTAATGGTCCAGGAAGCACCATGCGCCGATGAGACTTCGCTCCTTGGAAGGCAGGGTGCGCCGTACGGGCATGGCGCGGAGGCCGCCGAGGGGAACGTCACGGGGAACGATCAGCTCGACTCCGGCCACATCGCCGTCGTCCGCCCCGCAGCGTGTTTCCTGCGGCTCGAGTTCGAGATTGCTCATGGCTGCCCTCCTCCGCCTGAGCCTAATCCGTAGATGGCCCGGGTTGTGCACTTTCCAACAGGGCGTATCCCCAAAGTTATCCACAGGTGTGGATTCCCGGGTCGCGGTGGTGGCATCAGATGCCCGTTTCGCCCTGCACAGGGGGAAGAGGCGGAAGAACTACAGCTCTGTAAGTTACCCACACTGTGGACAACCCATGTGGACAAGAGCGCGGATGAGCCCCTTGACCCCAGCGCCGCCACGATCTAGGCTCAGTCTATTCAACCTATCAGTTGATAAAGAAGATGGTTGGTTATCGTTGGTCCTTTCGAAAGGCGCGCTGTGGAGACTGCAACCGCTGACCCCGGAACGGCCGAGGAAGGCGGGCTCAACCGTGCCTTCGCCGCCCTCTCGGATCCCTTGCGCCGGCGCCTTGTGGCACGTCTGGCGCAAGGAGATGCCACGGTGAACGAGCTTGCCGAGCCATTCGCCGTCACCCTGCAGGCCGTCTCGAAGCACCTCAAGGTGCTGGAGGAGGCCGGCCTCATCACACGCAGCCGCGACGCCCAACGCCGCCCCTGCCATCTGGACGCCGCCGCGCTCGGCCGCCTCACGGCCTGGCTGGACGGCTACCGCCAAGCAGTCGAGGAACGCTATGAACGCCTCGACGCCCTTCTCGCATCGGAGGAACACCATCATGACCACGACCAAGACCACCCAGGTCAGCGCTGAGCCCGGACTCCCATTCGTCGACGTCGTTCGTGAGTTCAACGCCCCCGCAGAGCGCGTCTACCGGGCGCACGTGGATCCCGAACTGTTCAGCCAGTGGATCGGGCCCCGCAGGTACGCCACGACGATCGACCGCTTCGACGCTCGGAGCGGAGGTTCCTACCGCTTCGTCCAGTCCGGCGAGGACGGACTCACCTTCGCCTTCCACGGGTCCTTCCATGAACTCACAGAGCCGCGCCGGATGGTGCAGACGTTCGAGTTCGAAGGTGCGCCAGGGCACGTCTCGCTTGACGCGGCCGAGATCGAAGCGCTCGAGGACGGGCGTTGCCGGCTGACAGTGCATTCGACGTTCCAGTCGGTCGCCGCACGCGACGCGATGCTCGAGGCCGGCATGACGGACGGAATGAACGAGGGTTACGAGCGCCTCGACGAACTGCTGGAGCGCGAGGCCTGAGCCCGCTCCCGGCTGCTAGTCCACAAGTATTGAGGAGCGATATCCACAGCTGGGGAATTCGCGGTGGGAGCTGGGCTCTCAGAAGGAGCTCCAGCTCCCGTCACCACTGCGATCTGCGTCCTCTAACTACAGATCTGTAAGTTGTGCACACTGTGGATAGCCGTTGTGGAAAACCACCCACAGGGAGGGGTTAGGCGCCGACGACAGCCGTCTGTGAGAGGCCGAGGGCGCCAACTCTGACAGCGGTGATAATCACGAGCAGCGCCACCACCGCGAGCAATCCGCCGACCTGAACGGCGAGCCGATACCGGCCGCGGGGCGCGTAGGCGATGATCGCCGTCGTCAGCCCTCCCGTGACAAGCCCGCCCAAGTGCGCCTGCCAAGCGATTCCGGGGACGACGAACCCCAAGACCGCATTGAGGGCGATGAGCACGAGGAGCTGGCGGACGCTGCCTCCCCGCTGGCGGACGACGACGAAGAGCGCGCCGAAGAGCCCGAAGATCGCGCCGGAGGCCCCAATCACGGCGGTCATGGAAACCGGGGTCAAGAGGAAGAATCCGACCGAGCCGCCGAGGGCGGAGATCAGGTACACCATCAGATAGCGCCAGCGCCCGAGGACTGGCTCAAGCACTCGCCCGAAGATCCACAGGGTGTACATGTTGAGACCGATGTGGAGGATGAAGCTCTGCGAGTGCAGGAAGGCGCTCGTGAGCATGCGCCACGGCTCGACACCGGTGAAGACGGTCGCATACGCGAAGTCCTGGAAGACGACGTCGTTGGGCAACAGCCACTCGAGGATGTAGACCAAGACACACACGCCGATGATCGACCAGGTCACGATGGGCTGACCTGAGCGGCGGAGGCTTCCACCGTAGGGGCCGCGAGGCCCTTGCGCCGCGAGTTCGCGCACGCAGTCGACGCATTGGATGCCCACCGCGGCCGGCCGCTGGCAGTCCGGGCATGCCGGACGCCCGCACCGCTGACACCTCACATAGGAGACGCGGTCCGGATGGCGCGGACATACCGGCGGAGCGGCCGGCTCAGCGGGGGGCATTCCGTAGCTCATGTGGAGGGTTAGAGCGTCTCGACGTCGATCGAGCTGATCACAACGTCCTCAACAGGACGATCCTGAAGGCCCGTGCGGACACCCTCGATCTCGTCCACGACCTTCTTCGACTGCTCGTCTGCAACCTCGCCGAAGATGGTGTGCTTGCCGTAGAGCCAGCTCGTGTCGACGGTCGTGATGAAGAACTGCGAGCCGTTGGTTCCCTTGCCGCCCTGGACGCCGGCGTTCGCCATGGCGAGCTTGTACGGCTCCTTGAAGTTCAGCTCCGGATGGATCTCGTCGTCGAAACGGTAGCCGGGGCCTCCGATGCCCTTCCCGAGCGGATCGCCGCCCTGGATCATGAAGTCCTTGATGATGCGGTGGAAGATCGTGCCGTTGTAGAGAGGCGTTCCCGTCTTGTCCTCGCCGGTCTCCGGGTGGGTCCAGGACTGCTCGCCCGTTGCGAGTCCCACGAAGTTCTTCACGGTCTTCGGCGCGTGATTGCCAAAAAGGTTGACCACGATGTCCCCGTGGTTCGTGTGGATGGTGGCCTTGGCGGTTGCATTAGCACTCATGCGGCCATTGTTCCACGGGCGCGTTGGACGTTGCCGGGCGCCGTCGGACGTTCTGCGCTCGGTGAAATCCGGGAACCCTATGGCAGGAATGCCTCGTTTTCGTAGCATACGGCGTCTCGCTCTCGTAGGCTGGCGATGGACCTAGCAGATATCTGGAGGTAGCCGTGAAGAAATCACTGGAGAAGACCGTCACGACCAGCGTCGAGAATGCGCGCGATTGGGCCCAGCCCCGCGTGGATGCGGCCGTGGAGTGGGCCGTTCCGAAGATCCAGCAGGGTCTCGATGCCGCCTCCCCGAAGGTCCAAGAGGGCCTCAAGACCGCGGCGAACAGCCTCGCCGAGGGCGTCGCCGTCGTGACCCCGAGGATCCAGGAGGGCCTTTCGCACCTCGGCCCGAAGATCAGCGAGATCGTCGATACCACCTCGCCCCGCCTCCATGAGGCCGTGGACAAGGCCGGCCCCGTCATCAAGGACGCGGCCGACCAGATGCTCCCGCGCATCTCGGAGGGCCTCGCGAGCGCCGCAGAGACCGTGAACCGGAGTCTTTCTGCTGCTCCCGGGCAGGTGGACGCGGTCGCGCAGAAGCTCGCGGAGTCCGGCATCGTGCGTCAGGCCGACGCCGCCACAAAGGAAGCTGTTGCGGCGGCGCAGGAAGCCGCGCGGAAGGCAGCGGGCCGGCCCAAGAAGAAGGGGCGCGGCTTCCTCGTGTTCGGGGTAGTCGCGGCAGCGGTCGCCGCCGGTGTTGCAGCGTGGCGTGCCGCCAAGCCCGTCGAGGACCCCTGGAAGACGCCGGTGCCGGTCAAGCCCGTCCCGGTGACGCCTCCGGCGTCCTCTTCGTCGCAGTCTGTGGCCTCGGAACCTCAGGGGAGCACCTCCGCTCCGACGGCTTCCACCCCGTCGAAGGAGACGGCTGAGGACACTGCCGTCTCCGAGGCCACCGACGCCTCGAGCGCCGCTACCGAGCCCGGCCCCGTCCCCGCCGTCGACACCTCGATGGGCCCGGAGGCCGCGGAGGGCGAGGACGACGACGCCAAGGGCGAGGCCAAGCACGTGGCGAAGGACGCGACGGCCGCTATGCGGGACATCCACAACGCGAGCCAGGACGGGGAGTCCTAACCCCAGCGCAACTGGCGCGGAGTTCCTCCGTGCCGTCAGGGAGGGGATCCGCTCAATACCAGCGGGTCCCCTCCCTGCCTTTGCTAGATTTGCAGTGATGGTCCCCGAACCCGCCCTCTCCTCGTCGACCTACGCGATCGGACGCCCGAGCGTCTCGATTGTCATCCCCGCTTACAACGAGGAGAGCGTGATCCGGCAGTGCGTCACTGCGGCGATCTACCAGTCGGTGCCAGCGCTTGAGATCATCGTCGTCGACAACCTGAGCACGGACGCCACAGCGGAGATTGTCGGCCAACTTCAACAGGAGTACCCCGAAGCGGGAATCCGCCTCCTCAGCCAGAACGCAGAGCAGGGGCTGATCCCCACTCGGAACTTCGGGCTCGACGCTGCGCAGGGTGACATCATCGGTCGTATCGACGCCGATTCCCTGCTCGAACCGGACTGGGTCGAGGAGGTCATCTGGGCTTTTGCGGACCCCACAGTGCAGGCCGCCACGGGGCCGGTCGTGTACTACGACATGCCGATGCGCCGCTTCGGACTCAAAGCCGACGACAAGGTGCGGCAGCTCATGCTCAGGCTTGCCAGGCACCAGTACCATTTCCTCTTCGGCTCGAACATGGCGATGCGCAAGAGCGCGTGGGAAAAGATTCGGGGCGAGGTCTGCCTGGACGAGAACGATGAGATGCACGAGGACATCGACCTGTCCCTGCATCTCGCCGAGCACGATATGCGCATCCAGTACTGGCCCGAGATGGTTTCCGGCATGTCTGCGCGCCGCCTCGAGGACTCTCCGCGGGACTACCGGTACTACGTGACACGGTTCGACCGCACCTACAAGGCGCACAACGTCAAGAAGATCGCGCTCAAGGCGCCGATGGTCGTCTTCTTCTCCATCTACTTCCCAGCGAAGCTGCTCCGCGCCCTGCACACCGCGAACTCCTCGTCCCCGGTCAAGCGCGCCGGCATCGGCTAATCCGCGCCGAGCCCCGGCTCGAGTGCCTGCTCGCGCCTGGCCCGCCGCTGCCCGAGCACGACGATGGCGAGCCCCGCCAGGATGCAGGTGAGCCCCGCGTACGTCCCCGCCGGCAGGACCTGGTGGAGGAAGACCCCCGCGAGGATCGCGGCTCCGGGGATCTCGAGCAGGATGATCATCGACACGACAAGCGGGCTCAGCGTCGCGACCAGATGGTTGAAGGCCGTGTGGCCCACAATCTGCGCTGCGAGCGTGATCGCGAAGATCCCGGCCCAGCCGATTGGCTCGAAGCCGGCCAGACGCTGCCCCGAGATGAGGGCGAGCACCGCGACGATCGCCGCACACACGCCGTAGCAAAGCGCCGTGTAGGTGCCCGTGCCCATGGTTTGGCGGGCTTGTCCTCCTGCCATCGTGTAGAGCCCTGCGAGAATCCCGCCGGCAACCGCGAGCAGATCCCCGAGCAGGGCCTCGTGCGAGCCACCCACGTCCAATCCGGTAATGGCGACAACACCCACGAAGGAGACGCCGAGGCCCACGACCACGGCCCGCGGAAGCCGCCGCCCGCGCAGGAGCGAGAAGACGGCAATCCACCCCGACTGCAGGCACACGAGGGCCGTCGCCGCCGCGACCGAGGTCAGCGTCAGCGAGAGGATGAAGCACACGAAGTGGAACGCGAGCGCGACGCCCGCGAGAGACGACCACAGGTACTCGCGCCGTCCCAGCTGCCGGAACTGGCGTGGCTCGCGAAGAGCCACCGGCGCGGCCATCACGACGGCTGCGATGGCGTTGCGCCAGAAGGCGATGGCGAGGGCCGTCACCGAGCTGCCGGCGAGAGTGGCTGCAATGAGGGGCCCCGACGAAGAGACGCCGAGCACGCCAAGGGCCGCGAGAAGGAGGGTCACCTGAACACTCTAGGCTCTCGCCGGTCGCCACCATGCGCGCCTGCCAGCCGGCGCTCGGACTCCGCCGTCTGCCTATACCAAGCCGGGAACTCGCGCTCCAGCCCACTTCTGTGGCCTCCCATGCCGCGTCGTGGCCTGACACGCCGCTGTGGAAGTGATTGGGAAATCACAACCGGGCTGGAGCGCGAGCGATGGCGGGAAAGACGGGCCCGAGAGCTGGCGGTGAAGGAGAGTCGGCGGCGCGGGGACTGGGGGCAAGGCCGAGGGGCGAGCCAAGGGGCACAAAAAAGGTCCCGGCCCCACTTGCATGAAGTGGAGCCGGGACCGGCGGTGGAGGCAAGGGGACTCGAACCCCTAACCCCCTGCTTGCAAAGCAGGTGCGCTACCAATTGCGCCATGCCCCCGCGGTGCCCGCAGGAATCGAGCTACTCGACGTTGTCCGTCGTGGTGCTCCAGACCTTCTTCTGGGCTTCGGATTCCTGCATCTTCTTGACAACAAAGGCGCCTGCAGCAGCAGCGATCGCGAGTGCAATCAGCTTCTTCAACAGGCACCTCCAAAGGGTGGAAAAGCAGGTTCCGTGGGCGTACCAGGACTTGAACCTGGGACCTCTTCGTTATCAGCGAAGCGCTCTAACCGCCTGAGCTATACGCCCCCAACAGGCCTTGGGTTGCCCTCGGGCCGAGATAAGACTCTACAGCACCGAGGGCAGCCCGGCCAAATCCGGATCAGTCGTCCGTGAGGGTGACTCCGATGCCCCCGACGAGAGCC
The DNA here is from genome assembly GCF_022539255.1 of Sinomonas terrae. Classification (NCBI taxonomy): domain Bacteria; kingdom Bacillati; phylum Actinomycetota; class Actinomycetes; order Micrococcales; family Micrococcaceae; genus Sinomonas; species Sinomonas terrae. Next base: position 4,456,553 of record NZ_JAKZBV010000001.1, read on the forward strand.
GAAGCAAGGTTGTAGAGCACCGCCGTGAGCATCGACAGTGCCGTGAGCAGCACCACGTTGACGACGGCGATGATGGTCGCAAACGAGGCGACCTGGCCGAGCGAGGCGACCTTGCGGAGGTCGAAGCCGCCGCTCTCCGAACCAGCAACCTGGCCGAGCAGTCCGTTGATCTTGTCGAAGATGCCCGTGATGTCGAGGACGGTCCACAGGACGATCGACGCCACAACGGTCACGATCCCGAGGGCGACCGAGAGGAGGAACGCCATCTTGAGAACCGACCACGGATCGACCTTGCTCACCAGGAGGCGGGCGCGCCGCTGCTTGGCCTTGGGCGCCGGACGAACGAGGCCCTGAGTCGGGGCACCGCCGAGGGGAGGCCGCTGAGCCGGACGGGCTGCCGGGCGCTGCCCCGCTCCCGCCGGGCTGACGCTGGGCCTCTGGGTCGCAGCTGCAGGAGCCTGCGCGCCGCGGGCCTGGTAGCCTCCGGACGACGCCGGTGCCGCGGCCGGCCGCTGCGGGGGCCGGGCCGGTGGGGTCACCTGATAGCCCCCGGGACGGGCTTCGTTCTCGGGCGTGCTCACTCGTTACCTCCGGGGTTCTCGACAGAGTCTCCGGTCAACGTTACGGCATCCTGAGCCTGCTCGCTGTCGTCGACCGGTTCGATCTCGGCATCGACTACCTCGCCCTCGACGGCCTCGGTGAGCCCACGCTCCGTGTTCCTCGCCACGGCGATGATGCGATCGCCGTCGTCAGGACGGGCGAAAATGACGCCCATCGTGTCACGTCCCGTCGCCGGGACGCCCGAGACAGCAGACCGGACGACCTTGCCGCCTTCCATCACGACGAGGACCTCGTCCTCGTCGTTGACGATGAGCGCACCCATGAGGTGGCCACGGCCTTCCTGGTACTTCCCTACCTTGATGCCGAGCCCGCCGCGGCCCTGACGCCGGTACTCGTCGACCGCCGTCTTCTTCGCGTAGCCGGCCTCGGTCACTATGAAGACGTACGAGTCCTCCTGTACGACGTTCGCGGCGAGAAGTTCGTCGTCGTCCCGGAACTTCATGCCAGTCACGCCGCTCGTAGCGCGGCCCATGGGGCGCAGCGCGTCGTCGTCCGCCGTGAAGCGGACGGACTGGCCGTGCCGGGAAACGAGCATGAGATCGTCGGTCTCGGAGACGAGCTGGGCGGAGACGAGTTCGTCACCGTCCCGCAGGTTGATCGCGATGACGCCCGCAGTGCGGTTCGTGTCGTAGTCCTCGAGCCGCGTCTTCTTCACGAGACCGCCCTTCGTGGCCAGCACGAGGTAGGGGGCCTGCTGGTAGTCCCGGAGGTCGAGGACCTGGGCAATGTGCTCGTCGGGCTGGAACGCGAGGACGTTCGCAACGTGCTGGCCCTTCGCGTCGCGACCGCCCTCGGCGAGCTCATAGGCCTTCGCACGGTACACGCGGCCGAGGTTCGTGAAGAACAGGAGCCAGTGGTGCGTGGTCGTGACGAAGAAGTGCTCGACGACGTCGTCCCCGCGCAGCTGGGCGCCGCGGACTCCCTTGCCGCCCCGGCCCTGCTGCCGGTACTGGTCGCTGCGCGTGCGCTTGACGTAACCGCCGCGAGTGATGGTCACGACCATCTCCTCTTCGGGGATGAGGTCCTCGACGCTCATCTCGCCGTCGAAGCCCGCGAGGATCCGCGTCCGGCGGTCGTCGCCGTACTTTTCGACGATCGTGCCGAGCTCCTCGGAGATGATCGCCCGCTGCCGCGCCGGATCCGCGAGGATCTGGCGGTACTCCGCAATCTGGGCCTCGAGCTCGTCGTTGCGGTCCTGGATCTTCTGCCGTTCGAGGGCCGCGAGGCGGCGGAGCTGCATGTCGAGGATCGCGCGCGCTTGGAGCTCGTCGATCTCGAGAAGGGCCATGAGGCCGTCGCGCGCTTCTTCCACCGTCGGGGAGCGGCGGATGAGGGCGATGACCTCGTCGAGCATGTCGAGGGCCTTGAGCAGACCGCGGAGGATGTGGATCTCCTCCTCGGCCTTCCGCAGCCGGAACTGCGTACGGCGCACGATCACGTCGATCTGGTGGGTCACCCAGTGGCGGACGAACGCATCGAGCGAGAGCGTGCGCGGCACTCCGTCGACGATCGCGAGCATATTCGCGGGGAAGTTGTCCTGCAGCTGCGTGTGCTTGTACAGGTTGTTGAGCACGACCTTCGCGACAGCGTCCCGCTTGAGGACGATCACGAGGCGCTGGCCCGTCCGGCCCGAGGTCTCGTCGCGGAGGTCCGCGATGCCGTGGAGCTTCCCGTCCTTGACGAGTTCCGCGATCTTCATCGCGAGGTTGTCCGGGTTCGCCATGTACGGCAGCTCGGTGACGACAAGGCACGTACGGCCTTGGATTTCCTCGACGTTGACGACGGCGCGCATCGTGATCGACCCGCGGCCTGTGCGGTAGGCGTCCTCGATCCCGCGGTGGCCGAGAATCGTCGCACCGCTCGGGAAGTCCGGGCCCTTGATGCGCTGGAGGAGCGCCTCAAGGAGTTCTTCGCGCGTGGCCTCCGGGTTCTGCAGGTACCACTGAACGCCGTCAGCCACCTCCCGAAGGTTGTGCGGCGGGATGTTCGTGGCCATGCCGACGGCGATGCCCGACGAGCCGTTGACGAGCAGGTTCGGGAACCGGGCCGGCAGGATGGTCGGTTCCTGGTTCTTGCCGTCGTAGTTGTCCTGGAAGTCGACGGTCTCCTCGTCGATGTCCCGGACCATTTCCATGGCAAGGGGCGCCATCTTGGTCTCGGTGTACCGAGGGGCCGCCGCGCCGTCGTTGCCCGGGGAACCGAAATTCCCCTGGCCGAGCGCGAGCGGGTACCGCATGACCCAGTCCTGGATGAGGCGCACGAGGGCGTCGTAGATCGCCATGTCGCCGTGTGGGTGGTACGTGCCCATGACGTCGCCGACGACGCGGGCGCACTTGTTGAACCCGCGGTCGGGGCGGTAGCCGCCGTCGAACATCGCGTACAGGACTCGGCGGTGGACGGGCTTGAGGCCGTCGCGCACGTCGGGCAGCGCGCGCCCGACGATGACCGCCATCGCGTAGTCGAGGTACGAACGCTGCATTTCGGTCTGCAGGTCCACCTGCTCGACGCGGTCGATGAGGGCTCCCTCGGCGAGCGGTCCGGTGGGCATGCCGTCCGGTCCGATGCCTGGGGTCTCGGGAGTCTCGTCGCTCATGAATGTCTCCTCTGGTTGCTCTGGCTCATCTGGCGGGTCACGGGCCCGGCGTCAGATGTCCAGGAAGCGGACGTCCTTGGCGTTCTGCTGGATGAAGTGCCGGCGTGACTCGACGTCGTCGCCCATGAGCACTGCGAAGGTCTGATCGGCCGCGGCCGCGTCCTCCATCGTGACCTGGAGAAGGGTGCGCCGGTCGGGATCCATGGTGGTGTCCCACAGTTCGGTGTAGTCCATCTCGCCGAGGCCCTTGTACCGCTGGATGCCGTTCTCCTTCGGAAGGCGCTGGCCGTTCGCGAGGCCCGCCCGGATCGTGTCATCCCGCTCGCGGTCGCTGTACACGTAGTCGTGCGCGTGATTGGACCACTTGATCCGGTACAGCGGCGGCTGCGCGAGGTACACGTAGCCGTTCTCGATGAGGGGCCGCATGTACCGGAACAGCAGGGTCATGAGCAGGGTGGTGATGTGCTGGCCGTCGACGTCGGCATCGGCCATCAGCACGATCTTGTGGTAACGCAGCTTGGCGATCTCGAAGTCCTCGCCGATGCCCGTCCCGAACGCAGTGATCATCGACTGGATCTCAGCGTTCCCGAGCGCCTTGTCGAGGCGCGCACGCTCCACGTTGAGGATCTTGCCGCGGAGGGGCAGGATCGCCTGCGTCTTGGGGTTGCGGCCGCGCTTGGCGGAACCGCCGGCCGAGTCACCCTCGACGAGGTAGACCTCGCACTCCGAGGGGTCCTTCGATGAGCAGTCCGAGAGCTTGCCCGGCATGCCGAACGACTCGAGCGGGCTCTTGCGGCGCGCGTTGTCGCGGGCCTTGCGGGCCGCCATGCGGGCCTGGGAAGCCTGGATTGCCTTGCGGATGATGTCGCGGGCCGGACCGGGGTTGCGCTCGAACCAGTCGCCGAGCTGATCCGTCACGACGCGCTGGACGAAGCCCTTGGCTTCGGAGTTGCCGAGCTTGGTCTTCGTCTGGCCCTCGAACTGCGGCTCGGCGAGCTTGATGCTGATGACGGCGGTCAGGCCCTCGCGCACATCGTCGCCTGTGAGGTTGTCTTCCTTCTCCTTGAGGATGCCCTTGTCGCGCGCGTAGCGGTTCACGAGCGACGTCATCGCCGCCCGGAAGCCCTCCTCGTGGGTGCCGCCCTCGTGGGTGTTGATCGTGTTCGCGTATGTGTGGACGGACTCCGCGTAGGCAGTGGTCCACTGCATCGCAATCTCGAGCGCCATGCGCCGCTCGGGCTCGGAGCTCTCGAACGCGATGACCTCTTCGTGGATGACCTCGATCTTCTTCGAGGAGTTCAGGTGCTTGACGTAGTCGAGCAGGCCGTCGTCGTACTTGTAGTCGACTGTCCGCGGCTCCGGAGCGTGCTCCGCCTCGTCGGCGAGTTCCTCCTCGTCGACCTGCGCCTTGCGTTCGTCGGTGAGGGTGATGCGCAGGCCCTTGTTGAGGAAGGCCATCTGCTGGAAGCGCGCGCGAAGCGTCTCGAAGTCGAACTCGACGCTGTCGAAGATCGAGGGATCCGGGTAGAACGTCTGGATCGTGCCGGTTGCATCGGTCGCCTCGCCCTGGACGAGGCCGCCTACAGGGTGGCCCCCGTCGCGGAACGACATCCTCCACACGTAGCCCTGCCGGCGCACCTCGGTGTCGACTCGGGTCGAGAGCGCGTTCACAACGGAGATGCCGACGCCGTGGAGGCCACCGGAGACCGTGTACCCGCCGCCGCCGAACTTGCCGCCGGCGTGCAGGATCGTCATGACGACCTCGACGGTCGGCTTGCCCTCGGTCGGGTGGATGTCCACCGGAATGCCGCGGCCATTGTCCTCGACGCGGACGCCGCCGTCATGCTGGAGCGTTACCTTGATGTGGTCGCAGTACCCGGCGAGGGCCTCGTCGACCGAATTGTCGACCACCTCGTAGACGAGGTGGTGTAGGCCACGGGGGCCGGTCGATCCGATGTACATGCCAGGGCGTTTGCGGACTGCTTCGAGGCCTTCGAGCACCGTGATGCTGCTCGCCCCGTATTCCCTAGGAGCATTCGGCGGGTTGGTCGCATGCTCGTTGGACACGTTCGCTGCGCTCTCGTCAGACACAGGCGGTCTCGACCCCTCTTTTGGTAGGCAGGCTTACCAGTCAATTCTACCGGGTTCACCGCGCGATCCCGGACACGCGCGCCCTGCGGGTGCCCATGGGAAGCCTTTAAGGGCCGAAATGGCGGCTCAGCGGGCGGGCATCTAAGGGGGAGTGTGGCTCCGGGCCCGAGAGAGGCGCAGACAGGGATTTCCGGCTTCCCGTGTCAAGACCCCCGTCTGGATTCATCCGTACGTGTCGCGGGGGCCGCGGCCGCGCACGTTCCGGGCCCCCTTCCGCCAGCTCGGCGCCGCCGGGCCGAGCACCTGAAGCGTGCGCACAACGTCGGGGCCGAGCTCCCGCGCGAAGCCGTCCAGGAGCGCGGTGCTCAGCAGGCGGAGCTGGGTCGCCCAAGCGGTCGAATCGCACCTCACGCGCAGCGTCGTGTTCTCGAAGCTCTCAGGAGTGCAGTGCGCGGCGACCTCGGGGCCGACGAGATCCGGCCAACGGGCCATGACGGAGCCGACGGCCACGGGGGAGGACCAGCCGCGCTCGGCGACCATGCGTTGGACGACGCTGCCGAGCCCGAGCGGGTCCCGACCCCCATATCCTGGCTCTCCTCTGCGAGTGGTGCTGCGCCTCGTATTTCGGGCTCCTGCTGTGGGGACGAGCGAACCGGTTGTCCGCGTGCGCACTTCCCCCCGGGCTTCGGCGGCCTGCCGGACCCGATTCAGAGCAGCCTGCGCCGCATCGACCTCGGGTTGATCAGCGTCCGCCATCAGGCGTCCCCAAGACTGTGCTTCACAGCGCCCGGCTCCCCAGCGCCCGAGTGCCCGGCGTCGTCCGTCTCCTCAATGCCGCCGGGGACGACGCGGACCCGCCGCCCGGAAAGCTCGGGCGGGATGTCGCCGTCGACCGCTGCCGTGACGAGGACCTGCTCTGCCTTTGCGACGATCGCTGCGAGCCGCGTACGGCGGGCGACATCGAGTTCGGCGAAGACATCGTCGAGGATGAGGATGGGCTCGTCCCCCTCGACGGTCGAGTCGTCGAGCATCACATAGTAGGACGCGAGGCGGAGGGCGAGCGCGAAAGACCACGTCTCGCCGTGCGACGCGAAGCCCTTGGCGGGGGCCTGCCCGAGAAGGAGCTCGAGCTCGTCGCGGTGGGGGCCAACGAGCGAGAGTCCGCGTTCGAGTTCAGCCGGCCGGGCGGCCGCAAGGGCGGCCAGGTATCGTTCGCCTATCTCGTCGACGCTGAGCGTCTCGAGTCCAGCGCCTGCCGGAACGGACGACGGCGTGGGGCCGCCACCGGGGGAGCCGGCGGGGGAGCGATCGACGGGTTCGGCGTCATCGTCGGGCACGAAACCCTCGATAGACGAGCGGTAGGCGAGCAGCGCCGCCTTCGAACCATCGGTCAGCTGGGCGTACGCCGCGGCGACATGTGGCCGCAGCCGCTCGACAAGCGCGAGGCGCGCGGCCAGCAGTTCGGCACCGATCTTCGCCAGGTGCTGGTCCCAGACGTCAAGGGTCGATTCGACGGTGGCGCCGTGGGAATCCGGCCCGCGGCCGCCGCGGGAACGCGACGTGCGAGCCGACTTGAGGAGGGCATTCCGCTGCTTCAGGACCCTCTCGTAGTCGGAGCGGGTTCCCGCATGGCGCGGTACGAGTACCGTGAGGAGCTCGTCGAGGAAGCGGCGGCGTGCCGAAGGATCGCCCTTGACCAGGGCGAGATCCTCGGGCGCGAACAGCACGGTCCTCGCGATTCCGAGGAGTTTCCTTGCGCGCCGGGGAGCACCGCGGTTGATCCTGGCCCTGTTCGCCTTGCCGGGATTGATCTCGAGCTCGAGCTGCGAACGCTGGACGCCGCGTACGAAACCCGCCCGGACGATCGCCTGGCTCGCCCCGAATCCCACGAGTGGGGCATCAGAGGACACGCGGTGCGAGGACAGGGTCGAGAGGAGGCCCAGCGCCTCCACGACGTTCGTCTTGCCGACCCCGTTGGGGCCCACGAGGACGGTCGGTCCCGGCTCGAGGGTGAGGTCGAGCTGCGGATAGCTCCGGAAATCCGTGAGCGAAAGCCGTTCGACGTACACCGGGACGAGACCGTCCTTTCCCCGACCCTGCTACTTGGCGGGACGGGTCGCGTGGCCACCGAACTGGTGGCGCAGCGCGGAAACCATCTTCATCGCGGGCGAGCTGTCCTCGCGCGACTCGAACCGCGCAAACAGGGCGGCCGTGATGGCAGGCGCAGGGATCGCGTTGGCGATGGCTTCTTCCACGGTCCAGCGGCCCTCGCCCGAGTCCTCGACGTAGTCGCCGATGTTGTCGAGTCCTGGATCCTCCTCAAGAGCCTTGACCAGGAGGTCGAGGAGCCACGAGCGGACGACCGTGCCCTTCTGCCAGGCGCGGAACGTGCCGGGGAGGTCCGTGATGATGTCCTTGGCTGCCAGG